>DASXLR010000047.1:0-42589 GCA_036496075.1 Paenibacillus sp. | reverse complement strand
GTTAGTTCATATCCAATGACAGCTTTATAATGATTTTTCATCCAGCCATGAAAGCCACATGTTCCAATTACTTTGTTTTCAGACTTCAGAGTGATTCCCCACCGAATGGCTTGACCTGTTTCAAATCTTTCATTCCATCTTTGAATTAATTCTTCTGCTTGTTTAATGTTTGTGAAACTCTCCACATCATAAAACTTCGTCACTTCATCCAATGAAAAACATTGAAATATATCTATGGAATCGTTTTGTGTTAGCTTTCTCAACACAAACCTTTCTGTTTCTAACTTAGGAAACTGAGACATATTCGTTCTCCTTAATGGTTTAAGTAGTTTCATTCAGCGTCTCTAGGATTCAAATAAAAATAAATCCATAGAAACTAGTCATCTATCATGTCCTTTAATCAGGAAATTATATGAACCGAGTACTAACCCATATTATTACATATATGAAGTAAATCAAGCAAAAAAAGCAGATAGTCTCTCATCTGCGCTGAAATATGGAGAAAGCCATGCAGCTGATATAAATTTCCCTCCATGCTCTTGATCTTAATTTCCCTCTTTAATTTGAAGTATCAGTAACTACTGTTTCAAGGGCCAGGATAAGCCAGAGCTATTATTCATTTTCCTCGACTGCCAATCTCCAGTCATTACATCGTATGATAGTCCCAATAGGGTATTCAAAATCACACTCACCCATATACGAAAAGCCCAGCTTGCGACAAATGGCATTAGAAGCGGGATTTTTGGTTTTAGGGAAAGCGTGGATGAAGTTATGTTTCTTCTTTTCAGAATGGATAGAAGCTATGGCCTTCGCTGTTGCTTCTGTAGCTATTCCTCTACCTTGAAATTCCGATAAAACACTCCAACCTATCTCGAAAATAGATTCTTCTTTCCACGTCTGATTCCAATATCCTACACTACCCACGACTTCAAGATTCGGAAGCAAGAGGATCTTAAACATTTTCCCTGTTCCATTTTGGGCGATTTCATAATAGCGCTTATGACGAGCTAGGATTTTCTCCTCAGTCTCTGGTCCTCCGAAGTGTACTGTCATCTCAGGCGAATTTAATTGGCGAAGCAAACCTAGATCTCCTTCATCCCATAGTTCAATTTTTACCTCTGGCGCATTCCTTTGTTCCATCTTGTTACTCACCTCACTGTTTTTATATGTAAGCAAATTTAGAGGAAGAGATTTACTTTTATCAGTTCAATTATATCAGAACATATATTCTTATACAGTAAAAATTTATCATTATCGCTTAATTCCCCTCGCAACAAACCAATCACATTAACTATCTTGAATATTATGTAATACATGGTATTTATCGTTCGAATGATCTTATTAAAAATCTATTATTATTTAATATCTCTTCAATCACTTCGTCTATCCGGTCAACAGAATATGCTTGGGTGTTTAATATATGTCTTTCGTCTTTTAATGCTTCTTTAAATTCATTTAATAGGACTATGCTTCGTTCTCCCTTTGTATTGATGGTTCTCTTAACTGATCTCTTCCTATAATTGTTTCATGATCGACCATAAATACTACATAAATAATCCTAACATTCATACTCTCCAGTTCACTAGCTAACCAGTTAGCCTCCGATGGAAACGTCACATAATCTATAACAACATCGTAATTAAATTCAATTAGGTTCTTCACTAAACTCAATATATTTGTCCAAGTTAGCTTATGAGTCTCTTGACAGATCCAAGGCTTGCCCCTACCGTTTACAGGTAGGTGACTAATATCATCACCAGATATATATGAACTGCGATCCAGATGTTCAACAAGTTTCTTTGATGTAGTAGATTTCCCGACACCGGCAGGGCCAGAAATGATGTAAACGGATCTTGTCATGTTGTAGCCTCCTTGAAATTACTGCAATATATTAGCCTTTTGCGCTTTCGTCTAATGTTCGTCGTTGAGAGCTAATTCAACTTGTCTCTTTCATCTTCATGAGAACCATGAGGAGAACCTGCTTTGTATACATTGTTATCTGAATCTGAATAATCCCCTCCTCAATCACTTGAGAAAATTTGTTTGAAGTGTCCATTCTAATCTTCTAACCCATTCGTTCTTTACATCCATAATTGCATTTTTTATTCGATCCATAATATTTAGAATTCGGGAAATAGAGAACGCTTTCACTAATTCTTCATTAATTTGTACGTTTGAATACGAGCTATACGTACTTATAAAAATCCATGTAAGATCGTTGGCGAATATTGGATAATGCAGATGTACAAACCATATTACCCATGCGATATCCTGAAGAGGATTTCCCCATCCCGCCCATTCCCAGTCAATAATATACAATGTTTCATTTAAGCTAATTGTATTATGAGGTCCATAATCACCATGTATTAACGTTTCCTCTTCTTCAATATCAATGTTAAGTAAAACTTTAACTTTTTCTTTTAGGACACTTGGTATGAAATCAATAGAATCCATATCAACATTTATGAGTTTTAATATCGGTATATTGGAATTGAACTCTTTACGCTTTATTGAATGAACGTCTTGTGCTAGATGCTTTCCAAGTAGCTTAAAAATTTCTTGAGCTTTGACAATATCATTATCATCCAGATATTTTTGGCTGTTCACTCCCTGTAAATAGTCCAAAATAATGTACAAGAATCCGTTGTCTTCAAAATAATCGTGTATTCCAGGCGAGATTCCTGCCTCGTTCAAGAGAGTTAGACAATTAATTTCTACTCTGGCATCAATACTGTTATTAGTTGAGATCTTTGCAATAACCGGTGGACCTGTACCTTCAAGTAAAAATGTACTGTTTGTAAATCCTCCTGTAAGTTCAATCAATCTAATATTTTGAAATTTACGAAATAAGATTTCGTGAGACATCTGATTTGCACCATCTTTCTTTACACTTATGGTCTTTCACATAACGTTCCCGTATTCACTACGCGAGCCAACCATAGATAGCTACTATCTTAGGTCGGCTCGCATGTCGTCAGAGTCAACTTCCCTGATTGTAAATTGAACGACAAGGGCATAAGCCCAATCGTAAGAATTTAATCTCAGATGATGTCATATGCTTTCTATAAAAAGCACTATTTCGTTCTCCATTCGTTAGCTTTCAATCCATAGATTATTCTATCTAGGAACCTTCCATTGATATACTCGTAATCTCTTAGTTCACCTTCACGTTTAAACCCTAATTTCTCAGGAATTGCACGGCTCTTTAAATTGTCTGTAGCTACTCCAATTTCAATTTTATTTAATTTAAGTTCTTCAAAAGCATAATTTATAAGTACTTTAATAGATTTAGTAATTAATCCATTACCCTCATATTCTTTACCTAGCCAATAGCCAATTTCAGTTTTTTTGTTCTCTTGGTCCAAATATAAGAAACCAATAGAACCCACAAGTTTATCCTCGCTCCATATTCCTAACCAGTATCCTTCTTCCTTGGCTGATACTAGGAAACTTCAACCACTCACCTATATGATCTCTATTTCTGCTAATCAAATTATATGATTTTTCTGCATCTTTAATTTCCAGTATCGATAAATAAGAAGAAATATCAATTTCGTATTTAAACATAGTCACTCTCCTTTAATTCTATGTATTAAATTATGAACCTTAAATGCTTAATAATCGTATGCACTTAGCCTAGCAAGGTTGTCTGCCTGATCATCATCTTCATCCAGACCTAAAAGCGTCAGGGATACTGCCTAAACTTTTTAAATTCTCTGATTCTTATAATGCATTACAATTTGCTTTGTCCGTTTAAATCCTGACAATTCGTAAAAACCTTCCAAATCCTCTCGACAAAACAAACTAATAACGTCAATATCTTTTAATTCATCTAAAAGTCTTTTGACCATTAGTTCTCCTATCCCTTTATTTCTGTAAGTGCTTAATACAACAACATCTTCAACATAAGCCCTATATATTCCGTCTGAAATAGACCTACAGAAACCCACTAATTTATCATCTTCCCAAGCTCCTACTGCAACACCACTTACAAGCAACTTTAATATTCCATTCTCGTCCCGGTTGGGCCACCAACTAGCATCTTCATAAAGACCCCTTAGTTCAGATTGTAGAATAGCTTTCTCAGTATGTAATTTTACCGTTACCATGTATAACCCCCTATTCAGTTTTTTAAAATTTTCTTGCTCAATAACGAAGGTTATTGGAAACTGTTTTTTGCTAAACGGAGATGTTACATTTCTTTTTCCAAGAGATAGACTACTCTATCAAAACCATGCTAACTTCTTATTTTTCTTTCAAATTTATTTCACTGATGAGCAAGGATATTAACAAGCTTTCCAAATGGATCCCTTACGTAGAACCGCTTTACTCCCCAAGGTTCATGTACAAGCTCATATACAATTTTAAACCCTGCATCTTTTATTTTTTTATACACCACATCGATATCGTCAACTTCAATTGATAAATCAGGTGTAGGAGTCTCTGAACCGCCTTGTGAAGCAAAACTGATTTGTACTTGCATTTCATGATCGGATCCATAAGTAGCTATCCATCCATGGTCCATTAATATGTTTAGTCCTAATATATCTTGGTAAAAGCATTTAGCTTCATATATATTTTCTGTGTGAATGTTAGCCGTAATACGTTTGACAGTCATAATTCTCCTCCATATTTAAAAGTTATTTTTAAAATAAAATTCTTGATCGTTTTCATCACAAAATAATGAAATTATATGAATATCTTTTAATTCTCTTAATATCACTTCAATTAACTTCCTACCAATCCCTTGATTTCTGAATTCAAAATATATTTTATTGTCATTATTCACCTCTCTTAATCTGAACTTCTTGATAACCATTCAGTGATGTCATATAACATTGCCTATTTACGTGTCCTGCTCCCACCTGATTTTTCTTACACATGGTTTGATCATTTCAATTTTAGTCCTTTTTAAAAAAAATTCATCATCTCGTTTGAGATACTAATTGCTTCTAATCTGCTAGTAGCTGGCACTGTTATCATTTGACCATTTTCTGAACTCCAAGTCGCACTTTTAATATCATTCAATTGATTTCGATCTGAAACTAAAATAGTTACCTTACTGAAATCATTATTTATCACTAGTGATCCATATTGATAAATCCCCGTGCTTTCTGTTCCACCATCCTCTTTTCTGTATACAAAATACGGATAACTTATAGCACCCCAACCATCATTTGTTATTGGTATATCTAATTTTCTCTGATCTAATGGAACATGTATATCTTCACCCTCTATGTCTAGAGTACCTTTAAATCTTCTTTCACCAGAAATACTTTTATACAACTTTCCCTCAATATTAACATTTACAAGATTCTCTGACTCTAAATGCTCAGTTCCTAATCTATATTTTATACCTTGTGCATTTATTTTAACTTCCTTGGGATATAAATTGATTACAATAATAATTGCTAGAGTTGTTAGAATTATTATGATTGAAATAAATGTAAGTTTCTTCATTAGACACCTCTTTTTTGGCAGATTCCCTATAACGTTCTTGTGTTCACGACGTCCCACCGACTTAAGCCCCGAAGGTGGGACGCGGATGCGGGTGCTGAAGTGTCTGCCTGAATGCACCTACTTGAAGTGTCTCGGACGGACGCCGAAGCCTGAATATAGCGTTATCTGATGGAGCACGAATTAAGCACGCTCCGAAGCGATACTAAAAGAAGCTATATACCCCGTCTTCAAAATAGTCATATTCTTCATCAGTTATACGTAACTTGCCGTATGCGTTATAAAATATTTCTTTATCTCTTTCATTATCAAAAGCATTATATTTTGGTCTGATTGCCAATGCTACATCATATCTTGGATCCCCGTACGCAGCTCCTGACCAATCAATAACTCCAACTATATTGCATTCATTAACTAATACATTATCTATTGTAAAATCGCCATGAATCAAAGTGTTATCTATTGGTCTGGGTCTTACTTCTTTCAACCCTTTAAGTAGTTCTTCTGATCCGTCTACAGCAAAGTGATTAAGATTATATTCTGCTTTATTAAGCATTGTATCTAACCAAGGATGATCATTTTTTAATAATTCAATAGGGCAGGAACATTCATGTATTTTCTTCAAACAAAGTCCAAAGTTAAAAATAGCTTTTTCTTTATCTTTGAGGTCGGGCTCTCTAGATAGAAATTCCCTTAAACTTATTCCATCAATATAATCCATTAAAAGCCATCTCGATTTATTCTCGGCATGATATGAATATGCTCTCGGAACTGGTAGTCCCGTATGGTAAAGATATTGAAGCACCTTGTATTCTTCATATAACCACTCATTATAGAGATCGTTTTCTGTCTTTTTGATTATGTACTTTTTATCGAGCGTATCCAGAATAGCCACAATAGAAGTATGACCCTGTTTGGGAAAAGTAATTTTCTGGACTATTCCGATTTTTTCTATTATCTCAATTGGGACGTCCTGAATGTTCATGCTTTCATCCTTTCTTCCATTTCATTCCCTCTTAGATAGTGTTCCCTACATTCACGAACCCGAAAGGCTTAAGAAAGTATCAAATGTTATGTCAATAGAAAGTATAATGAGAGTGCTGTTGAAAGCCTAATGACTTGTAAAAAGAACATCCGAAATAACATATGCATTTTCAGCACCTATGGAGCGGCCTCTTTTCAAGGCTTCTAAAACCACTGCTTTTCCAAGTCCCTTCTGCCGATACTCTGGAATTGTACATACAGGTTCAATATAAACATAATCCGTTTTCTGACTGTACCATAAGCCACAATAAGCAACGTATTCCCCATCTTCATTTTCAGCAACAATATGAAGGAATGAATTCATATTTCTTGCTGACAACATTCTTTTTTTTCTTACCAATGGTGATTTCATCAATAGGCCCGGACCTTCGTGGTCAAAGCCCTTCCAAAGTAATTTCTGATACTTAAATAAATCTTTTTTTGATATCCATATTCTTTGAAATTATGCCTTCAAGAATTACATAATCAAGGCTAACATTATCCTCTTGTAAGGTTCTTTACAGTCATTATCCATTTTATTTAAATTTTCAATTTCATTAATTCCAGTATCAAAAATAAATATCCCGTTATTTAAACAGGCTACCTTATATCGGTAGCCTGACCCGTATTACATATAAAATTAACAAAGGATGCTCATATCATAATTCAAAATGCTCCCGAACTAATCTAAATTGTTCTTCTATGCCCAAGTTAAGTGTTCTTTCAAGTGTTTTGATATTGTTATTAACGCATGCATTTCTAATTTCATGGGAGAATTTCACCATAGTTTTGTTGCCATGATTAATCGTTTCCGTTGGATTTGATGTAAGGTTAATAACGTCCAAAATCATCTTATGGTCTTCTCTAAAGTAATATAGCCTTTCTATTTCTTCATCAGATGTATAAAGACACATCATTCTTTCTTTAGGAATAAAGGGTAGGATGTGTTCAGGCATTATTCCTAAATCGATAATGATCGGTTTATCTGTTGGCATTTTCAACAAATCAATAACGAAGAATTCCATCATCTCTACAACGATTTCACAAAGCCACCGAAAAATCACGTCAGTAGGCCTATTAAACCAAACCTCCCAATTTAAACCAGGATGAGGATATTGAAGAGCAGGGTATTCAGTTGGACTTGTGAATGGTCTATACTTCAAGACATCATCGCCCAATGTTTGAAATCCTAACTCTACAACAAATTTCTTTGTCATCGTTGTCTTCCCGGCGCAACAACCACCATTTAACCAATACACATGCTTTAATTGTTCTTTTAAATAATTTTCATTTATTCTCATTTTAATCCTCCTCAATTTTTAATATTGAGGGTGATTACGGATTCTTATCGGTTTCTTATAACAGTAAAACCACATAATAAAATCCTCCTTTTCTTATTTATACCTAAATAGTATTCGGCGAATGAAAGTTTACTCCTTCATTTACCATTAATCTGTCCATTTAGATTACTCATTAAAGTTACAACTTCAAGCCACATGACATTGCGGGTTGACTTTCTCTCATTTCTAAACCGAGCAGCTACCATGCAGTTGCGATACGTGGATGTATTGTTAAGGGAGTCCTCGGACTTCATAGAATTATTTACAAATTGTACTTTACTTTTATATACTTTATATTCAATAATCCCATATCGACTGATGTCTCTAAGTATCCAATGATCTGCTCTAAAGTAAAAACATTAAGGGTTTCAATCAAAATTTCTTTGTCATACTCCAAATCGTCAAATATATATGGCACAAACTTTTCGACATCTGTAGATTTAACTTCCTCTAAATCCGGTATTGTTGGAATGTGATTGAGCCTGTTTCTTAATTCCTCTTCATATCCATAATGTTCAAGCAACTTCCCATTCAATAAACTAAAGTCGTTATGATACTGTTTATATAGTCCCTCAATAGCTTCCATTCTGTTCCTTAACCAAGGTAAATTAAAACCTTTCAACCATATATCATCTGCAATTAAATGTGTGAAATAACCCAGAACATAAAGGTTTTCTGCCTGTGATCGATACTTATGTAAAAATCCTTTATAGTCTACGTTTCTTTAATAATCCTGAATTTCACCGGCAAAAAAATGTGATGAATTTTTTGTTGTGACAGCATCCGGTGCAATATTTCCAAGTAAAAAAGGCGTCTTATCTACTAAAGATAAGGAATCTGCAATTCTATTCGCCACAATCAGATGCATTATTCTTGAACCCATGCTTCTTCCTCCCTTCAATGAAAGTTTGAAGTGTTTTGCTTTCTTGAACTGATATTTCCAATCATTATTTTTTGAATACTGATGTAATAATCACTTCTGCACATTCTTCCGGCGTATTCAAACTCGTATCGACTGAGCAGCTATAATGGATGTGTGGCGACATTATTTTATTTTGCTCATCGGATTGATCTTCTCTTCTGTCTCCACGTTCTATATTTCGCTTACGACAAAGATCTAATGGGCAGTACACCTCAATGATATCCAAAGGATATCCATCAAATATATCTTGGACTTTATCATAATGCGGCTTTAATTCCGGTCTTTCAACAAGTATCCCATCGATTAAAACATTCTTTCCATGATCCGAAAATAATTTTGCTGTATGATACATCATAATGATGACTTCACTTAAATACTTCCAGTAGTCTGTTTGCAAATGTTTATCACCAATCGTATTTTCAAAAAGATCATTGGCCACAACATAAAAAAAGGGATCAGAGTAATTTTGGATCGCTTCTACGATTGAAGTTTTACCTGAACTGGTTACGCCATTCAGAAATATAATTTTCCCTTTATCCATTTTCTCATCTTCCTCTGCATGGTTTATGTTTGAGTATCTACGACTTCTTCGAATTGCAAAATACCTAGACCAATTTTGTAAAAGATAATAACTTCGTTCGAAAAGAATAGATCTATGCCATGTTCATTGCTAAGAATAATATTGTAATTATTAATCCACCAAATAGATGTACTATTAAATCAATTAGGTTGTACTTATAAGAATTTCTAGAGGTTTTTATTATAGCTGATGCTATTACTGAAAATGGAATCCATCGATTTACCATATCGAACGAGTACATGCCACATGTATTTTAATTCCTGAAGCACTTCTTCGTAGTTACCTCTGTCAGACCAGAGATCAGGATTGCGTTTCAAATCGTTGACAGCATTCCCGATCACACTTGCGTCAATGTTACCGTTGCTTGCAATTCTCTTCGCTAATGATGGCATGGTTGGACCCCTAAAATCAGAGGGCACTTCCTCCGCACGCATCCCAAATCCCATATGCCAAAATAGTTCAATGGAATATTTGATGCAGATTTGCTCTAAGTAGTTCCCTATTTCTGTTCCTTTGAACGATGGATCAGCAACTAACATTTCCACATCATCTTCAAGAACTATATCTCCATGAACTTGGGTTTCGATAAAATGGTTAAGATTCCGACGTGGGGCCAGTTTTGACGGATCCTCTAACGGACGTTCCAGATTGTACAATAGCTGATCTATCAATTTTTTAGGAGTAAGATCTTTTTCTCCAATAGCATAATCCCGAAAGAAAGCATCCGTAAAAAGTGCAGATAAAATATCGTCTAATTCCTCATATGTCCCCTTCTCCTTCGGATCATCTTGAGAGCCACCGTAAGTGAACGTGCAACGATGTGAAGCATTCGGTTTTAAAAGAAAGTAACAAGATCCGAATCGTGGAGACGGTCCATCCGGATGTAACAACAAATGAAGAGCCCCATACTTTGACCGTTCAACGTTGGTTACACCTTCTAACTGATATGCTCCGCCAAATAGTTTTTCCTCCCAAAGATCTCGTGCACCACCTGAATAAGCCGACACGCTACCATTGGATATGAAAGTCTCGAACTGACTTTTATAAATCCCCTGCTCAAATAATGATTGAGCCACACTATTCATTTCTACAACTGGACGATCCGGATGAAAATGCAAAGCCACCCTTGCATGGGATTTAAGCTTATGAACTGCTTCTTCAAAGGTATTCCAAGGGATATTCGATAACTGAAAAATTTCTTTGAGTGATGCTTGAGCTTCTCTTTTTTGGGATCTTGCGCAATTATTTATGTGTTCAATTGCTTCGTTCTGAGATCTTGTAAGTTGTCTGTTGTTCGACACAAGAAACACCACTTTTCTAAAATTGAGATATCAATCTACTCTATAATATAGTTTTTGACTAGACTTAAAATTGCATATATTTCGTTCAGTTTTCTGATTTTCATGACGTCCTACGGATTTAAGGCTCCGTTTAAGAGCCGACCGCGATGCGGTTAGTTGGTGCAGATGTATTTGCTAAATTCGCTTCACACCCAATTGACATCTCGAGAACCGAGGGCCGATGATGTTAGGCGTAGTTGTTGTCTTCTTTGAGGAACTTACAAAATACCACTTTACCAACCTTTTGATATTATTAGTGATTCAATTTGTGCAGTGTGATGGCGGTTTCGCCATATAAACCCGGATCGCCACTTAGCCTCACAGGGTTGTCTGCCTGATAATACATCACCGAATTGCTTCAGACCTAGGGAGCTGCCCCCACCCGCAGCGTGAATACTCAGTCATGTGATGTCACAGTCCTCTTTGATAGCCTTAGGAAATCTAATCATTCCACATTCTAGTTACTTCTTCTAATTCTAAGCCCTCGAATTGCATTTTATAAATATCTGGTTTCTTTAATTGATCCCTCTGCGCTCCTTTAATATGGGTTTTAGAACTGAGATTGCTCTTTTCTGACAAGCAGCATTAGACTCTCCACCTGGCAAGGTATAATCAAAATCATTAAAACTCTCTCTGATACTAGACATTAAATCTGCATTATCAATAATAAAAGATGAAAAATGTCGTTCTCTAAGATTTTCAAATACTTTAATATCTAACTTTAAGTACTCGGCCAATCCCTCAACACTTAGAATTGCTCGAGTATAAGGACTTGATATAATCATGTCTATTCCTTCACCTATAAGTAACTTCGTTACTTTTTCAATATCGAGTTTTCCTTTTGGAGTAAGCCCTCTTGTTCTTTCATTTCCTTCGTTGTATGGTGATTCTCCATGCCTAACCATATAGATAATTGTCTTCATACAAGCCTCCTCTAAATGCTCACTATGATTTCACATAAAGTTGATATATTCGCGACGTCCCTTCCCCTTAAATAACTCTTACCTTAGGGGAATGGCTATCTGCCTGATTACTCTTCTCGAATATACTTCTGGTAGATTAAGGGCCGTATAGACCTCAGTTCGAATATGGTGTTAGGTGATGATTTTACCGTCTTCTTCCGTTACATACAATTGATTATTTTTAGAGCTGTAAGAGCTCTCCTTCTTACATATTCAACATAGTCCTCACTATATTTCTTAATTAATTCTATTACTCTAGTTTCCTGGTCTCTAACCTGTATTAAATAGTGTGCGAATTGCCACCTAGCATCATTATCAAATACATAAGAGCCTCTTTTGCAAGGAACAAAAAACTTGATGATCTTTCACTTAGTTTATCTATAATCGTTTCACATTCATTATCTCTTGCAATTAAATATAATAACTTATTTAGAGTATTCTGATCCCATTCTGCCCTTGATCACTAAGGAGAATCTCAAAGAAGCGTAGTCAGGCGATACATTCAACCAGCTAAGTCTATCGACCCGTTCCCTTCGGGTCGCTTAAGCTGCTTGAACGTCAGGAATGCCAAATGTTAGACGAAACTCTTGAAATTATTATAATATTTAGCCGTTTGGACAGGAGGATAAAGACAGTGAAAAATGTGAAATCGAAGATAATTGCAATTGCAGCAGTATCAGGTGGAGGTAAAAGTACAATTACTTCCCGACTGAACCAAGCTCTAAATAACTCAAAGACCATATACTTTGCAGCTGCTCATAAAGGCGTTCAATGTGCAGTTATTAGAGAGGGAGTTGTCGGAACTTTATCAAATGTTAAGAGTACTTTTATTACTCTTTTATTGTGTGAAAGCTACACTGTGTTTATGATGCTGAAGATGCTTTTCAAGATTGGATTATTACACTGTATCAAGCAAGATCTCAGAGAATGCCAAACAATCCAGCAGCTTATGCAGTGAAAATGCTGAAGAACATCATCAGTCAATATGTAAAAAAGAAAGGCAAACAAGAGAAGCTAGATTCCGCATTGAAGGAGATTGCAGTAACGATAGGCACCGAGGGTGGTACTTATATAGGGTACGACATTATGAATATCACTGTCAGTCTATCCGTTGATATATTCCACGATGAATTACAGGAATTGCTATATAAGTTATCTATTGTAGAGCGACAGTATTTAATATTGAATGTAATTTGTGGTTATACGAGCAGGGAGATTGCTGATGCTTTTAATGATACTGTTGCTGCTGTTACAAAAAGAATTCAACGAGCTAAGAAGAAAATGAAAGGCTATATACAGAATCTGCTTGTCTAATTTGGATGGCGTCTAATTTTGAAGCGAAAATTTATTTGTTGAAAGCTAGAATACTTCGGTGAGTATTAACCTCTAAGCCTTGTTACCGCACCACAATTAACAGTACAATAATTCCGAGCCAAATCAACCAGGTCACTGGGTGACCGAAATTTAATCCCCAGCCGACTCCGAACCTTTTCTCGACGATTAGGTTTGGATCCTTACGATTGAAATAAATCATACCTAACAGCCATTTATCATCATCATGAACAGGTCTGACATTGGAGTAATCGGCAGATCGCTCCAAGCGGCTTCCGCCCTGACCAGCCCAGAACGATAAGGCGAAGCCGTATAGCATGATAAAGGCTATTATGATTAGGATAATGGGGATAGCGAAAGTAACCGCCGGTTCCACCAGATCCAATGAGAACGATATAGTAGTAGATTTTAGTAATCGGTATTCGGCGAGAATAGCTAGATTTCTCTTGACTCTTATGGAAACTGAGTAAATTAATCATAACTTAGTTCCCTCCACATTCTTGTATGGTTACGCGTTTCTGCCATTTAGTCGGATAAGGTGTGAAAGGAGTTAGGTTCCATGAGTAATCCTCTGAGACGTAATCTCCGTTAATCCACACAGAAGGTGCAAGAGGGATAAACTTTCCCGATCAAGTTTCTTTGGATAATGGATTCTTCACATTAACGCAAAGCTTCATCCAGTCCGCTTACATCAAGTCCATCGATTGCAAAGGCTCTACGTATTAACTCCGTAGGTGCAAATTCGTCATACTTCCCTAAATAGGGTGCTTCTTCTGGGGCTAATAGTGTGATAGGATCTTCGCAGCTTGAGCACTCTGCTAGAATCTGCCCCAGAAGGTCCTCCGCATGGGTCCTACCGGATACAACCATGTAATACGGCTCCATCGGAATAACAGAGCGCAGAGCTAATTTATCCATCAAATTATTCTTAATAAGCCGCTCGAGTGTACGGAATTGCTTACTCCCAATCCAGGGCATCACAAATAATGAGTCCCCCCCTGCCGGAATCACGATGCTTTTCAGCATTCCACTCTCACGTGCAAGCCGGCGTGCCCGCTCCAGACGATTGACCGCGTTCGGTGCTAAATAAGAATAGATGACATCATCCGCTAATATCTCGCGCATCTTGTGCACGACACGCGTATGTACATCCCCTCCGGCCCCCAGCCAGAGCGTGTCCACTTTTCCCCGTGCCGATTTAACATAAACCGCTTTATGCTTCGTATCTACTTCCTCCACCTTCCACAGCTTCCCAGCCAACGAGAAGCAATACCCTGGAGGGGGAACTGTCGTAATGGAGCCAATCTCCTCTGTACCGTTGTATACTGCATGCTCTTCATCATCTTTGAACACAGCATAAAAGCGGAAATTGTTCACGATTCGCTCGCCCATAAGTCCGATGATGAGCGAACCTTCCTCTGTCCGCTGGATATGATCGGTTTGCAGTAAATAATTCAAGAATATTCTATAATCACTAGGCTCTATCTGCTTAAAAGAAGGTAACGTTAGCACGGCCCGTGCAAGGTCTGCCGGTGTTGCTTCCCCTAAGCTTTTGAGCGCGCTCATCGTCTGGTGGTACAGTAAACCAATCGGCATCTGCCGCGTTGTCAACGACTCCACCCACTTCTCTCGCACATATAGCTCAATGACTGCAATCGCTCGTAGCAGTGTCCATGGCATGCGAGCAGGGAGCTGAGCTTCTTCATCCTCTTCTTCGGGACACACGAACAGCATTTCAGATGGCGCACTCCCACGTCGGCCCGAACGCCCCAGTCGTTGCACGAAGCTGGAGCTACTATAGGGTGCGCCTAGTTGCACAACTCGCTCAAGTTCGCCTAAGTCAATCCCCAGCTCAAGCGTCAGGGTGGCCGCAGCTACCGCAGGACCATAACCTGTGCGAAGGGCTGCTTCTGCCTCTTCACGAAGCATGGCTGAGATGCTCCCATGATGCACATAGAACACGTCAGGCTCCTGACGTTTCGCAGCAATACGGCGTAGCTCTAGCGTCATTAATTCAGCATCAGAGCGACTATTGGTGAAGACCAAAGCTTTCTTACGATGCGTATGGTCATAAATATAATCATGGTAGGCTTGCCGAGCCATCTCCAGCATTTGTGCCTGTTCCTCGTTACGAGCATCAGGGAATGAGAAGTGTTCCACACTTAGCTTCAACTTGCGTCCGCCCTGTGGAGCAACCACTTCCACAGGTTTCGCTGTCCCTGCACCTAGCCAATCCGTTGCAGCGTCATAGTCACTGAGCGTCGCAGATAGACCAATTCTTCTCGGTGTACAATAAGCCATACGTTCAATTCTGGTCAGCTGACACAGCACCTGAATCCCCCGATCGGAACCCATAAAAGCATGAACCTCATCAATAATGATGTAACGAAGATCGTTAAATAATGCAGGAATAGCATTAGGCCGATTCATCAGCAATCCTTCAAGCGATTCGGGTGTGATTTGCAATACACCTGATGGTTTGCGCATCAACTTTGTCTTTTCTCCTTGTGATACATCCCCATGCCAATGCCACACAGGAATCCTTGCCTCTCTTAACAGATCATTCAAACGCTCGAACTGATCATTAATCAGCGCTTTCAATGGACTAATATACAGTATCCCAACTGATCTCGATGGCCGTTCATGAAGCTCTGTCAACGCTGGGAAGAAAGCGGCCTCCGTCTTGCCTGATGCAGTCCCTGATGCGATGAGTAGGTGATTCGGTGTATCGAACAGAACACGGCAAGCTTCGACTTGAGCTTCACGTAGCTCATCCCATCTTTTGTTATAGATATATTCTTGAATAAATGGCGCTAATCTATAAAAGGGGTTATCACTCATAGCTCAAACTCTGCAAGAAAATCGTTCACTTCATCCGGATGTTCGGTTGCTGAGAGAATCGTTCTCTCTCCAATTAGATCATCGAACGACTTCTCTGGATTCTGATATAACGTATTGAGTAAATCCATGAAATCTCTTACAACCTCCCGCGTGGTGAGTAATTCATCTGCCCCCATTCTACCGACCGCAAGCTCCATAAATTGTACAAGCTGATCATCCGTCAACTGAGCGGTGTATCCATATTGCATGGCATGAATGCTTTTCAGCTTCTGTAACAGAATTAATATCTCTTCGTGCGACAGCATATCCAATCGAATCATCGGCCCTGTGTAATTCTTCAAGCCCTCAGAACCATAACGCCCCTCCACTAGTCGTGAACGAAGTGCATCGTAGCTATAGAGTCCTCGCCGCGTATCCTCTACAAATTGTGGCGTCCCGCCCATGAATATACCCAGATGTTCCGCCTTCCCTTGCATCGTATCATTGAACATCATTAACAGCTTCTCATAGTTACTCTGACGAGAAACACTATTCGTAATTTTATAAAGGTTTACACCTTCATCAATAAAGAGCAGCAACCCTTTATAGCCAATATGAGCCACGAATTCAGACCATAACTTCATATAATCATACCAATTATCATCATTAATGATGACCCCAACACCCATTTCCTTCTTGGCTTCTGTCTTTGTAGCAAATTCCCCTCGAAGCCATCGAAGCGCTGCTTGCTTCCCCTCATCATCGCCTAACTTATAACTGTTCCAATACATTACCAGCACTTTAGCGAAATCAAACCCATGTACTAAATTGTGCATCTGTCCTGTTATTGTAAAAATTCTCTGCTCCACTTCCTGATTTAAGGCAGCATCATTAGGACGCAGACCTAGCTCCTTCATCGCCTCCTGCTGAATGGAGGAAATCCATTTCTGCAAAATAACTTCTAGCGCTCCCCCATCCGGTCTAGTCCGTGTAGATAGATGGGTAATTAGCTCCCGATAAGTTGCCAGTCCTTGCCCTTTGGTGCCCACCAATCTACGCTCGGGCGATAGATCCGCATCTGCGACAACAAACTCACGATCCATCGCATAATTACGAATCATTTGTAATAGAAAGCTTTTGCCGCTACCATAACGACCTGTAATTAGCTTAAATGTGGCCCCACCTTCAGCGACATTATCCATATCACGCAGTATAGCCTCAACCTCATATTTACGCCCAACGGCAATATGCTCCAGTCCAATTCTAGGTACCACACCTGCGGTTAATGAATTGACGAGGGCCGTTGTCATTCTTCTCGGGATTTTGACTTCTCTCATAAGGTTCACCTCTTGTTAAGTTTGCGAACAGGGGTACATACTCTTCCATTAAGACATCTCCATCGATCACAAGATCGCCAAGCATGTCCATCGCCACTTCATTAATACCATCCAGCAATAGCTCCGGCATCGTACCTGCATTCTGAGCGATACGTTGCAATTCAGAGTAACCCAGACCTTGCTTAAGCACATATAGAGCCTCCAAGTCACTAGAGCTTAGCTCTTGTACCCATTGTTGCCATTCATCAGGAATCCCCATGGTATCCCATGAAATAGTTGACGTAGGCGACATAGACGCCACAGGCTCGATCTCAGACTCGACATCCATCTCATTATCTTTATCGTTGACATTCCGTACCTGCAAATCACCCGCTAACACTTCCCCGTTGAGAGACTCCTCTGTCTCCATTGGTTCTAGATGTGTTTCATCCCGAATTGCCTCATCCAAATCTACAGTTAGAATGTCTCGAACGAATTCCGAATCCTGCTGCAACTGAGCTAACTTCTCTGCATCAATAACAACAGCAGGCCCCTTCGCTTCTCGGGTTGGCAGTTCTTTCAGCTCACGATCTAAGTAACGGCATACCAATTTTTCAATCTCAGGCTCGATCTCAATTCCACGTAGTTTACCTTTGAAATGACGTATTTCTCGCAACTTATTCTCGATCACTCTAACTAATTGAGTCATGAATTCGCGTAAAGGTATATGCTCACTAATTCGAGTTAGATGTACAGTAATCGTACCGCCGAATAGCGAATCATCATACATCGCACTACGGAATACAAATCTTTCTTTTTCCAGAGGTAACCCCGGATAGAATATGTTAATTAGTCGCATATTCTGCTGTTTCAATACATAAGAGTCTACTAAGGTCAGCACTTTAGGTGCATATTCTTCAAGGAGCGCACTGCCTCCTTCATTATAAAACTTACTTTTGCTTATATCATAGTCTGACAGTTTCAGCATCAGAGGAAATGGAATATCTAGTGGATCGGCGTTAAATCTACGCGCCATCTCTATTTCTAATAAATCACCAGACAATTGGTGTAGTACATCATCAAAAATATCTAAGGAGACATCCAGTTGATGGAGTAATGCATAATCCGTAATCCAATCGATCAAGTAGTCATTCAGCTTTAGATGACGCTCGCGGTAAGCTACCCATACAGCCACCATCACATGATAGCCATCAACAGCGTCACTCCATCCCACACCGTTAATCAACTCATAGACATATAGGAAAATATAAGAAAGATCGGTATCTGGATATTCACCACGTCTTACCGCTCCTCTCCAGTAGAAATACCACTTGGACTGGACTGCAGTCATGCTGTCATAGGTGGGCCAATAATTCATATAGGGTACGAATAATGCGTAGGACTCTGTGCGGTCTACCAGCTCCTTCGCTCTCCTAGTGAACCGATGTTCCGGTACAGAGCCTAACTTATTCATATTCGGCACAGATTTAAATAAAGATGCAAGGTCAGACATTGCGGTCTGCACAGGTAATTGCTTTAATGGTAAAGCTGGCAAAGGTGCATGTCCTGCTTCTCTACGCGGTATCGGTGATCCCTTCGGGTCCTTTACCCTACCCACATCTATTTCGGTCAAATGTAACGATGGAGATGGTACGGGTGTCGTTGTACTCTGCATCCTTTGGTAAGCTCTCGGTAGCTCTTTTCTTGGATGCTTAGGATTATATATTGCATACTGTTGTAGAGTATAATCACTGATCTTCAGTAGATTCATATGAACAGTTGAAACCTTCGGCTGTGTCACATATCCTTCTTCCGAATAAACTGCCAGCTTGATTCGAGACTTCATACGCTTCAGTTGTTTGTACACCTGAGTCGTTGTGCTTTTCGTTAGATCGTCTGGTTCGAGCATGATCATGATATCAAAAGATACCGTCTGCACCATCGCCTGCTTGGCCACATTAGGTGCTGCGATCACAATACTATTCGTTATATTCTCCAGTACGGCCTCCGGCTTGTGGGTACCCACAAGCCAAAGTGCGTCCAGTTCATGCCACATCACCTTCAGCTTGTCTAATAAGTTCTTCTTCCCTACAACCAATACCCTTGCTTCTGGATATTGGGTCACCGTATGTTCCATGAACATACGAAGTTCCACTGCATGATGGAGTGCCCCACCCTTTATGCCACCGTTCAAGCCCCACTTCGCCAAAAATTCCAAATGCTCAAACACAGGATGTTCGCCACCATAGGGCCATACTAGCTCGGGAAATTCAATCCGGCTCCAAGCACCCTGCAATCGCTCACTTCCACGATAAATCATTTCTAACGGTGTCAATTTGTACGGTTTATCCATGAGTGCACCATGAATCGTACGCCCCATCAGACCTATACCTAACTCCCTAAGCTGATGAACGGGGATGCCTCTGTTCCCTACCCTAACGATATCTATACCAGGTCTAATCTCTCGCGAAATATCCGCAGCATTAAACCGCAGATCTCCTACCGTTAATACAGGAATTGCAAATGCTGTCCCCACACCCTTACTCATCTCTGTGTACCCTTCCAAGATCAACTCTGAATTCTCATCCATAGGATATACATCTAGCTTCGGTTCCTTATCTTCACTCATACAAGGTCCCCCGTTCCTAACCCATCTATATATAACAAAAAAACCCGACGATCATTAACTTGCAATGACTCAATGCTAGGTCTCTTCATAATCATTCTTTGCGCAATTGACATGCGTATGCCCCTTATGTTCCGAATATATTGTGATAATGATTATATCACTCTTTATGACCCAATGGATATTGATGCAAATATAATAAAACTCTTACCCAACCAAGAAGAAATGGCTTCGCCGTCCTAAAGGGACGTTAACCGTTTCTCGTAGAAATATAAGCAAAGTATAGTATAGTACAGACTTATACTTTCTTAATTACTCGAACTAAAAAGCCTGCGTTACTCCGCAGGCTTCTCCACTAATGTATACTTCTGTCCACTAACTTCAATCGTACTATCCATCGGAATTTCTTGGGTTAGTTTCTTCAACGTTAAAGTGACTGAACTCTTATAATCGCTTAACTTCAGAGTAAGAGGAGTTTCCTCTTTGGGTTCAACCTCTTCCGTATCTGTAGCAGGCTTCTCGGTCTTCTCAGAATCCTTATCTGTTGTAACAGCATCTTCTGAAGAAAGATCAGCCTGATCTGCATCAAGTTCCTTACTCGTATCTGGTTCCTTTGTTGCTGCTTCTCCAGCATCATTACCTGTCATGGTATCTTTCGAGTCTGGTGTTATCTTAGTACCCGTAGAATTACTGCTTCCCGTATCATCCTTACCCTCTACGGTAGTAGTCTCTGGTACAGCTTCACATTTCACTTCAGGCTCTAGATTAGAATAAGCTTCTGATTCTAATCCATCTGCGGATTTAATAGTCACCTTATCCCCTTTAAATTGCTGACAAGTTCCAGCCTCTTTGAAAAGAAACACAAGCTTCGTCTCCCCCTGCTTATCAGCAGCGGCTTTAATTTGTTCAGCATATACTACCACATCAGGACCACTTGATACGGGTATGCTAGGTTCTATGGGTGTAACGGGTTGAGTTACGACAAGGGGTTCCTCCTTATCAAATACACCGGCAGCTTTCAGGGCGAACATCCCTCCGACTACAACAATAAGCAGCACACCTATCACAGCTGACGAGAGAAATAATTTTCTTTTATTACGATGTATTAACCTAGCCAATGGGGAAGATAGCTCCACTTTAGCTTTCGAATAGGCCGATTTCAGCACAGGACTTGGCGAATTGAAATAACGCTTCACAAGGTCACGTTTCTTGAAGGCATCTCGATCATACTTTTTGAAGTAGGATACGATCGCTGAAGCATAGGCAGGAATCAGCCTACGATCTTGCGTAAACAACGGCTGCTTGGCCGACCACTCCATGAACTCGTATACCATCTCTTTATCCCTACCGTGCTTAAGTACAAAATTCAACAATCCGGAGTAGTTAAGTCCTGCTCTTCCGCCTTGATAGAAAGCTAACGTCATTCGCTCGAATTCCGCTGTACTCACATGCTCTTGAATCCACCGACATCCTAGCTCTTGTACACGATCCATTTCCATCGGCGTAAGTCCGTTAAATACACGCTCATCTGGATGGCTCTCGCCAAACCATGAATAAGCTGCAAGCATAACTGCGGCGTTCGATTGCACGCGTTGTTCAAATTTCGAAGCCCAAGCCTTAACCTCTGCTCGCTGCTTCAAGAAATGAATACTCAAGAGCTGATCCTTAGTGATCTTATCCAGGCTCATCTCCGTTAACAGGAATAAATTAGCTACATAGGCAAGCTGATCTAATAAGTCCACATCAGGATTCGATCCTGTCCCCCTCCACTCTCGCTCCACCTGTTGCTGCTGATCTAGAAGCGCATTAACAGCGGATACGGGTTGAGGATCACGTCGGAGCTTGTCCTGTATGTGAGACTTAGCCATATCTATGAAATTAGCATTGCTTAATACGGCTGGATGCGCTTTACCCCATATTCCTACGAGCTTCATCACATCTTTCGGTTTAGGAGCTGCTGTAAATTTCTGCTGAATGTACGGTTCAAATAGCTGCTTAGATAGTCCACCTGCAAATACCATATCAAAAAATGTCTTGCTTAGTGGGGGATGACTTTCAATCATTGAATAGAAGGAAGTCGCTACATCCTTGCGCTTTTGGGATATGGCATTGTTAATAGCAACAATGAGATAACGTACGATTTTACCTTCGTTATTTCTACCGCAAATCGGGTAATAATCTTTGAAAGCTTCCACAACTACAATATCTGGCACATGCCCCTGCTTAATCAGATCAAACTCACGATCAAAAGCAGCAAGATAAATATCATTTAACCGCATTTTGACAGAGAGCGCTCCCGGAGGAGATATGTATTCCAGAAGCCCCCGCAATATTGCACCCTTACTCTCGTTGAAGAGGGCCACATTTCCTTCCTCAATCTGAAAAAAGAGCGCTAGTTCTTGGTAGCTAGAAATGACCGTTCTACGCATCAAGTCCAGATCCGACAGCATCATATCCGCGAATTGATAGAACTGCTCTACACGATCTGGGGAACCCAGATTACTCCATATGAAATCTAGATAAGGCAGTTTACTTATTTCAAGATCTGCATTCGTTACACGCTGCGTATGTAGATCGAATGTGAAATCTTTCTCTGTATTACGATCGTTCGCTCGTAAACTACTTCTCTCTACGAACATCAGATGAATACCCTTTTTGCTCTGAGGTTCGTTCGCATAAGTCATGAATCCGAGTTGCCTTCTAAATTCATAAGGTAGACTCGCGTATAACACTTCAAGTAACTGCGTTGCTTTAGCTGATATCTGCTGCGCAGGCACGTCTAAGGCAACATAAACCTTTTTCTTACTTGAGGAGGCGGTCATCACTGCAAATAAGAGCTGCTTGAATATTTTCTCATTGATATTTAGACTCGCAAGTATTTCAAATGGGCTCAGCTCCTCTTGATTAGAGCGTCCAGCTAATGATGGCACTTGATCTAATTCAGGGATATCGATACCCAGTTCAATGTCATAGTTATCTACAAATTCAGCATGAAGCCAAGTAGAATAGTTGTGAACCACTTCCTCCGAACGTTCCTTCGGAATCACATAGTTATGCGTAAAAAAGGCGCTACGAAGTCCCGTGAAATCTGTCGCCTGGTAAATACTACGCCCAAGTACGGTCTGCCCAGCCTCCGTATGAAATAGATGGATAGCATCCGGATATAACGACATATCCTTCTCACCACGCGCAGATAATTCTGTCGGTGCATCGTACAAGCAGAAGGGATGTAGTATCTTTTTGATAAATGAATGATCCAATCCCTTCGATCTAGCAATCGTATCAAAACCTTCGGTCGAGCGAAAAATGCCGCGTCTCTCACGCGTGTACAACTGCTGCTGAATCTTGTGGGGAGTTATCTGGGTCACTATTCCTCTCTCCCCTCGATATATTTCAATTGATAGAGCAGCCAAATGAACGGTTCATCCACCCGAATCGGGCTGGCTACCCCATCTAGCTTCTGATTTACCGGATTACTTCCGAGTGCCGATACAGCGAAATAAGCTGCATTAGAGAAGTACACATCCATCGTACCTTTGAACGGACGATCAACCTTCTCAATGAAACGACGAATTTCCCCATCTATATTCTCAAATTCCGTGAGGTTCAGCCAATTCCGATGCACCATATTATTAAACACATTACTGTTAGATTTAATATACTCGCCATCTTCATCCTTCAATGAGTGCAACATATCACTCTTAGTAAGTACAACTGCGGTGGGAATGCTAGTCTTACCCTTCTCTTCATAAGCAATGAAATCCCCAAACATCGTCAGTACCACATCCCGTGGCTCATCATATTGGGATACCCATCCCCCTTCAGAGTCACCGAATTTAATACGAATTTTCTCTCGAATAGAGCGAATTTGGAGCGGATCAACCATGAACAATATACCTGCAGAATTCTTGATATGCTGACCATGAAGGCCCAGATAATCTTGATCGACCATACCTTCACCTGCAACATCAAAAAACACTAGTGTCAGTGGTGGCTTAGATTCATCTTTAAATACAAATTGAAAAATAAAAGGTTCCTGCATCTTCTCTTTTTGCGTTGAAGCCAGAAGATCCCCACGTTCAAATAAAGGCTCTTCAAACGATGTACGGAACTTACGACTAATCTCAGCATTCAGTGGCATGCAAGCCGCATTGAAATGATCAGCTGTTGTATTCTGAAGCGTATGGATTAATGATGTCATGTACACCGACTTACCCACTTGAGATGCACCGACAATAGATATAATATTACTTGGCACCTTACCCGCTGTCACAGGTAGCTCATTATGACAGTTAGGGCAAAGTCTTCTCCGTGTAACTATGCCATAGCGATCATTAAGTCCCACTAACACATTGTCCGAGTACATCTGATGTTCTTCTGGAATACTGTTTGGACGGATAATGGCTTCAATATCGTCTACCGTATCAAGTCCGAACCGTTCACGGTATTTGTTCAGAGCGTCATCCTCACCTAATGCATAATCCTCATCATCCTCACGATGATGTGCTGCGCGGAATACGACGTCCTCTGGTGAAAACTTCTCGAAACAATACGGGCACACAATATCGTAAAACAGCGGCCGCGGCTCTTCCTGAGGCTTCTTTTTGAACATATCGAAAATACCCATGTGTTGTCCTCCTAAAAGTTTTACGAAGTAAAACTGGCTTCGTAAGCATAAACAAAAGTTTTACGAAGTAAAACTCACTTCGTAAGCATAAACAAAGTTTTACGAAGTAAAACTTACTCCGGAATTAATTCATACATCAACCCGTATTTGGGTCCATCCGTGAAAAACAAACGTACAAAGTCATTCTTACCTACCTCTATCACAGGTAAGATGGTTTTGCCCGGGCTGAAGTGCTGTACAAAGGGATATACCGTCCCATCGGACTTATTCGCGGGATAGCTTCCCTGCTTCTTGACGTAACATAGCACCTCTTTGTGGATGGTGACTTCTGTCGTCACTCGCATTTGTATCGTCTTGTATTTCTGAAAAAAACTACTCTTCTGCTGGATCGAATATATAATCCGAGCTTTACCGGTGCTGATTTCCTTCCGGTTGAGCCCATCCTCTTGTCGAATGAGTACAGGTTCATGACCATCCATCCAACTTGCAAACACCGTATATACCCACCGACCAATGTCCTGCGTCCGTTCATGATAGCCATTGTTGGCTTTATACTCATCTCTGGTATACAACTTCATCCTACTTACCACAGGTTCATCCTCGATGGACTGATCCGCAACCGTCCGATATATATATACCGCCTGTACCCCTTCTGGCCACCGCCAGCGCAATGTACACCGGTCTTCGTCCATTTGATGTGTCAGTTCACGTATGCTTGGAGTCGATGAGTCCGCATGGATATATTGCATCTCTTATCCGCCTCCCTAGATCAATAGATGATGTGTTGAACTACCCTTAAAATACATGTTCAAAAAGTCGACTATTCAGCACCATAGCTAATGCTTACGATGCCGCGTTTTTTCAAAACGCTTCAGAAGGTGAGTTCAGGCCGAAGAAGGAGTAGCGGAGTTACACGTTTTCGAAGAAAACGACTTCGTAAGCATGCGCTCGTAACCTACATGAGCAACGGACTTCAAGGGTTGAACTCAGATTCGATGTCGAATATTCTTCTTGCGTTACTCCGTGATCCATAGATGACTTTTTGAATAACCTCTTCAACTAGAATCCCTTACTACTACCTTGATCGCGCCCAGATAATCCTCTACCACTATTCACACCTGCACGGCCGGGACGCTGCCCACCCTCTTGAATTTTCCCATTCTCTTTAACAGGTATAATCAAGGTGAAGATGGCAATAACCCCTGCTAATACTAGACATGCTAACAGACGTGTAATGCTATCTGAAGGCGATTGACCACTCAAACCGAACTCTAAGAGTAGACCTGCTAACACCCCTGCTACGGCACCGCCTGCACCGAAACTCCGAGCAAAATAACGATTATCAAATATAAGCCCTAAGGATAGTCCAATCGCTACTCCAATCAAAGTTAAGGCTATAATCCGAAATACCATGTAGTACGTGCTATCGTGAGTGGGTCCTGTTCGCTCTGTCACTAGAGTACGGTCACCAATGTTATTATAAATGGTCTGATAAATAGTCGAAATCTCATCTGCATTGGTTACATCGTAATACTTTCCACCTGTTCTCAAAGCAATCTCATTCAGCAACCCTGAGCCCGCGCCGTTAACTACACTCAGACCGATCGTATTAATCACAATATTGTGCTGTTGATAGCCCGCGAGATCATTATTCAGATCCATCTCACTGAATCCATCGGATAGAAGAATAACCATCGTGCCACGGCCTGGATCTTGCTGCTCTTCAATATGCTGCAATGACTCTTGCAGAGCCAGTTTGAAATTAGTGCCACCATCTGAAGTCACTAGTGAATCTATCGTGCCATAGACCTCATCTTTATTCGCTTGATTCTTCAACTGAATGAAAGGTTGTACCAGCTTAGCTTTGTCACTAAATTCAACGACAGCGACTTGTTTTTTGCTATCCATTTTATCAACTAAGCTCTTAGCAGCCGTATATCGTCCATCGGTAGGATCTGTCTCACTCATACTCCCTGAGTTATCAATCACAAGCACAATATTCTGGACTGACTTCACACTGCCCGGATTGATTTGATATAGGAATTCGAATAGAAGTCCTAGTGCAAATACCGCGACTAAGGTTGCAGGTACCAGCCACTTCCATGAAGCCCCCATATATCTTTGACGCCATGAGGGGCCACTCAGTCTAGGGTTAATCATTTCTGCAATGAGGCAGAAGAGACCGATGAAGAAAGCAAGAATACCGAAATACAATCCGATAACTACAATTCCCGGCCAATCTTCGTACAAGTTACTCAATAGTAATTCCCCAATGACAAAGCCAATGGCACCTCCGATGAGACTGAATAACAAGAGGAGCAGATTAATTTTACGTTGCATCTTTTAAAGCATCCTTTCCATAATGGAATTCAACTCACTTATCGAAGTTCCGGAAGCTTTTCAGGGTCCACCCCATGGAACTCATAGCCATTCTGCACATAACTCTCGTAATAAATTTTACCGTTTCTGTAGTACATTAAGTCTTCTACGTGGAAACCTCCCATGAGATTCAGTTTCTCCACACCGCTACTGCGTTTCTCATGAACGTAGCCTAATTTATAAATACGAGAAGTCTCATCCGCACCAAGAGAGTAACGAATGAATTCACTCTCAGCATCACCGATGAAATACTTCTCTTCATAACGATGCTCATGCGTATAATCCAGCAATCTTAAATTAATGGCCGCATGATCCTCCAGTGTACGATACAATTTCTTGAATAATTCATCCTTAGAGAGCACTTGCGTATTACTATAATCAATCGTGACATTAGCACGACGTAATAGTTCCTCCTCGAATGTCTGAGCAAAAGGTTCCGATGTTAACAGATTGTTCCGACATATCTCAATAAGCCTTGCTACCAAATGCTCTAATCCAGCATCTAGTAATTCCGTCACACTCCCCATATAACGATCTTCAAAGAATACAGAAGGACCACGTTTCGCTTCGATATCTCTGATAATCCCTTCCGTTACGCGCTCATAATACTCGAGAATGTTCTGCCCGATATAGTCATCTGCTCTGTTTATGCTCTCAATGGCGCTTCTTCGAAGCGTATCTTCTAGCTTCTCCATTTTCTCCACTTGCCGCTTATAGTGCTCATGCATACGTGTTAACTCTATCTCATAACGACGAAGGAGGGTAAGCTCTGTTTCCAACCGTACAATCCCCAGTTTTCTACGATATACGGTTTCGACAAAATAGCGAATGAAATTCCGTAGATTATGTTTGTCCATTAGAGGCACACGTGGAAAAGACTGTTCCTCAACGGACTCCTGATAATATTGCGCAAGTTCTGCTTTGGCAGACTCTACCTGACTTATCAACTCTCGTATCGTAGCTCGCAAATCTTGGATGACACCCTCACTACTCAGCTCATCGCTCCATTCAGCCACTTGAAAAAATCCAATCTGAGGATGCTCTAACATATGCTGCTTTACCGCTTGATTCAAATCTGTAGCCACATGAATGCCTTCTAGACGCTCTTGAATTTCCCTTACGTAATTATTGTGAAAATAAACATCACAGCCATCCCCATATAGAGCCTGTTCTGCTTCGCGTAATGTCATACGCTTCAAAGAACTAAAACTCACCTGATGGCTCATGATCCCTGTCATTTCCTCAATCTTACCCTCATCAGGCATAATAGTATCCACACGAGCCCATGTAGTAGGCGAATCTACTCCGAAAAAGGTTAATTTCTCCTTGCTCTGGAATGACACGCCATGCTTCATCCGCAAGATCATCTGTCTGTAGAAATGATATAGAACAGTCAATGCAATGGACTGATTGGGGCGTTTCACTTTGGAGAACCCCGCAGATACATAACCCTGCCGTCCTGATTCGGACATCATATTATTCTTGAAAGACATGTTGTTATAGCTATGGTTTCCTGAATGATACTGAGCTTCCTTCTGCTTGCGATTCTTGAGTAGGCTCACCTGACAGATGATCTCATAATTGTCCTGCATATCACCAACCGAGGATATGCCGCGCTCGTTCTTGTCTGATAGTAAATATACAAGATCAAACAATGGGGATGGGGAATGCGTTACAGCAATAGAAATCCCATCCTCCGTTACATGTAATGGCGCCGAGAACGTATAATCGCTCTGTTGCATATATTCCAGTTCACGTAAGAATGCAACACCAACAGAATGCGTATACCCGAAGGATTCAACCTCTCTTTCACTGATCAATCCATATAGATCCATCTGCACCGACTTAAAGGATTGACTGAAGATGGACTCCGCCAGCATTGATATTTCCGGTATGAACACATTAAGCGGGTCATCGACCCGCGTAATGAAAGAAAGATGGATTCGATCAAATGAAGAGTACATAAGGCCGTAATCCGCTATATTATGGCTGACCTGTCTGAACGTACGATTCAGCTCCAATAGATACTGTTCATTCTCGTAAAGACGGGTGTACAGATCTTTACGAAGCGTTGTAGCCTGAGCAGCATCGATGACCATGGGCAGTTCGAACCTGTGTATTCGCGCTTCTGCCTCGGTGTTAATATAACTTGCCTTCCCACCTTCAGTTGCCATATGAACATACATGACACCTGCGCTATTATCCCATTTCTTATCATGAATACTCATAATCGGCTCAATAGCGTCAGCAACCTTATCTCCGATGAACAAATATACAGTAGGATAATGAATACTACTCTGATCGTCATCTCTACCGTTCAGTTTATCCTCTGCAGCCGCATATTCAGTAGCGAATCGTTGCAGTAACTCTCTCATGGTTTATTTCAACTTTCTTCGAATGTCGTTTAATTTAGCTAACATTTGTTTGTAGAATTGGTATGTTTCTTCTCCATTAGCCAACTCAATCTTCTCGTACTCTAGCCGATCTCGTCCATCCAGAAATGTCTCATATAATGTATCCAGCTTCGCAAGAAGCGGAGCAATATCTTCGGATGATGTTAATTCCGAACCCCGGCGTGATGCTTTGCGAAGCAGTGTGGTCTTGCTTCTCTCATCCAACTTACGGAAATGCTCGAACACCTCATACTCCACATAGTTATGACTCTTCATAAGATTGGCGAACGGTTCCCAAGCTTCCTCCTCAGGATCACGATCATAGACATAGAGAGCACCTTTCTTCGTAATGGTCTCTGTATAGAGAGCTTCGATGAATTGGTCCAGCCATTTATCTTCATCCTGATGTAATCCTAGCAACTGCTCGTATTCAGCCAATTGTGTACTTATCGCATCATATTTCGCTAACTCTTCACGAACTCGAGCAATCAGTTCAGGTGAGCGTATAAGATTTTCCTTGGCGAAATCTTCGGAGATACTACTAAAAATATCTTTCGTCGATATTTTCTCAAGGCCTTCTGAAAGTAATCGTTTAAGCTCGTTCGATGCCCGCTTCACTTCACCTAAATTGGGTTTAGGAGCTTTCAATTGTAGATCATATCCCGAGAGTGTATCCTCCAAGTCAAAAGGTACGGTCATGACAACGGCATAACGGTTACTTGTATTCTGGTCAATACTCTTCGCTGTAATAACCTTCAATGCCACCGCTCTATCAAACTCATTACGGATACGCGCATTGTATCCTTTCACACGACTGTTCGAATACGTGTCTCCCCATGATTTCTCTGGAATGGGCGAAGGAAGGTATGTCCAATTGATATCATCCGTTTGAACCAAATGACGTCCAATGCCTTCCTTATCGAGAATGGTCCTTTCATAGCTCTCCTCGTAAACTTTGAGTGGTGTGTAGACGAATAAAGGGACACCATTCTTCGTATTCAACCAGAATATACGGTTCTTCACTTGGCTTTCTTTGATCGTAAAGTGCGCATTGCCGACATTATTATTCTGGAAATTACGTATACCCTTAAGAATGCTAGGAGACTGTACAGGCACCGAAACAAAACCCCATGATGGGAAATATAAGTTACCTGAACTATTGCTCAAATGGAATACAGGGACGGCTTCATCATTCAATTTGCTGGCAATATTTCGTTCAACTAATTTCTCAATCGATTCTTGCTCGCCATATTTCATAATTAGGAAATCTTCCATCGATTGCGTAATTAAATCTCCAAATTTATCGCTTAGGAAATCGGAAATCGAGCTCACGATGTCGATGTCTTGCTCTCTAACCCATTGATCCGAGTGATTCAACAGTTCCGATGTAAAGTCGCGGATCAGATCATCAACATCTTTCTGACCCATCATCTTACTGATCACTTTAGAAATATCAGGGACACTGACCAGATTCCAATAGTACGTTTTGTTACCCTTGTGATCTGCTTGTTCATCACCACTTAGTAAAATATCGCCGTTTTTAGAGAAAATAGCATTCAATGCGTTCAAAATTTCTGTAAATACGTTATAAATGCGATTGTTTTCCTTGTTCAATAGATCATATAAATCTTCATAGAACTCAATAAGCTGTTCCGTGCGCTCTACATCAGCCTGTAGCCAATATTCATTAATTTTAGCTTCAATATATACATTCTTCTTCTTATCTTTAGACACGAATGCACTCTTGGCATCGCCCATTCTCTCATTAGCTTGCTCTCTTGCTGCATCAATATCTCGTGGAATCCGGTGTAGGCTCTCACGTAATGCCTCAATATAAGAGAGTAACATTTTGAGTAAGCTGAAGCCTTTTTCCGAATAAATAAGCCGAGATACGTAGAATGGTCCTTGTTCTGGATGAAGGAATATTCTGCGAATCTGCTCTGTGAACTGCTCTACAAGTTCGCCTGGAAGCTGTTTCTTAGCTTTAATATATTCCTCACGTGCACGAGCAAGGAAATTCTGTTCGAGTTCTGTATCCATATTCACAACCTGCGTCTTCACGACATTACTATAGCTGAGTCGCTCACTATTCTGATAACCGGGAAGCGGTTCAGGTACGCGAGATTCGAATGTCTTGGTCATGGTGTCGAGATCCACACCCAGCTTACGAGCAAAATTCTCAACGTCATCTTGACTAGGGGCTTTCTCGAACATCTTCTCCATTTTGCCAAATAGTCGGTATGCCAAGTAAGTCGTCATCTCTTCAATAGGTAGAACCGCAGAAGATGCCCCAATAATGTTGTATTCATAATTGGCTGGATATACCTTGTTCATCTGTGCAATGTTCGTACGAATGTTGCTGATATAGTCATGAATAGCGAATTCCTCACCCGAAGCCTTCTCTTCACTAGCCATAAAGTTCGTAATGTTCTCAGCAGTCACATTCATACAGTAGTCATAAGCATTCTCAAGCAGCTTACCTTCCATATTCGTCGCCGAGATCAAATGACATAGATTAAAAGGTGGAAGTGGCGAATTCACCGTTAGAATGTTTCCGTACTTCTGCTGGAATCGTTCTCCGCGGCTATCCACGTTCATCCAGTAATCTAGCTCTTTGAGTGCTGCGTAGCCATTCTTCTTAATATATTCACGGGTATGCTCACTTAAGCTCTTATTAGATAAATTGATGTCCGGTGTAAACAAATACCCTAACGTGTTAACCCGATCAATTCCCGCTGATCCATGGTCACGCTCGATAATCCCTCTTACGATATACGCGATATCAAGGAAACAACCACTGCCCGTACCTCCAGATAGACCGGTAAGCAAGAACACCATTAATTTCTTATTGGTGCCCACAGAAAGCGTCTTGATCTTCTTATCGATGGCCTGGACCACTTGATTGATCTTCGTAAATAACAGCAATCGTCCTGCTTGACGCACCCCTGCTGCTCCATTCATCCCGTCTGTAATACTCATCTCAGGTGATAACCAATCTGTAATGTAGGATTCCAGAATGCTACGATTCTGTAGAAGTCCACCAATCTCCGCGTTCGATAGAAGAACGAATTCATTAATAGGGTCAAGTCCAACCCCTTTGTATTTCTTCGCACGATCTTGTTCATTCGTCTCAAAAGCTAGAAATTCAACATTGTCGGGCTTATCCCGTTTCTTCTTAGATTGCGGATCTGCTGGCAGCTTGAACCGACGGTTAATCTGATATTTCAAACGAAGTAACGCATCAATCCCCGTACCTCCAAGTCCAATAATTAGAATCGGATTATCAATTGTATCTACCCGGATTTTGTCACTGACAATTCCCCCGCCTAACGAAACATCTAACTGCTGTATATGCTCTCTAACGATCGGTTTCATATTAATTCCTCCTAAGGGAAATGTTTTGCCTTGATTGCGATTGCTGGTTACACCAGATATTCGATCAGAATGGTCTTATCTACACTTTGTAATGGAATCGTGATCCGATCTCCACTCTTCAGCTCAAGACCTTGAGTAGCATCTGTTACCCGTCCTGATTTCTCTATATTCACCGTGGAGCCATTCTTCAGCAATACTCGATCATTCTTGCCTGGGACGAACATAATTTTGTCCGTTTCCTTCAATTCAGGCGCAAGCTGTAATACCTGATGAAGATTGAATTTACCCTTGAAGGCAGTCAATTTCTTATACTGTGGATATGTTTTCTCGCCTGTGTTCTCATCACGAATCTCAACAACCATTTGACCTACAAAACCTCGATTCGCCTTTCTCATCGCTGTCAGAATGAAATAAGCTGCTGCTGCAATCACTGCGAGTGCTATAACACCAATGATAATGGGCACAAGGGGAGATGACTTCTTATCTGTCACATCCGTTCCTGTCGAAGGGTTGCTTGTACTTGCTCCACCCGCTTTGGCACTAATCTTCACGGGTTCTGTCTCTCGGTAAAAACTTTTATCTTCTGCTCTAACCTTAATCTCATATTCATGTCGATCAGCTACTTTATAAGTACCTTCAAAAAGATCGCCACTATTGTTCATTTCTATCTCTTTGGTGTCACCTGTATCTAAATCTGTCACCATGATTTTAGCAGTCATATTGTTATAGAGAGCATTATTCTGTAGATTCTGACCACCACTCACTAAATGGGACTTAATATCGATCTTATCACCCTTCTTGTAGGTCTTGCTGGGTAAAGGATCCATCGTAAGTTCCATGTCGTAATTAAAAACGAGATTAATGTCGATCTTATCTTTAGCTACTCCTTTTACCTGTAACTTCCAGTCACCTTTTACAGGTGAAAGGAGCTTCAGTAAAGAATAACTCTTAGACTCTGAGAATAAGATATCGGATGCTGGGATGGACTTGCTAGCTCCTGACGGGTCCGTTAGCTTCACTTCAACAGGTTTATTGGACATGATAGAAATATTCGCTTCAAGTACGTTACTATTCGGTACATTAATCGTTACATCCTGGTAACTCCCATTAGCATTAATGGATTGAATAGGTACTATCTTCAGCTTCAAATGGCTGGCAAATATCTCGCTTAAGATTTGAGGTAAATCATCTGCCGTATCTGTTGAGAATGCTTTCCCCCCTGTTTGCTTAGAGATCTGAGCAAGCGCGTCCTTATTTAGTTTGCCATCTGCATTGAGACCAATGGTATAGACCGGAATACCACTCTTATTCGCGTCTGCAACCGCTTGAGTCAATTCCTGATCCGATTGAGATTGCGTTCTACCCTTTGTTTTGTTGAAATCGTTATTACCATCCGCTAGTAATACGATCATTGGCTCATGGGAGGGGTCTGATCCTTGCTGTAGAACTTTGACAGCCTCCTTGATTCCTACTGCGGTATCTGTGTAAGGCCCACGATCTAATTGATCGATGAACTGCTTCAAATCCTCTTTATCAGCCGTCGACTTTATCTCAAGTAGTGCCTTCTCTCGCTGAATCTGATCGGTATATGCAATAATCCCGACTTTATCTCCTTGAGCAGACAGCATATCAATAAACATTTTCATCGCTTCATTACCGATTTTATTAGGGTCGCTCGTCTTCATGGAATTACTAGCATCCACAACGAGCATAGCATCAATTTGTGAAGCCTGCTGAGCAGCCGAAGCTTCAGGCAGTCTGCCAGACAACGGCATCAACAATAAAGCTAAGACCATCAGAAGACGGAATGTAAGTTGGTTTCTCCGAAGCATAGTGTTACTCCTTTATAGTAAGATGTGTTAGATAGCTAGATCGAACTAAAGTTTACACTCCTCAAACTCTATAGATTAGAGTAAAAAATAAGAATATACAGATTTGTCTTTAGTTCATTCTAGATCGTTATAATGATCTCCACTCTACATGTAACTGTAGGTTAAAAGTCTTAAAAATTTCTTAAGACACTCTTAAGGTTACATAAACATAATGTATAAATTTATAAATTATGTAAATTTATACACTAGATTCTGCCATTGTCTCTAATAATATGATATAATTAAACCTTTCAAAGTTCAATGTTAGCACCCAGATTTCCTGACAATTCCTATGGGTCAGAATCTTATATCAACGATGAGAAAGGAAACTCAACATGGTTACATACGTTTGTCTTGGAGTTTTGATTCTTTTTGTTAGTCTAAATTCAATTTCCTATTTCTCTAATCGTAAAAAATCGCCTACCTCCGAGGAAATTGACGAACTACTTATATCCATTGTCAATGGTGAGGGTAATAAGCGCCATGAATAAAAAAAGACCCGTCACCATTACACCCTTCCTTCAAACTAAATATAACTATGAGAAATTGAGAACATGCAATCATTGCAAATCATTCACAATCCTCTGGGAGGATCGGTGTGCAGCCTGTGACAAAGATTCGCTGGTGCCAATTCATACCAAAGCTACGATAAAAGCTAAACGGTCTATGCGAAATGAACTTCTGGCTACACTGCTATTCACCTTAGTGGGCGTCTGGTTTGGAGATACCCCTATGCAGATGACCCTATGCGCCGTCGTAGGCATTCTCCTTTTCCTATTGTTATGGAAAGTTCAAAGAAAAATGATGCCTTACGTCATTCCACAAGAGATGGAAAACTTAATCTTAGGTGAGCAAGCCCGAATTATTGAAGGCATTAAGCATAATCGCCAAACTGCGGTTGCTCATTTACAAAAGGATGCTGTCATCACTTATGAAATGCTGCGCGAAATCAGTACTTTAGTACATAATGACCGAATCCGCCTACAACAAATAGTACTTTTACAGACTTTCATATTGCGCAAGGATATGGATCTCGTCCTTGAACCACTACTCCTCAAGGACTTTGATAGTGAACTTGCCTCTTATATAGGTGAAATATCCAAAGTACAGCGAGAACTCATAAAGAACGAAACCATTCGTTACGTTCTAACCTATGAGCCACAGATTCTAGAAATGGAACACGGGAGAGACATTATGACAGGCGTAGCTGGTGCCGCTGTAAGAATGAAAAAATATGTTCTATCTTATCCTGAGTTCTTCCGTCGTTATGCCCGCTACCTTCCCAAAGACCGGTTCATGCGATTATATCAGCTTATTCGCCAGAACCCCGAGCAATCATGGGGTCATTTAGCGGAAGAAGTATCTCGTATTCATAATGAAAATTATACGCAAGGATAAATAAAATACCGATTCTCAAACTAAAAGTCGAAGAGGCTATAATCCTATGACGATTAAACGGACCCTAACCCTGCAAAACATTTTAATTTTGTTATGTATTGCCGTTGCCATTCTGATTGGCATAAAGGGTTATCACATCCAACAAAAGATAGCCTGGCTAGCTGAGGCGAATCGCCTCTATGCGGAACAGAACCTCATTGAGGCCGAAACTTGGTACCACAGAGCTCAGAACAACAAGTCAATTCGATATAAAGAGCAAGAGATTTCCTCACGCCTAGCGGCGCTTGCCCCCATTACTCAGATCAAAGAGAAGCTTTCCGTACTTGATCTTAAGGCAAGCCACGCAAGTGGCAATCAGGACTTCTATGAATTGTTAAATGTATACGCTGAGTTAACTACTGTTCGCGCTTCTTTTATGAAAGAAGGAAGTCCGTATGCTCCTTACTATAAGGAGATTTCGGCGCAGTATGGCATTTCCGACGACATGACTCAATATTTCCAAGAGTTTAAAGCGCTATTCTATGAACAAATGCAGCTCAACTTATCCAAGTCCGACTATTCGGATGAATCTTTCAAATGGAACCTACTCGCGATCCCAGATATATTTTTCGGAAATAAGGATAAGAAGCGCACTCAGTTATATGGTAAATTCACAACCTATGATACTACTATATTGACGCGGATGGCTGCTGCTGGTCAATTCAAGATTGTACTGGACACATCATTAGCCATGTTCTCAGATTACACTTCCCATAGCGTTACAGCCGATTGGGTGATTGACAAGGCTAACGCGATTAGCAGAACACTCTTCCAGAAGGATGCTCAGAAGGAGAACTACGCCGCGTTCGCTTCACATGCTAAGGATTATACCGACTTCGCAACCCGTGGAAATCTAAATTCTAGCGTACTCGATGAGATTGAAACTCAGGTACTTCAATGGCTTAATTCGGCAAAGCGCAAAGTGGCCTCTGCTCAATTCGAGCAAGCCATTGAGATCTATGAAGGACTCAACGCCTACCACAATAAGCAAGACCAGATAACCGCAGCCGAGCGGGCTTGGACCATCCACGAGCCTATACGTCTTCTACAAAATACAGATAGCTCACGCACCTATAGTCACATCATCACTGGAAGTAACCGTTTCGGGGCTAGGGTCTATGTCATCGCAGTGGATGAGCAGAACACCCTATATTTCGGAGAAATGGATTCCGAAGGGCTTGTGCACATTTTGTCCAGTTCTAATATCACGCAAACTATGCCTATCCGAGGCATTCAAGTGAATGAGCAACTTAGCACCCCTGCAACGCCAGTCATCCTTGTTGAGACAGACTCTCTTAGTCGTATCGCGATGTACTCTGCCTTCGAAGTACAGACAGATCGTATAGTTACCCTATTTCAAATAGACGCTGATGGATATCAATTGGACGAGAAGGGTACTCTGTTCGTCGATAATCCAAACGACGAAGGGGCTGGTCACATCGCCATCTATCAGCGATCCGGTGATAGCTATCCGTTTGTAGGCATTCAACAAGACTATACTGACATTGCAGTGGATGATCTGGTTGGATATCTCGGCGAAAAAGTGAAATTTAGTACCCATGTGATACAAACAGGTAACCAGGAGGCCTACGCCAAGATGAGCTACGGATACGTGAAGTTGACCGGAAACTTTGATTTCTATGAAGGAGCCATCACTGTAGTAGGAACATTTAACGATTACGAAGACTTATATGTAAACGACGAGTTAACGTCGACTCCTGTCTTTGAAGTCGAAAGTATAGAGTAATACGCTCCTACTTCATGAGACAAGGATAAACGAATGAACATTTATACTTTCTACTATTGAACAAAAGCAGCCCATTCTCCTCTGACGTGAGAAACGGGCTGCTTTTGTGAGTTCTTTATTTAATCCGTGGACACATGACCGTGAGAGCACCCGGATCCACAGTGGCCGTTAAAGGTGTATCCGTAAGACTCTCGCCATCTCCAAGAGCGAGACGGGGGAGCTCGCTTTGCACGGAGATATTCCGTCCGCGTAACATCGTAACGAAGGGAAGACGGGTATGTCCTCCATAGAGTATCGTCGGAAGGATGAGCAAGAGCTTAAACTTGGAGCAGCCGTGAACAATACAGATGTCTAGCATCCCATCATCAGGTCTAGCCTGGGGACAAATGGTTAGTCCTCCTCCGTAGCTAATGACATTGTTGATGGCTGTCAGCCAACCAGACGAGAACGTTCGCGTCACACCGTCACATTGCACGGTTAGCGGAGAAGGGCGAAAAGTAAGAAGTGTATGGAAAATACCGATCAGATACGCCAATCTTCCCATGCCTATAGAATTACAAACTTTCTTATAACGGCTGTTGTTCACATTACGGGCTACCTCCGCATCAAATCCAACACCTAGCGCAGTGAGCGTACTTGTCTCAGAAACAGAAATCAAATCAGCTACTGTGGTTAGGCCCTCCAGCATAACTTCTAATGCAGAGGTTGTCTTCATTGGAATCTGAAAACCCCGAACAGTATCGTTGCCGGAACCTGAAGGAAATACAGCCAATGGAACACCAGAATGACGTAATACTGGCAGCAATCCGTGAATCGTACCGTCTCCGCCAACAACTCCTACGGCCTTCCACGCAACAGAAGTAGACAGTTGTTCTGTCAAAAATGTACGCGCTTCCTCGGAACTTTGAGTAAACTGGTGCTGATAATCGATACCTCGTTTATCAAGTATCTTGCTTATTTTTCGCCAAACCCGAAAACCTCTTCCGTTTCCAGAGCTCTTATTGACGACAAATAAATACATGAATGTACCTCCATCTGTAATTAAATTCTCTAGTCATTTCAGTGTAAGCAAAAAATAGAAAAAAGAACATCATTAATTTTCAGAAGACTCATCTTTCCCGTAGGTGATTATCACAAAAGCAGCCCGTCCCCTGTATATAGGACGAGCTGCTTTTGTGAATTTTGCAATGACTATGTGTATTTATTCCGTAACTGTAATGACTACCTTTGTCTTCTTACCCGCGTGACTAACGGTAATCGTCGCTTTTCCTTTTCCAGTCGCCTTAATCTTACCATCCTTAACCGTTGCCGTTAAAATCTTAGAAGATTTCCACAATGCATCCGTAGATACATTACTTTCGGTGCCATCAGTATAAGTCGCTGTTGCTATGACTTTGGCTTCTTCACCCACTTTAAGTGACATGGCCACTTCATTGGTTTGTAAATATTTCAGCATATCCACATTTACCGGAATAGTGATCGATTTGTTAGCAAATTTAGCTATAATGTTGGTCTTACCATAACTAATCGCTTTTATATTTCCTTTGCTTACCGTTGCTACCTTGTAATTAGACGTCTTCCATTCTGTCCGAGAGGAAACATCTTTGGTTGTACCATCACTATAGGTCACAGTGATCGTAACGTCTTCCTTGTCCCCTGATTTCATTGAAAAATGTTGTACACTTGCTTCGATTTTGGAAATAACATCAACTTCGACAGTTATCGTTACCTTCTGACCACCATACTCTGCAGTAATGGTAGATTTTCCGTTACTATAACCCTTTACATTCCCCTTATTTACACTAGCTACAGAAGTATTACTACTCTTCCAAGTTGCCAATGCCGTTACATCTTCTGAGAGATCAGCCGCATCTGTTGATGTGACTTTAATTGACTTCTCGTCACCGGAACTCATAATCAAAAGTCTAGTATCCGCTTCTAAACTACTCACTAGGCCGACACTGATCGTCATTGTGTATTTGGTTTTATTATATAGAGCTGTAATCGTAGACGTCCCTGTAGCAAGACCTTTAATTAATCCATCTTTTACTTCAGCAACCTCGCTCTTACTGCTACTCCACTCTGCCTTACTGTTCAGGTTCTCCTCTATTCCAGCTTCATTGGTTCCCATTAGATTAACTTGATACTCTTTATCTACTTTAATGCTAGCTGTTTTTGCGCTCAAAGCAACCTTAGCTACAATATCAACCTTAACCTTACTCGTCACGGAAGATCCACCATAAGTAGCTGTAATCGTAACCTCACCCATTTTGTAGGCTGAAATTTTACCTTTAGATACATAAGCTATCCCAGCATCACTGGAAGTCCATTCAGCCTTGGACGTTACATCTTCTTTCGTTCCATCGGCATATGTGGCTGTCAGCTTTAAATCCTTACTCTTACCAATACCAAGTGACACTTCCTCATCACTGATATCCAGATGACGAGGAACATCAATATCTACCTTAATAGAGATACTCTTCTCTCCATAAGTCCCCGTAATCGTAGCCGATCCCGATGCCTCAGCATGGATTAGCCCCTTATTAACATAGGCAATGGCTTCATTGCTGGATTTCCATGTCGCCGTGTCAGTAACCTCTACAGAGGTTCCATCAGGATATACTGCAGTTAATTTAACTTGCTCTTGCTTATCAACATGTAAGAATATATCCTGTTTATTTACTTCTAATTTACGAGTCTTATCCACATCAACCTTAAGGGTTGTCTTCTTAGAGCCATACTCAGCTGTAATTGTAGCTGTACCTGCAGTATAAGCTGTGATCTCACCCTTAATTACATCAGCAACATCTTCATTATCAGAAGACCATACTGCATCTGCTGTAACATCCTTACTCTCGCCATCTGGATACATTGCTGTCAATACTACTTTCTTAGAATCTTTCAGCAACAACGAAAGGTCAGGAACACTAAGGTCAAGCCTTTTTACAACTTCAACTGTCACTTCTAGTGAGACGGTTTGTTTACCATAAACTGCAGTAATGGTAGTTGTTCCTGAACTATGTGCGGTCACCTTACCATTCACCACAGTTGCAATATTATTGTTAGCCGAGGTCCAATCTGCTTTATCAGAAACTTGTTCTGTTGAATTATCGCTATAAGTAGCCGTTAATATGACATCTTGGGTCTTGCCTATGCGGAGATCCACATTCTGAACATCTTTAACTAAAGCTTTTACTTTTTTAGTTACCTTCACTTGAACAGATTCAGAAATACCTCCATAAACAGCTATAACGGTTACCGTTCCCTCGCTTTTTGCCGTCACGCTACCATTATAGGCCGTTGCTATTGCAGCATTTCCACTAGTCCATTCTGTACTTGTAGTCACAACTTTCGTTGTCATATCCGTATAAACAGCCGTTGCACTCAGTGTGGCTGATTCTCCAACTTCAAGCGTTAATTGATTCTTGGAAAGCACCAACTTGGACAATTCTGTAGCTGCCCAGGTTGTTCCGACATTAGCAAAGCTTACAAGCAGGATCAATGACATAATCAAAAACCTTTTGAATCTAATAGACAATGTAAGTTCCCTCCAGTTCTTATTGTAATTAATCATCTTACTTCAATATCGGCAACTTTCTACCCAGACATTAGGATTTATGAATATTCATGCGCATTATTTTTCACTTTTTTCATATAAAAAGCCCCCAATAATCGTAATGATAATAAAACAAACAACGGCGGTTACCTAATACTTGGTAGCTGCCGTTGTTCACATAGATACGCCCTTAGGACAACTCCGTTGCGCCCATTAAATACAGATCTACTTCACGTGCGGCCTGAAGCCCTTCATCATAGCCCATACCCATACAACAAGACTCTGATCATACGAACATTTGTACTTGACGTTCTACTTGAATATCATGTATATTTATGGAAATCGATACATTTAGTTCATTCTGTTACGGGAAGCACCTGTATATTAAGGCTGATTCATGCCTTTATTACAGGTGCTTTTTGTATCTTATTATAAGGAGGTTAAATCATGTCCCTTGCTAAAAGATTTATCATCGTACTCATAATTCTTACACTGACCACACTCTCGCCCTTAACTGTAATGGCGGCTTCTTGGGAATTGCCAGCTTCAGCGCAGTCTGCCTTCAACACTATGCTGTCCACTACTGACTCATCGTCAGCTGCCACCTTGAACAAGCGCTACTCTGAAGTTCTCCGTCTACAACGGCAAATTGCAGAATGGGATGCGAAGATTGATCATATCCACTTTGTTAACGAAGAAGTCATCATTGATCTACGAAAACAAATTAAACAAATTGATGGGGATAAGCTCAGTAAGCTCGATACCCAATTGAAACAGACCCGGGAACGATATAAGCCACTGTTCACTTTATACTCGGCACTTAACCAACAGATCACAATTGCTAACAAAGTGAAGAATAAGGAATTAAGTGCTGCCCTCCGGTCACAAGTGACCAGTATGAAGGTGGCCGTTCAGATGGCAAGAATAGATGTCTCCAATAAAGTAAGTTCATTGCAATCTGCCAAAAGCCAGACGACCCAAACTAAAAAGTCACTCGGTAATATGCTAGAAGCGAGAAATCCTATCAAAGTTCAGATTAAAGCAGCGAAGAGTACACTTAGTAGCTCTAAGAAGAAACTGTCATCTGAAACAACTTCTTTTAAGCAAGCAGTCAAGAAGGGCGAAGTAAGCAATACGCTGAAATCCCTTGAGAGACTCGTTCTACACTGTCAACAGATTTCAGATCTCAAGGACAAAATCTACACATTAGAGAACAAAATAACGGCTATCCATACAAAAGTGAAATCTAATATTCCCTCTAAATAAATTGAAAGCTTCTACTTGTGAATAAGAGAATAAAAAGGGGCTGACCCAAAGTCATTTTCAAATGGCAAGGGATAGCCTCTTGTTTTGTGTGAGAAGGTTAGTGTTTTGCGCGGTCGCTCCGCGAACGGATCGTTTCTCCAATCGCTGTGGTCTCCAAATTTCTGAATTAAACTCGCGTAGCGGTTGAAATTCGGAGACCAAGGCATATGCTTACGGAGTA
>DASXLR010000046.1:0-8277 GCA_036496075.1 Paenibacillus sp. | reverse complement strand
AAGGCTCAAGGATTGCATACGTGGGTAAAGATATAAATCATACGATAGACGAGAATACGGTTGTTATCGATGCACATGGGAAATATGCTGCTCCGGGACTTTTAGACGGCCATTGTCACATCGAAAGTACACAGTTAACCGTAACTGAGTTTGCAAGAGCTGTGTTACCTCTAGGAACGACAGGAGGTTTCTTTGACGCTCATGAAATATCCAATGTGTTAGGGCTCGATGGCTTGCGGTTTATGTTAGAGGAAGCCAGAACAACGCCATTAGCAGCGTATATGCAGGTTGCCTCATGCGTTCCTTCTACACATCCAGGATTAGAAACGACAGGAGCGTTCATTGGACCTGAAGAAGTTGCAGAAGCACTAAGTTGGGGGCCGGACATGATCGGACTAGGAGAAGTCATGAACTTTCCGGGTGTAGTGTACGGGGATGACAAGATGATTCAAGAAATTCAAGCCACGTTACGGGCGGGTAAATATGCGGATGGTCACTTTACGTGGAAGTCCGATGACTGGAGATTGCCAGCCTATGCGGCAAGCGGAGTGAGTGGAGATCACGAATGTGTAACGAAAGAAGATGTGATTGAACGAATTCGTCTGGGGATGTACGCTAAGATGCGCCAAGGGTCTGCATGGCATGATGTAGCAGAGACGATTAAGGCGCATACCGAAGGGGGCATAGATACCCGCCGGATGATGTTGGTGACAGATGATAGAAGCTCTGAATCGCTGCTAAGAGAAGGACATATGGATTTCGTTGTGCGTCATGCAATTGCACAGGGTGTGAAACCGGTGACTGCATTCCAAATGGCAACGATTAACACGGCTGAGAGATTTGGTGTGTCGCCAGATATAGGTTCAATTATCCCAGGCGCTTGCGCAGACATCATCTTACTCGATGGTAATCTGGCTGATGTGAATGTGATTATGACCATTGCTGCAGGGAATATTGTCGCTGAGAATGGACAGATGACAACGACATGGGAAGGATATAGTATTCCTGATAAGGCATTTAAGACGGTTCATATGGAACGTCAGTTAGGTGAACAGGATTTCGAGATTATAGCTCCTATTGAATCTGGATTACTATACGCACGAGCCATAGAAGTCGTGGAGAATCATGTGGAGACGAAGGAAAGAAAAGTGCCTGTTAAGGTAGTCAACAATCGTGTACAGTTTAATTCAGAAGATCATTTATGCAAGATGGCCGTATTTGAGCGGCATGGTAAAAACGGAGGAAGTGCGCTTGGAATACTAATGGGCGTAGGACTGCAAGTTCCAGCAGCTATTGCCATGACAGTGGCGCACGATAGTCATAATCTAACTGTAATCGGTAACGATGATAACCTGATGGCTAAGGCGGCAAATCTCACGGCGGAGATGCAGGGCGGGGTCGTCATGGTTACTGAAAGCGAGACAACGATTTTTCCTTTACCTATTGGGGGCTTGATGTCGCCGGAGCCGTTCGAAACCGTGGCTCATCAGTCTGAAGCAATAAGTCAAGCGCTACTGCGTGCGGGTTGCAGTCTAAATAATGCATTCATGACCTTATCTTTACTGGCACTTGTCGTTATTCCAGAGATTCGTTTGTCAGACAAAGGTCTTGTAACCATTTCTGCGGATGGAATTCATATTGTTCCTTTATTTGTTCAAGAAGTTGAGAACGTCTAATCAGTATAAATAAATAACAAACGGATATCCTCCCATAAGGGGAGGATATCCGTTTGTTGTCAATGTAAGACACAATTTCATAAATTATCATATGAGATTAGATCATTATTTGATTTATATTCCATGGATTGTTACAATAGAAAGATGTCATGTAAATGGAATAAAAGTATAACAAACATAATAATTCCACTATAATAATAGCACGATTAATCGATATTGTCAAACAACGTAAGGGGATGAATTATACATGAGCACGAACGATCTGGAGTGGCGTCATGAGCAGGATCGGGTAGATGAAGTAACTGAGAAAGTAGCTCGTCGTATCGAGAAACTGCAGAAGGAAGTAGGAACAGTTCGAAGCGATGTAGTCGACTTACGTAAAGAATTCTGGGATGAAGTTAGAGTCAATTTCAGTAGCTCGGATGACTTAGGTGAGACTTCGACGAGTTTGCGTCAGCAGTCGCAAGTATTATCGGAGCGGGAAAGAAGTCATTTACAGGTCTCAGAAGCTCTGAAAAAAATGAAACTACTCGTGAAGTCACCCTATTTCGGACGAATTGATTTTGAAGAAGAGGGTACGGGACAGACGGATGTGATCTATCTTGGAATTGCTTCATTTCTAGACAATGACGATGAGACGTTCCTTGTGTATGACTGGCGGGCACCTGTATCTAGCCTCTATTATGATGGTGCGCCAGGACCTGCAAGTTATGAGACACCTGCGGGTGAGATGAGTGGAGTGATGAAGCTCAAGCGACAGTTCGTCATTCGTAATGCCCACATCGATGTGCTATTTGATACAGGTGTGACAATTGGCGATGAGTTGCTTCAGCAAGTACTTAGTCATAGTGCGGATAACCAAATGAAAAGTATTGTAGCAACGATACAGAAAGAACAGAATGCTGTGATTCGAAATGATAAGAGCCGAATGCTGGTCGTGCAGGGTTCGGCTGGGAGCGGTAAGACATCAGCTGCTCTGCAAAGAGTTGCATATCTACTATACAAATACCGAGCCAGTCTGAAAGCAGATCAAGTGCTTCTTTTCTCACCTAACCCACTGTTTAATAGCTATGTCTCAACCGTACTACCAGAATTAGGTGAGGAGAATATGCAGCAGACGACCTTTCAGGCTTACCTAGATCATCGATTGGCAAAAGATTTCGAGCTTGAAGATATATTCTCACAAATGGAATCTATGCTGAATACCGATGAAGGACAGCCGCTTGAAGTGAAACGAGCTAGCATTGCTTATAAATCGTCACAAGTTTTTCTGGAAGCCATCACGAAGTATAAAGAGCAGTTGGAGATTGAAGGGATGAAATTTAAGCCCATTCGATTCCAGGGGCGCCTTATTATAGCTGCGGAAGATATGGTAAAGAAATTCTACAGTTTTGATAAGGGCGTAAAGCTTGCTAATCGTATTGAATTGATGCGAGAGTGGATGATCAAAGAGTTGGCTACATTCGCTCGGAAAGAGCGATCGGCTTCATGGGTAGATAGTCAAATTGAGCTGCTTGGTCCTGATGAATATCAGAAGGCATACACCCACATAAGACGTAAACAGCATGCCCGAAAAGATACTTTCAATGATGTCGATCGGGAACGAAACTTGCTTGCAAGAATGATTGTGAATGAATGGCTGAAGCCGGTTCGGAAATGGATTAAACGAAAGCGATTCGTGGATGTTAGAGGATTGTATCGTGAGTTGTTCCAGAATGAGGAACTTATTCGCTTAGTTAGTGGAGAAGGGACGTTACCACGTTATTGGAATGAGATATGCACATTAACTGTAGCTGAGCTTAGCCAAGGAAAACTTGCCTATGAAGATGCAACACCGTACTTATATCTTCAAGAGCTAGTGAAAGGTTTCCAGAGCAATAATATGATTCGTTATGTATTTGTGGATGAAGTACAGGATTACTCTCCATTCCAATTGCAATATTTGAAGAAAATGTTCCCAAGAGCTCGTATGACCGCTTTAGGAGATCTGAATCAAGGAATTTACTCTCATGCATCTGTGCTGGGTAATTTAGAATCACTACAAGAACTATATGGTCCGAGTGAAACAGAAGTCATTAACTTGATTCGTAGTTATCGTTCTACGTATGAGATTGTGGACTTTACGCGGAGTATGATGCCAGGTGGAGAGAATATTGTTCCTTTTAATCGTCAGGGTGAGAAGCCACTCGTTAGTGTACAAACAGACCGCGTACAGCTACATCGGGAGATTATTACAGATATTGAAAAGCTGAATGAACAAGGCTATGAACATACAGCGATTATTTGTAAGACGCTAGAAGAGACAGAGCGTGTATATGATGACTTGAAGGATCAGCTAACTTTGAAAAAAGTAACAAAGACGACGCCGTCTTTTGCCAAAGGAACACTGGTCATCCCATCGTATCTGGCCAAAGGAGTCGAGTTCGACGCCGTCCTCATCTATGATGCATCGAATCGTGTATATGCGAGAGAAAGTGAACGGAAGTTGTTCTACACTGTCTGTACAAGAGCGATGCACCAACTTCACCTGTATAGCCTTGGGGAGCCAAGTCACTTTATTACAGATGTATCTTCAGATAAATATGATCTGCTCTAAAGAATTAGATCGTTTGATAATCCATAAACCGGGTTCTCTCACCGTACACATCCATGATGTTTACGGGCGGGGGAACTCATTTTTTTATCTCAGTTCGGCGGGGAGTTTCCGATGGATGGGTATAGGAAAGCTCAAAGTAAACCATAATAGCTGAAAGTAACTCAAAGGTGGTTTAGTTATGAAGAATAAGAAATGGGATCTGGCAGCTTTGGCCTCTATTCCGCTCATTATGACGCTGGGTAACTCCATGTTGATTCCAATCTTACCTTTAATTTCTCGCAAGCTACATATTAGTTCTTTTAAAGTTAGTATGTTGATTACCGTATATGCTATCGTAGCTATTCTTTTAATTCCTATTGCGGGATACCTTTCCGATCGATTCGGGCGTAAAAAAGTAATTATTCCAAGTCTCATTATTGCTGCGATAGGTGGGGTAGTTTCCGCAGTCGCAGCTTGGTTAACGGGTGGTATAACGGCATATTGGATAATTTTGGTGGGTAGGTTTTTGCAGGGAATTGGTGCTTCGGGCGCCTTTCCTATTGTTATACCTCTTGTTGGAGATATGTTCGATGATGAGAAAGAGATAAGTAAGGGGCTTGGGATTATCGAAACTTCTAACACCTTTGGGAAGGTTATTAGTCCTGTGCTTGGAGCCGCACTTGGAAGCGTTCTATGGTATCTCCCCTTCATTAGTATTCCTATTCTGTGTGTTATTTCTTTATTATTAGTGATTTTCTTAGTGGGAACGCCTAAAAAAGGCGGGAATGACATGCCCCTGTCTACCTTTTTGGTGAATACGAAAAATATATTAAAGGAAAAGGGGCGTTGGATTTACGCTATTTTTGCTATCGGTGGTATCTGTATGTTCATTCTATTTGGGGTTCTTTTTTATTTATCCGATACGTTAGAGTCTCAATATCATCTGGATGGGATCATCAAAGGACTGGTGCTTGCCATTCCTTTAGTCTTGTTGTGTTTGTGCTCTTATATCAGTGGTAAAATTATTGGTCAGAATAAGAAAAGGATGAAATGGACCGGTTTTGCAGGCATGGCGCTTTTATGCGTGTGTCTGATCATTATCGGGTTTAGTAGCCAGATTATTTTTGTGATTAGCTTCTTCTCACTGTGCGGAGCGGGTATAGGTCTTGCACTTCCTTGTATGGATGCACTGATTACGGTAGGAATAGAGAAAGAACAACGTGGGACAATAACTTCCCTTTACAGTAGCATGAGGTTTATCGGGGTCTCATTAGGACCTCCCATAGTTTCGCTATTAGTGAACGCTAATCATTGGGTCTTATTCGGTGTTATGGCTGGGATTGGAGCGACTGGCGGATTGCTGACATTATTCGCTGTGAAGCCAGAAGTCGCAGGAGACACAGAAGAGACCAAAAAGGCCGAAAATGCGCCTAAGATCCAAAGAATATAAATAAATCGATAATAAAATTCAATATTTTGTCATATAAAGTGGGTTATTTGTGGAAAAAGTCATTGTAATAACCTAATTAAACCCTATACAATCGGCGGAGAGTAATATATCTGAAGTTAGTAGGGGGATTATATGAGATGAACAGTAAGAAGCAACGTCTGATCTGGGTAGTGGCTCTTCTGTTGATTGCTGCTGTCGCAATCATTACTACTGTAGTGTATAATACGGGCAATAAAGAAGAAGTAATGGATTCAATGCTGTATCCTGATCTTAACCAAGTTAAAGTAGATCAAGTACCAGACGACTTCGATGTGGATAACCAGCCCATGCTGGGAGATAAGGATGCTCCGATCCAAATCGTTGAATTCTCAGATTATAAATGTCCTTACTGTAAGCTATGGACGGAGACTGTTTTCCCACTAGTAAAGCAACAATATATTGATACAGGTAAAGCATCATTTGTATATTTAGATTTCTCATTTCTAGGTCCTGATTCGCATCTCGCGGCTTTGGCTGGAGAAACATTATTTCAGCAGAATGCCGAATTTTTCTGGAAGTATCATGCACTGATGACGGCTAGGCAAGGTGATGGATCTACGGAATGGGCAACCTATGAATTTATCGTTGACTTAGTTGCTAAGGAAATTCCAGAAGTGGATATGGAACTGTTCAAGCAAGAACTTAAAGAACAGAAGTATATCGTTAATGTGAAAAAGGATTTCGAAATCGGTCGTAAACACGGAGTCGAGGGTGCACCAACGATTTTTATTAATGGGAAGCTATATGAAGAGCCTAAGATTGAGCGGATTCAATCTATTATTGATGGGCTTTAGTTGGGATATTAAGAGGAATAGAATGAAGTAGAGTTGAAGGCAATTAGGACGACGGCTTCTATAAGCTGTTGTCTTTTTTTGTCTAAAGCAGGGTTTTAGTTTGTAATTATCGAATTGTCTAAAAAAGAAAAATCAAGTAATAAATCGTGGGGGATGACACATGAGAGCCATATACCCAGGGTCTTTTGACCCTTTTACTTTAGGTCACTTGAATATATTAGAGAGGGCCTCAAAGCTGTTTGACCACATTGATATTGTCATTGCTAATAATAACTCAAAGGACAATATGTTTACATCTGAGCAAAGACTTCAGATTGTGGCTTTATCTGTAGCTCATTTGGATAGTTCAGTTAGTATTATCACTTGTTCGGGATTGATCGCTGATTACATCAATGAACAGAAAATTGAAGCCATTATTCGTGGGATCAGAGGGTCAACAGACTTAGATTACGAAATAAAATTGGAACAATATAATAGCAAGGCCAGCAGTGCAGAGACCATTTATCTAACACCTCAAACGGAACATCTGAATACAAGCAGTACCTTAGTAAGAATGTTTCTAGAAACGCAAAGAATTACTCTGGCGGCCGAGTACATGAGATCAGAAGCACTAAGTTATATAGATTCAATTCGTCTAAAATAGATCTGTAGTAAATAATTAATGCGTTAGATAAGTAACGTATTATTGTAATCATGATTCTAAAAGTGGCTCAAAACCGAAATTAGTGCTTGACGAAATAATCCGGGTATAAAATGGATTATCAACGAAATGTTTAGCTTGCCAGAACTAAACGTGATTCAAATTCTACACATCGATACAGACGAACTCCATATTCATGCCGAACCATTGGCTGAAAAACAACCTTGTCCTTGCTGTGGTTCAGAGCAGCACTTGATTCGCAAAGGAGCGCGGGGTCTGCGCTGTGTACGCTATTTGCCCGCCTTTGAAAAAAAAGGACCTACTTACATCTTCCGGCACTTCGAATGAAATGCACACGTTGCGACCTGCTTTTTGTATGGGTATTCACAATCTTAAAGGCGAAATCCAGATGGATGTACTACCCGGACGAAAATTAGAAGACCTGCGCACCTATGCTCAGCAACATCCAGCCTTTCTGCTCCTCACCCCCAAAGCGGTGATCATGGATTTAGCTCAAGCCTACCACACCTGGATCAGCGAATGCTTTCCTTGTGCCCTCCGCATTGCGGATCGATTTCATGTTTCCCCAAACTATGTGGTGGCCAGACTGGGCTTCACGCGGTGGTGTGAGCAAGTAGAGCAGATGAACCATGGTGCGGTGCGCAGGACTCTGGGAACGATGCGTAACTGGGAAGAAGAAATCGTGAACTATCATCACTGTCGCTGGACAAATGCTGCTGTAGAAGGTCAACATAACCGCATTAAAACGTTTCAACGCCGTCACTACTTTACCCGTAACCATTACAAGACTGGTATTTTAGTAAAGTGCAATCCCTTCGACTCGAGGGAGGAATTGTCAAGAACCGATTTTAAGGTTGAGCCATAAAAACAGGAGGCTTCTTCATATTTAAAGAAATGACGGATTGTCAAGCTAAGTGCGACACCTCGGTCATGAAAGATTCGTGAGCGGACTTCCAGCCTAGACATATTAGTGGGCGGTTGTTAATAAGCCGGATGACTTCAGCCTCCATTTTACACGAATCTTCCATGGGCTATTTTTTTTTTTTTTTTTTTTTTTTTTTTTTTTTTTTTTTTTTTTTTTT
>DASXLR010000045.1:0-61911 GCA_036496075.1 Paenibacillus sp. | reverse complement strand
TATCATGTCCGACTCAGTAATGCAAGCTTTATTTTCAATGTCATTTTCATGTGATTGTTAAGCTTTCTGGTTCGTGTTGACCGACGTTTAATGGCCGGATAAATAATATATCACGTCTGTTAGTGATGTGCAAGCTTTTTTTAATAACATTTAATTTACCACAGCTGCGCTGTTGAAATGAATGATAAATGATAGCTATCCTCTCTTATATACAAGAAGAAACGACTTCGCAGTCCTTAAAGCGACAGTAACCGTTTCTCGTAGATATAAGCAAAGCCTAGTTAAAACTTATACTTTCTATGTTTGATCAAATCCTCCCCATAAAACAAACAACTCCGTCCTCCAATATATTAGGAGAGCGAAGTCGCGTGTGATAAAAGTTCAAACATCTCTAGACATAAGACGATGCGTGAACCCTCTGTTTTAATTAATTGTCTTTAATAGTACGCATATGTGGGAATAACAGCACATCCCGGATAGATGGTGAATTCGTTAGCAGCATGACAAGTCTGTCTATACCAATGCCCAGACCACCTGTTGGCGGCATACCATATTCTAGAGCACGAATGAAATCATCATCCATCTCATGTGCTTCATCATTACCAAGCTCACGTTCCTTCAACTGAGACTCAAACCGTTGACGTTGATCGATCGGATCATTCAGCTCAGTAAATGCATTTGCATGCTCTCTTCCTACAATGAACAACTCGAATCTATCGGTGAAGCGTGGGTCTTGTACCTTTTGCTTAGCCAGTGGTGAGATCTCTACAGGATGTCCTGTAATGAATGTCGGCTGAATTAAAGTCTCTTCTACAAACTGTTCAAAGAAAGCATTCACAATATGCCCGAATTTGCTGTGACCCTCCACAGGAACCTTGTGTTCTTTTGCCAAGCTACGAGCTTCTTCATCTGTCATATGGACATTGAAGTCTACACCTGTTTTTTCTTTGATTGCATCAACCATGGACACCCGGCGCCAAGCTGGCGTTAGATCCACTTCTTGACCTTGATAGTCGATGACGGTCTTGCCCAACACTTCTTGTGCAATATGAGCTACTAGGTTTTCTGTCAAACGCATGATATCTTCATAATCAGCGTATGCCTCATACAATTCAATCATCGTGAACTCTGGATTATGACGAGTCGACATTCCTTCATTACGGTACACACGGCCAATTTCATACACTTTCTCAAGGCCGCCAACAATAAGTCGTTTGAGGTGAAGCTCAATAGCGATCCGCATGAAGAGTTCCATGTCTAGAGCATTGTGATGTGTAATAAACGGTTTCGCCGCAGCGCCTCCAGCAATGGTGTGCAGGGTAGGCGTTTCGACCTCTAGATATCCTAATGAATCTAAATAACGACGCATGGATTGAATAATCCGCGAACGATAAATAAAAGTCTGCTGTACTTCAGGGTTAATGATCAAATCTACATAACGTTGACGATAGCGCAGTTCTACATCCTTCAAACCATGATATTTATCAGGTAATGGATATAGTGATTTCGAGAGTACCTCAACATCACTTACTTTAATCGTAGTCTCACCTGTTTTGGTTCTAAACACGACACCTGTTACACCAATAATGTCACCTAGATCAAGCAGGCGGAAGGCATTAAACTTCACTTCAGGTACAGAGTCCTGACGTACATATATTTGAATTTTGCCACTTAAGTCTTGAATATGAGCAAAAATAGCTTTACCCATACCGCGCTTAGCCATAATACGACCAGCAATATTGACTTCAATTGGGTTTTCTTCCAACTCATCATGCGTAAACGCGTCATATTTGGCTAACAGTTCCCCCGCATTATGAGTTCTGTTATATTTTGATCCAAATGGATCTATCCCCATTTCACGCAGCTCGTCCAATTTATCGCGACGGATCTGTAACAATTCGCTAAGCTCATTCTCCGGATTAATCACTTCTTCTTCAGACATGGTACTTCATCTCCTTCATGATCACTTACTCTGATGTGGTTTTTCAAGTCATGCAGCTTTTACATATACGTTACTATCCATTATATCGAAAAAAAAGCTCCCCATAGGAAGCCTTTTAAAACAATCCTCAAACACTATGCCTTCATAATATCAATAATTTTATATTGAATAACGCCTGCAGGAACGACAACATCAACAACAGCACCCTTTTGCTTACCAATAATGGCTTTACCAACAGGACTTTCATTAGATATTTTGTTGTTAAGTGGATCGGATTCAGCTGTACCTACAATGAGGTACTCTACCGTATCTTTGAATTCCAAGTCTTCTACGATTACCTTTACGCCCACGCCTACTGTATCCGTATTAACATCATCATTGTTAATGATACGAGCGTTACGAAGCAATTTCTCAAGTGTAATAACGCGTCCTTCTATAAAAGCTTGCTCATTCTTTGCATCTTCATATTCCGAGTTTTCACTGATATCGCCATAACCAATAGCTACTTTGATCCGTTCAGCAATCTCACGCCGTTTCACAGACTTGATATGCTCCAGCTCGCTCTCTAACTTCTTGAGACCTTCCAGTGTAAGAATGACTTCTTTATCGCCCATTCAACAATTCTCCTGTCATGTGAATAATTTGAAATAGATTACCCTTACTATGCAGAACACTATATGCAAAACTTGAGGAATCAGAACTTCCTCTGCTGCGGAGTTTAACCAATGAGTCGAATTTATACTGCAAAAGTATATGGTAACCATTTCAAAATGTCAATGACCGTTACTTGGTTCCATCATCTTCCACTGGCAAAGCTCTTATTGGGAGACTGCCGCTATCGCTACTGATTCCTCATCTATCTGGTCCTGTTCAGCTAGACCGGCTACAAAATCCTCCAGAATTCGTACCATTTCGTCACGCTTGGTTTCTTCCATGATTTCATCTTTAATTCTTGCAGAACCACGTAATCCTTTTAAGTACCAAGCTAAGTGCTTACGCATTTCACGTACGGCGATAGACTCGCCTCTCATCGCAATCAAGCGATCCATATGAAGTACAGCAATTCTAATCTTTTCTTCAGCAGATGGATCGGCTACAAGCTCACCCGATTGTAAATATTGAATCGTACGATACAGCATCCAAGGATTACCTAATGCTCCACGCCCAATCATAACGCCATCGCAACCTGTTGTATCCAACATACGGCGTGCATCTTCCGGTGTAACTACATCTCCATTACCGATGACCGGGATGGATACAGCTTGTTTCACATCTCTAATAATATCCCAGTTAGCATGACCCGTGTATTGTTGCTCACGCGTTCTACCATGTACACTAACCGCTTGACCACCGGCGCGCTCAATTGCCTGCGCGTTCTGTACAGCAAATACATGTTCGCTATCCCAGCCTATACGCATTTTGACAGTAACCGGTTTATCTACAGCATCTACCACAGCCGATACCATCTCATAAATTTTGTTTGGATCAAGAAGCCAACGCGCTCCTGCGTCGATTTTGGTCACTTTAGGTGCCGGACAACCCATGTTAATATCAATAATATCGGCATTGGTTTCCCGATCGACGATTTTAGCTGCCTCGACAAGCGATTCACGGTCTCCTCCAAAAATCTGCAAGCTAAGTGGCTTCTCACGCTCGTCAACAAACAGCATTTCTTGTGTTCTTTTGTTACCATGCACGATGGCCTTACCGCTAACCATCTCCGCACATACCAACCCTGTACCGAACTCTTTAGCGATTAGCCGAAAAGCTGGGTTACACACACCTGCCATTGGAGCAAGCACGACCTGATTCTTCATTTCGATATCGCCAATCTTTAACATGTTGTGTCTGTCACTCCTTTAGGTCGTTTATGGAAATACCCAGAACCTCTACAATTTTATTTAAAATTTGATCTTCAGCTTGACGATTACCACGTTCAATAGTGCCAAGCACAGAGAGAGAAATCCCTGTCTTAGCTGCTAGCTCCTGCTGCGTAAACCCTTTTAGCTTTCGGAATGCTCGGATGCGGTTTGCCAGTTGCATGTTGTCCAAAGCCGTATTCCTTCCTTTCCATCCAGTCTCTCAATTGCTGTCTTAACTACACGATGCAAGCCAGAAGTCTCACCCTGACTCACAATATCATTTAAGGGAACGAGTACGAAAGCACGCTCTTCCATCCGCGGATGTGGAAGAATCAGGTCTGGTGTATTCTCCTCCCGACCTTCCATCCATAGGAGATCTAAATCTAACGTTCGTGGTCCATTTAGAATATGCCTTACTCGACCTAGAACTTGCTCTATTGTTTGCATAACTGAAAGTAAAGCGTGTGGGCTTAGATCCGTCTTAATAGCAAGTGCCATGTTGAGAAAAAATGGCTGATCTGCATAGCCTACGGGCTCTGTCTCATACAAACTGGAACAGCGAAGAACTGTAATCTGAGGGTGTGCATGGAGTCGATCAATGGCATCCATTAAGGTTTTCTCGCGATCACCTAAATTTGCCCCTAATGCAATATAAGCCTCTGATAACTCAGAGGTAGAATGTAACTTCATGATGGATTCTCACTTTCTTGTCCTGAACAGCTCCACCGTAACACCTTCGAAATGAATGTCGAACGGGGGATGCGGTTTGGTCACTTTGACCGTTAATGCATTGATACTAGTATAAGTGTCTAATACCGAGGATGCAATATATTCTCCTAAGGCTTCTATCAATTGGAAAGATTTATTCTCTACAATTTCTTTCACAAGCACATGAACTTCGGCATAATTAACCGTTTTACTTAGATCATCATTTTCTCCAGCTTCTCGTAAGTCCATTTCGAGTTCTAAGTCAATGTAGTAGCGTTGACCGAGCTTCCGTTCCTCTGCAAAAACACCATGGTATCCATAATACTCCATTCTACTCATAACCATTTTATCCAAGATAAATACCAACTTTCTATTCAAATTCTTATTTAGTTCATATCTTGTGAAGCATATAGCATCGCGTCGCACATACGAACCGTACGTTTGATTGCCTTAACATCATGTACACGTACAATTTGACAGCCTTGAGCAATCCCAAAAGCTACCGTTGCCGCCGTTCCTTCGATTACATCATCTACCGGCAAATCTAATGCCGTTCTGATAAATTTCTTGCGCGATGTAGCTAGCAATACCGGATAACCAAGTTCAACTAATACATCAAGGTTCATCATGACACGCATATTGTCATCATAATCTTTAGCAAATCCCACACCAGGGTCAAGAATAATATTATGCTGTGCTACACCCGCTCGTATGGCTAGTTCAATACTTTCCTTCAAGTCATCGACCATATCAGGAATAAGATGAGTATATCTCTGCTGATGACGATTATGCATTAGAATAATAGGACAAGAGAGTTCAGCGGCGGTCGACAGCATTAACGGATCCCCGATACCTCGCCAGATATCATTAATAATATGTGCTCCTACCTGTATGGACTGACGAGCTACTTCTGCTTTATACGTATCTATAGAAAGAGGAATATGCGGCGCGGCGTGGTGAATAGCCTCAATAACAGGAAGAACACGTTGAAGCTCCTCCTCTGTCGATATCTGCTGAAATCCAGGTCGAGTGGATTCGCCACCAATATCAATTAGATCAGCGCCATCCTCGATCATTTGTAATGCATGTTGAACGGCTCGTTCCGAATCAATATAACGTCCACCGTCGGAGAAAGAGTCTGGCGTGACATTCAATATCCCCATAATAAGGGTAGCTTGTCCAAGCTTTAGCTCTGTCTCTCCACAAGAAAAGGTTCGTTCATAAAGGGTCGTCTTCATTCGTAAATCCCTGCCTTCTGTCGGTATAAATGCAATAGCTTCGTCGTAATGGGTCCTGCTGTGCCATTGCCCACTCTATGACAGGAACCATTCAGCCCTAGAAGTGATGTAATGGGAACCAACTCCTGAATGGAGCTCGTCATCCATATTTCCTCAGCGCTGAGCAAATCGTCCCATGTATACAACCCTTCCTCGCAACGGATACCTTCCTCTACTGCAAGCTCCATCACAACAGCTCTCGTAATCCCTGGAAGTATCCCTGTAGAAAGTGCTGGCGTATATAGCGTGCCTCCTCGAACCATCACAACATTACTAACGATACCCTCTGCCACATATCCCTTATCTGTCAACATCAGGCCCTCCGCCTGAACCTTGGTTGCCTCAGGGTATGAAGACAACTCACGCTTAGCTAATATATTATTCATATAATGCAATGATTTAAGTCGTTCTGAAGTCTCTGGTGTATTTCGGGGCGTAGAGAGCTGTTGTAGTCCCTTACCGCTACGATAAAGATCAGCAGGCGGAACTGGCAGTTCTTTAACGGTGAGGAAATGATTCGGGTTATTATAATCTGCTGTAGGTAGTCCAAGCACATCTTCTCCTGCGCTAACCGTATAACGGATATAGGCCTCTTGTAGACCATTAGCCTGCATAACTGCCCGAACCCATGTTAAGGTACGTTCTATATCCACTTTATACGGAATACCTAGTGACCTACAACCCTCAGAAAGTCTTGTTAAATGCCTATCCAGTAAAAAAGGGACTCCTTGATAGGTACGAAACGTCTCAAATAAACCCATCCCATATAAAAACCCATGATCCATTACGGATACCACAGCATCTTTAGCCTCTATGATACTGTGGTTCTTCCCTACAAATATCATGCCCTATTTCCGATAGACTGCTTCAAAAAGTTACTAAGCATCTTATGCCCGTGATCGGTAATAATGGACTCTGGATGGAATTGTACGCCTTCAATTTGATATTCTTTGTGGCGTAAACCCATAATTTCGCCTTCCTCTGTCTCTGCTGTGATCTCAAGACAGTCTGGCAAGCTCGCGCGCTCCACTAATAACGAATGATATCTTGTCGCTGTAAAGGGCGATTGAAGCCCTTCGAACACAGAGGTGCCGTGATGATGAATTGGAGAAGTTTTGCCATGCATTAGACGTTCTGCACGAATCACATTCCCTCCAAAAGCTTGTCCGATAGCCTGATGTCCTAAACAGACGCCAAATATAGGGATAATGCCTTTGAAATGTTGAATCGTCTCCAGACTAATACCTGCTTCATTCGGTGTACAAGGACCTGGTGAGATTAGAATATGATCTGGCGCTAGAGCAGTTATCCCTGCAATATCTATCTCATCATTGCGAAACACCTTTACCTCTTCGCCTAATTCACCTAAATACTGAACAAGATTGTACGTAAAAGAGTCATAGTTATCGATTACTAAAATCATAGAAACATCTCCCTCGCTTCGTTACTTTCTTCTTCACTACATAGAACGGCTTTTACCATTGCCTTAGCTTTATTGTGACATTCCCGATATTCTCGGTACGGGTTAGAATCCATAACAATGCCAGCTCCTGCTTGAATATATCCCTTGCCATTCATAACAGCCAGTGTTCGTATAATAATATTTAATTCCATATTACCATTATAGTCAATCCAGCCCATAGAACCGGTATAAGGACCGCGACGAACAGGCTCCAGCTCTTCAATAATTTCCATTGTACGAATCTTTGGAGCACCTGTGATCGTTCCTCCTGGAAAGAGAGCCGCTATAACATCATACGATCGTTTCCCTTCTGCTAGCTTTCCGTCCACTTGAGAGACGAGATGCATAACGTGTGAATAGTATTCAATTGTCATCAGCTCAGGCACACGCACCGAACCATACGCAGCGATTCGTCCAATATCGTTACGTTCAAGATCAACTAACATAATGTGCTCAGCACGTTCTTTTTCATTCATGATTAGTTCGTCCGCCATCAACGCATCCTCTACCTCGGTCGTTCCTCTGCGTCTCGTTCCCGCGATAGGTCGTGCACTAACCTTGTCTCCATCCAACTTCACTAGCAGTTCAGGTGAACCACTTACCAGTGAGAACGTAGGGGATCTAAGTAATCCCATATACGGAGATGGATTCAACAGACGAAGCCATTCATAGATTTGTTCTGGCGAAGACTGAAGCACCTTCTCCTGACGAAGTGATAAATTAACCTGGAATACATCGCCTTGACGAATATATTCTTGGATCCGTAGTACAGCCTTCTCAAAAGCATCCTGAGTGCTAGCATTTGCTAGCGGCGCAAGCTCTAGCTCATCCACCTGTGCGAGCTTCTGCATACGGCGAGTTCGCTCACTTTGTAGACTGTCATGCTTAACAGAACCTGTCTTGGTATACGACTTCCACAACTCCATCATCTCAATAGCGCGTTTCTCTGTTTCTGCATAAGCTTTATCTATCTCATCTGCACCTTCAAACAAAGGGCGATGGATTGCACAATATATAGCTTGATCAACATTATCATATATCCATATCTCTTCCATCCTCATCCACAAGTAATCTGGAAATCCTGGATCGTCTTGTGCAATGGATGGAATCCGCTCTAAAGAGCGAACAATATCATATCCTATAAACCCAACGCAGCCACCTATAAAAGGGGGTACGTTGTCAGTACCTAGTTTCGGCGAACGATAAGGAGCCATCCAATTCTCTAAAACTTCTAATGGCTTACCCTCCACTACTTCAGTTCTTCCAGACCTTAGATCGGTAAGTGTAGCAACGTTATCTTTTCCCGAAAGAATAGATACAGGATCAATACCCAGATAGGTATACCGCCCACCCTTGGCGCTCTCAAGCACCACGGCATAAGGCGATGCGATGGATTCCCACACCCCTGACCATGAAGCCGGAAGACCGCCACTCACCTTCATCCGTATAAGATAAGGCAGCACACTCCACCCTTCAGTGGCCCAGCTTTTCCACTTATCAAGTGGGGTTAACACTTCATCTGTCACCTTATCTCCTCCTAAAGCATAAACTTGGTTGTCAGTATACTTTAGCAGGTTCCTTTTGAAAAGTCCTTTTACTAAATCTAATCTATTTCCTTCTGATTTCCCACAAAAAAACCCCTCTTGGCGATAAGCGCAATAGGGGTTTGACGAGTATATAAGCCATTTAAGCTTCGAAATTATAAAGCGGTGTACTAAGGTAACGTTCACCGTTACTTGGAATAATGACTACAACGCGTTTGCCTTTGCCTAACTCTTTAGCCACTTTAAGTGCAGCAAATACAGCGGCGCCTGAAGAAATACCGGAAAGAATCCCTTCTTCTGTAGCAACACGGCGTGCTGTTTCAAATGCTTCATCATTCTCTATATGAATGATTTCATCATAGATATCACGATTTAGAATTTCAGGGATAAAGTTAGCCCCTAGTCCTTGAATTTTGTGAGGTCCCGGTTTACCACCAGCCAAGATTGGCGATGCAGCAGGTTCAACAGCAACAATCCTAATATTCGGATATTTCTCCTTAAGCACTTCACCCGCTCCGCTGATCGTACCCCCTGTACCAATCCCAACAATAAAAGCATCCAAAGTACCACCGATAGAATCAATCGCTTCAACGATCTCTGGACCTGTTGTTTCGCGGTGAATTTTTACGTTCGCTTGATTCTTGAACTGCTCAGCCATGAAATAGCTAGGGTTCTCACTAACAATAGCTTCTGCTTTAGCAACGGCACCATTCATACCTTCGGACCCTGGCGTAAGAACAAGCTCAGCTCCATAAGCACGAAGCAAGTTACGACGCTCCAAGCTCATCGTTTCAGGCATTACGATAATAGCTTTATATCCTTTAGCAGCAGCTACCATAGCTAGGCCAATTCCTGTGTTACCACTTGTAGCTTCAACAATAGTACCCCCAGGCTTCAGCGTACCATCCTTCTCTGCTTCTTCTACGATACTGATCGCGATCCGATCCTTTACACTAGAACCTGGGTTCTGATATTCTAATTTAAGAAAAATTTCTGCACTGTCTTCGGACACTAGACGGTTTAAACGTACTAGTGGTGTTCCTCCGATCAATTCGGTAATATTGTTGACGACTTTTGCCATGAGTAAGGCCCTCCCTTAGATAATGGTTATAATAGTGTCCCATGTATAGCTATACTTCAGTCAATCTAGTTGTATGTTGAGGAGAACATCCCAAAGATGATGGACAGGTCGTCACCTGATTCCTGATAGGAAACTATGCTGATCATTTCTCTCTATATCCGAGTAATTCAGTTGGTTTTCAATATCTTCATATTAACAAATATTCACACTCATTGTCAATATCCGCCCCATTAAAAAAGATACTTCACTAAGATTTACGTAACATCATATAGCAAAGTATCTATCGATTATAGAATTATGATGAAGGAATACCGTTCATGATCTGTGCTTGGTGTTTATGCCGAAGTTCTTCTTCTAGTTGAGAAAGCGGTACGGCCTCATTAAGGGCAAGCTGTTTGCGGATGAATTCGCGTACGTATTGTGGGTCCTTTTTCTCTTCCATCACAATATCTGTTAATTGTATCACCGCATACCCATCTTCCCATTGAAAAGGTCCTGCAATATCACCTATTTCTAAAGTTGACGCTGTATCCATCAACTCTTTGGGTAAGAATGGATCCCCCTCCTCAACTACGCCCAACTTCCCGCCTTGGTTTCGGCTATTCAGATCTAGTGAACGCTCTCTCGCCATCTGTGAGAAGTCAGCTCCCTTCTCCAGCTCACCCATCACATTCTCTGCTTCTTGTGAACTGTTTACTTTGATTAGAGAAAGCTTCATTTGTTTCGTAGCTGCATATTGGTCACCACTCTGCACAAGGTATTGATCAATGTCTTGATCGCTGATGTTAATGCCTGATGTCGCTATCTTCTCCAGTACTAATCTGTAGGCAGTCTCTAATTCAATGTCTTGACGTGTTAGCCCAAGCTCAGTCTTCATCTGTTGATAATAAGCTTCTTCTGAATCATATCCCTGAATGCTGCTATTTAGTTCCTGTGCAATTTCTTCAGTTGTAATACTGATATGACGTAGCTTAGCTTCCTCAAACACAACCTTACGGTTCAATATATGAAGCAGCAAATCCTGCCCATAGCGCCGCTTGAGCTCCTGAGACCACTCCTCCTCAGTAATGAACTCTCCATTGACAGATGCAACAGGCTTACTCTCCTCTTCCTTAGAAGAGGTCTGATATGCAGGTCCAAGACCACGAAGTAAGATGAGGCTACCCATAAACAAGACGATTAATACCAAAACAACATTGACTGCCCACAGTGCCTTCCCTTCCCGTGTACTCTTCATCATTACCTACCCATTAATTCTTGACTTGTTCTAATATTTGTTGCAGCTCTTCCTTACCAAAGTTATATGCTTCATTACAGAAATGACAGATAACCTCAGCCTTCTCATCTTCTGCAATTAATTCTTCAATCTCACTTTGTCCTAGGCTAATGAGCGTCTGCTCAACACGTTCATGCGAGCATTGGCATTGGAAACGAATATCCATCTCATCAAGTACCTCTGCATCAGGTAGCAACCACTTGAGCATTTCCTCTAGTTCCATTCCCTGATCCATTAACGAGGTGATGGGAGGAAGTGACCCCACGGCCTTCTCGATGGCTGTAATTTCATCATCATTCAGTCCTGGCATTAATTGAACTATGAATCCTCCAGCTTCCATTACAGCATTATCAGGACCTACTAATACGCCTACGCCAACGGCTGATGGAGTCTGCTCCGATATCGCAAAATAATAAGTGAAATCCTCGCCTAATTCACCTGAAATAATTGGAGTGCTCCCCGTATAAGGTTCTTTCATGCCTAAATCCTTTACGACATGGATAAATCCTGTTGTCCCTACCGCACCAGCTACATCCAGTTTCCCTGAACTATTACTTGGTAAATGAACGTGCGGGTTAGCAACATATCCTCTTACTTCACCTAGCGCATTGGCATCCGCTACGATTTGTCCTATGGGTCCGTCACCTTTGACCTGAATGTTCATCTTTTCTTTTCCCTTAAGCATCGCGCCCATCATAGCTGCCGCTGTCAAGGTACGTCCCATAGCTGCTGTAGCTGTAGGCCACGTATCATGTCTTTGACGAAGCTCTTCTACCAAGGCTGTTGTCCGAATCACAAAGGCACGAACACGGCCATTCATAGCTGTACCTCTTATTAATCGATCTTTTTTATTGTTCATAGCTTACGTTAATGCCTCCTCTTCCTGATGTGACTTATTATTGATTTCGTTCATAAATTAAACGCAACCCTTCAAGGGTGAGCAATGGATTCACTTCCTGAATACTCTTGGCTTCACTTGCAATCAATTCTGCCAGTCCCCCTGTAGCAATTACCTTAAGGAAAGGGGCTTCCATTTCAACCTTAATCCGCTCTACGATGCCCTCGACTTGCCCGGCATATCCAAAAATAATACCCGCCTGCATGGCGTGTACTGTATTTCGTCCAATAACCTTCTTAGGCTTCTCTAATTCGATACGAGGTAGCTTCGAGGCTCTTTGGTAAAGGGCTTCTGTTGCAATGCCGATACCCGGTACAATAGCACCGCCCAGGTAATTACTTTGCTCATCAATACAGTCAAATGTAGTCGCCGTCCCGAAATCAACGACCACAAGTGGACCTTTATATTGATCTACCGCAGCTACCGCATTGACGATCCGATCCGCGCCAACCTCACGCGGGTTCTCGTAGCGTAGATTTAATCCCGTCTTGATTCCAGGTCCTACCACTAGTGGCTCCTTGCCAATATATTTATGACACATCTCTTCAAAGACATTTACGAGAGGTGGCACAACGGACGATATAATGACGCCTTCAATCTTACTGATGGCGATGTCTGACATCCGAAATAAATTAGAGAACATCACCCCGAACTCATCTAACGTAGACTGCCGTGCAGTACTAAGTCGAAAATGATGAATCAATTCGCGATTTTTGTAAATACCTAGCACAATGTTTGTATTCCCTATATCAACCACAAGAATCATGAAAGATGGGCCTCCTTCTTAGCATTGAGGTCTAAGCTAATATCTAGACTGTCAAATGAATAAGTTAACCTGCCTACCGAAATAATATCCACGCCCGTCTCAGCAATAGCATGTACGGTATCTAGTGATACATTGCCAGATGCCTCCACTTTAACATGAGGTGCTTCGGTCTTGATAATCTCAACCGCCTGTGCCATCATGCTATAACTCATGTTATCGAGCATAATAATATCGGCTCCTGCTCTTAGGGCTTCATTCACCTGTTCCAGATTCTCTGTCTCTACTTCAATGGTCATCGTATGTGGAATATGAGCGCGGGCGTGGCTAACAGCCTGAGCAATACCGCCAGCACCCTTGATATGATTATCCTTAATCATGACCGCATCATATAATCCAAAACGATGATTAGCGCCACCGCCTACGCGTACAGCATACTTCTCAAGCATACGGTGACCTGGTGTTGTCTTACGAGTATCTACAAGACGAACTGGAAGACCCTGCAAAACATCAACGAAACTACGTGTCTTCGTAGCTATTCCCGACAGACGTTGTAGCAAATTAAGTGCTAATCTCTCACCCGTTAGAATCTGATGCGTGCTACCTTCTACCTCAGCTAACACTGTGCCTTTCTGAACCGCTTGACCTTCTTCCACATAAGAAATAAAAGTTAGAGAAGGATCGACCACTTCAAATACCCGTTTCGCTACAGGTATACCAGCCACAATGCCATCCTCTTTGGCATGAATAATTCCTTTGGATTGATGACCTTCAGGTATGGTAGAAAGGGTGGTTATATCCCCTGAACCCACATCTTCCTTCAGCCAATATTGTATTGATTCCACTAAATTTTCATTGTATCCATTAAACATCATCACTGACTTCCTCCACTATTTCATGCCCGCGCAACTGTAATAGATGCTTGCGCCAAGCGATATCATCACGCATAGGATAATCTTCTCGGTAATGTGCGCCACGACTTTCCTTACGTGCTAAAGCTGCACTTGTGATAAGCAATGAACAAGTCAGCATGTTCGCAAATTCGAACTCTTCTTTTCTGAACAATGCAGATTGAAAAATAGGTAGTTGTCGATTGAGTTCTTCCAATCCTTTTGTTAATTGGATATGATCTCGTTGGAGTCCAGCATAACGAACCATGACCTTCTGTAGCTTCAATCTACGCTCAACGATGGCTTGTGTAGGAATGTCACTACGTTTATAGTCTACCACGAGTGAGCCCGTTGACCAATCAAGCGGAGGCAACTCCTGAATTCTTTTTACAATTCGGCGCCCAAACACAATAGCTTCAGATAAGGAATTACTAGCCAAACGATTAGCCCCATGTACTCCTGTAGAAGATACTTCTCCACATGCGAACAAACGGGATATACTGCTCTCACCATTTAGGTCGGTCTGAATCCCGCCCATCATATAATGTGCAGCCGGAGCCACCGGAATCCAGTCCGTCGTTATATCTAGACCATAGACCATACAAGTCTCATGGATATTCGGGAATCGATGTTTGATCATATCTGCAGGTTCATGAGTTATATCCAAGTATACGAATGTAGACTTCGTTGCTTCCATCTCGCTCACAATCGCTCGAGCCACAATATCCCTAGGAGCAAGTTCTAATAGTTCGTGATACTTCTCCATGAATCGCTCACCCTTAATATTACGTAATACAGCACCTTCCCCACGCATAGCTTCGGATATTAGGAACCGTGGAGCACCGGGGTAACATAACGCCGTTGGATGAAATTGAATAAACTCCATATCACGAATATGAGCCCCTGCCCGGTAACCAATAGCCACGCCATCTGCGGTTGCCACCTCAGGATTAGTAGTGTAACGATATAATTGTCCAGCCCCACCCGAACATATAATGGTGGCATTCCCTTCCACAAAGATCCGTTGACCTTCCGGTTCCTGTACAAGTACTCCAACACATACACCTTGGTCTGTAATCACATCTATAACAAAATGGTTATCCCAGACCTCAATGTTGTCTTGTGCTATAACCTTCTCAGACAATGCCCGTACGATTTCAAAACCAGTGGCATCTCCATTAGCATGCAATATACGTCTATGACTATGAGCTCCCTCTTGAGTAAGCGCGAGTTCCCCGTTCTCCTCATCAAATGCAGTCCCTAGTCGAATCAATTCTCTTACACCATGAGGCCCTTCATTGACCAATACGTCAACTGAGGCAGAAGAACAAAGACCGGCCCCCGCCAGCAGTGTATCCTGCCGATGGTAGACCGGTGAATCATCCTCAGAGGTGACAGCGGCAATGCCCCCTTGCGCATAGCGAGTATTACTCTCCGTTAGAGATTTCTTCGTGATCATAATGACATTCCTGTCTTTACCCGCCTTGATCGCTGTAAACAGTCCTGCGATACCCGATCCAACTACGATCACATCAGTCTTCACTTTTGGCAGAGACTCAAGATCAAAATCTACTAAATACTGTGGTATCATGACCATTCTTCACCTGTCTTATAAGAAGGAGTAGCGCATGTTACTGGACTTGTAACATGCGCTCTAGGGAAATTCTAGCTTTATCGGCAACAGCAGGAGGGACGTAGATTTGTGGCTTCATCGTCTCCAAGCACTTCACCAGTTTTTTAAGGTTATTCACCTTCATATTAGGACACACTAGAAACTTAGTCGCGAAATGGAACGTCGTATCTGGACTGTCTAGTCGAAGCTGAAACCCTGTACCATCTTCGGTACCTACGATAAATTCCTTGGCATCTGATTTCTTACAATACTCAAGAATCGCCGTTGTACTTCCTACGAAATCACCTAACTCAACCACTTCCGGACGGCATTCTGGATGAACTACGAATGGTGCATTCGGATATTTAGCTTTCATTTCATATACATCTTTTACAGTCAACATATCGTGAGTATTACAATACCCTTCCCAAATAATCATCTTCTTGTCTGTATGTTGCTGTACATAATGTCCTAAATTCTTATCAGGAACCCATATAATTTCGTCAGAATCAACAGATTGAATCACCCTCACAGCATTGGCTGAGGTGCAACAAATATCCGTCTCTGCCTTAATCTCTGCAGATGAGTTAATATAAGTCACGACTTTCGCATTCGGATGTTCTGCCTTAAGCTTACGAAGACCTTCTACATTGACCATATCTGCCATGGGACAGCCTGCACGTTCATCGGGTATAAGGACGGTCTTATTAGGTGCTAGTATCTTCGCACTCTCGCCCATGAAATGAACGCCACAGAATACAATGACTTCAGCATCCGTCTGCGCTGCTTTCTGTGCTAACAAGAATGAATCTCCTCTGAAATCAGCCACCTCTTGGATCTCATCACGTTGATAATAATGAGCGAGAATAATAGCGTTTCGTTCCTTCTTTAATTGCATAAGACGTTCACGGAGTTCCCTATTCTGTTCTGCCTTTCGCTCTAGTGCGAGAGCTTCCACTAGCATTCAACCCCTTTATTTATTTATATCCGCAAATTTGATAATCACGGCCCATCATGATTCAGTTATTTATACTTTCTGTACTATGCAATAAATTGCACTAAGTATTCCATCTCGTTTATCAACTAATTTACACAACGTTCACCAGTCTGTCAATCCGCTGACACGTCCCTAAAGAGTTAAAAAAGAACACTCCCTCATTGTTATTACCAATATAGACCATAACAATAAAATGCTTAAACCTCTTATAAACCCTATAAACCGATAAGCGATGTACAACATCACACCTTCTCCAACAAAGATAACGACTTTGTCTTCCCACAAGGATGGCTTTCCTTTACAACGAAATAAAAATGAAGTTTATATTTTCTAATGACATAATAAAAAAATCCGGAAAACACATTAATCTGTGCTTTCCGGATTTTTTATTAGGCTACTTCATCATTTTATTTAGACTCTGGAGGATTTCCGCCTTCATTGCCTGAGTTGCTGTTATCATCATCAGATGTCCCCGGAATGGTATTCGGAATGTCACCTACTGGAGTAGGTTCTGTTCCATCATTTTGAGATTGAATACGTACAGTCACATCACCAATTGTATCGATGATCGGTGTACCATTCTCCTCAGCATTACTATCCGTTGAACCCTCAGATTCTCCAGCTTCATCAAGATAACCCTGTTCAATCAGCTGTTTGATCTGATCCATTTCCAGTGTCTCTACCTCTAAGAGAGTATTTGCAATAAGATGCATCTCCTTAGAATGTTTGATCAGCAAATCTTTACAACGTTCATAACAATAGTTAGTGAAGTTTCGCATTTCCTGATCAATCTCATAGGCAATGGAATCACTGTAATTCTGCTCATGCCCGATATCACGCCCCAAGAATACTTGACCTTGGGTAGATCCGAATTGCATAGGTCCAAGCTTATCGCTCATACCATACTCCATGATCATGCTACGTACAATTCCTGTTGCCTGTTGGAAGTCACTATATGCACCCGTACCAATTTCACCGATAAATACTTCCTCGGCTACACGTCCGCCAAGTAGACCGGTTACTTTATCAAACAGTTCATTCTTAGTCACTAACATGCGATCTTCCTTCGGAAGCATGATCACATAACCACCGGCACGACCACGAGGAACAATAGTAACCTTATGAACGACATCTGCATGCTCCAAGAAGTAACCTGCAATCGTATGACCCGCTTCATGATAAGCCACAATACGTTTCTCACGATCACTAATAACACGGCTACGTTTCTCAGTACCTACAATGACCCGATCAATCGCTTCATCCACTTCGCTCATGGTAATATCACGGCGATTACGACGTGCAGCGATCAATGCAGCTTCATTCAATAAATTCTCAAGATCTGCACCTGTAAATCCAATAGTACGCTTCGCAATAACATCCAATCTTACATCTTTGGTTAATGGTTTGTTACGCGCATGTACCTTCAATACGGCTTCGCGGCCCTTAACATCTGGACGATCCACTGTAATTTGACGGTCAAAGCGACCTGGACGTAATAATGCAGGGTCCAAAATATCTGCACGGTTAGTTGCGGCAACGATGATAATTCCCTCGTTACCACCAAATCCATCCATTTCAACAAGTAGCTGATTGAGTGTTTGTTCACGTTCATCATGTCCGCCACCAAGACCGGCGCCACGTTGACGACCTACTGCATCAATTTCATCAATGAAAATGATACATGGTGCACTCTTCTTAGCATTCTCAAACAAATCACGTACACGTGAAGCACCCACACCAACAAACATTTCCACGAAGTCAGAACCGGAAATGCTGAAGAAAGGTACCCCAGCTTCTCCCGCAACAGCTTTAGCCAATAGCGTTTTACCTGTTCCCGGAGGCCCTACAAGAAGCACCCCTTTTGGAATACGGGCACCCACAGCTGCAAATTTGCGAGGATCTTTCAAGAACTCAACAATTTCTACAAGTTCCTGTTTCTCTTCATCTGCTCCTGCTACATCCTCAAAAGTAACCTTCTTCTTCTCTTCGCTATATACCCGAGCACGACTCTTACCAAAGTTCATGACTTTGCCGCCGCCACCCTGAGATTGATTAAATAGGAAGAAGAAAAGCACGAACATGAGGATCAAGGGAATGAAAGAAGACAGCAATGTTACCCAAATACTCTGTCCTTTCATCGGAACAATATCTAAATTAAACTTGTTCGCCTCACTCGACTGCACAATTTCATCCAAGGCAATATCAGTGGCAGGAATATAAGTCGAGAAATCTTTCGATTTCGCGTCAGTTGGTTCAGCCCTGTATTTACCTGTCACAAGATAGGCATACCCGTCAAATTGAGCCTCTAATGTCTCAATGTTATTAGCCTTAAGCTGTTGACGTAGTTGGTCATATCTAGGAGTATCAGCAGTTTCACCGCTACCACCGATGAATTGTACAATGCCCACCACGACTAAAAAAAGTATCAAATAAAAACCAGAATTCCGGATGAACCGATTCATCCCCTACCTCCTCTCGAAACACTTAAGTTATTTTACCATAGCCTATTAGGCTATCTCAATAGAGACCCTAATGTGTTGATATAAAAAGCTATGGGTTAGGATTCCTAGCATTAGTTACTGTATATTTCCGGCTTCAAAATTCCAATGTAGGGTAGATTTCGATAATGCTCTGCATAATCAAGACCATAACCAACAACGAAAGCATCAGGAAGAACGAATCCTGTGAAATCAGCATCCAAATCTACGGTGCGACCTGATGGTTTATCGAATAAGGTAACGACGCATGTAGATTTAGCCTTACGATTCTGTAATAGCTCAATTAAGTAGCTAAGTGTAAGTCCACTATCAATAATATCTTCAACAATTAATACATCTCGACCCTCTACAGAAACATCCAGATCTTTAATGATTTTGACAACACCTGAAGATTTAGTGGATGCACCATAACTAGATACCGCCATGAAATCAAGTTCCATAGGTACTGTCATACTTTTAACCAAATCTGACATGAATATAAACGCGCCCTTCAAAACACAAATGACCAAAGGGTTACGCCCTTCGTACTCAGTACTTAAAATAGCTCCGAGTTCTTGGACTCTCTTACGAATATCTTCTTCACTGATGAGTACTTCTTGAATATCATTCTGCAACTGATTGAACCTCCTAAGGTAAGCTATGAAATCTTCTGAAATAACTAGGGTGACTGCTCTACAACTATTTCTTCTAAAGACATATGAAGAACGGAAGTAGTATGTGGTCCAATTGCTGCATGAATAGAACGCCGTATTCCCGGAATCCATAACATGTTGTTGCAACCATCCACAATCATAGGGATACATTGGCGCATAGAAGGCGGGATCTTCTCATCGATAAGAAGGTTTTTTACCTTCTTACTTCCACCGAGGCCCATAACTTTCATGGTATCTCCATCCTGTCTTGAACGTAATGTCAAAGGAAATACCAATTGATCTGCATCGAATAGTGCTTCGTGTCCTTGTATTTCCGCTTTAAGGATAGCACTATCACCCCTAGGACGGGAAATCATTCTAAGGATCTTCCCAATTTCGTTCACTCTTAGTTCCTGAACCACAGTGTCAAGGCGATATGTATAGCTCAACCTCTTCTCAAGTGGCTGAGGCATAAATGTCACGACATCATATTCGCGTATACAGGTTATGCCCCCCCCTAAATCACGACTCCATGTTGTAGCATGGATCTGAACAAACCCTTGGCGAATGGACTCGACCTTACTAAAGTCAGTAATCTCAGAGTTTACTGACATGTAGTTTAATATTAGTTTAATCAACCTCCGTTGTAAAGCGACATGTAAGCCCAAAAAGGAAGGCACCGCAACGGTGAACCTTCCATCTTTCTGCTGAACCAATTCACGGTATGCTTCCTCAGCAGCAAGCTCTACATAATCATCTTCTCCAGCCACTATACTGGATAGTTGATTCAAGGATTGTGTAATCTGTCCATTATATTGCCCCAAATAAGGCAGTACATTCAGACGAATTGCATTTCTTCTATATTCGGTTTGCAAATTACTGTTATCAATAGCATATGCATATCCACCGTTTTTACAGACTTCTACCAAGTCCGTTTTGTATATACGTAATAACGGTCGTATAAGTTCCACATTTTTTAAGCTTCTTTTAAACTTCATACCTGAAAGTCCAGAAGGACCACTTCCTCTTAATAAATGAAGCAGCACTGTCTCTGCCTGATCGTCTGCATGATGCCCCACAGCGATCGACTTCGCGCCATAAGCTTCGGCTTGTTTGAATAGAAATTCATACCGTTTGTCCCGTGCTGCTTCCTCCGGCCCTTTACCACTTTGCTTCATATAAGCTGGTATATCCAACGATTCCATCTCAAAAGGAATATTAAGTTCCTTCGCCGCCGCACGCACCAGTTCCGATTCCGCATCAGATTCAGCTCGAAATCCGTGATGAACATGCGCGCACACTAGATTTAACGGGGTATGATGTTGAGACACTTCATGCATAACATGCAAAAGAGCCACAGAATCCGGCCCTCCGGACACTGCGACTATAATCGTATCGTGAGCAGACCATAGGTCTTTTTCTTGCGCAGTGCGGAGCACATGCTCCACCAAGAGGTTCATTCTCATGTTTTATATCCTCACAATCGAAATGCCAAAAAGATAGCCCCACACAAAATCAAAAAGGATATGGCAAAGGCATTCTTAAGCTGGCGTGTTGTCTTACTATGATTTTTGTGAAGATTAACGGGTTTATAGACCTGTTCCTTCCACAATCTAAATGCTTGGTGTGATCCTGTAAACTCACCCCGAATAGCTTTGGTTAACCAACTCGCATAAGGCTTCAATTCCTTGCTTCGACTGACTAATGCCAGCAAGTCGGAAGCGTTCCGAGTCTGAGGGAGATGGGAAGCATTCACTCCATTCAGACCATTGGCATGAAGAATATGAATACAAAGTACTGCAAAGGAAAATAAATCATAACCTTCGTCACTGATACGACTTCCCGCATTCCAGTATCCGCGGTCATACCACTCTGTGAACTGCTTCACACTGCGGCCAACCGAGCTCACGCCTCCGTAATCAATAAGCTCGACTTCTCCATAATCCGTTACCATGACATTCTCTGGCTTCAAATCTCCAAATATAAATCCTGAACGGTGAAGATCACGAAGTTTCTCTAGTAGTCTGAGACCTACCAGCCCTAGCCATTCTCTCCCCCGATGCTTAATAAATCGATGAAGTGGACTTCCCTTCACATAACGCATGACATAGAAAGGGATCTCACCACTCGGTACTGAATAATCATCTACTTCTAGCAAATAGGGGCGATGAATTCTCCCCTCCTGCTCATCCTGCTGTTTACGTTGGGACTGCACAGAAGTAAGCACATTGATCTCAGACTGCAAATCAAGTGTGTCATACCCCATCTTCAGGGCATAAAGCTCTCGATGACCTGCCTTCTGAACCAAATAGACGGTGCCGTTAGCTCCGCTACCTAATATACGCTGGATGATAAAGCGGCTACTCCGCCATTTCCCCGTGATCACCGTTCCAGGCAAGCATTCACGATTAGACGACGTAGTCACCGAGTGTTTGTTCTCCTTCATCGGAATTCCCCCGCCATGCTTGATCTGCCTCTAGTGTACCATAACGAAAGAAATCAATCACCTTCATGATCGCCGGTCCAGTGGGTGTCGCCCCTTTCATTTGGATCCGCCCAAATAGAGATTTCAAACTACCTATATCCGAAGTCCAACCTACATTCATCACGGTATCTTCACTTCCATGACGTCCGGGGTAATGAAATACAGCTAACTCACTCTGACCTTCCCTTGCTTGTAGGCTAAGCATCAGATCTCGAATTGCTTCCTCTACAGCTGACAACTTCGGCTTCATACTTCCACTTGCATCAATGAGCAGCGCTACTTGTAATGGGGTTGTCTCGGTAAGCTCATCTACGACTTCAACGACCTGGGCACGGCGCTGAGGTGATAAATCTTCCAAGGAACCCTCTCCCAAAATATGTTTCAACTCTTTACTAACTGCTTGTTGTATCGTTTGGACCACTGTTTTACGAGTCATCATTTGCATGGTCTGTGCTAGCTGCCTAGTTCCAACAATGCGGCTAATGCCGCCTCCCGACTTGGCTATCTCAGCAATTTCCAAACTACCAATCTCTCCAATTGTTCCATAATCTACTACACCCGCTACATTTACAGTAATGCCTTCTTGCAGTGCATGTGCCGCAGCAAGAATAGGACTCATTCCTATATTAGAACATCCGTCGGTAATCAGTAATATCTGTTTCATAATTGATCATCCCCCTGTGATTGCATCCTATCTCTATCATTTCCAAGAATGAGAGAATCCAAACCACATGAGCAGATCATTAAACATAAACCTGATTAAACCTAGCATTTCCCGGGCAATGCGAGCCTAAGTTACAATGATAGCCTAGTTACAATACTAGCTAACTGTACGAGGGCGCTCCATTCGCTCAAGACCCGGAACGTGAAGCGTAGCCCAAGCTGGATGGAATCGTTCAACCTTTCCTACAACGACAGTCATATCATCTTGTATTTGATTCTGCTGATACCGTATCACTTTTTCAAGCAAGCAATCTGCAATATACTGAGGATCATCACTCTCAATTTCCTGAATAATTCGTTTCATCCACAATTCCTTATTAACCGCATAACCAGGCGCATCATATAAACCATCCGTCATCATGATGACGATATCGCTAGCATGTAGTTGAAGTGTAACTAGATCAACTTCTATATCTTGAATAATGCCGACAGGAAGATTACTCGCAGAGACAACAATAACCTCATTACCCCTTTTTATAAAACTAGGTGTTGATCCAATCTTCATAAATGTAGTCTCTGCTGTATACTGATCGATCAAAGCCACATCTATTGTGGCATAAATTTCATCAGGTGAACGTAATAAAAGAATAGAATTCACTGATTTAATCGCTAATTTCTCATCCATACCCGATTGAAGTAACTGTTCCAATATATCCAAGGCCGTACTACTCTCCTGTCGCGCTCGTTCACCATTGCCCATGCCATCACTCAAAGCAACTGCAAACGTTCCATTCCCTAACTCCACTGTGCTAAAGCTATCCCCTGAGAATATATCCCCTCCTTTGGCTGCGCCTGCGACGCCGGTCGTAATTTCGAAGGTTTTGGCAGATCCAAATACTACTGTCACTAGCCCATCACGTGTGTTACCAGTTATTTCTTGTGTTACTGCAATGTGCTCGCCTAGAATGTCTGAGAGAAGTGGCGCAATAATCTTGCGGCATTCATCATACCCTCGTGTATATGCATGAACGATCTCGATCTCTACCTTCCCAGAATCAAGGCTAATAATATCAATCGCTTGAATGGACAAGCCCATTTTCTCCAAAGCTTCCCTGATCTGTTCCTCCTGCTGATACATCGCTTGTCCCTCTCGCTTAATTTCTCGCGCTAGATCCTCCATCACTTGTGACACACCGGATAATTGATCTGCTACCAAATGCCGACTATCGTATATTTGGCGTTTCCACTGCATATCATGTTGATAGAGATGATATTGTTTCTTCATGACCTCCAATACATCGCTCGTCTTATGACATACCTTACTCCACTCAGAGGGTAGCTTGTTAGCCGCAATATCTGGATCATCTTCTACCGCACCCATCATCTCCGACATGTATTTGTACGTCTGGTAGAACTTCGCATCCCAGCAATGTTGCTGTTTGAAGCATTTAGAGCAAGCCCCTTCTGTGACAGCATTCATGAAATGATCCTTCTCCTCAGTGCGTGTACTCACCTCAGCTGTACCCGATACTTGTCCAAAGCTATGAGATAACTGTTTGAATACTTGTGAGAATTGGGTGACCCGCTCTGCCGTTAGATCACGCACCCGCTTCGCATATTCATGTTGCGACTTCGTATGATCCTGTGTACCAGGTACATATTTAGAGATCATAGCAATAATCGTCTTAGGGGTTAGCATAAAAAGGATAATGGCAGCACAAGTTTCCCATGTCGAGGTCATGACATCACCCGGACCAATGAAATAGACGGAGAGAACCGATGACCCCAGCAGCATTCCTATAGCTACCGTAGCTCGGCGCCCCTCACGTAGCATACCTGCCAACATGCCAGAGAAGGCAAGAAGACTCATTTGATAGATGGCAGAAATGTCAGCAAGGCTTAAGATCAGACCCGTAACTACACCGACCGATGCACCTAGTGATGCACCTCCCACCAAGGCGAATATAAGAATGAGATAACGTGATAGTACGTGCTCGATGGATAGAGAGTAAACACTCCAGCCCACTAACCCCGTCATGACAGATGCAAGTAGAATAATTAAACATAGAATTTCTTCATTTTTAAGTTGATAATTCTTCTTTCGATATGTAAATACAGGAACAGCTTGTATAAAGACTAGTGTGAGGACAAAACTCAGGACCGCATCCAGCGTCAACATAAGAAATGCATACCAAGTGAAGGAAGGCCCAATCATGACATGAAACAAATTAACACAAAATGTGGATACAAACACCATCAGAGGCGCGTACGAAATTTCAGCATGTTCGAAGGACTCTAACCCTTTATGAATAAAGTAGAAAATAAGAAGTTCTGCAGCAACGATGAGTGGTACCGGAAAGGGTGCAAATAAGCTACCCGCAATAATGGCAACAAAGACGACCGGAAGATAATCTCGACGCATGAAAGTAATGACTGCAAAAAATGCTAAGGCAAAGGGGGATAGCTCGTCCAAAATCATCGCTTTTCCAAGTAAGAATCCCATGAAGACTAACAATAGCATCCATTTCTTAGTTTCAAAAAAAAGAATTGTTCGTTGAATAACGCGCCCTTGCGTCATTCTTGAGATGAAGCCAATGTCCGTAGTTACTCCACGTCTTTCTGCCATATTTACGCCAGGAAATTGTACTACATTCTTTTTGTCCATGATTTTGGCACCACCAATCATTAAAGTTTATGGGTTCATTATAGAACCAGTCCCTCATGAAAGTTTGTCAGAACGTCAGACAAGCCCTGAAGAAATTTCCGACAAAAAAGCCTCTCTTGCGAAAGGTTGCGGAACGGCTTCAACTCCCCTATGTATAACGATTGTGGACACCCTCAAGTCTTCTTCCCTGATTGTGATCTTTCTAAATAACGACCTTTTCATTTAGCGTTTGGACATGAGATAGCTGGAAATCAGTTGGAAGGTGTCGGTAAATTTTTACAGGCGACAAAAAAAACCGTAGAGGCAAATGCCTGCTACGGTTATCTTAGTACATTCATAATTACATGCGCTTTGCGCCACGGCCTCCGCGTTTGGATTCCGTATTTTTCTTAATCGATGATATCCGCTCTTCACTATCTTTTAGGAAGCGTGACACTTTATCCTCGAATGTTGCCTTGTTGACAGCAGGCTTAAACGAACGCCCACCCCGTTCACGATTATAACTGCCGCCGGCACCGCCACCACTACTGCTGCCTCCGCCGCCACTAAACCGTTCTCCTCCGCCACCGCTACTACGTTCCGGTCTTGAAGTTCTTGGAGGCCGGGATTCTGTTGCAGGTTTATCAACAGTTTGTTTGATGGAAAGTCCGATCTTACCGTCCTTGTCAACATTGATCACCTTAACGGTCACAACATCATTGATCTTCAGGTGATCGTTGACATCCTTGACGTAATTATCAGCGATTTCTGAGATGTGAACGAGACCCGTGACACCTCCTGACAGATCCACAAATGCTCCAAAATGCGTTATGCCTGTCACTTTTCCTTCTAACTTGGTGCCTACTTCGATTGCCATAGAATAAAATGATCCTCCCTTAAAAATATACAGCAAAATTTAAAATCTTGGCTGTGGTGATTTGATTATACATAATGCGCAAACCAAGGTCAACTGAGTAATGACCCGTTTCTGCACCTATATTACGGGCTTGAAATATCCGGCCGAATCGGGGTTTCTTCCGGTTTATATAAACCAAACTCCTTACGTGCCAGTTGCCCGATATATTCAGGATCCTGTAAACGATTAACTTCATATTGCAGATCAGCGAGAGTCTTCTCTACTTCTGCACTCTTTGCTTGTTTCTCACTTAATTGGTCGCTCTTGTCGGCGATTTGTGAGCTTTGAGCCAGCAGTGTATAACCCGCCCAGCCCATAAAAAACACCATAAAGGTCATCCATATAATCAGCCGTCTACGCGCACCTGCATATTTAATTGATTGTTGCTTCGTTTGCGCTTGTACTGCGTATTTTGCCATGATGAAGCCTCCTTACAACCGGCGTTTCCATAATTCAATACACCAGTTCACTAGTTTCTGTAGCCATTGAGGCATCTTAAGCCTAGATGTTATTGGCATGACCATCCACTTCAGTAGCTTCCAGAAAGGTAATAAACATCGTAATATGATGCCCGCAATAAACATCAGCAATGCTCCTACAGCACTCAGTAGCCTAATAAGTATACGGTACATCGTTCTGAGCGGTATCCATATAAAGATAATAAATAAACGATTCAGCAAATATAACACATACTGAACTATCTTTATTAAGATTACCACAAAACGTTGAGTTGTAACACTTAAGATTAAAAAATATAACCATACGCCTAAAAATAATCCTACAAATGCATAAAAACGTAATTCACCCTGATTACTAATGTAGAGCATTCTAAATACAAATACCGCGGCCCCACACCAATACAGCAAATCTATGATATGAAGACACCATTTAGGAAAATGAAACTGCCCTGATAACACCCGGTAGCTATCATAGGCTAGTCCCATTGCTGCCCCCGAGAATAACATCCAGAACAGCGTTATCCACTGTACATAGGGATTCATTTGAATAGCTTGCCGAACATTCCCTTATTCTTACCATGTGTTCCGGGGTCTAAATACACAAGGGAGTGAACGAGTCCATCAATAGACAGAACACCCTCCTCTAAACTGAGATTTTTAATATGTAAATTCTGACCTTTAATCGTTAAATGGCCTAGCTCTGTCTGTAGTAGAAACTCCTCGCTGTCGAAACTCTCTACATTCTGGACTCCAGTCATATGAAGTTGTCTACGGTTCTGCATATGAAGATCATGTACCTTACTTTTTCCTTGCTCGATCATAGCATGTACCCCTCCTTCTACCAATAGCTTATGGAGCGGTGAGGAGGTTTAGAACTTTAACACACTATTCTTATATACAAGGAAAATTAAATGCCTTCCCAAGAAGATGCACTTAAAAAAAGACAGTCCGAAGTCTACATAGACTCCATGACTGCCTCTTCTTGAACTTTGTGACTACCAATCAAGACCCGTTTCCTTCGCAATCGGTTCTTCTTTAACTAAGCTATAAAGGCTTGTAGCCTCTTCTTTGCGTGTGCTCTCAGCAAGACGTTCTACACGAACCGTTACTAGCTTCTGGCCAAACTGGACCGTTATTTCATCGCCCACTTTAACCGCACTACTAGGCTTCGACTCCCGACCATTGATTAGGACCCGACCTTGATCTGAAATATCCTTCGCCACTGTACGCCGCTTAATTAATCTTGATACTTTAAGAAATTTATCGATACGCATGTTATTTTACGGCTTCTTTAAGTTTGTTACCTGCCTTAAAGGCTGGCACATTGGATTCAGGAATTTCAATGGTGTTTCCTGTTTGTGGATTGCGACCTGCACGTGCCGCACGTTTACGAGTCTCGAAAGTACCAAAACCGATCAATTGTACTTTATCACCGGCTACTAAAGCATCCGTAATTTCTCCAAGAAAACCATTCAATACGGACTCAACATCTTTTTTGGTCAACCCGCTTTTGCTAGAGATATTGTTGACTAAGTCTGTCTTGTTCATAAATTATTTTCCTCCTATATTTACAGAAAAGTAGATGAAATACGGTATAGAGCTCATCTTGTTTAAGATCAATCCCATAACGTTTATTGCATCTAAGAGGATATTCTGGATCCATCTCCAAATTCCTGCATTACTCATCTTTTTTTATATTATTCATTTAAATGATGCAGTTTTTCGACAGACTTGGTTTTGGAAAGCTGCCAAATCTGCTCCATTTCTTCTACATTGCTGTCTAATACTGTCCGTCCTTGGTTACGTAATTGTTCTTCGATAAAGTGGAACCGTGTCATAAATTTATGGTTGGTCTTAGAGAGAGCCACTTCTGGATCCGTACCGATGAATCGAGCTGCATTGGAGACTGCAAATAATAAATCTCCCAGCTCAAGAATCTGGTCTGCTGGATCATGTCCTTGCTCAACCGCCTCGCGTAACTCAGCTAGTTCCTCCTCTACCTTAGCAAATACGCCCTCAATATTATCCCAGTCAAATCCCACTTTAGCCGCTTTCTTCTGTAGCTTGTAAGCTTTCATTAACGCAGGTAAATCACGGGGAATGCCATCTAATACAGATACGCTCTGCACATCGATTCCCTTCATCCGTTTCTCCTCCGCCTTCATTTGCTCCCAATGCTGTAATGCAGCTTCAGAATCCTTGGCCGTGTTCTGTCCGAATACATGGGGATGGCGAAAGATTAACTTGTCATTCAAACCTTGAATAACATCCATTACATTAAATGTTCCCATCTCTTCCTCAATCTGAGCATGGAGCATGACCTGTAACAACAAGTCGCCTAACTCTTCTTGCATATGCTCTGGGTCATCCTCATCGATCGTTTCTAGCACTTCATAGCTCTCTTCAATCAAATTTTTGCGCAGTGAATCATGCGTTTGCTCACGATCCCATGGACATCCACCCGGGCTACGAAGAATGCTAACAATTTCGTGTAGACGAGCAAATGTACGCTGACGCAAATGGTCCTCATTGCTTCGCGGCACATAGATGAGGGACAGATTACCATAACCCTCCACACGATCTAGTTCATACAATGGCACACGTAGAATAGATTCTAATCCCTCTACCCCCAGCGCATGGCCTACAATGACGGGATAGTCATCAGGATATAGCTCCATAAGACAGAGCTTCACATCAGACGCGGTGAATACATCGTACACTTGTCCAATAACCGTATGTAGCTGTGGCTGTACTAATGTACTACTGAGCCCCGCAGCGTCGAGCAACTGAAAACCCTCTATCGGATCAAAACCGAGCCGCGTAAATGCTTCATCAAGGAAACTTTCACCACCCATAACGTGTAAGGAAATGCCTTCCTTTGGACAACGCTCTCTTAGCAGTTGTACCGTAGATTCAGCCACCATAGGATGCCCAGGAACAGCATATACGATTTCGGAGTGACTCTCCCCCATTCTTGCTTGTTCCATCAAGGTGTTAGCAATCGTATCGTAAACTTCGGGAAAAGAATCGTGAGATTCATATATAGAGTCAAAGGACTTGTACACTAAATTCCATTCTTCAAGTACAGACATCACAGGATGTTCCTTTGTTCTTACGAATACTTGTGATGCTTGCTGTAACGTTCTAACTATGCCCACTGTCAGTCTATCAGGATTTCCTGATCCCAGACCAACGACTATTATTGCTGAGCCCATACGTTTTCCTCCGCTCTTTATCCTCTCTGTAGTGCGAGTTGAATCCTGTATATACTATAACACGGACATCCATATTCAAGAAGAACTTAGGACTACTGTAGCACACGTATTTTCTTGAGTAGTATAGCCAGTACATTGCCAATCTTAGGTAGCATCCGAAGCTCCTCTTCACTAAGTAGCTTGGTGAGTACAGCCAAGATGAGGAACACAGTTACTCCTGCCACTACGCCAGTAAGGCTACCTAACGCGGCGACCATCCGTTCACCTTGAATCCCTAGCGTTAGAAGTGCGGCACCTGTGGCCCACTGAGCGCTACCTGCGGCGAGAGCTAAGCCAGCGATGATCACCAGCGGCTTAAATACGGTGGTACCTGTGCTAGGGCGTAAGCCCGTTCTGTGAGCAAGGAGCGCTACATTAAGCGCTGCAGCCAGGAAGTGCGCAGCGACGCCAGCCATCGCGGCCCCCGTAATGCCATAACGTGGCACAAGCAGCAGATTAAGTAGCATCTTCGCCACTGCGGCTGCAAGCAGATGCACCGCTGGCGCCTTGACGATACCGATTCCTTGCAGCAACGCCGCAGAGATCAGGCTTACTGTGCTACCAGCGGCAGTAAAGGCAATCCATCGCATCGTATCTGTGCCTGTAGCATCTTGATACAACATCACATTAATCGGCTCGGCTAATACCGCAAGTCCGACGGATGCAGCTAGGCCGAGCATCCAGAACCAACGTAAGGATAATCGGCATTGGTTCTGCACCAATCTCTGGTCGCCTCGAATACGAGCTTCTGCGAGAGCAGGAATGAATAACACCGCCAACGAGGTGGCCATCATGGATGCAAGCTGAACCAGTGGAATGCCGCGGTTATAAATCCCGAACTGGATCATCGCGCCCGCTTCTCCGACTCCACTAGCTTTAAGCAAACGTGGTACCGTAAAGGTATCCACCAGACTAATCAGCGGAACAGCAAGCGATCCTAGACAAACAGGGATGGCATACACTAATAATCGCTTTAATAGGCTCCACGTGCTTTCTAAGCTTGCGGAGGAAGTTCCCTCTCCAGATATACCCTCGACTATCTTGTCTCTATGGTGATTTCGCCAGTACAGCAGCATTACCAACAACCCTGCGGCTCCTCCAGCAACAGAACCGAATAATGCTCCCGCAGCGATCTGCTCTGAACTAGCCTGCCTTGAAGTCAAATACAGCAGGAACAGAATCATGACAGCTACGCGAACACTCTGTTCCACAATTTGCGACACGGCCGTAGGAATCATATTCTGAAGCCCTTGAAAATAACCTCTCAGCGCTGACATGATGGGTACGAATAAGAGCGCCCAGGATACATACCTAACAGCAGGTACCACCTGTGAATTGTCAATCCACAGACCAATTAAGGGTGCCCCAATATATGTGCTAATACCAAGAATGATGCCCAATATACCGAGTACAAATGAGGATAACGAAATAATTCGTCTGCCCCCGCCTTCATTTCCGTTAGCCATATCCTCTGCAACGAATTTAGAAATAGCTACAGGAAAACCAGCAATGGCAAAGGTAATAATAAGTGAATAGAAAGGATACACCGTATTATATATTCCAAATGCCGCATCCCCGCCCATATTTTGTAAGGGGATCTTCTGTAGTGTTCCAATGAGCTTGGAAAGGATTGCGGCCATGCTTAGAATAAACGCCCCATGCAAAATTCTGGTGGCTGCATTTATCTCCTTCATAACAAACTTCCCCACTTTACCTGAGATATTCGAATAAAATGAACTTAATCTATTATAACCATGAATATAAGCATAAAAAAACTCCCACTGCTTAAGTTCCAAGTAAAGGAACATAAGCAGTGGGAGTTGATTATAATTATCGGTTTTACTGCTCCATTTGCTTACCAAGAAAGGAGGCGGCTGTCTCAGCCATTTTAGATTCCATAACGCCCATCTTCACAGATTCATCCTTATTCATCAGAATGACAGATCCGATAGGATCCCCACCCGAAATGATCGGTGCAATGACGAAAGACGAAAGGGTCTCCGCATGATCTTTGCTGATTTCATAGCTTCCGCTAGTGATCTCTTGTACGGTTTTACGATTATCCATACAATTCTCAACAAGCATTCCGATTTGTTTCTCCAGATATTCTTTCTTAGAGCCTCCAGCGACAGTAATAAACGTGTCCCGGTCAGAAATAATCGTGATATGTCCAGTCCCTTCGTACAATGATTCCGCATATTCTTTAGCAAAATCTCCAAGCTCTCCGATAGGTGAATACTTTTTCAATATAACTTCACCATCACGGTCAACAAAAATTTCAAGTGGATCTCCTTCACGAATTCGCAAAGTACGTCTAATCTCTTTAGGAATAACCACTCTACCCAAGTCATCTATACGTCGAACAATTCCAGTAGCTTTCATTTCACATGTTGCCCCGCTTTCATAAGAAGATTTTTCAACTACTGTTTCCAAAAGGGGATGAGTTTCCCATGAATATAGGTGTTATGTCTGACCCTAGTATTCAACCTTTCCCAATTCCTTATACATGCTTTTCTATATATTAGTTGTGGTATGGTCCCAAACTTATCCTCAATAAATAAAAAATAGCGCAATTTCGCGCTATTTATATGATTTTATCTTACTTTCCTGTGTTATCGGCAGAGGTTTCTTTGGTCGTTCCATCGGTTGTTGGAGCATCGGTACCCTCCGTTTTTGTCCCTGTAGAGTCTTGTCCACCTTTTGGCGTGGTTGATTCCTCTGTTGCCGCCTTAGGACTTTTAGGAAGGGTTACCTTTGTGATAATCCCTGGCAAATCTTTAGCCATGAACTCATCAATTTTCTCCGAACCCAGTTTATTCTTAATGGTGTCCTTTTGCTTTTCTGTAATCTTATCGAAGGTTGTCTCAACACGAGATTCCACTGTCATAATATGATATCCATATTCCGTCTCAATCGGGTCACTAACTTTGTTCAGGGGCAACGTTAACGCGTTCTCTTTGAAGGCAGCTACCCATGTACCTACAGGTGTATCCTTATACAATCCGCCCGCTTCCTTAGAACCAGGATCTTCGGAATACTTCTTAGCGAGGGTTGCGAAGTCCGCACCTTTATCTAACTGGGATTTAACATCCTTCGCGATCTTTAGAGCTTCTTCCTTTGTCCGTTCCTTCCCCTCAGCATCAGCTAGTGAGATTAAGATATGACGCAGTGAAGCTAATGTGTAATCTTGCTTATTCGCATCATAATCTGCTTTGATATCTGCATCCGTTACCTTGCGGTTCATATCTTGCATTGAGATCATGGCTTTATCCAAAAATGCAGTGACTTCAGCTTCAGTCAATTTTTTCTCAGCAAGCATCTTTTTGAACGCATCATCGCCAACCTGTTTCTTCATCTCCACCAACTGTTCTGTCGCTAGCTTCTTGCCATCTGTTTTGGCTTCCTCAGATGCTTTGCTACTCAAATACGCAAAAGCTATTTGTTGATTCACAAGGTACGTTTTGAATTCTTCCATTTCTGCGAGCTGTCCCATTTGAGGGGATAGGAATGTGAGAATATTCTTCTCTGCATTGTATTCTTCTAGAGTAATTTCCCCCCCCTTATAAGTCGCTACAACATCCTTTTTATCACCACATGCGGATAGGACAGATATCGTCAATACCGCCACTAGTGTGATGAGCATTACTTTCCATGATTTCTTATTTGCTAACATCTTGAAGTTCTCCCTTCGGTTTGAACGGCTCTCGGATGGCTTCAAGAAATTGTTCTAGAAGATCCATTAGCTGCTTTTCAACAAGTCCCTTACCTTTAATCCGTATGGTCATTGTTGCCTCTTGCTCAAATTGTACACGTCTTTCAAAAGAATTTCCAATCTTGGCAAGCTTGGCATTATCCACGACCTTTTCCTGGCCCTCGTGGAACTTCAATATAATATCATCTCCACGCTTTACAATCGATTCAATACCATACATTCTACCGTAAACCTTCTGCCTAGCTACAGCAAGTAAATTCAAGACAGCCTCTGGCAACTCACCGAAGCGATCCATTAGCTCATCTTCTAGTTCGGAAATATCCTCGAAAGAAGAAGTCACAGCTACTTTTTTATAAATTTCAATCTTTTGAATGCTGTCATAGATGTAATCAGCAGGTAAATAAGCATCAATGCCCGTATCAATCAATGTATTCCATACGGTCTGAGGCTTCTCTGCCTCGCCTAACACCGTCACTTTACGTTTCTGAATCTCCTCAGCTAGCATCTGTGAATACAGATCGAATCCGACAGAAGCAATGAATCCATGTTGCTCGGCTCCAAGTAAATTACCCGCGCCCCGAATGGAGAGGTCACGCATAGCGATCTTGAATCCTGATCCAAGCTCTGTAAATTCTTTGATAGACTGTAGACGCTTCTCAGCGACTTCAGTCAATACCTTATCACGCTGATACGTGAAATAGGCATACGCAATCCGATTGGACCGACCTACGCGCCCACGTAGCTGATAGAGCTGGGAAAGACCCATTTTGTCAGCATCATGAACGATTAGTGTATTTACGTTAGGAATGTCTACACCCGTCTCAATAATACTCGTACTTACTAACACGTCATATTCACCATCTAAGAAATCTAGAATTGTCTTCTCAAGCTCAGACTCATTCATTTGTCCATGTCCTACACCCACTCTTGCATTGGGTACAAGTTCGGAAATCTGACTAGCCATCTCTTGAATCCCCTGAACTCGATTGTATAGATAATATACTTGCCCACCTCGTGCCATCTCCCGTTCCACAGCTTCACGTACGAGGTTATAGTTATGCTCTACCACGTAAGTCTGCACAGGAAAACGATTCTCGGGCGGGGTCTCAATAACGGACAGATCACGAACACCCAGCATCGACATATGCAATGTACGCGGGATTGGCGTTGCAGTTAAAGTAAGCACGTCTACATTCGTCTTCAGCTTCTTAAGCTTTTCCTTATGAGTAACCCCGAAGCGTTGTTCCTCATCCACAATTAATAATCCAAGGTCCTTGAAGATCAAATCCTGAGATAACAACCGGTGGGTTCCGATAATAACATCTACAGTACCTGACTTGATTCCCTTGATCGCCTCATTCTGCTCTTTACGTGAGCGGAATCTACTTAACACTTGAATGTTGATAGGATATCCGGCAAAGCGCTCTCGGAATGTCTCATAATGCTGCTGAGCCAAAATCGTCGTGGGAACTAAGACAGCTACCTGTTTACCCTCCATGGCCGACTTGAATGCAGCTCGAATCGCAACTTCCGTTTTACCGTAGCCCACGTCTCCACATAGCAAGCGATCCATCGGGCGATTCTGCTCCATGTCCTTCTTGATCTCTTCGATCGCTCTCAACTGATCACGAGTTTCATCATAAGGGAACATCTCTTCAAATTCTTGCTGTTCAGGCGTATCCTTCTCAAATCCAAAGCCTGTCGTCGATTGACGTTCGGCGTATAGCTTAATAAGGTCATCGGCAATGTCTTGTACCGTTGAACGAACTTTATTCTTAACACGTATCCAATCATTTCCGCCTAGCTTATAGATTTTCGGCTCTTTATCTTCTGAGCCGACATATTTCTGGATCAGGTCAATCTGCTCAATCGGAACAGATAGTTTGTCTCCTCCGGCATAAAGAATATGCAAATAATCCTTATGAATGCCATTGATATCGAGCGTGCCAATCCCTACATACTTACCAATTCCGTGATTCTGATGAACGACATAATCGCCAACTTTAAGCTCCGTATAACTTTTAATGCGCTCAGCATTATCAATATTTTTGCTTAGTTTACGAACCTTACGCTGTTTCTGAGAGAACATTTCGCCCTCTGTGATGACAGCTAATTGAATAGATGGTAATTCAAATCCGGTCTGTAAATTTCCGTGCAGCATGATGGGCTCATCAATACCATAATCTTGAAGAACACGGCGCATCCGCTCCATACGTTCTTCGCCACTAGCTAACATCATCACCTTCGTGCCCGATTTATGCCAACGATCCATCTCTGATTTAAGCACATTCATTTGACCGTGGAAATCTTGCATTCCCCGACTCGTAATATTTAATATATTTTGAGGCTGAGTATGAGGAACCTGACGCAGAAAAATCGAAATAAGCAGCGTCTGAAAACGTCGTTCATACATAATGTCATCGTTATCAACGGACAATGGCATTTCCGGAAGCATTTTACCGTTCTGAAGCAAATGCATATTCCATTCAGATTCATCCCGTTCCAGTTGCTTACCTGTCTCAAGCAACCTAGTTGGCTCATCAAGAATTAGGATTGTATCGTCCGGAAGGTAATCAAACAAATGACATCGTTCTGGGTATAGTAAAGAGATGTATTTATAAATTTCTGGGAAGTATACATGCTCACGTAGCATCTCTATTTCCCGTTGTATTTCTTCCTTCAATCGTAGCTTGGCCTGACGATCCGTCATTTTATCCAATTGCTGTGCAAGCAAACCTTCCACTGCATCCGCAGCCTGCTCTAAACGACGATGATCAGCAATAACTTCCTTACATGGTGTTATCACAACTTTATTAACTTTATCAATCGAACGCTGGTCTATCGGATCAAATGTACGAATGGAATCGACCTCGTCATCGAACAATTCCACCCGATAAGCAAGAAGTGAAGTCATAGGATAGAAATCGATAATCCCACCACGAATACTCATTTCTCCTTTGCCTTCCACACGCTCCACACGTTCATAACCCATCTCAATCATACCCATGAGAAAAGAATCCAGTTGTAACGCGCCTCCATACTGGATTGTAATTTGTGCATTTGCCATTACTTCAGGAGCAGGTAATAGTCTACGCACCCCCGAGAAGGGAGCCACAACAATACCTGTGAATCCTTGTGCACATTTCATTAGCACATCAATGCGCTGTGCAAGTGTCTCGGGACTTGAGATCGCTGATTCAGCAGCTACTAATTCATTCGCAGAATAGAGCAGCACTTGCTCAGGTGATAGCGCTTCCTGTAAATCTTCCGCTATTTTTTGAGCAGAGAACATATTATGAGTCACGATTAACATCGGACGTTTGGCTTCTTCATACAGAGCGGCCATCATGATCTGCCTAGCTGAACCAGATAGTCCAGAGACAAGCTGTTCCTTCATGCCTACCGAAATTCCTGACGCAATCGATTTCAAATCTGGATCCTTCGAAAAAGCTTCTATAAGTGCTTGTAACAAAAGTTGGCACCTCTCTTATACATACTTTAAACTATTAGAATAACAGTAACACTACGTGGATTACACATAGCAAAAACAAAAAAATCAACCTTCTTATAATTCAAAAGAAGCCTCAGCAAACTGCCAAGGCTCTAAATGGCGATCATCTAACCCAGAAGACGCTTGTCTTCATCTTCGCTTCCATTTATTGAAGTGGGCTAGATAGTAGGCTGAGCTCCGGATTACTCTCTATTGCTTCATTACAGTAATCGCAAGTCACTCTAACCGTTACTTCCCCACTTAAATCATACGCTATTATATCTCTACGTTCTGCGGGGGTCAAGGAGTGGAAACCAAGCTGCATCTCGGTAACATCAGCAGATTCAATTCTCCCTAATACGGTATGACAATGCCGACAAATGTAATTTATAGCCATCTTATGCCTCCTGAAGGTAATTTATACCCATCAGTATGCCCAAGCCTGACCTATTTAAGCCCTTTTGCTTCCCTTGGCTACCTCTATCCGTTAAATTTCGCCATCGTCTGTTCAAAGGTATGATCCAAGCTATACTCTATCGCGTCACAGCTCTGATCTATCATCTCTTGTACATACTGCTTCTCTTTTTTCGCAAAAGAAGAAAGTACATAGTCTACGACAGCAAATCCAGGTTCAGGTCTAGAGATCCCCATACGAATCCTGTTAAATGTTTGCGTGCCTGTATGCTGAATAATGGACTTTATTCCGTTATGTCCTCCGGCGCTCCCCTGGTAGCGCAAACGAATCTTACCCACAAGTGTGTCTAGATCATCATAGACAACAATCAGATCTTCTAGAGAGACCTTATAGTAGTCCACATAAGCACGAACGGATTCCCCTGATAGATTCATATAGGTCATCGGCTTAATTAATACAACCTTCTCGCCCCCGATGTTACCTTCACCTATCAGTGCCTTACATTTACTAGGTCCAAACGAAATATTGTGATGTGCAGCCAATGTGTCAAGTGCCATAAAACCTATGTTGTGACGCGTTTTATCATAAGAAGAACCTGGATTTCCCAGTCCTACAATCCATTTCATGGGTATATATATCCTCCATCAAACTATATTTGATACAATGGCAATACGCTCGTGCCGCTCGCATTCATAATTCCAAAAGCAGGTGACCTTTTCTTGATTGAATTCGGCCAGGTACTAAGTCTTCAAAGTCATTTCAAACAGCATTATGACCATCTTATCCCCGTTCAAGTGCTACAACGCGGTGTCCATGTAGACATTGGCCATATTACTGCTCTAGATGAAAATTTCATTGAAATCGATGGCACACTATACAACAGACAGTTATATACGTTCATCTCAAGAGCAGGATACTAACAGAATGCACTATAAGGGTTATATTTCCTCAAACGGCGAGGAAACATAACCCTTGTTTATTATTCATAACCTTATTCGATCTCGAATAGTTTACTTATGGACAGCTCTTCATGGACACGAATGATCGCTTCACCCATAAGAGGTGCAACCGACAACACCTTAATCTTGTTACTTGGATTTGGATGTGTAATCGGAATTGTGTCTGTCACGATGACTTCTTTAAGTGGTGAATTCTCAAGGCGCTCCATCGCAGGGCCTGATAGCACTGGATGTGTACAGCAAGCGTAAACTTCCTTGGCTCCACCTTCCATTAATGCATTCGCTCCCAGAACAATAGTACCCGCTGTATCAATAATATCATCGATTAGAATCGCAGTCTTTCCTTCGATATGACCGATAATATTCATGACCTCACTCACATTTGGCTCTGGACGACGCTTATCAATAATAGCAAGCGGAGCATTCAGGAAATCAGCCAGTTTTCTTGCACGGACAACGCCGCCATGGTCAGGAGAGACTACAACAGGATTCTCAAGCTGCTTCGAGCGGAAGTATTGGGCAATAATAGGAACCCCCAACATATGATCCACAGGAATATCGAAAAACCCTTGTATCTGCATTGCATGCAGGTCCATCGTAATGACACGATGTGCTCCAGCCTTTTCAATTAGATTGGCTACTAACTTAGCGGTAATAGGATCACGCGAACGAGCCTTACGATCTTGACGAGCATATCCGTAATATGGAATAACAACATTAATACTCTTCGCAGAAGCGCGTTTGAGTGCATCAACCATGACGAGCAGCTCCATCAAGTTGTCATTCACGGGACCACAAGTGGACTGCACAATATATACGTGACAACCTCTTACGCTCTCGGACAACTTAACCTGAATTTCACCATCACTAAAGCTTGTCGTATGGGAATCACCCATAGGGATACCGATATAGTCTGCTATTTGATTAGCAAGTTTCGGATTCGAGTTGCATGTAAATATCTTGAGTTTGGAATCACAATAAGTCATAAAATAAGAACCCTCCGTGCCGATTCATTGGAATTCATACCTACTTATTACCACCTGATCTATGAATTAAACTAAATTTTGATAACCTGTAAGTACATTAGTCTTTGTTCTTCTTAGCCTGCGCCTGAGCACGGATTTTGTCCGCATATCCAGGCTTATTCTCTTGCCGTTGTCTGGCAATACCCATATCGTTCTCGCCTACGGAATGTGTAATCGTAGAACCTGCAACGATAAAAGCACCTTTACCTATAGTCACTGGAGCGACAAGATTAACATTACTACCGATGAACGCATCGTCTTCAATCTTAGTGATAAATTTATTATACCCATCGTAGTTAACTGTTATTGCCCCACAACCGACATTTACATTTTTCCCTACAAAAGCATCTCCGATATAGCTTAAATGAGACACTTTAGATCCATTATCAATCGTAGCATTCTTAATTTCCACGAAGTCGCCAATCTTGACGTTATCTCCGAGCTTTGTCTTCGGACGAAGATATGCAAAAGGTCCAACCGACGTACCGGAGCCTACTTCAACTTGATCCAGTACAGAATGCTTCACAATTGCACCATTAGCAATGGTAGAAGAATCGATATCGCTATTGGGCCCTATAATGCAATCTTCGCCGATTACGGTATTCCCTTTGAGAATTGTTCCTGGGTATACGACGGTGTCTGAGCCAATAATAACGTCAGCGCCGATGACAGTAGATGCTGCATCAATAAGGGTTACCCCATTCAGCAAATGCTTTTTGGCAATTCGTCTGCGCATAAATTGCTCGGCCTCAGAGAGTGCTAATCGATCGTTAACACCGATAGATTCAGCCAAATCATCCGTATTGTAACCAAGAACCGTTTCTAATTCCTCCACTAGAATACCAATAACATCCGTCAAATAGTATTCTTGCTGAACATTGTTGTTATTGACTTTCTCTAGGGCCGCGAACAATTTAGCATTATCGAAACAATAAGTGCCTGTGTTGATCTCTAGGATAGCATCTTCTTCAGGTGTACAGTCTTTCTGTTCCACAATCCGAAGAACCCTACCATCTTGACCGCGAATAACACGTCCATAACCCTTAGGATTGTCCATTTGGGCAACTAGCACCGTTGCTGCCGCCTTGTTAGTCTCATGCAACTGCACGAGCCCTTCAAGCGTCTCTGGCGTGACTAGCGGTGTGTCTCCACAGATCACAATAGTAGATCCAGTCTCATCGCCTAATAAAGATTTAACCTCTTTAACGGCATGTCCTGTTCCCAGTTGTTGCTCCTGTAACACATATTCTGCGGAATTTCCCAGATAAGATTGTACAGCTTCTGCCCCGTGTCCAACGACCACGACGACTCGCTCGCTGTTGACTTGTTTGACAGTGTTAAGCACATGTCCCACCATTGGTTTCCCGCAGACGGGATGAAGCACTTTATATAATTTGGATTTCATCCGTTTGCCTTGACCTGCGGCCAGAACTATAGCCATTCTTTTCAAGGGTCTTGACCTCCTAGTCTCGAACTCACTACTGAATATATCTTATTCTACGAAAAAAGAAAAGAGAGCCCATGTTTATGGCCCTCTTTCTTTGTACCCCAATAGTAAATCTTAAGCGCCTTCTTCAATGACTTCTTCTTCATTAGCCGCATTTTCGTATTCTGCCAATACAGCAGATTGAATCTTCTCCCGAGTGCCGGAAGAGATTGGGTGGGCAATGTCGCGGAATTCTCCATCAGGAGTACGCTTACTAGGCATTGCAACAAACATTCCGTTGTTTCCATCAATAACCCGAATGTCATGAACAACAAATTCGTTATCAATGGTAATGGATGCGATTGCTTTCATTCTCCCCTCAGAATTAACACGGCGGAGTCTGACATCCGTAATTTGCATGTGTGTGTTCACCACCTTTTTCCATTCAGAGACTTGGTGTATAATTCCACACAACAAACCCAAATCCTTCTTTTTCTAGCAATAAAATATCCTAAAATCAGGAATTTTTTTTAGAAAAATAAGTTTCGACAGACTTCTTGTTTATTCGAAGGTTTTCCCCTATAAATTGCCACTAAATCGACAAATATTTCTTTCTAGTCATTAGGTCTAATCTTTAAAATAATTACCTGGACTCATCGAAATTTCTTTGGTTTTAGAATCTACCGCCGTCAATGTAGCCAACGATACATAATCATGCAACAAACGTTCCTCAGTCTCAACCGCTCCCGATTCCACTAATACACCCACACCTGCCACTTCTGCATCAAACTCTGCTAACAGATCCACCATACCTTGAATCGTTCCTCCAGCTTTCATGAAATCATCCACAATTAATACTCTGGATTTTTCCTTTAAGGCACGGCGAGATAGCGACATCGTATGAATGCTTTTGTGTGAACCCGAGACATAGTTGATACTTACAGCAGATCCTTCTGTAACCTGATGATCTCGACGTACCAATACAACTGGCAAGTTGAGCTGTGCACCTGTAGCATAAGCCAAAGGAATTCCTTTGGTTTCGACCGTCATCACAACGTCAATCTCTTTCCCTGAAAAAGCGGTCGCAAAAATTTTACCCGCTTCATTCATAAGTGCCGGCTCGCCCAGTAAATCAGACATATATAAATATCCTCCGGGTAAAATACGATCCTTCTGTTCTAATTGTCTGCATAAATCCATCGCAAAGGCCAAAGCCTGCTTTTTAGGGATTTTTGGGATAAACCGTACCCCACCCACTGCTCCGGCAAACGTCTGAAGCTGCCCCATGCCTTCGTCCTCGAATACTTCTTTGATAATAGCAATATCTTCACTGATTGAAGATTTAGCTGCGCCATAGCGGTCAGCAAACGTTGTAAGCGGAATTAATGTATGCGGTCTGGACAACAAGTATTGGGTCATCTCCACCAAACGTGCGCTTCGTTTTATCTTTTTCACGAAATACCCCTCGCTAAATCCGAATATTATAGAATGAATATACCATTTTCATACGTGTTTACACAATAGCAGAAACCTTTAAGTCAATGAACGTACCGCATAAACTTCACGGCAAAAACCACGTAGACCATTATAAATTCGAGGAACTTTCGATTCCTTAGAGACAAGTCCGAATACCGTTGGTCCGCTCCCGGACATCAATGTGCCCTCCGCACCTAGATTCATCATAGCTTCTTTCAATTGTTGCACCTGTGGATGTAGCTTAAGTGTAACGTCCTCCAGAACATTACCCAATTGCCCACACACATCGTAGAAATTCCCTGATTGGATAGCCTCAATCATCGCTGCTGCAGATGGATGCTTCGTAATTTGGTTGCTCTTGAACCGTGTATATATTTCTGCCGTAGATACATTGATAGGTGGTTTGGCCAGAATCACCCACATCTGCGGTGGATTAGGAATTGGAGTTAGTTTCTCTCCTCTTCCTGTAGCTAAGGCAGTCCCTCCAGTGACACAGAAAGGCACATCAGAGCCAAGTTCTGCTCCGAGCAGTTGTAATTCATCCGTCGGTATTCCAAGGCCCCAGAGTCGATTCAGGCCACGTAACGTTGCGGCAGCATCGCTGCTTCCTCCCGCTAACCCAGCCGCAACAGGAATTTTTTTGTCTAGATGGATATGTACACCATCCTTAACATCATAGCGGTCTTTAATAAGTCTAGCCGCCTGAAAAGCTAAGTTCTTCTCATCAAGTGGAATATATCCAGCCTGACTCGATATAATAATCGTATCCCGCGGTAATTCCACCATTTCTAAACGATCTGATAAATCGACCATCGTCATCACCATTTCTACCTCGTGATAACCATCGGGACGTTTATGTAATACATCTAACATCAAATTAATTTTGGCCGGTGCTTTTTCATAAATTTTCAAGGCGTTTCACCCACCCTCAACTTTTCCCTCATGATAACTTCAAACATTATACCAAACTGTGTCTGTCAAGTCATTCCGAATATAACACCGTGCCAGAATACACTCTTATTTGTATACCAGAAGAAATAACATTGCCGTTCTTAAAGTGCGGTAATCGTTCTCCTTAGAAATATAAGCAGCGAAGTATAAGTTTACACTATACTCTGCTGCTTATATTTCTAAAAAACGGAGACCCTCCTTAATGGCTGGTCCCCGAATCAAGATCTAACTTAATCAGGATTGCGTGCTGCTGCTTTCTCTGCAAGCTGTATGGCTCTTTTTACCATATTCCCTGCATCCTTAGCCCTAATCCCACCCCAGCCCTCTTGCTGAACGGTATCATAGAATCCAAGGTCCTTCGCGAGCTCATTCTTAAGTTCCTCTGACATCACACTACGTCTCTTGCGGCTCATAAGCAGTCCTCCTCTGGGATGATTGCACGGATGATCCCTCTTATTATGATGCCTTACACCGTTTCTCATACTTTCTTGTTTTCGCCATATTTAGGACAATAAAAAAAACAGCCCTCTATCGAGAGGGCCGTTCTGTCTTTATTTTAGTTATATTATACTTTGATATGCTCAATAACGATCTCAGCGTTATTCCCACAGATTGTTACTTCCACCGAAGCGGTAAGGATATCTGCATAACTATAAGATACACGTTTAAAAGTCTGCTGTTCCTGATCAAGCTTTACAATAAAAACAGAAGGGTACGTTTCTTCCAAAACACCAGTTCTCTCGACAGTCTTTCTGCGACCGCCGTTTGCCCGTAGCATAATTTTCTGGCCTACGTGAGCATCTAAACTGTGTTTAATTTCTAACAGCGAATTATTTGCCATTTCTAACGACCACCTCTTTCCTTGTCCATTATAACGAACTTTTCACAGGTTGTCAAATAAAACATTAATTATATCAGCAGTAAAAATAAATTGTCAACGGTTTTTTTTAGCGCCTGTATTTTCGAGGGAAATACAGGAAATTTCAACAACAAAACCGCTAAATCAATGGTTTGATTTAGCGGTTTTGTTATATTTCTTCCAAAATATATCCTAGCTTACGGAATTTCAATTCACATCCATGCTAACAGGCTCTGCCCCTTTAGATAGCCGCTGGTGTAACCTTGAGCGTTGATAAATCAAGAAGACGTGGTTGACCTATTCGATAGCTTCCTCTTGTCTCAATGCCGCCCACTCCTTGGCTGCCACTAATTGTATTGTTGAGGATATCATTCATGTTAATGGTGTCTCTCACAGAGGTGAAGGACGCCTTAGCTGCCACATACACCGGATCAAGCGCATGAATGAGAATTCGTCCAGGTGAGCTAGCAAAATTCGCTCCTGCTTGCAGTAGAGCTTCGAAATGAGATTGGCACGCTCCTGCAATAATCGTCAATGCGTCTAAGTGCCGTTCATATTGACGGGCGATTTGAATAGCTGCAACGAAATTTTGAGAATTCTTGTAGCTGTTTAAGCTATAAAGATCCCTTGGTTGTGGATGCCTTAACACACCGTCATGCCCCGTAATAACGACAACGTTAGGCTGTACCTTAGGCAATAGCCTATATAGAGCATCCGCCATTCCCGCTTCCCTCACATAGTGACCCTCTGCTGGCACACGAAGCTGTTCATACACATGCAGACTTTTTTTGAGATAATTAGGATCGCCATCCAAATGCAACACCTTGCCTGGCACTTCGAAATAAGATGGCTCTATGGATTTATCCCATTCACCATTCATTTGAGCTTGGTTACGCACTGTCTGTCTCTCCTGGTCAAGCTGGAGAAGCGACATTGACTCAGTAGCCTTCACCTGTGCTCTTTGTGTTTTCTCATTAGCGGGTGGATATGGAACTGTTACCAGGTCCTCCAGCGGCGAATCCGCAAGTAGCCTAAATTCTGTCCCCTTAAGTACAGCGAAGTTCTGCCGTAAATCCTCAATACGGAATGCAATATCTCCACCATACGATTTCCGTACGACCAAGTCTCCTAAATTCATCAGAACATCACCCCTACCCCATGGTATGGGCGAATGCTCTTATTGGTTCATCTAAATTTGAGGTGTTTAGCGAATACCTGCTTCTAACAAGACATTACTGAGTGTCGCAAACTCTTGTAAACTAAGCGTTTCCCCGCGTCGTGAGGGGGTAATTCCGGCCTGCTCCAGTAAAGCATCAATTCGTTCACGACCTTCTTCGGGTGTAAAACGACTCTTTAGATTGTTTGAAATGGTCTTGCGCCGCTGTGCGAAGGAAGAGTGCACCACATCGAAATAATGTCTTTCATCCTTCACATCCACAGGTGGATGCTCCCGCACTGTAAGACGGATAACCGCCGAATCCACATTAGGTTGAGGAATGAACACCGTGTTGGGAACGATACAGATGAGTTCAGGCTCACTGTAATATTGAACCGCAATACTAAGACTACCATACTCCTTACTCCCTGGAGAAGCAGCCATTCGCTCTGCAACTTCCTTCTGAATCATGACGACGATATGCTCTAGAGGCAACTTCCCCTCGAGTAATTTCATCAGGATCGGGGTAGTGACATAGTAAGGTAAGTTAGCAACTACGCTCACTTTGGACACCTCACTGAATTGAGTTTGGAACAATTCCTGCAAGTCTACTTCCAGTACATCAGCCTGCTGTACCTGAACATGTGGATAGGGTTCCAACACTTCCTGCAAGATCGGAATAAGACGGCGATCAATTTCCACTGCGGTAACCGCGCCTGCTACCTGTGCCAGCTTTTCCGTAAGTGCTCCAATACCAGGACCAATCTCTAAAGCCCCTTTAGTGGAATCTAGCTCTGCCGCATTTACAATTTTAGTTAATATATTTTGATCAATCAGGAAATTTTGACCCAAGCTCTTCTTAAAAGAAAACCCATGTCTCCGAATGATCTCTTTTGTTCGCCGTGGTGTGGCGATATCATCTATACCATTCATATGATTTAACCTCCCTCTTCTATTTGGGCGAGGGCACACACAAATTCATCGCGCGTAATCTGAAACATAGCTAAGCGCTTAAGAAATTGCTTGCCGTTACAATACCCAATCCCGAGAATGTTACCCATAGCCATCCTGCGTGCGGATGCTTCGGGATGAACAAGTAGACCTGCTTGTACTAGGTCATCCATATCAATTAAGCTCTCTGCGCCCTCATACGAGGTATGTACTCGAGCTAATGCATGCTGTATGGCTGCAGGTGAAGCATTCTCAACCCCAATATCACCTTTTTTTGTCGCCTCAGCTTCAGGAATGAATGCATGTTTGCATCCAGGCACCTTCGCCGTAATAATTTTGCGAATACGCTCTCCCGCGTGATCCGGATCTGTTAGCACGATAACGCCCCTACGCTCTTGCGCTAGAGCAATTCGTTGTAAAATACGGGCATTTATAGCTGAACCACCCGTTTCAATAGTATCTGCATCTACCGCTCTTTTAATAGCTGTAGTATCATCGCGACCTTCCACAACGATAATTTCTTTAATCATTCGAATATTCCTCCCTGGACAAGACAACAACAAAAAGAAGAGGAATACACCTCTTCTTAGCATGACATAACAATGACCTTAATATTATAGCATTAGAAAGCTGTTGTAAAACCTAAAGCAGATTAGTTAAGCTCTGGCTTTACAGGTCCGATCACATAGACTGTTCTTCCTGATTTACGACCGAAGTTACGTGCATTCTGTAGAGAATCGAAGTACATATCGATTTTATTTCCATTGATGGCACCACCCGTATCTTCTGCACGGCGAAAGCCCATACCTTCAATGTAAACCCACCAACCTAATGGAATCACATCAGGATCAACAGCAATTGTACGTCCTTCCGTTACACGAGTACCTGAAGCAGTACGTGTACCAATCCCTGGCTCCTGCGATGAATAGGCAGTCATAGATACATTATTTAGCATTTTCTTGTAAGTAAAATCTACACCCGCTTTACTTACCTGATTGTTGGAGCTAACTTTGGTAATTGAGCTCTTAGAATTAACCTTAGCTTGAGCAACAACCACTTTAGGCGCTTCTACCTTTGTTCCTACCGCAATCACTTTATGCTGTGTCTTAGCCTGTACTTCTTTGCCTACCATACGCATAGACACCAGTTTGCCGTCTTGGTATATTTTCTCGATATTTTGAATGATCGTTCCGGTTTGCCCCTTCTGTACCACTTTGATATTGCCCTTCAAGACCGTAGCATCTGCTGTTTTAATAGTCCGAAAAGGTACTTTCTCTGTGCGTTGTACAGTCTGTTTGTTAATCCGAACGATCTTAATGTTCATATTATCTGTGACCGATGAGGTCAGAGAAGGAAATATTTTATCATCGCTCTCTAGTGAAAGTCCTAATTCATTCATAGCACCGTTCACTGTGCTCTTAGTTGTAAATCTAGTCTTCGTTCGACCATCTGCTGTCACTTGAATCTTAACTGCACGGGAAATGACTATTTTATCCCCGTCTACAAGTGAACCGTTCAAAGGCATGGAAACTTGATCTTCTGGCTTCAGTACAATAGCCTCTTCATCCAGCATTTCCTGAAGTATTGCCCGACTTGTTTCCACCGCTTTAACTTGACCATCTACCACCAGATACACTTGTTTGCGCGCTTGAAAACTAACAAGCAGCAAAATCATAAGAGTGATCGCGATTGAAATAATAGCTGCAAGTGAGATCTTACTTAAATACTCATGCCTCCATCGCAATGCGTAAGTCATGCTGGATGATGGTGAATCATGGGTTTCTTCTTGTTGAAAACCGCCCACTTTCCGATCCTCCTTCATAGCCTCGCCGTCTAAGATAACGCATGATTGTAATTGACGTGACTATATTTAAATTTTTACAGGACTCTTAACATAAAATACTGTCCTGCATCATGTACCCGTCTGCCCGACATGTTTGTCACCTCCTGTTAAACAACAGTATGATGACATCATTGCCTTTATTCTAAAACAAAAGAAGCCAAAAGAAAGAGTTAGAGGAACTCTTTCGTGGCTTCCGCAATTGTTAGAACAATGGGAAATGTATGCACGAGGTTGCCTCTCTTCATAACGCTTACGAGGTTAGCTGTCGGGTTTGGACGAAAGAGAGCCGCCCTATCTTAGGTCATCCGCTCATGGCGCATGCCCTCAAATTCACCCCTAGACCCTAGTAAAGAAATCATATATGCCATCTACACAATTTTGTGAAGTATCGGTCATATTGGTTTCCCCGTTCTCTTATACAAAGAGATTCAGCGAGACTGGTTCAGGAAAATATTGCTGTTCTAATACAGAGCAGCTCATACCACTGAAAAGATGATATCCTGTTTACATGCATGTTGTAAAGGGGGAATCAACCACATAAATCTGAATAAATGGTTAAAATAATGTCATATTGTCGCTTAATATGGTTAAAAAACCTTAATCATTCGCTTATACTCGTTATTACACCCGTTTTCCTCCATTTCTCACAAAATACCAAATCGTTCCATAGCATTTCGAGTAGTTATTTGGGCCAACTCTTCGATGTCAACCCCTTTAATTTGGGCTGCCGCCTCTGCGACTAATCTTACATGTGCAGATTCATTCCTCTTTCCACGAAATGGATGGGGCGTCAAATACGGGGAGTCTGTTTCGATCAATAATCGATCCATAGGCACCTGTTGTAAGACCTCTTTTGGCTGCTTCGCATTCTTGAATGTAATCGGTCCGCCGAAGGATAAATGAAATCCCATATCCAGGCAAATTTTAGCAGTTTCCCAGCTACCTGAATAAGAATGCATAACACCACCAACTTCACTTGCCTTCTCCTCACGCAAAATTCTGACGACATCTTCGTGAGCATCCCGATTATGAATGACAATCGGCATATTAAGCTCCCGAGCTAGTCCGATTTGCTGACGAAATACACGGTGCTGAACATCCTTGGGAGAGGTATCCCAATAATAATCGAGACCAATTTCGCCGATGGCCACCACTTTATCGTGTTTACATAAGGATGCAATCCATGCCATGTCTTCCTCCTTCATGGTAATGGCATCTTGAGGGTGCCAGCCCACTGCAGCATAAATGAAATCATATTGTTCAGCCAATTTCATTGTCGTAGGAATGGTCTCTCGATTAAACCCTACGTTAATCATTTTGCTTACTCCCGCTTCTAACGCATTCGCTATGACCTCTTCCCGGTCTTCGTCGAATTGTGGTGCATCGAGATGCGTGTGTGTGTCAAATAACATCATTCTAAAAAACTCCCTTCTTGTCGATCACTTGATGATTAATAAATATAATATTATGACTTAAATATACGAGCAACCGCAGGTGAGAACATGGGTAATGCCGCTTTAAGCTTCTCTTCTGGATAATAGAGGTGTTTCTTCCCTCCATGCAGTCCACTTATAGAACGTACAATATCCGACACTTCAGAAATTTCCCGTAACCGTTCTTGTCGATCCAATAGCAAAATTTGTTTCTGACTAGCCTCGTCGCCTGGATGAAAAACATCATAAGGGAGATCCGTGGGGAAATCACTTTCGAGATCATAATTGGGATTTAAACCCGCTTTTTGGAATTCCAACTTAATTCTACTCATCATATCCTTATCCAAAGTTTCCAATTCCACATATTTATACAGCCTGCGGTTTATAAAGCGACTACAAAGCTCACTCAGTATGTCATCTTTCTCCCCGATCCACTGCATAAATGCAGTCTGAAGGAGTGATTCATCCATTTGAAGGTATAACTCCACAGTCACATTATCCTCTAACAACCCTTGTAATGGTTTTAGCATAAATTTAAATTGGAATTGACCCCTATATAGTTCTTTTGCCCGGCGGAAAATTTGGCGAAGTAAAATTTCCGAACTGCGAGTCACCGGATGAAAGTATACTTGCCAGTACATTTGGTAGCGAGACATGAGATAATCCTCCACTGCATGCATGCCTGACTCTTTTACAACAATCCGATCTTGGTAAGGCCTTAACAGCCTTATAATTCGGTCAATATCGATCGTACCATAATTTACACCTGTATAATAAGCGTCACGCAGCAAGTAGTCCATACGATCCGCATCTAGTGGACTTGATACCAGATTAACAACAATGGGCTTATCATATGTTTTGGCAATGACTGATGCCACCTTCGCCGGCAATTCAGGATCTACCTCACGTAGAATATCATGTACTTCAGTGTTCCCCATAATAATGCGGCAAGTCCAATCCTCATGATTCATATGAAAAGCTTCTTCTATAGAATGAGAGAAAGGCCCATGCCCCAGATCATGCAAGAGTGCAGCACAAAGAGTCAACAGTTTCTCTTCCTTCGGCCAATCCGTATAATGATTCTGTTCAAATAAAGAAATGATTTTACGTGTAATTTCATAGACCCCGAGCGAATGTGAGAATCGACTATGTTCTGCTCCATGAAAAGTCATATAGGAAGTCCCCAACTGACGTATTCTACGCAACCGTTGAAATTCTGAAGTGTTAATCAAACGCCAAATTGTCGCATCCTGAACATGAACGTAGTTATGGACTGGATCTTTGAATACTTTTTCCTCATTTAGACGACCTAACATACTCCTTCAACTCCCTTTTTCAACATATATCCGCTCCGTTTCGACATATAATGTCGAAACTTGTCATACTTAGGCGGATCTTAAATTTCCAAATCGACATGAATCGCATTCACATTTTCAACCTTATCTTTCATGCACCTAAGCCCTATAACGCGCCACTCAATAAAATAAATAAAAAAAATTGATTTAATAGGTTGACTGTTTTGGGAATCGTTGGTATTATAAATATCATAAAAGCGAGAAGTATGTCGAATTATGACATTGTGAAGAATCGCGAGAGGAGCAATGATTAGTATGATGAAGTCAACTGGGATTGTAAGAAAGGTAGACGAGCTTGGACGGGTTGTTATCCCAATCGAATTGCGTCGTACACTAGGCATTGGAGAGAAAGATGCTCTTGAAATTTACGTAGATGGCGAACGTATTATGTTGAAAAAATACGAGCCAGCTTGCATCTTCTGTGGCAATGCTGAGAACGTTATATATTTCAAAGGTAAAATCGTTTGCAGCGAATGTATCTCCGAAATTCCAGTACCTGTGACAAACTAAACAAAATAGTGTATACTAGCAATAATCAAATTGTTAATTCTAACCTTTTTAATATCTCCTTGATGTCTTCCGCGGCTTAACTCAGAGCCGGAGGGAGACATTTTTTTGTCAAAATACTGTAGATCCTTATCATTGTGGCGTCATAATACCGTTCTACTTGAAATATTAGAAAGTTGCCTTTCTAATATTTCATTGGTAAACGATTGCCGTCCTTTTAGGACGACGATGTCTTTTATTCTTGTAGTAAGGCATTGTAGATATCCCGCTTCGTTACCCCACGGTCTGAAGCCACCTTCTTCATTGCATCTTTTCGTGTCATACCATCCTTCTCATAACGATCGACGTGTTCTTCCAAGGATAATTGTTGCCACCAAGCGTCTCTAAGCTTTTGTTCCTCTTCTTGACTCGCCCCATCTACAACAAGCACATACTCCCCAATCGGTGGATGTCCCTCTAGCCATGTCAAACACTCTTCTACCGTACCGCGTACCCATTCCTCATACCTCTTCGTTAATTCACGAGCAAGAACAACACGTCGATTCCCAAGCGACTCCAGTAAGAAGCCTAAGGTCTTTATTACCCGATGTGGTGATTCATAGAACAACAATGTACCTTGAGAAGATTGCAGCGATGATAGTAAAGACTTAATATCTTTACGCTCACGAGGTAAGAACCCCACAAAGGTGAACCGTTCGGTTGAGATTCCTGATGCAATAAGTGCTGTAAGAGCAGCGTTTGCACCTGGGATGGGAATGACTCGAATTCCTGCTGCTAGGGCTAATTTAACAAGATCTGACCCAGGGTCCGAAATCGCCGGTAGACCTGCGTCGCTGACCAATGCTAAATTTTTTCCTTCTATTATATACCTAATTAGTTCAGGTCCACTTGCAGCCTTATTATGCTCATGGTAACTGAACAACATGGAAGGTGAAATATCAAAATGAGTTAACAGTTTACGCGTCTGTCTTGTATCCTCTGCTGCAATAATGTCACATTCTTGTAATACCCGTACAGCACGAAAAGTCATATCTTCTAAATTACCAATCGGTGTGGCTACAAGATACAATGACCCACTACCCAACACTATTTCCTGAAAGCTGCTTTGCCTAATTAGACTCATAGTTCTCCCTCTTTTGATCCGTAGTAAATATCTAACATCTCTTGGCAATATTCATTCTGATCATTATATACAATAAGTGGTGGTTGAATTCGAACCTCTGGTTTACCATCACGAAGCGCTTCAATAAGGACCATATTGGCCTCTAAGTGAGCACGAGGATGAACGAAGCGAATCCGCTTCGGCTCAAGTCTATAAGTTCGCATTAAAGTCATTAACTCACCTAAGCGTTGTGGCTTATGTACCATATTGACTTTTCCACCCGGACGAACAAGACGTGAACAAGCTTGTAATACTTCTTCTAATGTACAATTAATTTCATGACGAGCTAGCGCATGATGTGAATTAAGCTTCATATCACTCCCATTCAGCGGCATATAAGGAGGGTTAACAGTAATCGCATCGTATACGCCATGACCCATTTCTAAATGAAGCTCCCGTAGATCTCCTTCTCGGATGAGGATAAACTCTTGAAGATCATTTAGTTCTACACTTCTTCTTGCCATATCAGCTAATCTAGGTTGAATCTCAATACCCTCTATATTTGCTTTGGTTCGTGAGGTTAGTAATAACGGAATAACACCATTCCCCGTACATAAATCAAGGATGCGACCTTTAGGTGGAACACTTGCAAATCGCGCTAACAAAACAGCATCCATGGAGAAACTAAACACTTCATCACTTTGGATAATATGGAGATCATGTGTAAGTAAATCATCCACGCGTTCCGAATCTTGTAAATTAATATTCTCTATATTCATACACTCAATCCTTACCTTCAAATTATTTAGCAAAGATAAACGACTTCGTCGTCGCCAAAGGACGACATTCGGTTGCCGATGAAATATTAGAAAGTTCAACCTTTCTAATATTTAAAAAAACCGTAGGCAAATTCCCTACGGCTTGTTATTTATTCAAAAAGGAAAGACAGAACAGACAGTCGCCTTCCGTTCGCAAATGTCCATAATAGACATTACAAATATGGAAGCCTTCATGATACAGCCTAGCAAGGTTATCATATCCCTCACCCACGATATCCTCTGGAAGAATAATATCTTCTGAGGCATGAGGAGGCAAAGAAGTAATGACTCCATTTTCGGTAGGCTGTACCTCTCTTTTTAAAATTTTGCGAAGTTGTTCATTCTCAAGAAGTAGTCGGTTATTATCCTCCAATAACTCCTTGATGATTAGCTTCAGTTCACCTAGATTACTGTGCATTTGTCCCATTTGCGCTTCCATTTCCTGCATGCGTAGAAATACATTTTTCTTCTCCAAGTTTCCACCCCGAAAGTAACCTCTATGGTCTACTTGATGACAACATCATCCATTGGAAGTTCTTTAACTTTGCCAAGTTCGAATATCTGCACATGAACAATACGGCTAGCGGCATTAATACCAACGACTTTACCATCACCCAAAGAGGTAACAACAAATTTTCCAACTGCTGGCAGTTCCTCTCTCACACTTTCGTAATTATCATGCTCAAACTTGAGGCAACACATGAGTCTTCCACACAAACCGGAAATTTTAGTTGGGTTCAGCGATAAGCGCTGATCCTTTGCCATCTTGATAGACACCGGTTCGAAATCACCAAGCCACGAAGAGCAACACAGAATTCGTCCACATGGACCAATCCCGCCCAACATTTTGGCTTCATCCCTTACACCAATCTGTCTCAGTTCAATCCTTGTTCGAAAAATACTGGCGAGATCTTTAACAAGTTCCCGAAAATCCACTCTTCCCTCAGCTGTAAAATAAAATATAATTTTATTCCGGTCAAACGTAAATTCTACATCGACGAGCTTCATTTTGAGTTCGTGATCTCGAATTTTATTTAAACAGGTAGCAAATGCATCCTTTGCCGCCATTTGATTCTCCTCCACTACAATGGCGTCAGAATCACTAGCGATTCGAATAACTTTTTTCAGCGGCAATACCACATCGGATTCTTGCACCTCTTTTTTTCCAACTACAACTTTACCATATTCGATTCCTCGCGCTGTCTCAACGATAACGCTATTATCTTTCACAATTGGAAAGTCCAACGGATCGAAATAATAAATTTTGCCCGCCTTTTTGAAGCGAACACCTACTACACTGTACAAAAGCTAACCCCCTTGCATCACATCATGGTGATACCGCAAAAAACTTTGAGCTGATAGCTTATTATCCACCAAGCCCAATTAAAAATTGTTCCAGACAGAGTTGAGCATTCACATTGAAACGTAGCTTCTTCTTACATTCAGCGGCTAGATCCATATATGAGACCCACTGTGCCGTTGTACGTGTTGAAGCATGTGATGTCAGGAACTCTAGCTGATCTATAAAAACGATACTTTCGTGCCTTTCATATTGAACATGGAGCATATCTTTGAACCACAAATGGAACAGGTTAAACAGAATATCCATATGTTCTGAGAGTCCAGCCTTAAACAGTCTTGTCCCCACAGTAACGAAGGGTGAGCTGCCTTTGCCTATACACTCCTTACCTAATTGTAACACTACATTTCTAATTTCTGCAAACGTATTCTGCTCAAGGAGTTCCCTACATCCTTCCAATCCTGAGGATAAATGTATAGCACAGCGTATTAGTGGTGAAGGATAACCCTCATCACTTAAAACTTGGAACATCATCGCAGGGCTTAGTGAGCTAAAAGGAACCCGCTGTGACCTTGATTGAATCGTAGGAAGCACAGCTTGTCCATTCTCAGCAATCAGAATAGCTACAGCAGGAATTGGAGGTTCTTCCAGAAACTTTAGCAGACTGTTTGCAGCTTGATTTGTCATTTTGTCCGCTTGATCGATAATATATACTTTCGGATTCTTAGATTCCGAACGATAGGAAAAGACCCGCTGTAATCCGCGGATCTGGTCAATTTTGATCGTTGAACCGTCGGGAGAAATTAGATGTAGGTCTGAATGGTTGCCATGCTCCACTTTACGGCATTCTAGACAATGCCCACAGGCATCATCCTTACATTCCGTACAGAATATCGCCTGCGCAAAGGTTAATGCTGTCTTCATCTGACCACTACCCGCAGGGCCACTAAATAAATAGGCGTGGCTCATATTATCCTTGCGCAGTCCATTCTGAAGCATTTGCTTCACCGTATCCTGACCTATAATATCATTAAAAGACATAAATCCTCACTTCCTGGTAATCATTCTACAACTCACCTACTGGGTGTTAGAAGCTTAAATTAATCAGCATTCCACGAATTTCACCCATACGCTGTAGCAAATCTATTTTACCTTCTTCGCTCTCTAATAACTCATCCGCCATCGCTAGTAATACAGAATCAATCTCATCTATTAATTTATATCGTTTGCCGCGGCCACGTCGATCCCAACCTCGGGTATCCCTCATCGTGACGGCTTGCCGAACTGTATCTTCAAGAAATCTCTTAACCATCATGCGATAAGATTTCAACTCTCTAATCGTCATAGATCGTGCAAGACGATCTCCTTGCATCTGAATTTCCTTAAATCGGCGTCCTAGTTCTTCTTGCGTAGCCTGTTGCCCTTTTTGTTGAATAACATCAGAGAACGACTGCTGAATAATCGGTTTGGCTCCTCCCTCTTGGAGAGGAAGCTCACTTTTAATAGGTCTGAAACCTGGATTTATTTTCAAAGGATAGCACCTGCCTTTATGATGACCAAGAAAGAAATCAATTAGAAATGTTCAAAACGCTCTACAGGCAACACGAATACCGTCGCCCCACCTACTTGAACTTCTACCGGAAGTGGCAAATATGAATCTGTCGTTCCACTCATTGGTGTTACTGGTGTAACTAACTGCTCACGTACCTTACAGCTCTTATTAATAACACTCATTACAGACTCTATCTGATTGTCATCTACCCCAATCATAAATGTGGTATTACCTGCACGCAAGAACCCTCCTGTACTAGCAAGTTTCGTAGCACGAAAATTAGCCTTCACCAATTCTCCTGACAGCCTATTACTATCTTTATCCTGTACTATCGCAACGATTAGTTTCATCTTGCATTCCCTCCTCATTATAATAGAGTCACTTACGACTATTACCTCTTCTATACTACACTATTTGACACAGATCATTAAAAATCCTTTAAGATACCCTTCTCCATAGCCTGAATAATGTCATTTTCTATCTGTTCAGGTTTGTGCGATGCATCAATCACAATGATTCGATCTGAATAAAGCTCCACTAGCTTTCTGTATCCCTCACGAACTTTATGATGAAACGCAAGTCCTTCTAAATCCAGTCGATTCACTTCCCTCTCCTTGCTAGCATCAATACGGGATAACCCAAGCTCCGGCTCAATATCTAAATAGAATGTAACATCCGGTAGAAGAGAATCAATCGCAAACTTATTCATGTTCCACACTTCTTCAATTCCAAGTCCCCTAGCATACCCCTGATACACAAGACTGCTATCAACAAAACGATCACATAGAACAATATTACCCGCTTGTAGTGCTGGTTCAACCTTTTCTACTAAATGTTGACGTCTTGAAGCCGCATATAATAACGCCTCTGTCCTTGCATCCATTGCTGTATTATGGGGATCAAGAATAATATCACGGATCTTCTCGGATATTTCAATACCACCGGGTTCACGTGTAAGGAGGTGCGGTAAGGACCGCCTCTCCAAATAAGAACTTAACCGACTAATAACCGTTGTCTTACCTGATCCTTCGCCACCCTCTAGTGTAATAAATTTACCTCTTACGTTCATTATTTTTCCTGCTTTCTGACCCTTTTATAGACGTTAACGGTGTGCAGCTCAGGATCAGCAGCGCCCTGGCATTTAGCTCCTGCCTCAGCAAGAAACATTAACTGTTGACTAACCTCGGACGTGATCTCCTCACCCGCATATAATATTGGAATCCCTGGCGGATAAGGAATAATCATCTCTGCTGCAATTCTTCCTGCACACTCTTCTAATAATATAGGTTCGATCATTTTTGTAGGTAATGATTTGAGTCCGAAAGGAACAGGAAGTGATAAATTCCCCGAAAAAATGTTCCACGTGGAAAATTCGACAGCATTAGAGTTAAATGAGCCCCTTACATATTGCCCATGGGCCTCATCCATTTCTATAGATATATGCCGTACAACCTCCAAAAGGTGCTTAGCATCCTTCATGGTAGATCCTAAACTAAAGAGTAAGACGACATGCCGCGCATCGCTCATCTCTGGGATGCAGCCGCACCCTTCTAGGCGGCGCTGAAGCTCGTAACCACTCAGGACCCCGGAGTCGTCATATATGACGACTTTAAAGGGGTCCTGCGTCGCATACGCCGCCAGAGAAGCTAGCGGCGGCGCGGTACTACCCGCCGCGTCTTCGTCGGCGGGAGTCTCCCCGGGCTGCGTAGGTTGCAGCAGCCCGAAGCGCGGCAGCTCCGCGAGCCCGCGCTTGAATGCTTCCACGGCGGTGAGTCCCGCCGTGAAGGTGCCCGCGCCGCCCACGTGCAACTGGCGGCGGGCTAGGTCAATTGAAGCCATCACGGGGTATGATGGGCTGGAGCTCTGGATCATTGCGAGCCGCTGACGAAGCAGCTCGCGGTCTAGAAGTGTACCCTGCACATGCAGCATCGAGCCCATCGTGAGCGCGGCCAGCATCTTATGCGTAGACTGCACGACACCGTCCGCTCCGCAGGACAGTGCACTTGGGGGCAAATCAGGATGCTGCCCGAAATGAGCACCATGTGCCTCATCCACAAGCAAAGGCACATTATGGCCATGGCAAATGTCTGCCAATGACGTAAGATCGCTACCCATACCATAATAATTAGGCATCGTGACAAGTACACCTTTTGCCTCTGGATAAGCCAATAATGCTTGCTTAACCGTCTCGTTGGAGGGAGCTATCGCCAGTCTAGTTATAGGATCTATTTCCGGTTGCATGAACACCGCTTGCGCTCCTGCCAACATCAGTCCATGTAACACGGATTTATGTACGTTCCTCTGAACCAATAACACATCTTCAGGACCACTGCATACAGTCAAGATGAGTGCCAAGTTCCCCACCGTACTGCCTCCTATAAGAAAATAACTCTCCTCTGCACCGAAACACTTAGCAGCAAGCGACTGGGCTTCGCGAATAATGCCCTCTGGATGATGAAGATCATCTGTGCCTGTAATTTCTGTAACGTCGATCCTCATGACATCCGACAATAACTCTGCTCCACCAGGAGAGATATAAGCTTGACCATTCTTGTGACCAGGCACATGAAAGGACGTATAATCTCGCCTTTTATATTCAAGCAACGCCTCATATAGAGGTGCACTGTTTGTACGTTCACACTCTTTAATATCATTCTCGATCTGATTATTATCGCTTTTTATATCGTTTTGAACTGTTATATCTTCACTAACCAAATCGGCTTTTTTTCTGCGTTTTATAGACATGAGTTGCTCGGTTCCTTCCATAGATAAGTCTATACGCTATTTTAACGTAATTCAGACTTGACGCCTATGCTTAACTTCATTTTATAACTCCCATCCTTCTATTGTATTATCTCATGTCCTTCTTCACAAACCCACTCCCGTAAACAAGGATAAACGAATATCGTCCCACAAGGGCAACATTCGTTTATCGATGAAATATTAGAAGGTTCGTACCGTCTAATATTTTTTAAAAAAAGAGTCGCCCTACGCCGCCCCTATTTTCACTATAGTCTAAACATTGACCTGCTCACTAATTTGTTTCAATTGATGAATAAAAAAACGATATTTTACTTCTTCCGTATTCGTATGCACCATTTCCGATTCGCAAGCCTCACAAATAAATTGAGAGAGAATACATATTCCCTCTTCTTTATCTTGCCCGCAAATAATACAGACGTGTTCGGTTTGATTATCCATATCAACCATCCCACCTTGTCTCTTTTCCTATCAGTATGCTACAGTTTCTACTATTTTAAACCTTTTCATAGAACTTTCATATTTCATGTGATCCATCCTTTATTACCTTACATGTGTATTCAGCCACCACTTCTGACGTGTCTGTACCGCATACATCTTTACAAAAACTATTTTTAAACCGATATAACTAATATAAGAAACCTCAAAGGAGGAGAGTCGTATTATATGGTAGGAGAAACAGAGCCTAGTGCAACCTTTTATCAATACAAACTTATTAAAAAAGTACCCGTATCTAACCCATTAATGATGTTCTATATGATTCTTCCATGTATCGCATTGGTTATGGAAATCACCATGCTCCATTGGACAAGTATTTTTTATTTTATTTTAGCCGCACCCATCGTTTTGTGGATTCAATATGTCATATCTCGTTCTGTGCTATTAATTGCAGGATTTCATTATCATAAAAAATGGGGGTTCTCCTTAAAGCTCCCTTGGCTAGGTTACATGCCTACTCAGCATATTAATTATACTTTATTTCGTAAGATTTATTTCCATACCGGATGGATCGGCTTATGTGTTTTTCTTATTCTTACCTTCTGGTCCCCGTTATCCTTTATCATATCCTTACTATTCTGGCACGCTTGGTACATACTACCGAGACTATATCTCTATGTAAAACTATCCCGTCAACGGAAAGATGGCATGATTAAATTTAACGTTAAGGACATCTCCTACTATAAACAATAAGATATATCCCAAATATTCAGATACAAAAAGATCCTCTTTCTTATCATGAAAGGGATCTTCTTCTTAATTACTTATTATCTAGACTACGTATGACAGACTTATCAGCGTTCTTGGGCACCATGATCATGAAAAAATCATCGTGGATCGTTACTTGAACCACTCGATTGTCTTTATTAAATACTCTTGATGCATCACTCTGTTCATCCTCTTTCTCCTGCCAACCCCAACTTTTTATAGCTTGCAAATAGACATCAGGAATACTATCCTCTTCCTTTAGTCCAGGCAGCGAGTAACGAACGTAATTCAACTCCGAATTGCCAGTAGGTCGATCTGTCTTGCTAGCTACCTTAGGTACAGGAAAATTTTTTTCATTGGCTGCACCCTCAAAGGAATCCCAAGAAATTTCAGAACTATTGCATCCGGTAAGAACCATTATACTCATACATAACAGAACAAGAGCACGTATCCATGTTTTTCCACCCATGTATGTCCTCCTTAACCATTTCGCTACACTTGCGAAAGTTTTCATTCTGCCTTTTAACACCATATGTCATCTTCAAGAGGGTTATTGCCTTTTTCTACTTTATTATTATACTTGCTCTACAATAACCATCGGTAACAAAACTGTTACATTATTCGCAATGAATCTGTATTACTTTCATTATTAAAGTAAATAATCTATCGCTGAGCGATACCCCTCTGTTTCTTCATTCTCTCCCGATACTCATAGGACGTACGAGCGATTTCATCCCTACTTCATCATATAGTGATCTTCCAGATAAGTAATGACACGTTGAACATGGTTCTCCTTATCAGAACGGTATTCTCGTCCTCCAACCTTAGCCTTACACAAATCGGCAACCATATATAACAAGCCACATAATCACAGTATAAAGCGTTCTCGTATCCCCCACGCTTACTTAGTTCATCTAATCGACTTACTAACAGTTAAAACTCCTGTTTTTGATCGGGTAATAGAGAGATACGATATCACGTATTGTTGGAACGGACGAATCAATTGCCCTACTAAACATTCATTTATATATTCAGGTAGCAAAGAAGGCTCAATGTGAATAGTAGTACGAACATAAGGTACTCCATCTACAGGATTAAGTCTATGCATAGACATGACGTTGTGTCATAGCTATTTCTGTACGTTCCTTACAATCTCTAATCAACTGACCAAAGAATGGATAACCAATCTAACCTTTTGGACTGTAACGATATTCTCCTTCATAAATTAACGAGTTACAATTGATCGCCTTCAGGATCCCTCGCTATATCGATGTACTTTCTCAGTTCAATATATCCATCCCAACCCAAGATGACTGTGAAATCGCTCGATTTGACGACTGCCTGTAACGCATATAACATCTCCATACTTCTCATGTAGAAAGAACCCCTCTGCATTTAACCAATATGGACCCGTCCCCATCAACTATATGATCCTTTCATGATATCCACGTTAACGCCTATAAATACATCGCAGAATACTTTTACCTTTCACTCATCGGAATCATACACCCACTTCAATATAGCACCTGCTTCAATTAGCCCATTACACATCCCATAGATATATCCATGGTCAAGATCAATCGCAGCAAATTAAACCCTCTATACCGCAAACTGGTCAAGACCCCATTTAGTGGACATTGGAAAAAGCCCTAGGCTATAAACTGACGTCGATACTCCATCGGCGTCAGTTTTTTTAATTTTCGTTGTGCTCTTCCCTCATTGTAGAATCGAATAAATTCCTCAATTCTTCTTT
>DASXLR010000044.1:0-36288 GCA_036496075.1 Paenibacillus sp. | reverse complement strand
CCCCACTCATTTTTGGTAAGAACTATACTTACATTTAGAATAGTCGCCACGCAGATCCATCCTAAGTATAGGCTGAAGGGTAATTTCACGAACCAGAATTCACCTATTGTAGGATAGGAGATACGACGGGCCCGAACATATAAGATCATGAGGCTGAGTAGCAGTAGAACCATGACAACGACGGAAAGCTCTATGTACAGATATTGCCATAATAACAACCATGCGATATTAAGAAGGCAACTCGCGATGAACCCAATTCCGATGGTTTGTATCGAATCACGACTTTCATTGGATCGATTGAACTGATAAATCACAAAACCTGTCAGAAGTATATAGATGACTGACCACATCGTGAAGGCATATCCAGCAGGTGTTATATAGGTTGGATACATAGCGGAGACATCCCCCGTTTTTCTTCCTCCCACTAAGGTAGTCGTACTGACTAACACATTAATTAGCACCATCGCAAGAAAAGCAAGGACATTCCACCATTTGTAATTATTTTTTTTATACATAGACAGTAGCCTCCTATTCATAACCATAGATATATTGTTTCCACAATAATGGACTTACTATAATGATATACCCAAAATTAAGGGTGAAGGACATGTGTAGAGTGAAATGGATGTCTTTTGAATTTCAGGATACTCAACACTTTGGTTGTTATTAATTCTGTGCATATGGTATGATAAGTAGTGCAGATTGAACCCTTGTTTAATATTGATCTGGGATGAAGATATTCTTTTGTGTCGTTTCTAACAATCAAAAACCCACCTTTCAAGATAAAACTTAAGGTGGGTTTTTTTACATTATAAAACCTTCTAAAGAGAGCATAATTATAATTAGACTTTTAAATTTAGAATGTTTTATATATCCAATCTTTTTGTATAAGATGTAATTAAAATATGTGAGCAGTCGAACGACAGGAGACAACGATGAATCAACCGCTATATGGCGTATGGCTAGGTGATGTGTTTTTTTGCTTTTCCGGTGAGGTATCTGAGCCAAGGGTAGATGCTTGGAGTCGGGTTGTGAGACAACTTGAATTTAAGGGTGGGTTCCGTCCTTTTGCAAATGCTACGCTTCGATTAGCTGAGCTACGATATCCATCTCCTACTTCGAACCCGAAGGTGAACCGACGTGGTGAGAGGCGCCAATTGATGGGCAGAACCTTGGAAGGGTTAGCTCTGTCTGCACAGGATGCTTTCTTTATGTTGCTTGCATGGAATGAAGAGACTCTTGTAGCAAAGGGTATACAGCCAGGCGCTGAGATGCGCTATTGGGTGAAGATAGCGCAATATGCGTTAGAGTCGCTATTGCATGGGCATATTGCTCCTGGCACTGCACCGCTTGTAACAGCGGGCTCTCGCAAACGGAGTGGTGAACAGGTAATCACGGCACGCTGGAAACCAAGGATGGCGGAGAAGTCGGATGAAGAGCGATTCTTGCAGCTTGCAAGCTCGATACCACCACTTGCCTTGAGTGTTCCAGCATTTGCTGGGATGGAGTCGAAAGAAGACGCTGGAACAGCGGTATTGCACTCTTTTCTGAGCGATATTATTCACTATGAAGTAAAAGATGCATTGCAGGGGATGGAGGCGAAGTTAACTCGTTATATAGGTAACTATCGCCGAGGGTATTCGCCGCTTGCTGAGTTGTGGTGGAACGGGCTTTTGACACCAAGTCGCGATCTTCCGATACAAGGATCTGTAGATGAAATTGGAGAGTTGAGTAGTACCGTAGCGAGCATAGGGGGTACTTCCATCCCTTCCATCGGAAATGATGAGGATCAGCCTCAGGAGAATGGTCAACTCAATTTAGGTCTACGTATGGAACCACGAATGCTGGAGGAAGAACAGCGATGGTATGTATCTTTTTGGGCTGAGCTTCAGGATGATTACGGAACTTGGTTACCCGCTCATTTCGTCTGGGGGAGATCCCAGCCTGATCTGGACGTACGAGGCAAGACATACCTGGCTATACAAGAGCAATTCTTGCTTGTATTGGGTTCTGCTGGGGAGATTTGTGCGGAAATTCAGGAATCGCTATGTAATTCAGTGCCACCTGAGGGCATGTTGCTATCCCCTGAACAATTATTTGCCTTTGTTCGGCAATCGGTACCGTTGCTACAAGAAATAGGGGTAAGTGTTCAGTTGCCCTCACGCTGGAGCAGTGAACGTCGCCGGGTTGGACTGAGTTTGAAAATGTTACAGCCTGAGAGTAATGAAGGGCAGCCTTCAGCGCTCGGAATGGAACATCTTGTCTCGTTTGAAGTAGAGGCTGCACTAGGTGGGGTAGTCCTTACTCGAGAAGAAATGGCTTTACTTGCAGAAGCGGATATGCCTTATACGCAATTCCGTGGTGAATGGATTGAAGTGGATCTTAAGGAGATTAGGCAAGTACTTCGTTATATTAAACGCCACGAGAAGGGCCAAATGGAAATGTCCGATTGGATGCATTTGGCTGCCGGAGATGGCGATGATCGGATGTGGAAGGGCCTCGCCGTCATGGGCGTGGAAACGGTGGGGATGTTATCCTCCCTATTGGAAGGGAATAGTTCACGCCGCGTTCCGGCTAGAGAAGTTCCACCTCAACTCCACGGGGTATTACGTCCTTATCAAGAACGTGGATTTCAGTGGCTTGCAGCAATGCGAGATCTAGGATTCGGGGTATGTCTGGCGGATGATATGGGTCTTGGAAAGACAATACAGGTGATAACATGCTTGTTAGAGCACATGACGGAGGAATCTGGTCCAGTACTTATTGTGTGTCCTACGTCGCTACTTGGGAACTGGCAACGGGAACTACAACGCTTCGGTCCTGATTTATCACTCTATATTCATCATGGGAATCGCAGGCTCCATGGAGAGCAATTCCTGGAACAGACTGCGAAACATCATGTGATACTTACGACATATCATTTGTCTGGTAGAGATAGTGTGGATCTAGCCCAAGTATCTTGGGACTCCATTGTACTGGATGAAGCACAATATATTAAGAATTATCGTACCAAACAAGCACAAAGTGTGATGCGATTATCTGCTCCGCACCGAATAGCTATGACGGGTACACCTGTAGAGAATCGTTTAGGTGAATTGTGGTCCATTTTCCAATTTCTCAATCCAGGTTATCTGGGTACTTCATCATCATTCCGCCATCGCTATACATCAGGGGAAGGTGATCCGGGACGTTTACAGGAGTTGCATAAGCTGGTGGCTCCGTTTATGCTGCGCAGACTTAAGAGCGATCCAGATATCCGCAAGGATCTTCCAGAGAAGATTGAATTGAAGTCCTATTGTACGTTAACCGATGTCCAAGGGGCGATGTATCAGGCTGTGGTAGATCAAATGCTAGTTCAAATTGAGCAACAATCAGGTATCGCAAGGAAGGGTCTAGTGCTATCATCACTCACTAAGCTGAAGCAAATTTGTGATCACCCTCAGTTGCTGGGTAAGGAAGAGCACCGGGCAACGAAGCAAGAGGCTTCCGGTAAAATGGAGCGTCTACTAGAGCTACTTGATAACATTGCTGAGAATGGGGAATCTGCGCTCATATTTACTCAGTACGTAGGCATGGGGCATCTAATCGTATCACGCTTGGCTGCTAGGTATGGCAAAGCACCTTCCTTTCTGCATGGGGGAGTCCCTCAGCAGGAACGTGATGAAATGGTCCGTCATTTCCAAGAGGAAGGCGGTCCTGAGTTCTTTGTCCTTTCTCTGAAGGCTGGAGGTGTGGGACTCAATCTAACTCGTGCAAATCATGTGCTGCACTATGATCGTTGGTGGAATCCCGCTGTGGAGAACCAAGCGACAGACCGAGTATTTCGTATTGGTCAGAACAAGAATGTGCAGGTACACAAGCTGATCTGCCAAGGAACACTTGAGGAGCGTATTGATGAGCTTATTGAGCATAAGAAATCACTTTCCGAACAGGTTGTAGGTGCCGGTGAAACGTGGCTTACAGAGATGTCTGATACGGAGCTACGAGATCTTATTGCCTTACAGGGTGAGGATTGGATGTAATTACACTTTAGGTTTAGGCATAGAGAGTCTAGGAGGGCTAAGGTGACAGAGATGGCAGAAATAACAATGGAGATCCGTCCTGGCATGCTGAACGGGACAATCACAAATTCTCTCAATTCAACAATTGAAGAGCGCATGATTTATAATGTGAATATACCGGTGGCGCCAATATCTATAGTAACGAAAGAGGATATTCTTGTAGGTCTAAAAAGTATCCCACAAGATTTGTATTGTCTGTTACGTGGTTCGGTAGTGCCGTGGATTGAAGAGTTATTGCCCACAGCTGTAGAATTAGTTATGTTACCTGCAACTTGTTCTTGCGAAGAAATTAGCTGTCTTCATGTAGAGGAAGTTCGTGAACATGCACAGCAAATTTTATCCGCTGATCTAATACAACGATTAACATTGATGGGATTGCCGCGAAGTGAAATATTAGCTGCGGTATTCGGATCTTGGGCATCCAGAATGTCTGCCCAAGATCCGGATATTGCAGTAATAGAAGCTTCTTTAATACAGGAGAAGGGCAGAAGCGGCCCATCCCCTGGGGAATGGGTATCAGAGTCTGTGGAGCAAGGGCGACTACATGAACCGGGTCCCATTTTCCAGAATATTACTTTACGTTTATCACCTATACAGGATGATAAGATCGTCCCTGACGATTGGACGCCATTGCTTCAAGAAACGACTGGAGTCACCAAAGTACTTCGAATGGTTATGAAAAAAACATCGGATAATGCAGAGAAACTTCGCCGTAAATGGGTGGAATAAGGGATTACACACAACATAGAGAAATTGGTTACACTGAAAGGAGAATCCAGATGAATTCACAGACAGAGAAGACAAGAAACTGGAAATGGGGGGTGTTCGTTGCTCTGATACTACCTGCCATGCTATTAGCAGGCTGTGAATCGGATACGGAAGGCTCAGCGCAGCAGGAAGGACAAGCTCTGCTATCTCCAGCTGAAGGACAAGCTACTGTTGTTATGGTGAAGCGGAGCGAGAATTCACTGCAAGCGACCATGGAGCAAGGTGTTGGCGGTATTGCTATTGTTACCAATCCTGAAGCTGTCACGGTTGTTGTGAATAAGAAGCGCAGTCTTCCCGAGGGCTACGAACCGAAAGATCTAGTAGAGCCGAACGTCCCCTTTTCTTTCGATGAACCTCATGAGAAGCGTCACATGCGCAAAGAAGCAGCAGAAGCTTTAGAGAAGCTATTTGCGGAGGCGAAGTCTGATGGCATTGAGTTACGGGCGGTATCTGGCTATCGTTCCTATTCTCGTCAAAAGTCTATTTACGAGAATAACGTCCGCACGAAGGGAGAAGAATATGCTTCTCGAGTAAGTGCAGTTCCAGGGACGAGTGAGCATCAGACTGGATTGTCGATAGATGTATCGAGTCCGAGTGTTGATAATGCCATTGAAGAAATATTTGGGACATCTGTGGAAGGACAATGGCTAGCAGAACATGCACCAGAGTTCGGTTTCATTATTCGTTATCCCGAAGGTCAAGAAGAATTAACAGGTTATGTATATGAACCGTGGCATATACGGTATATAGGTACCGACTTGGCGCCTGATCTAGCGGCTAGTGTATTAACGTTAGAGGAATACTTCGATGACGCTAATATTAAGCTGTAGTCAAAAAAATCGTCGTCACAAAATGACAGCATTGGTTTACTGTTGAAATATATATGAAAGTGTAACCTTTCATATATCTATAATTAAAAAGCAGTTGCCTTCTAGAAAGTAGAGGGCAACTGCTTTTTAAAATATAAGTCACTATACTTCTACGAGAAATGGTTACCGTTCCATTAAGGACGGGAAGCCGTTTCTTCTTGTTATACTCATCAGGTATGTTTGTCTTGTCTTTTATCAGTTATCATGATCACGTTGTTCTGTATCATTTCTTGAGATTGGGCGAGAATTTCTTTCTGAATTCTGAGCATCTTCTGATCGAGTGCTTCAGCAGCTACCGCAGCTTCTTTCAGTTCATCAAGTACATGAGGTGGAACCTGCTTGTCATACTTGTAGAATAGGATGTGCTCCATGCTTGCCCAGAAATCCATAGCTAACGTTCTTAGTTGAATTTCTACCTTGATCCAGCGCGTCCCTTCAAACAACACCATAGGTACAGCAAGAATAACATGCAGGCTCTGGTATCCGTTAGGCTTAGGATGTTTAATATAATCCTTAACCTCCAGTACGCGGATGTCTGATCGTTGCTGGAAATGTTCAAGTAATCGGTAAATATCTTTGACAAAAGCGCATACAATGCGCATACCAGCAATATCGTGTATATTATTTAGCATATTCTCTACGGTGAGGTTATATCCTTTGCGTTTCATTTTTTCAATAATACTCTTAGGTTCTTTGATGCGGACTTTTATATGTTCAATAGGACTGTAACCGTCTTGTTGTTTCAATTCTGTCTTGATCAACTTAATCTTATTCTGTAGCTCATCTAGAGCTAATTGATATAACATCGGGAGTTTCTTCCACTCATCTAATTGTTGTAGTAAGTCATTGTCTAATTCCCATGACCCCAAATCCTGTAAAGAAATCTGATTGAGCACAAGAGGGCTGTTTTCAAGTTCTTTCAATTCGTGTTCTCCTAATAATTCAGATTATGATGATAAATCTATTTTACATGATAATGAAGGGTAGAAGCAAAAAATGGACAGCCGTTACCTAAAAATAAAGTATTAGACTGTTATCATACAAATTTATCATGAGGACTGCTGTTAGTTGCCTAGCACCTATATATGTTTACTTTAATAGGATGTTGTGAAGTCACATCTTCCTAAGGAGGTCGTGTAGCGGATGCAGAAGAAACAAATTAAGAAAAGAACATTTTCTAAACAGACACAGAGGCACGTACATGAATTTGAAGGTAGTACTAAACTGGCTGAAGAAGGCGCAGATCGACATAACCATCGCTTTGCAGGTGTTACAGGGCAAGCGATCCGGGTAGGGGAAAGTCATCCCGAGTTACCGCTACATATGCAAGCCGACGATATTCTTAATCTTATTCTGAAGCTCATCTAGAGCTAGTTGTTATTCCTGATCCTCTCATAAGAGGGTAGAAAAAAATAGTTTGATCAAATGTGTTGCTTAAATTACATTTTGTATATTGGTAATACATTTATGAGGGGGTTATTTATGAGGGTTTTTTCGGGGATCATGAAGTGGTTTTTCGCAACATCAACTTGGGTGAAAGCATTATGGTGGCTGGCTGCATCACAAATCGTGTATTTTACTATGTTATGGGTGACCATTCCAGCCATTCAGAACAAAGCCGATGGAATGAAAATTTTTGATTTAATGTTTGTTGGGTATTCACCACAATACGTCGCATCATTTTTGGACACGATTGGTGAGGAAGGGCGGAAGCTATATTTGATGCATCAGATTCCATTGGATCTTATCTATCCAGGTTTAATGGCAGTTACGGGTGCTCTATTCATAGCTCTATTCTCAAATACAATCAATCGTCGTTTAGGAGTCATAATGTTTGTTCCTATTTTTGGAGCCGTTTTTGATTATCTTGAGAATATTATGGTCGCTGTGATGTTATACTCCTTTCCTAATATTCCTGAACCAATCGTTACCATTGCAAGTATATCTACTATTTTCAAAACAATTCTAGATACTTTATACTTAGTCTCACTCATGGTTTTGTTCGTTATTTTTATATACAAAGTGATGCGAGGAAAAGGGAAAATTGAAAGAGGGAGCACGAAAGTTAACTAATGGATAATCATCTTTCTTTAAGAGAACGGAAAAATGTTATTGGGTAACAATGGAGCTATTTATATTTAGACTTGTCGAGGGCATAGCACTCTATTTTTAGTAAGTAGTACCGCTATTTAATGGTTTTATGAAAAGGGATGCTTGTTCTTCTAAGGAATATCGCCTACAATAATGATAATCATTATCAATTAAAAAAGCGATATAATGGAGGTACAGATGCATCCTTCTACGAAGTACGCAATCGGGGGTTCCCGTGATATACATCGGGTATTTAATGCATATTTTGATTCAATGATCCTGTCTCAGCAACAAACGGTAGACCCGGTAATTATGGGGACGGCCCAAGCTGCTAGCGAAGGAGGGATCAGTCGCATGATTACTGCCTCCGGTATTGAAATTGTGGAGTCAAATTTATATATGAGGAAGGATTGTCGTGTCCAGGTCCGCTCCTCCGCTGCAATGGCGGAGTTAAGCTTTTGCATGCAGGGTAGTGGAGCGGTGGAAGTTTCGGGTCATGATAAGCACGAACTGGTGCAGGGTAGCTGTTCTCTACAGTTGATCCGGGATTTTACCGCTTCTTTTGAGTATGAAGGAGGAGAAACCTTTCGTTCTGTCGCTATCGGACTTCCTGTGAATTTGTTTGATCATTATTCGAGTGGGCTTGGAAAGAAGGATAGCCTGAGTTTCACAGCCCTACTCCGTTCGAAATCGTTCAGGATGTTTCGAAAGCCTGTGGATTCAGTGACCACCCGGCTACTGCATGAGCTTATGAACTGCCCTTATACACATGGAATGCGCGAGTTATATGTGGAGAGTAAAGCGCTGGAACTGATCTACAGGTACTTGGAAATCTTCCTACTGGAGCTGAATAGCAATAGAAGGCAGCCATCACTGGTGTCGCGCACGGATCAAAGCAAAATCTACGAGGCTAGGGATGTGCTACTGTGCAGGATGGATTCACCGCCTTCATTGCTGGAATTAGCACGGCTAGTCGGCCTGAATGATTATAAGTTGAAGGTGGGCTTTAAACAAGCGTATGGCAAAAGCGCTTATGCTTATCTGCGTGACAGGCGCATGGAAAAGGCCTGGGAGCTACTTAACGGAGGAATGAGCGTCAGTCAGGCGGCAGGGATGGTAGGCTATGTCAATTTCAGTCATTTCGCCTTAGCATTCCGCAAGCAATTCGGCTTCAATCCATCCGAATTGAGCAACTGGGGAAGCGCAAAATAGTAGTATGGTGGCGTCGGAACTTGGGTTCCGGCGTTTTTTGAAATATAAGAAAGTATAAGTTCCAACTATACTTTGTTTATATTTCTACGAGAAACGGTTACCGTCCCTCTAAGGTCGGCAAAGCCGTTTCTTCTTGGCGAGAATAAAATCCGCCAGCCATCCTATTCTCCGTTTGCGGGTAGACCTTGGATTCTTTACGATGCTATTCTTAATTTCATTATGATGAGAATGATTATCAATGAAAGGGAGTAGAGATAGTGATTAAATTAAGCAGAATTTCATATGCGAGGATATTTATCTTGTTGGTTTTGCTGTTGGCGGGCTGTAGCAATTCAACTGGGGATGGAATTCATAGCGAGGAACAAGCGGTCGCTGTTCCACAAGCTTCATCCAACGTGCAGGAAGTTGGAGGGCAGACCCTTACGGTCAAGGATGCCAAAGGGGAGGTTATAATACCGGCTGCCCCGCAGCGGATTGCGGATATCTCCGGTTCGACCGAAGAGCTGCTGATACTCGGCTTCAAGCCGGTGCTGAGCGGAAATACAGATATGGCTGATCCTAACGTGCTTACACCCATTATCAAAGACAAGATTGGAGATCAAGTGAGTACGGCGGGCTGGTTCCAAACGGAGATCAATCTGGAGGCGGTGATGGCTGCCAGTCCGGATTTGATTCTGGCCGGACCGACCCAAGAGAAGATTTATGAGCAGCTGGAGAAGATTGCTCCGACTATTAGGGTGCCCTATGGCTTCAATGCTTTTCGGGACCGGTTTACTTTTGTATCCGAAGTTCTCGGCAAGACGGCGGAGATGGAGTCGTGGTTGAAGTCCTATGACGAGCGAGTTAGTCAGCTGAGTAACCAGATTAAGGAGGCTACTGGGCAGGAGACATTCGCCGTCATTGAAGCTACACAAAAGGAAATACGCATATATTCTCGCACGGGCGTAGCAGATACCATTTTTAATGACCTGTCTTTGCCGATGGCACCCGGTACGCCAGAACCTGATCCATGGGGTGGGAAGGTGACAAGTCTGGAAGGACTGTCAAGCTTTGATCCCGATCATATTGTGCTACTGTCCGACAACAAGGAGAATGTAGTGGAGCGCAGCGGCACTTGGAAGAATCTCAAAGCGTTTAGGTCTGGTCATGTATACCGCATGACCACCCGGCAGAACTATAACGAGGCTTTTTTTGCGCTAGGCAAGCTCGCTGTTTTGGAGCAGATCAGTAAGGCAATACTTGAGGGCAATCCGGACTGAGTATGAGTAAAGTTCGATAAAATGATCAATATTTATTTTACAAAGTAGAGTACAGATCTATGGAAGGATTACGTTTTTACCATAATTGTAATCATAACATTGACCCGTTGGACCCGCCGCATGAAGGGGGTCTAACGGGTCAAAAGTATATTCTTCGCCGTGAACCGACCGTATCCGTCGTTTTTGCAGCGCTGTCCCGAGATGCAAGCAACGGTACGGGTCTTATGACCTTATCAGGTGGTATAAGACTGGAACCCTGATCCAAAAAAACTTTAATAAAAATAGGTCGAAATTTTCTATTCAGGCAGTGTTATTTATAGTAAAATTAGGTTATTAATAGTGTTCTATCAAAATAGGCAAACTATGCGAAAGTATAGGACGCAAAGCCACGGGTCTAAAGCATTTGCATGATAGCCGGGCTGCAGACATACATAGAGAAGCATATTATTTATGTTATTTGCAGACCAATGGGCCGATTAAGCCCCTGTTTGGTCTTTTTTTATAACGAAATCAGGCAGATCTTGTCTATATACTCTACCTATATCGAAGACATGCATCTGAAGGAGCGATTTCATAATGAGAAGAACCTCTGTTGATCCACAATCCCTTCGCAAGTGGTTCTTTTTTGTAGGCGCTTTACTGTTGGCTTTTGGAAGTGTTTCGCAGCACCTGCAACTGATTTACGGAATCGCGTTTACATTTACGAACATTCTTCTGTTGATGTTGGTACGACTATACGGAATGCGAATCGGTCTGCCAGCAGCCGGGCTGATTTATGCTGCTGCCATATTCATCTATCATGATCCTTTTTATATTGTCATATTTCTGCTCGAAGTTTGTTGGATCGGGCTTTGGCAAGTGAGAAGACGGGGCTACCTACTCGGACCCGATGCCCTTTTCTGGTTATGTCTCGGTGCCCCAATTACGTTTGTCGCTTGCTGGTTATCGGGATCGTTCTCGTTAATTGAATTCATCCTTCTGTTTGCTATTACCGCATCCAATGGTTTATTTAATACCTTGATCGCCGAAATAATCGTCAATTATGTGCCACTGGGCCGTTGGCTTGGACTTGTCAAGGACAAGCCCCTTCCGGTTACGTTTGGCAGGGTTTTGTTCCATTTGTCTATTACGCTTGTTGCCCTTCCTTTTCTCATGAATATGATCATTAACGGAAGGAATGCATACGATGTGTCTACTCGCACGACGCTGCAAACAGCGAGTAATACGGCGAATAGTTTAAGGGGAGAACTGGATCAGTGGAAACGGGAAGACGTCCTAGGAGTTCGATTGGAGGGTCTAATTCAGATCGGATATTTGCAGGAAATGATCAAACGCAATACAACTCAGAAGCTGTTCGATATCACCATTACCAGTTCACACAATAAGGTGCTGGCCACGAACAACAAGGAATCCACGCTCACTCGGGAGCAGACCGAATCTGTTATCCCTATTGAGGATAACTTTTTGATTAAGGTGCCTGTTCAATCCACAGATCTTCTCCCGACCCAACAATGGCGCAATGCTCGTTACGTTTACGCAGCTCCAATGGAACAGTTTCCGCTGATTATTTCGGTTAGCGTTCCTGTTAAGGTATATCAGGAACAGATATTTCAGGAATACATTTATCAATTATTGTACATGCTCGGCAATGTCACTATCGCAGCCCTGCTGGCATGGATTATTAACTGGTGGCTTGGTCGAAGTCTGATGCAGCTCGCCAGATCGACGACCAATCTACCAGTGAGGCTGAAGCAAATGGTCTCTCTAGAGTGGCCGAACAGTGGAATTGTGGAAATTGATTCACTCACTCATAATTTCAAGGATATGTCCCAGAATCTACTTCATATGTTCCAGGAAGCCTTGTGGATGAACCAACGGCTTCGATCTTCTGAGAAAAAGCTACATCAATTAGCGTATTATGACAGCCTAACCACGTTGCCAAATCGGTTGCAGTTCCATCAAGTACTAAGCGACTTGCTTTCGCAAGGGGGCGACGGTACCGAACGGATCGCAGTCATGTTTATGGACCTGAACCGCTTTAAACAAATCAATGATACGCTTGGTCATGCAGTAGGTGATATTCTCTTGCGGAAAGTAGCTGAGCGGTTCACAGAGATTGCAGATGAAAGTTGCAGAGTTTTTCGATTGGGAGGTGATGAATTCGTGTTTGTCATGTGCTACGAAACAAGTAATGCTCCCCAAGACTTCGCGGAACGGATCTGTAACTGTTTTGAGGCGCCATTTGAGTTGGAGGATTCATCTCTCTACACGACGATCAGTATTGGTATCAGCTTATATCCCGAACATGGGACTTCTATGGACGACATTCTAAAAAAGGCAGATATGGCTATGTATGTCGCAAAGGAACAAGGAACGAGCAGTTATCATTTCTTTAGCCAGACGCTGGAAGACTCACTCAATGAGAAGATGTACTTGGAGAATGGCCTGCGTAATGCGCTGTTAGATGATCAGTTCTTCCTTGTGTACCAACCAATGGTCAGTCCGGCATCGGGGAAAACGATCGGTATCGAGGTGCTAATCCGTTGGCATCATCCAGAAGGAGGAATTATCTCCCCAGCCAAATTTATTCCGCTTGCCGAGACATCTGGCTTAATTGTAGACATTGACCTTTGGGTGTTCCGGGAAGCATGTAGGCAGGTGAAAGAATGGCAAGACCGCGGTCTTGCTAAGATCCCGGTGTCTGTCAATCTGTCAGCGAAGCAGTTCTACCGGACCGGCCTTCTTGAGAATATTCGTACTATTCTAGAGGAAACAGGGCTGAATGCGCGTTACATCAATCTTGAAATTACCGAGAGTGTATTTATCAAGCAGATGGATCCTGTCATTGAGACGTTGACTCAACTGCGGAACATGGGAATTCAAATCTCTATTGATGATTTCGGTACGGGTTATTCTTCACTAAGTCAATTACAGAGGCTGCCGATCTCCGTGGTCAAACTTGACAGGACATTCATTCAAGACGCGGAACAGAGCGAGATGAAATCATCCATCGTTAAAGCAGTGATTGAGCTTGCTCATAGTATGGGGCTGAAGGTCGTTGCGGAAGGTATCGAGACCGAGCAAGAACGGAACTTTTTTACTCGTTTGGAATGCGATAAACTGCAGGGATTCTATTTCAGTAAACCGCTAGAGTCTAGCCATTTTGAGCAATATTTGATTACTGAATATAGTCAGTAACTCAATCGGAGGAGCTTGATCATGAGAAGATCGTTCTTTATCATATTTGTATGTTGTGCCCTTTTAGTTACAACGTTGACAGGATGCAACGACCGCGATATCGTTCCTGCTGTTGAGGTGCCCGCTTCATCCTCCTCAGGTAACTTGTCTGCAGAGCCAGTCGAGTTGGAACTTTGGAGTTACTACAGCGGTTTGGAGCCGGCGATAAATGCTTTTGAGAAAAAATACCCCAATGTATCCGTGAAAATGAAAACGTTCGGGTATGATGCTTATGTATCCGCTTATCTTCATGCCATTGCAGATGGTGTGACTCCTGACATTATGGTGAGTGACAGTGAGCAGTTCGGTCAGTTTACGGCAATTAATGGACTAGAGAACCTGTTGGATTACGGGGCCGAGAAATATCGTTTAGACTTCAGTGAACACCTGTGGAGAAGCAACCTTTCTCACACCGAGACGAAATTAATTGGTTTCCCGGTCGGCACCTCACCACTGGTCACGTATTACCGGCCGGATATTATGGAGCAGTACGGGTTCCCTTCCGATCCCGAACAACTTGGAAAGTTCATGGAGACACCCGAGAACTGGATTGCGATCGCTAAGGCATTGAAAAACGATGACCGGTACATTACTCAATGGGCACCTGAGGTTGTACAAATTTTTGAGAGTACCCAAGGTTTATTTGATTCTCGTCTTAATTTTTCGCGTAATAATGACAATTTTCTTCGGGCCATTAATATCGGTAAACAAATCCATAATAACGGTCTCGCGGCATCAATAGACATATGGACACCTTCTGGGGTTCGGGCGCTTAAAGACGGAACGATCGCCATGTTATACCTAGGGACATGGGGGGCAGCACAAATTGAAGAATGGGCACCGGAATTAGCAGGCAAATGGCGAGAGACCCGCCTGCCCTTTAATCAATACGGTTGGGTGAATAGTACCAATCTCATGATGCCTTCGGCTGCCAAGCATAAAGAATGGTCATGGAAATTCATTGAATTTTGCGTGACCGAGTGGAGTAAAAAGGAAGACGGAAACGGGGTACCTGCTTATATTCCGGCACGCGGTAACCCCAAGAAGTTGGCTAAAGAGAACGATTACTATGGTGGGCAGAAGCTGTATGTCTTGCACGAAGGCATGGTCCAAAAGATGAAAGAATACAAATTAACTCCTCTTGATGTGCAAGTACGGAAAATCTGGAAAGATCAGATTAATGTTGGCATTGAGCGCAACGAGGACACGCAAGGAATACTGGACCAAACCGAACAAATCATACTCATGAATTTTGGCAAGGAAATTACCATTCTGCAAAAAAAATAGAAAGATTCGATGTTGATGGTAGACGTAAAAAGGTCAGAAGATACTTCTACTGAAGCAAGCCGTAATGGAACAGAAATACTAAGAAGCAGGCTAAGGATAACCACCTTGACCTGCTTTTGTTTGACGACAGTCTCTTTTTTTTAAAAGTAACTGTCTCGTCAGAAGATTAATCTACTTTTGGGACAGTACCATGTTGTATTCTGGAAAACAAGGTACGTCTTTCTTTGGAATTACCATATATAAGCCTCCCCTATTACACAGCCCACCATTAAGCACAACGCCTTAAAAGAATTTTACTCTTTAGTACACGTTGCAGCTAAATTTGAATCACTTAAAAGACGTGTGGACAGGTGAAGACGCCTTATGTTCTTTCACACCAAAAGCTTCCAGTAGGAAACGAGATGGCGCTACAGGCTTGCCATGATAATGAAGCGGTGAAGTAATGAATAGACGCTCTTTAGCCCGGGTTACCGCTACATAAGCAAGCCTACGCTCTTCCTCTAGCGCTGCCTCAGATAACTTAGTTGCTCCACTTTCTGGGCGGGTGACTTTCATTTCTTCGGGCACTTTCTCTTTCAGAACACTGCTGTGAGGAAGAATCCCTTCACTTGCGCCAATCCAGTAAACATGGCGGAATTCCATGCCCTTAGCACGGTGAATCGTCATGAGCTGCACGGCGTTCTCAGCTCCCCCATCGCGTAGAGACTCCATTTGTTTATGGCGAGAGATTAGCTCGTCTGCATGAGCTATAAACTGATCGACGGTGTCAAAGCGCGCTGCGGCGCTCTCTAATTCATCTAAACTATCGGTTAGCGTCTCTTTATATTGGGTATGAAGAAGAGGGTCACCTGCATCCATATATTTATCATAGAAAAGTCTGCGCATCTCTTGGATAGCATAGATGGGCTTTAGAGTAATGAGTTTTTTGATCAATTTAATACGTTCTTTAACTGCAACTTGTTGGTAGGGCTGAAGTCGATCCCAGCGCGTTAGATGAATGAGTGGGTATTTCTTAGGCTGTTGATTCTCTTGACTTGTTAAATAAGCCATTCCATCTTCGCGAGGAATATAGAGTGGACCAAGCGCACTCTGGTAAGCTTCTTTGCATCGAGGATTCAGAGAAAGTCTAAGGTGATCTATTAGTGTCTTCACAACACTCTGCTCGTAGAAGACTGAGTTATTACCATATTGGACAAAAGGAATCCCCTGCAGTAATAGCTGCTCCAACATGGCGCGGCTACTACCTGCGGTCCGATGTAGAATAGCAATATCAGCATAAGTGGCTTCTCCTCGTTTAACATGCTGTTCTAAATGGCTCGCAACAAAGGCGGCTTCTTCCTCAACATTCATAGGAGAAGCATACTGAGGGGCTGTACCCTCTACTCCTGCAGCTACAAGATGCTTAACACGACGATGATGATTATAAGCAATGAGAGCTGTGCCCAGTCCGAGAATGCGATTATCACTACGGTAGTTAATCGGAAGTGCTATAACTTTGGCATCTGGATACAGCTTATCGAATTGCAGGATAGACTCCTGTTGGGCTCCGTTGAAGGAATAGATCGTCTGATCGTCATCGCCTACTACCATAAGATTACGGTGCTCTGCAGCCAGCTTACGGACCATCTCATACTGCACTGTATTTGTATCCTGAAATTCATCCACCATCATGTAGCTGAACCGTGATTGTAGTTTTGCGCAAGTATGTGAGTCATTCAGTAATGCCGTCGTATGGAGTAGAATGTCATCGAAGTCCCATTGGTGTCTTCCTTGCTTCCATTCCTCATAATTGAGTAGAATACTCTTGATCTTTGATTCTTCTTCGGTATGGTCTGGAAGATCCTCGGGCCATTGACCGTTCATCTTCCATGCCGAGAGAGCAGCTAGCAGCGTCTCAGGTTGATAAGCCTCGCTCATCTTGTGGCGACGTAGAATAATCTTCATAATTGTATGTCTAGTGGAGAAGTCTCCAAGAATTTGTTCTTGTTGTCCGGATTGTCTTAATAGGGCTAGGCCGAAGGAATGAAAGGTCCTTGCTTGCACCGCTTGTGCGATTCTTGCGGAGATGCCGGGTAAGCGGGCAATGCGTTCTTTGATTTCTGCTGCAGCTTTACTTGTAAAGGTGACAAGCAAAATCTGAGAAGCAGGGATGTCGCGTACTTGTATGAGATATCCCGTGCGCGCAGCTAAGACAGTCGTCTTGCCGCAGCCGGCTCCAGCGAGGGTAAGTAGTGGCCCTTCTCCATGCCGGACAGCATCTATTTGTGGACCGTTAAGAAATATCCCTTCTTGCTCTAGTGCACGGAAATAGAAGGCATCATCCATGTGGTGATCGACGAGATCGACACTAGTCGCTGCTGGTGCATCGGGTGCTTGAGGGAACGGTGTATCTAAGGGCACGGTTGCCGGGTGTGAATGATAACTAAGGGTTGATTGCTGCACGTTCTTCCGCCTTTCGTAGATGTAAAATATTTACTTTTTCACAAGTGGTCTATAAATTTGGTATGATAGAGTTATGTTTATTAATTTAGTGTACAAATAAATCAGTAATTCTAATTATAACGCTAATTATACGATTGAGGTTAAGCTTTCCTTTTGTTTACAAGTTAAGAGGAGAATATTCCCTGCTTAGAAGCATAGGGCTATTATATATGCTAATACAGAAGTGACTTGAATGAGGATGAAGGAGGAGCAATTTATGAGCTTTATAAAACGTATTAAAGATGGTGCAAACCGTGCAACAGAGAGGGCACAAAGTGCTGTCGAGGTGAGTAAAATTAATGGACATATTGCCGAAATAGAGAAAGAGATGGATCTCCATTTTTTGAAAATGGGTAAAGTATTCTATGAGGGTTACTGTTCTGAGGATATGCGAATCGCTGAGAAGGAAATGGTTGCCCTATCCAAAACATGTGATCAACTTAAAGAGAATATAGATGAGCTGCGAGGACGAATTGCAGATTTGAAGAATGAGCGACTATGTAAGTGTGGTAAGGTTGTAGCTTTGGAGGTGAACTTCTGTCCTTATTGTGGCACAAAGATGTCAGAAGATCAGCCGAAACAGCAGCAGGAGAATGAGGTTTATGGCGAGAAGAGAACAATATACCCAGAGCCGATGAATATTCTTGCCCCTGAATCACTTCTGTATGAGGATGATGAGGAGCTATTTGTAGTGGATGATGTAGAAGATGTACCTCAAGATTTGGAGCGTGAGCGTAGACAAGTTGAGGGGTTAGAGCGTGAACGTGAGCGGCAACTTGAGCTAGACAGACGTATTCGTTATTGGAACGATAACAATCATAGTGAAGATAATGGCTTGGATGATGAAGAGGGTGTAGACAAAGAAAAAACCTTCAAATGCCAAATTTGTACCGCAGATCTAACGCTAGGTTCCAAATGGTGTCCACGTTGTGGTGCTGAGCAGATTTGATTTAAATAATAATGTTGAATAAGATTATATAAGGTTTTCATAGGGGAATGTGTTCAGGCAGCTTGGGAGGGCAACAGTATGGAACAATTATTACATCATCTACGCACTCTAGGATTTATAGAGATGGAAGCCAAAATCATGGTCGAATTGGCAGGTAGCGGACCTTCTTCGGGATATGAAGTTGCCAAAAGAATGGGTGTATCACGCTCGAATGTATATGCCACTCTTCAACGGCTATCTCAGCAAGGTTTTCTTCAGTGTAGTACGGGAGAGCCCATCCGGTATAACATGCTGAAGATTGAGGAATTGACGCGAATGATTTCTGGTCAAATGAAGGAGTCTCTGTCCTTCATTGAGAGTAGAATGCCACGAGCTCAGGAGGAGACTCCTCCTTTCTATCATGTCGATGGGGAACGCAAAGTTCTAGACACGTTAGTTCGTGAGATGGAAAAGGCACATCGAGAAATTGTGATTGATGTGTGTCGTGAAGAAGCAGCTTTACTGAGGAATGAGCTAGAACAAGCAGAGAGTAGAGGCGTGAAGCTGTTATGGTCTACGGATGGTGGCGATGCTACTATGAGCCGTTACGCATCATGGCCGTCTTGGGACAATGGATCAGCCCAAGATTCTTTGGCTAATGGACGTAAATTCTCGTTTGTTATTGATAGGCACTGGTGTATGTTGGGCATGCGTGGGGAAGACTCTAGCAAGACGGTAGCTATGGTAACTGATCACCCTGTGATGACGGAATTGCTCTTAAGCCATTTCACTCAAGAAATGGTGCTCTACGAAGTAGAGAAAGACATCGGCAGTGAGTTGGTAGATCGTTATGGTCCGCATTACGAGCAAATTTATCGTAAATATGTAGGTGCGGATATCCAGAATGAAGATTAATGCAATCTCAGAGTAAACTCACTTGTGAGTTATTACAGAAGCGGAGGACGAATCAATGGAATGTCTCGTACACTTTGAAGTGAAGCATAAGAATAAAGAGACGAAACAACTAAGGGGCCTTATTTTCCTGAACGATCAGCAGCAGCCGGGAGATGAACAGTTGCTGCAAATGTTTAGAGACATGAAGTTTAATATGGTCATTGCTGACCGAGATACACTCCTGTTCAAACCTGTAGATCCATCAGCAGACTATGTCTCAATTCGAATCATTGAATTAGATATGGGTGAGGATCGTTACACAGAGGATAGAGATTTGAAAACGATTCTCTCGAATTTTTTATAATTTATTCCCAACGGAATATCTACACAAATTTCTCTTTATTTTATGGTGTCATATACGGTATAATTCAGGCATTGTCGTCTGATGTCAGTCTTTGACTTTTGGTGTTATATTGTATATGACCGTTTTATATTGCTCTCGTATAGGTGCAGGAATAGGCCTGCATGTCTCTACCCGATCACCGGAATGATTGGACTACGGAGTAACAATACATATCATTAGTTTCTGTATCTTTTTCAAGACTATGTTGTTTATAGCATAGAGCGGGAGAAGGTACGGGGACTTTTATGTTTGTTATTCTGAAACCCATTATTTCTATGCCGAGCCCTCGGTATTGGAGAATGGGTTTTTTTAAATATAAGAAAGTAGTTTTCACTGTACTTTGCTTATGTTTCTACGAGAAACGGCTACCGTCCCTTTAAGGACGGTGAAGCCGTTTCTTCTTCAACTGTGAATAAATAACAACGAATAGGGGATCAGTCATGCAACTATTGAGACAGAAAGTATTAAATGAAGGTATAGTCCTGAGCAATCAAGTACTAAAGGTAGATTCTTTTCTTAACCATCAAATGGATCCTATATTGATGAAAGAAGTAGGGAAAGAGTTCACGCGGCGATTTAAAGATCAACAGATTACACGTGTGCTCACGATTGAGTCCTCAGGGATTGCTCCGGGGATTATGACAGCGTTGGAGTTAAATGTACCGCTTATCTTTGCGCGTAAGCAGAAGTCGTTGACACTACGAGAAGATATTCTCGTTGAGAAAGTCTATTCCTTTACGAAGCAAGAGAGTAATGAGATTACAGTAGCGAAGAAATTTATGAATCCAGGAGACCGAGTGCTAATTATTGATGATTTCCTTGCGAACGGCGAAGCTGCATTTGGACTTGCTCGAATTGTTGAGAAGGCGGGTGCGGAAGTTGTAGGGATCGGAATCGTGATAGAGAAGTCGTTCCAACCTGGGCGTCGTTTGTTACTTGAAGCAGGGTACCGAGTGGAGTCGTTGGTGCGCATAGCAGCATTAGATGATGGACAAGTCACCTTTGTAGAAGATCAAGAGGTCTAAGTCTAATTATTATATAGGGGGAAGTAGTACAACATGGGACATCAGAATCAACTGAGGCAGGAGCCTGTATTTAATAAAAATCGTCATCCACTACAAACATTTTCGCTTGGACTCCAGCACGTATTAGCCATGTATGCTGGCGCTGTTATTGTACCCCTTATTGTTGCGAGGGCATTAGGCTTAACAACAGAACAATTGACTTATTTAATCTCGATTGATTTACTAGCTTGTGGTGTGGCAACACTCCTTCAAGTGTGGGGGAATCGTTTCTTCGGAATTGGTCTTCCTGTAATGTTAGGGTGTGCGTTTCAAGCTGTGTCTCCGATGATCGCCATCGGATTGAATGACGGAGTCTCTGCTATTTATGGGGCCATTATCGCATCTGGTATTTTTGTTATTGTCTTCTCTGGTTTATTCGGTAAGTTAATAGCTTTCTTTCCACCTGTCGTGACGGGTTCGGTTGTTACAATTATCGGTGTAACCTTGATTCCTGTGGCATTAACAGATCTTGGTGGAGGCAATGGAGCAGCGGATTTCGGCAGTCCTACGAACCTCATGTTAGGATTCGGGGTATTATTCTTTATTATTGTAATGAGCCGTTTCACGACAGGGTTCATTCGTTCGATTTCAGTACTTGTCGGTCTAATCGTGGGTACAATTGCCGCAGCTATATTCGGTCATGTAGACCTTGGACCACTGAGGGAAGCTAGTTGGTTCCATGCCGTACAGCCTTTCTATTTTGGGAAGCCGACCTTTCATATGTCTGCGATTCTTACGATGATTCTAGTCGCAATTGTTAGCATTGCAGAATCTACAGGTGTGTTTATGGCCCTAGGTAAAATTGTAGATAAAGACATCACGTCTAAGGATCTTACTCGTGGATATCGTGCGGAGGGGATTGCTATCGTTGTTGGCGGATTATTTAATTCCTTTCCGTATACAACGTATTCCCAGAATGTAGGGTTAATTCAGATGAGCCGTGTGAAGACTAGAGATGTCATTGTTGTAGCAGGTGGACTCTTGGTGGTTATCGGCTTTATACCGAAGATTGCGGCTCTAACACAGCTCATACCTGCCTCTGTATTGGGTGGAGCGATGGTCGCATTGTTCGGAATGGTCGTCTCTTCGGGTATTCGAATGCTCGGTGACCAAGTGGATCTCAATCGATATGAGAATTTATTCGTTATTGCCTGTTCCGTAGGTATGGGTCTTGGTGTAACCGTGGTACCTGATATATTCGCACAACTACCTGACTGGGCTCGTATCCTTGTAGACAACGGGATTATTGCAGGTGCTGTAACGGCTATAGCGTTAAACTTACTCTTTAATGGTCTAAAGGGGCCTGGGGCTGATCAAGTACATGCAGACGAGAGTCATGCTGCTTAAGTTACTCAATATAAGTGATGCAAGAAGAAGCGGCTTCGCAGTCCACTCAAGGATAGCGAAGCCGTTTTGTTGTTTGTAGGATTTGGATAAATCCAAGATATGATCATAAGTGCCGGAGCTGTCTTTCGGCGATTTCTCCAATCCAAGGAAGCTTGAACCATTTACCTTGAGTAGCTTGCACGACCAGAACGACCCATAACACGAACGTTAGAATAGATAAAAGGGAGGCCACAAGTGGACCTATAAGAGGCACGAATCCTGTGAGTACATGAGCAACCATCAGACCTCCGAAGGCCATTACGGATTGTAGAGAGTGGAATAAGACCAATCGACTGCGTTTCTCTACAGCTAGAAAAATGATACCTCCAATAAAAGTGAATAAATAGCAGAGCATGGCAGCCATATTCTCAGGTATACCTGTAGAAGATTTGAATGGTGACAGGGAAGATCACTCTCCTTCTAGAATAACGATTCTTTTTACCCTATGAATGTGTTAGACATGTTATGTATAGCATTTCTAAATTCACGTGGGGTGGATATAAGACACAGTCAGCAGGTGTCGGAGCATAATTTAATACCGGAGCATATCATGTCCGTAAGGAGCATAATTTTGGAGTATATACAGAATGAAATGAACTATATTCAGAGGTATGATGGGGGTTGGATGCTTCTGTTGATCACTACAAGGTTATGTATCTTCTTCTTGGGGTGATTATGACTGACGTGGGTATATTATTACCCTAATTAAAGGATATATAGATATTTTCAAACAATTTTTAGGTAATTTAGGTAAACATTTTACGGGATAGCTGTTACCTAGAACAAAATATGGTACAATAGAGTGGAGTGATTCAGCTTCATCCATAGAGGGTATTCATAATGTTAGAGCCTGAGTGATGGTTCGAAGAGCTTCTGTCCACTTCATACTGCTTACTACTTCACGATGTTTAAAGGAAGATCTTTTCGGCATTCTCTTAACCCGAGCTTTTCATTCAGCGTTATGGGAGGGAACAATTATGGCAACGAAAGGTCATAACGAAGTCAAGGAAAGTTTGCGGGAGATGACACGAATTTTCCGGCCTAAGGATCCAAAGAAGTTTGTAAAGGATTACGTCCGGAAATATCATATTATGGGAGGATACGAAGAGGAACTAACCTCAGTGGTAGAACACGAGCTTGGACGAATGGATTCTTCCGTTTCTTAGATGAAATAATGATTATTAACAATAGTGAAAGATCCCTATAAACTGTTTTCTGCGCTAATTATTGCAGATCACGGTTTTTTTTGTGCATAAATAGACATACAAAGTGCAATAAATAGACATACAAAAGGCAATGATTGGACATATAATAGGAAAAAATTAGCTTAGTATTCCTTGTTGGGAGAACGATTTATAATGCCAAATAAACAAACATATAATAATGTAAACGTTTACAAATGCTAATTTGGCGCGTTTTTTTGAATATTTGAACAATTTGTGAACTGTTCCTGGATCATTGACAAAGTACTACCTTAAACTTATATTAAATAGGTGATTGTTTTTATTGACAGGTCTATGTTTTTCGTGATAATACAGGTATTTTCCGTGCATGTGGTCGGTGGTACCTGTGAAATTTGTAAAAGTGGGGTAGATAAATGATGAAATGGTGGCAGCCTGTGAAGCGAATCCTTCCCATGTTAGCGGTGTTTTCCCTGCTGTTAGCTGGTTGTGGCCGTGAGGACTTGTCGGTATTAAGACCGCAAGGACCTGTGGCACAGGGACAGTACGATCTAATAAAGCTTTCATTCTCAATTATGGTTGTGGTATTACTAGTCGTGTTTGTAATTGCGGGATATGTCATGATTAAATTCCGTAGAAGACTGGGTCAGACAGAAATACCTGAGCAAGTGGAAGGCAATTTCAAGCTGGAGATCATTTGGACCGTTATTCCTTTGATTTTAGTGCTAGTTCTTGCAGTTCCTACTGTGCGGGAAGTATTTGCTTTTGGGAATGATCATTCCGATGACAAGAATGCTGTACATGTGAAAGTAACTTCACATCAATACTGGTGGGAATTTGATTATCCTCAGTATGATATTAAGACTTCACAGGATTTGGTTATTCCAACGAATAAAGATATTGCGTTTGAATTGAAAACAGTAGATGTTATTCACTCTTTCTGGGTTCCTTCCTTATCAGGGAAGATGGATACCAATCCAGATGGCACGCTGAATAAGTTCAGCTTCAGTACTGCTAAAGAAGGCGTTTACTTAGGTAAGTGTGCAGAGTTTTGTGGTACATCTCATGGTTTGATGGAATTCAAAGTTAAAGCTGTGAGTGAGGATTCATTTGATGCTTGGGTAGCTTCAATGAAAGCACCTGTGGAACCAATCGCTGATCAAGCGCTTGCCCTAACCTTCAAGAACCAATGTTTGTCTTGTCATGCCATTGGTGATCAAGGGGGATCAGTTGGACCGAATCTTACAGGAATCGGTTCACGTGAAACTGTAGCGAGTATCTTGCTGAACGCGGAAGGCAGTCAAGGTGGAGATCCAGTCGTGGATAACCTCAAAGAATGGCTTCATGATCCGCAATCTGTGAAACCAGGTAATAAGATGCCAGCACCTAAAGATCTCGGACTTTCAGATGAAGAAATTGATGGTATTGCGGAGTACTTGGCTAATTCTAAATTGAAATAATAATCTCAGCAGGGACTTTAGAAGGGGGTACGAACCTTGGCTCACGCACATAGTGTTAAGCGTTACAAGGGCTTGATGGATTGGCTAACGACTGTCGATCACAAAAAAATAGCTGTTCTTTATTTGCTTGGTGGAACATTGTTTTTTGGTATCGGAGGAATTGAGGCCCTTATAATTCGTCTTCAATTAATTAAACCAATGAACGATTTAGTATCTGCTCAAACGTTTAATGAATTAATTACGATGCACGGAACAACGATGATCTTCCTCGGCGTTATGCCAATCATCTTTGCACTAATGAACGCACTTATTCCGTTACAGATTGGCGCGCGTGACGTAGCCTTTCCTTTTCTGAATTCCCTCGGATTCTGGACTTTCCTATTCGGGGGACTTCTACTGAATTTAAGTTGGTTTATGGGTGGAGCACCTGATGCCGGATGGACGGCGTATACTCCATTGTCTGGTACGAAGTTCAGCACGACCCATGGGGTTGACTTTTATACCGTCGGATTGCAACTCGCAGGACTGGGTACCTTGATTGGTGGTATTAATTTCCTAGCTACTATCATCACCATGCGTGCTCCAGGGATGTCATTCATGCGTATGCCTATGTTTACATGGACTACATTTATTACTTCCGCGATGATATTGTTTGCCTTCCCTGCGATTACAGTGGGATTGGTACTCCTGACCTTTGACCGGATTCTAGGAGCGAATTTCTTTGATGTTGCAGGTGGCGGTAACCCCATTCTGTGGCAACATATTTTTTGGATATTCGGGCATCCTGAAGTATATGTCTTGATTTTGCCTGCCTTTGGTATTATCTCAGAAGTTATTCCAACATTTGCTCGTAAACGTCTTTTTGGTTATAGTTCCATGGTGTTTGCAACCATCCTTATTGCATTTCTTGGATTCATGGTATGGGCGCATCACATGTTTACAACAGGACTTGGTCCTGTAGCCAACGCCTTATTCTCGATCTCGACGATGTTAATTGCTGTTCCGACAGGGATTAAAATCTTTAACTGGATGTTCACCATGTGGGGCGGCCAAGTGCGATTTACAAGTGCGAACTTGTTCGCTGTTGGGTTCATCCCAACGTTCACCATGGGTGGAATTACAGGTGTTATGCTCGCTTCAGCTCCTGCTGACTTTCAGTTCCATGATACATACTTTGTCGTAGCGCATTTTCACTACGTTATTGTAGGTGGTCTGGTATTCGGATTATTCGCGGGTCTACACTATTGGTGGCCGAAGATGTATGGACGTATGCTTAATGAAACCATTGGTAAATGGACGTTCTGGACATTCGCTATCGGATTCCATCTGACATTCTTTGTACAACATTTCTTGGGTCTCTTGGGAATGCAACGCCGTGTATTTACGTATCTGCCCAACCAAGGCTTTGATACAATGAATCTAGTGAGTACGGTGGGCGCTATTCTGATGGGCATAGGTGTTCTACTCTTTCTTTTCAATGCGTTTCATTCGTTTACTAAACCTAAGGGTGTGGCGAACGATCCATGGGGAGATGGACGTACACTGGAATGGACTATACCATCTCCACCGCCAGAATATAACTTTAAACAGATACCACTAGTACGCGGTCTCGATGCTTTTTGGAAAGAAAAGATGGCTGGACATCAGGAAATGACTCCGGCAGAGCCGGTCGGCCCGATCCATATGCCTTCACCAACCATTCTACCTTTTGTCATGTCTGTGGGTATTTTCATCGCAGGTCTTGGTTTAATGTTCAGTGGTGAGCAATTCTCTAATTCGTTCATGAGCTTCATATTTAATAACTGGATTGTATGTGGATTAGGTCTTCTTATCACTTTTGGTTCTATGGTGCTGAGATCGCTCTTTGACGATCACGGCTGGCACATCGAACTTGAGGAATTGGAAGAGGAGGGAGTATAAGAATGGCATCAGCACACACAGAAGTTGACGGAAAATTGCCACATGAACCTGAGAAGGCGACATTGGAAGGTCGTAACAAGATACTTGGCTTTTGGCTCTTTCTTGGTGGTGAGGCCGTGCTTTTCGGTACACTCTTTGCCACATTCCTTACGCTTCGTAATCAGACTAATGAGGGTCCAACGGCAAATGAACTGTTCGCATTACCGTTGACTGCCATTGCAACAATGCTCTTGTTAGTAAGTAGCTTGACGAGTGTATTCGCTATTCAGGCTATGCATCGTCATAATCTTCCCTCTTTGAAGCGATGGTTAGCTGTTACGGTTTTACTTGGGCTTGTATTTTTAGGTTTGGAAATTTATGAGTTCGCGGAGTATATGATTAAAGATGACTTTGGTATGACTACCAGTGCGTTTAGTTCTGCCTTCTATACGTTAGTTGGCTTCCATGGTGCTCACGTTGCATTTGGGGTTGTATGGATCGGAATATTGATCGGACAGCTGTACACAAAAGGATTGACGGTCGTAACCGCGCCGAAAATTTATGTGTCTGCAATTTACTGGCACTTTATTGACGTCGTATGGGTATTTATCTTTACGGTCGTTTACCTACTTGGAAAGGTGGGCTAAAGTATGTCTGTAGACCAGCAAACAGAGAACCAAGTGGTTCATCGCAGTACTCGGCATGAGGGTCCTCAAAAACATATTATTGCTTTTATTTTCTCCATAGTACTCACGGCGATCGCTTTTGCTGCTGTAGCAGCAGGCGGTGTGAATCCAACGTTTACGATTTCTCTGTTGTTGTTCATGGCCGTGTTGCAAGTTATTGTGCAGATGGGGTTCTGGATGCACTTGAAAGATAAAGGTCATTTGATGCCCATTCTCTTCATGATCGGTGGATTTTTCGTTGCAGGTACGGCAATCATTACTGCATTGTTCTGGATGTGGTGGTAAAATGAGAAAGAGGTGGCTTGGGCCACCTCTTTTTTAAATGATAAAGATTCAAGAGTTTCACCCTGTTTTCTAGTCGTCATAAGGTTAAAGTACTACAATAAGATGTATTAGGCGTTCATTCGTGATGTTTGTCACTAATTAGACAGAAAATTACCCGGTGAGTAGGAGGTATTCACATGCTGGGATTAGAATACTTTAGCTTTGCGGACTTGTGGAGTCCTTTGTTTCTAATAGGTATGCTCTTGGTAGCAGCTGCGTATTTACTCATAACAGGACCTATGAGTGAGAAGTTTACAACAGCGGAGCCTACTTCAGTACCTAAGAAGATTATGTTCATGAGTGGGATGTTTCTGCTTTATTTGGCTCAAGGGGGGCCCATTAGTCTATTAGGGCATATGATGTTTTCCTTTCATATGTTGACTATGGCATTCTCCTATCTAGCAGCACCACCGTTAATTATGCTGGGTATTCCTACATGGTTGTGGCGATCCATTCTGAAAGTGAATCCTTTTAGGTCCTTAGGCTTCTTAGCGAAGCCTATTGTAGCGGCAGTTCTCTTTAATGGTTTATTCTCGCTCTATCATATCCCTGTAATTCATGATTATGTGATGTTGAATTTCACTGCACACCGCTTGTATTATATTGTATTATTCATAACTTCTGTACTGATGTGGTGGACGCTTATCAATCCACTTCCAGAAAGGAAACAAGGGTCAAGTCTTGCAAAAATGGGTTATATTTTTCTGAATATGGTTCTGCTCACCCCAGCCTGTGGTCTAATCATATTTGCTTCGCACACGCTGTACGCGATTTATAGTGATCCTGTTATATGGGCTGAAGCTATGGGATACTGTATAAGTGGAGATACAACGGTACTATTGCAAAGTTTCGGCGGACCCACTTTCTTTAGCATAATGAGTCCACTAGTCGATCAGCAAGTTGGCGGTATTGCCATGAAATTTATTCAGGAATTTATTTTTGCATCAATGTTGGCCTATGTATTCTTCCAGTGGTATAGGAAGGAGAACCGTGAAGATGAGGATACAAAGTCCGATGATCTAACGGATCACTCTCTGAATCATGTGTAAATTTTTAAAGGTCTTTAAGGAGGAACATCATCATGGATTTGTATATTATACTTCCAACCATCAGCACCTCATTTATCGTCATTAGTGCTGTACTAGTCGCTATTGGTTGGGGGCTCATCATTAAAGGGAAGAAAGAAGCGCATAAGAAGGTCATGATCGCTGGAGCTATAGCAGCATTATTATTCTTCATCATCTATATGTCCCGAACTATATTCGTAGGTAATACTTCATGGGGCGGTTCAGAGGAGCTTCAGATCTACTATCAGATCTTCCTGATATTCCATATCACACTGGCTACAGTAGCGGCTGTATTTGGAATTACGACACTTGTACTTGGGTTCAAGGAAAAATACTCCAAGCACCGTAAATGGGGTAAGGTCACATCTATTATGTGGTTTTTCACTGCGATAACGGGTGTTGCTGTTTATGTACTCTTGTACCTTCTATTCCCAGGCGGTCATACGAAACCTGTATGGGAAGTCATCTTGGGAATCTAGATAAGTTCTATGATTATGAAGAACTCACAGTTTATACTGTGGGTTCTTTTTTTGAAAATATAGGAAAGCACAATGTAGGAAAGTAAAAACTTTCACTTCATTTTGCTCATATTTCTACGAGAAATGGCTTCACATCCCTTTAAGGACGGCGAAGCTGTTTCTTCTTGTGCGGAATGTTGAAATTGATGCTTGACACTTAAAATAAGCACACTGTATACTGTGTATAAAGATATATACAGTAGACACAGTGAGTGAGATTCTAACCATTCATAGGGAGCGATACTAAGTGAAACAAAAAGTAATGAGAGACGCTTGGATGGTTACTAAAAAAGATTTGAAGAGCGAAAAATTTATGATTCTATGGTCAGTTATCTTTATGGTTTATACAGGAGGAGCGATTGGAACTCTAATTGAGAGCGGGCTGAGTCATCAAGACATGGAACCATTTTTTAGCCCCTTTGTTGATATTATGATGCTTATTCTTATTCCTATGCTGGGGTTTTATTTCTCTAGGAAGTCGTTCAAGTATTTAACAGAGGACTCATATACACAGATGCTTGTGTACTTCCGAACATTACCTATTGCCCCTAATGTCATTATGAGAGCTAGACATATACAGCTGGGAATCGCATTCATTCTGAACAGTATCATCTTTTTTACAGTCATATATGTTATTAGTTATCATATTCGATTACAATTATCGCTCTTACCGTTTATGGCCTTCGCACTGACATGGATTGGATATTCAATAGCAATAAATGGGTTATATATCTACTTAGAATTTTTGTATAACGGGAAGAAATATTTCTGGATGACGATGTTCATTATGTTGGTCACGGTCATTGTAGGTTTGGGGATACATTTTATGGGTGTCAATATACTGGAATTAACATTAGATAGTACCAAAGCGTATGGTTTCAGATCACCGTTCATGTGGGTTACTCTGATCGGGGGAGTAGTTACCCTAGTTCTATGTGGCAAGCTAACACTTCATAAGCTCCAGATGAGAGATCTGGTTTAACAGAAAATATAACTGAATAGAGTGTAGAAGTGAGGTGTGAAAGGTGTGGATTCCAATTCAAATTAACGAGAATAGTGCGGAGCCGCTTTATCATCAAATTGAGACCCAATTAAGATCGCTCATTATTAATGGACAGATTGAAGAAGGCAAACTTTTACCATCGATAAGGGAATTTGCTGGGGGATTGAACTGTAGTGTCATTACCGTTAGAAGAGTGTATCAGGATTTAGAGAGTGAAGGACTTCTTAGAACGAAGCAAGGGACAGGAACCTTTGTTGCTAAAGTTGGTCAGTCACAACGGGAAGTGTTTCGAAGAGAAGCTGTAGAAGAAGCCCTAAATAAGGCAGTTGATGTTGGGATCTCTGTTCAGTGTAGTGAGGAAGAATTGAGCAAACTGTTCCTAAGCATTGTGAATCGTAAATATCATAGTAAGGAAGGGGATGAGTAACACATATGGATCAGATCGCAATTGAGCTTCGAGGTATCAAGAAGGAACGTCGAACCACAACGATTGGGCCGCTTAACCTCTCCATTCCTAAAGGCTATGTGGTTGGAATGGTCGGTGAGAACGGTGCAGGTAAGAGCACATTGATTCATATGATGATGCAGACCATTATTCCAGATGAAGGAAATATACAATGGTTCGGAGAAGCTTATCAAAGTTCGCTTCCCCTAGAAGTTAGACGGATGATTGGATATGTAGCTGAAAATACGAACAGTGAGGAAAATAACTTAACCGTAGAGGAGGCATCTAAATTTCGAGCCTATTGGTACCCTGAGTGGGATCATGAGTTGTTCGAAGAACTCATGACGAGGTTCAAGGTTCCGCGTGGGATAAAGCTAAGCAAGATGTCCAAGGGTGAACGACGAAAGTTCGAAATATCAGCGGCGATGGCGCCTCATCCCAAGCTATTACTACTTGATGAACCTTCTTCTGGATTAGACCCTTTTGCCTGGAAAATGATGATGGATGTCCTTAAGGAGTATATGATGCAAGGGGATACAACGATTCTGTTGTCCACTCATATTGTAGATGAGGTTACAAGGCTTGCCGATTACATCATGCTTGTGCATCAAGGGCAAGTGTACGGTATGTTGGAGAAAGATAGTCTCATGGATAACTGGAAGGAAATATGGGTTAGTGCTGATCCTGAATGGGTAGAGGATTTACCAGGATTGATAGAGTGTTATCAGGAGTCCAAGGGTGTACTGCGAATGATCACGACGAAATGTCTAAGTGTTGAAAGTATTCTTCAGGAATCAGGGATTCCTATTATCAGGACACGAGGTTTAGAGCTTGATGAGATATTAAGTCTATGGATACAAAGACAAATAACTGCCTAAGTGCAGTGAGAGAGGGGTAATATGAATATGGAATCTTTGAAATTGGAACATGTAGTTAAGCAATACGGAGATAAGACAGCAGTAAATCAATTGTCTCTGAAAGTAGAAGAAGGGGAAATCTACGGGCTCCTTGGTGCTAATGGAGCGGGTAAAACAACGACGATGAGAATGGTGCTAGGTCTCATTTATCCCGATGGTGGAGAGATAAGTTACAATGGTAAACCGCATAGTGCAGAACTACAGCAAATTATGGGGTACTTACCAGAGGAACGAGGACTTTATCCGAAGGTTAAGATTAGTGATCAGATCATTTATTTAGCACAGCTTCGGGGAGTGTCTAAGAAACAGGCAGATAAGAACCTTCGTTACTGGTTAGAACGCTTTGAAGTTCCTGAGTATTATGATAAAAAAATAGAAGAGTTGTCCAAAGGTAATCAGCAAAAAATAGGTTTCATAGCTGCTGTAGTACATAGTCCTCAAATTCTTATACTAGATGAAGCATTCAGCGGCTTGGACCCTGTAAATGTAGAGCTGTTAAAGTCTACAGTTAAAGAACTACGCGATAAAGGAACTAGCATATTGTTCTCCACTCACCGCATGGAGCATGTAGAGGAACTATGCCAGAACATTACGATTATGCATCGTTCGAATCCGATCATTCAAGGAAGCTTGAAAGAAATCAAAGGCAGATACCCACGTGAGCAAGTCATTCTTAGCACAACAAGTGAAGTTACAGGCATAGAGAATATTGCGGGTGTAACGAAGGTAGAGCCACAAGAACAAGGGGGATATGTAATCACCATATCTGACGCATCAGCGGCGCAGTTCATATTGCAAACGGCAATGCAACAGAGTGTAGTAGAACGTTTTGAAATAAAGGAACCCACATTAAATCAAATATTTATTAAAGAGGTAGGTGAGTCTAATGAATAAGTTGGGTACTGTAATTGGGTTTACATTTCGAAATAAAGTGAAAACCAAATCATTCGTAGTAACGACCATTATTCTGGCATTAATCATGTCGATTGGTATTAATATTCCGTATTTCATACAGTTATTTACGGGGGATGACTTGAAGAATGAAGTCACAAAAATCGGTCTGGTATATGAGCAACAAGCTGAGCTGGCAGACCAATTGGATTCGTATTGGCAAGCACAGAAGAGCGACGATTTCACCTTCGTGAAATATGATATTGCGAATGAAGAAACCTTAAATAAAGATATTGAAGAAGGAAAAATCGAAGGTTATCTACAGTTTGTATCAGATGATAAAGCAGTGTTCCCAGCTGTTCTTTATTCTTCTAACGAAAAGAATGGTCTGAGTCCAGTAGTTCAGGCAGATTTAACGGGTGCATTACAAGCCGTTAAGATGCAATATATTGTAAAGGATGCACTAACTGCTGAACAGACAGCAGCATTGGCAACCCCGGTGCAGTTGGATTCACGTCAAGTAAATAATACTACGACGGATGTGCCTGATACAGAAGAAGAGGGTGCTCAGAAAGTAATCAATTATGGTGTGGTCTATGTGTTGTTAATCCTGTTCTTCTTCACTTCGATCTCTACTGGAAATATGATTGCCTCTGAAGTAACAACGGAGAAGAGTTCACGGATTATGGAGATTCTAATTACGAGTGTGTCACCAATCAACCAAATGTTCGGAAAGATTGTAGGGATGTTCTTAGTAGGATTAACACAGATTGCTGTATTTATTATAGTAGTCATAGGGAACGTGATGATGCCGCAAAATAAAGCCATCCTTGCAGACTTTAACTTGAATCTTTCAAATGTAAGCACAGAAGTATTGGTCTACGGTTTCATCTTCTATTTACTAGGTTACTTCTTGTTTGCCGTATTATTCGCTGCAGTCGGCTCTATTGTTAGCCGCACAGAAGACTTAGCACAAGCTGTTATGCCGGTTACGATGCTGAGCTTAGCAGCATTCTACATCGCAACATTCAGCTTCGGAGCACCTAATTCCATGTTGATGAAAGTATCAACCTTTATCCCATTCTTCTCACCTACTACGGTGATCGTTCGAATCGGTGTTGGAGATATCGCTACTTGGGAAATCTGGGTATCCATACTTATCTTAGTTATATCCATTCTCGGATTAGGTTGGTTATCTGCTAAGATCTACCGTACAGGTGTACTGATGTATGGTAAACGCCCAACCATGAAAGAACTTCGTAAAGCGATGAAGGCTTATAAGATATAGTTCAGGGAATTTAAGTGTTGTGAGTAACGGTTATAAATGAGACTGATTACAATTTGATTTGAGACAAATAACAATAATAAATGAGACCGCTATTCTAGCCTTATAAATCAAGATACCTTGATTTATAAGGCTTTTTGATTTTCGAGGGAGTATTTTTGTGTATATTATATTCAAAGTTTGTCTATATATGGTAATATTAATATGATGAAAAAATAATAATTATAAATGATACAAATCGTTTGAAAGGAAAGATAATATGGACTGGGGAATGGAATGTTGGGAAAGGAAAGATGAATTATACGCCCCAAAACGTAAAGTAAATAATCGTGGTAGTAAACAACATCCGCATATCATCGTAGGATTCTACAGTGAAAAAATGGATAGATCTATAGAATATGAATCATTGGCTGAAAGACTTTACTATTATTTTTTAGAATTGGATCATGAAGTTAAACGTTACTATGTTCAACCGGTGGAGGTTCCTATTCCAGTTGGTGATAAAAAGAGTGAAGATAAGTTTTGGATGCATGTTCCTGATGTCCTTGTTTTCCGCCAAGGATCTATTCCCTTGTTATATCAAGTTAAAAGTGAAGAGAATAGTGATGATCTTAGATTACAAGTGAAAAACCATTATTGTGAGCTTTATGCCGATCGAAATAATTGGAAATACCATGTGATCTATCCAAAGACATTGCCTCCCACATTACAAAGGAATATTCGATTTCTAAAAGGATTTTTGAAGGAAAGGTATTACTATGATAAATGGAGACAGATAACAATTCATAGACTTTCGATACTTGGTAATACAACTATTCAATCATTAAGTGAATCATTAAAGGATCATACAGATCCCTTATTAATCAAACCGCTAATTTTTCATTTGATCGCTCATGGATTTATTAATTTGGATGTTCAAAGGGAAATCAATTCTAGAAGTGAAATTCATTTAAACAATCACATGATAAATACCTTATCGGAGGGGGGCGTTTCGAGTGTCTTTCAATCAAATACAACTTTATTCTGAATTTAGTTTATTTGGGAAACCTTATAAGATTATTGCTATTGAACCACCTTATGTTTGGGTTAAGCGACTTGATGGAGAGGATCAAAAGTATCGATTTACAGAACTAGCGACACACCCGACTTTTATACCGTCATCGTCTATGAAAAAAGAACGTAATGCAAGTGCCTCGTTTGATTTTTTATCCAGACTTCGTGAGGAGAAGCGAGAAGAGGTCAGTCGAAGATATGAGATTATTCGTCCCCTTTTATTATTAGAAAAAGTAAAAGAAGGTAACCTGCGCTCAGTCACACAATTCCATGATAAATATAACGATTTTCTTAAAAACGGGGAAATATTAGACAGGCTTAAACAAGAAACATTAATTCAAAGAATTACTGAAAATTCAGGTAAATCTAGAGCAACCATCATGAGGTATCTAAGTGGATATAGGAAAACGGGAAATGAAGCTAGTCAAAACGGATTAGTTGGTTTAATTTCGGATGCCGGTAAGGGTTATACAGGTAGAGATGACATTAGAAACATGCAGATATGTTATCCTAAAAATCCTGAAATTATCTTAGATACGCTTCAAGTCAGGCTCTCTGAAGAAAAGATGCATATATTAAAATATATAATAGAAAATGAATACTTAACCAAATATAGGGTTAAAAAATCTGAGATCTATGAGTCTGTTAAATACAAATGTATCGAAAATCAATTGACTGAGGTACCGTATAGTACAATATGCAATATCATTGAGCGCATTGATGAAAAAGCTAAGTTGAGGTTGCGAAACATCAAAGCTGCCTCAGCCGTATATGATGATGTTGCAAGAGGATATGCTGACAGAGAAGCATTATACCCTTTGGATATTGTGCAAATTGATCATACATTACTTGATATTGAAGTGTTGGATGATGAAACAGGATTAAATCTTGGCAGACCATGGATCACGTTAGGGATTGATGTCTATGCCCGGATGCCCTGGTGTCTATACGTTTCCTTTGAGGATCCATCAGCTAATGTAGTGAGAAAAGCGATCCAGCATGGTGTTTTTCCGAAAAAGGGTAAAGATACCAGATTGATATGTGAGCCTGACGGAATCATAGATTTCGTCAGGTTATTTCTGCATTCTGGCTCTTGTTAAATCAAAGTGATACAAGCAAATATAAATGCATTAGATACTTTTGTATAAGTTTACTTTGCTTTTATAAGAATTGAGTTTATAATTTGATTCAAGAGGTGATGGTTATGAAGAAAGATTTTGGTGATTCGATATCAAATAAGGTTTATGAATATCGCGTACTTGCCAGAATGTCTCAGCAAGAATTAGCAGAGAAAGTCGGTGTTTCCAAACAAACCATCTTCGTAATGGAAAAAGGAAAATATGTTCCGACTCTGCTGTTAGCTTTTCGAATTGCTGAATTTTTTAATGTTGATGTAAACGATATTTTTACTTATGTGAAAGGAAATGATCAAAATGATAACTAAGTCTATCTCAGATATCCATAACGCAATTTTTTCCCCTTTAAAGTCCTGGGCTGAACAATCTACGGGAAATTGGAATATTCTCATTGGAGTTGGTTTTTTACTAGTTATGGCTAGTGCGATTTTTGTCTATGTTTTTTATAAGAAGATTGGGCAAGACGACGAACGGACAAATAAA
>DASXLR010000043.1:0-19115 GCA_036496075.1 Paenibacillus sp. | reverse complement strand
CGATCTATGGTGTTACCATGCTTCTGTTATATTTAAACTCAACGCTAGTGCATAGCTTCAAAGAGGGTAAAACCAAAGATTTGTTTGAATTTTTCGATCATTCATCTATTTATCTCTATATAGCAGGATCGTATACTCCCTTCATGTTAGTTGCGATTCGCGGTTCGTTAGGTTGGACGTTGTTTGGGATCGTTTGGGGTTTTGCTATTCTAGGCTGTTTATTCAAAGCATTCTTTGTTAAAAAATTTCTGTTTATGTCCACGATTTTTTATATCATTATGGGTTGGATGATCGTCATCGCTTGGGTTCCCCTCACAGCGGCTGTTCCTACAGGTGGAATGACACTGCTTGCTTTAGGTGGGATCATGTATACGCTTGGGACTATATTTTACGTGTGGCGGGGGTTTCCTTTCCACCATGCAGTATGGCATTTGTTCGTACTAGCAGGAAGTATACTACATTTTCTAGCTGTATTTTTGTACCTTCTACCTAATCAATGAGAGGTCACATAAGGTCCAAATCATAGCTTGAGGATAAAAATTAGATCATACTAAAATCAATTTGGAAGATGACAAGGATAAGTACTTGACATCTTTCTTTCTTTTATGTATGATTAGTGACGTTGAAGATCTGTAAAGTGTTTTTCCTTGACGAAGGGAGTGCCCCTATGATGAGTCAAGAAGATCGACTCGAGAAAACAAACCGAATCAATCAGTTGTTTGATTTCTATGAACACCTACTTACAGATAAACAACAGATGTTTTTGAAATATTATTTTCATGATGATTTTTCCCTTGGGGAAATTGCAGCTGAGTTCAATATTAGTCGGCAAGCAATCTATGAACACATTAAACGTGCGGAACATGTTCTTGAAATGTACGAAGAGAAGTTAAGTCTTCTAGAGAAATATGAACGCCGCAATCATGAGCTGGATAAGCTTCGCAGTATACTTCAAGATTGTGAACTTAACCAGGAACAGAAACTAAAGATAACCCAGATTCTGGATCAACTACAGATATATGAATAAAGGGTAGGGGAGGTGGCAGCGAATGGCATTTGAAGGATTAACCAATCGATTACAGAACGTGTTCAGTAAGCTTCGCGGCAAAGGTAAAGTGTCAGAGGATGATGTGAACGAGGCGATGCGTGAAGTACGCCTTGCTCTTTTGGAAGCGGACGTTAATTTCAAAGTGGTGAAAGAATTCGTTGCCAAGGTCAAAGAGAAGTCCATTGGTAAAGAAGTCATGGACAGCTTCACACCAGGCATGGTCATTATTGATATCGTTAATAAGGAAATGACCGAACTTATGGGTGGAAGTCAGGCCAAGCTTGTTAAGTCTAATAAGCCACCAACAGTTATAATGATGGTCGGCCTTCAAGGTGCGGGTAAGACAACCACATCGGGTAAGTTGGCTAAGCTTCTTCAGAAACAAAATTCTCGTCCATTACTCGTTGCAGGTGATATTTATCGTCCTGCTGCCATTAAACAGCTCGAAGTTTTAGGCTCACAGATTAATGTACCTGTTTTTTCATTAGGTGATCAAGTTAGCCCTGTTGAAATTGCTAAGCAAGGCTTGAAATTCGCTGAGGATAACGGACATGATTATCTGATTATGGATACGGCTGGACGTTTACACATTGATGAAGAACTGATGGAGGAATTACGTCAGATCCATACAGCGATTAACCCTGATGAAGTGTTACTTGTTGTAGATGCAATGACTGGACAAGATGCCGTTAATGTGGCTGAGAACTTCAATACCATGCTAGCACTTACCGGTGTTGTACTCACTAAGCTTGATGGAGATACACGTGGGGGTGCCGCACTTTCTGTCAAGGCGGTTACGGGTTGTCCTATTAAATTCGCAGCACTTGGTGAGAAAATTGATGCTTTAGAGCCTTTCTATCCAGATCGGATGGCTTCACGGATACTAGGCATGGGTGACATGCTCTCTCTAATTGAGAAAGCTCAATCTAACATTGATGTTGAGAAAGCTAAGGAAATGGAACGTAAAATGCGTAATGCAGAATTTACGTTTGATGATTTCTTAGAACAAATGGATCAAGTGAAGAAGCTTGGACCTCTCGATCAAATTATGGATATGATCCCTGGTATGGGCAAGATGAAGCAAGCCAAAGACATTAAGGTAGACGATAAGCAAATGGGTCGAATTGAGGCTATTGTCTTCTCGATGACTAAGGAAGAAAAGCAACATCCTAATATGATCGACCATAATCGTCGCAAACGGATTGCAACAGGTAGTGGTACTAATATTGCCGAAGTGAATCGCCTGATCAAACAGTTCGATGAAATGCGTCGTATGATGAAGCAGTTCTCGGATATGATGGGACCTAAAGGTCCCAAAGGAAAAGGGATGAAACAGCTGAAGGGCTTAGCTGGTAAAGGCGGTATGAAGTTTCCATTCCGTTAAGCATAAACTATTTTATTTATTGAAGGAGGTGAATTTCATGGCAGTTCGTATTCGTCTTAAACGCATTGGAGCACATAAAGCGCCATTCTACCGTATCGTGGTATCGGATTCTCGGTCCCCGCGTGATGGTCGTTTTATCGAAGAAATTGGTTACTACAATCCGATCGAACAACCGGCAGTAGTTAAAATCGATGAAGATAAAGCACTGACTTGGCTTCAAAACGGTGCGCAAGCATCCGATACAGTTCGTAACTTGCTTAGCAAAGCAGGAGTAATGAAAAAATTCCATGACCTTAAGTTACAGAAATAATAACTGATTGTGAGGGTATCTATGGAAGAATTAGTTAGTGTTATTGCTAAGGCTTTGGTGGATCATCCTGAAGATGTGACCGTCACGACGGTGGAGAAGGATCATCTCGTTGTCTATGAATTGTCTGTTCATCCTAATGATGTAGGCAAAGTCATAGGCAAACAGGGTAGGATTGCTAAGGCACTGCGCACGGTAGTCACATCTGCAGCAGTTAAAATGGAAAAACGTATAACCGTGGATATTATATCTTAAGATATACAAAAGTGGGTTAGGATGCATGTCCTAGCCCTTTTTCGTACATGCTGAAGATGATACAATAGGTTTTTAGCGTGCTTTGAAGTATAGTCTCCACTTGGTGGGGTTATTTTAGGAGGGTCATATGTCAGAGCAATTATTAACGGTTGGCAAGCTTGTCAACACTCACGGAATTAAAGGTGAAATCAAGGTATTATCACATACAGATTTTCCTGAGCAGCGGTTTGCTAAAGGGAAACGGTTGTTTCTTATTCCAACTGAGGGTAATTCTTTTTGGATAACCATTGAATCTGTACGTTTTCATAAGGAAATGTACATTTTGAAATTGGAAGGATACAGCAACATCAATGAAGTAGAGAAATACAAGGGCAGCATTCTGAAGGTATCCAAGGATGATGTAGTGGAATTACCAGAGAATGAGTACTATTTCCACGAGATTATTGGCTGTGTTGTGTATACAGATGAGGATCAAGATAAGGCGCTGGGTGTGATTAAGGAGATCCTTACTCCAGGTGCAAATGATGTATGGGTCATCAAGCCATCATCAGGTCCTGATATTCTAATTCCTGTTATTGATGAAGTCGTACTGGATGTTGATGTGAAGAATCAAAAGGTTAAGGTTCACCTGATGGAAGGATTGTTGTAATCATGAAGGTAGATGTCTTGACCTTGTTTCCGGAAATGTTCACAGGTGTGTTCGGTAGCAGTATTCTAGGTAAAGCGAATGATAAGGGCATTGTGTCTTTGAATGCGATTAACTTTCGGGATTATTCGCTTAGCAAGCACCATACAGTAGATGATACGCCCTATGGCGGAGGCGGAGGCATGGTGCTGAAGCCCGAGCCTATTTTTGCTGCGGTTGAAGACCTACTTACGAACACTCTGAAACGTCCCAGAGTCATATTGATGTGCCCACAGGGAGAGACGTTCACCCAGCAAAAAGCGGAGGAGTTATCGCAGGAGGAGCACTTAATCTTTGTATGTGGTCATTATGAAGGGTATGATGAACGTATACGAGAGCATCTTGTGACAGATGAACTGTCCATTGGAGACTATGTGCTTACAGGTGGTGAGTTGCCTGCAATGACAGTCATTGATTCCGTAGTGAGGCTTCTGCCTGGGGTGTTGGGAAATGAGATGTCAGCGATGACTGATTCTTTCAGCACGGGACTACTTGAATATCCACATTATACACGTCCAGCAGAGTTTCGTGGTTGGAAGGTGCCAGATATGTTATTAAGTGGACATCATGCTAATATAGAGGTTTGGCGTAGAGAGCAGGCGCTAAAGCGGACCTTCACACGTCGTCCTGATCTATTGAAAAAGTTGACACTTAGTGATCAAGATAAGAAGTATCTGCAGCAACTAGCAAGGGAAACTGAATGAGAATAGATTATTCATGATAAGAGGAGGATAATAATGGACTATCAAACTTATTTTCAAAACGTAAGAGAACAACATTTAGAGGAACTTAAACAATGGTTATCGATTCCGAGTATTTCGGCATTATCAGAACACAAACCTGATATGAACCGCGCGGCTGACTGGTTGGCTGATGCACTAACTAAAGCAGGTCTAGAGAATGTAACTATTCATCAAACCGATGGGTATCCCATCGTGTACGCAGATCATTTGCATGCACCGGGTAAACCTACAGTATTAGTCTATGGACATTATGACGTACAACCGGTAGATCCACTTCACTTATGGGAGACACCTCCATTTGAACCGACGATCCGTGGAGATAAAATCTATGCTCGTGGCGCAACGGATGATAAAGGTCAAGTATTTCTACATATTAAAGCCGTTGAAGCCATCTTGAAACAAGAGAAAGAGCTCCCTGTTAATATTAAATTCTGTATCGAAGGTGAAGAGGAAGTAACTAGCCCGAACCTACCTTCTTTCTTAGAACAACATCGTGATGAAATGGCGGCAGATGTGGTATTGATCTCAGATACATCATTACTTGAAAAAGGGAAACCAGCAATCTGTGTAGGACTACGTGGACTTTGCTCTCTAGATGTGGAGATCACAACAGCAAATACGGATCTTCATTCAGGTTCCTTTGGTGGTGGGGTTCCTAATGCACTACATGCAATCGTTTCTCTTCTATCTACACTTCACGATGATCAAGGTCGCGTAAATGTAGAAGGATTCTATGAGGATGTACCTGCACTTTCGCCTGAAATGAAAGCGGAGTTTGTGAAGCAAGCGATCGATGAGAATAAATTGCAACAAGATTTGGGTCTTGATGCGCTCTATGGCGAAGAAGGTTATTCCTTTGTCGAGAGAACGGGAGCTCGTCCAACACTTGAATTAAACGGGGTCTATGGTGGTTTTCAAGGTGAAGGATCGAAGACTGTTATTCCGAAAGAAGCACATGCGAAGATTACTTGTCGTCTTGTAGGGTATCAGAAGCCACAAGATATTCTAGATAAAATTGAACGTCATATTCATGCTAATATTCCTACGGGTGCTAAAGTGTCGGTTATTCAACGTGAAAAAGGAAATCCGTTCACGATTGATCCATCTACACCTATGCTGCAGAAGGCGGCAGATGCATTCGAGCATGTATACGGGGTTCGTCCAGTGTTCACTAAGGATGGAGGCTCAATTCCCATTGTCGAAACATTTGGACGCTTGTTAAGTGTTCCTGTCGTATTAATGGGCTTCGGGCTACCGGATGAGAATCTACATGCTCCGAATGAACATTTCAATTTAGATAACTTTGATAAAGGACTTCTTACGATTGTAGAGTTTTTGAAGCAAGTTTAAGAGGAACTGTGATTAAGCACGGCATAATATATAGAAGCCACGGGGATTTGATGTGTTGACATCTGATCTCCAGTGGCTTTTTTATATTGGTATCATAGGATGTTCAGGATGGTTTATTCTTGTCTTCTGGGGGGATTTTAACGATGGAGGTAAAGACATCGTACCTCTCTTGTTCCTTGTTCTTATCCTTCTTGTGATGTTTTATATGAAACTGGTTAATCCATTCAAAAAATTGTTCAGCTTCCTCAGAAGTTAAGTAGACTTCGGAATTCTCTAATTTACCGTAAGGATTATCAATATTGCTTAAGCTAATAAACTTATTTTTACTCTTAGTATAAATATCTTCAAGTAACTTTTGAGCTTCTGATAGAAATACATGCTGTACAGCTTGATCAATTTCACTACGTTTAATGCTAACACTACCTTGGAAAGGTTGATAATATTTCGCGGTAATACCGTTGATTTGTTTGGTATGGTCAAGTGTAAGAAGGTCAATGCTTATTAGTTTTTTGGCATGATAATACACTTTGGCAGGAACTTCGCCCATAATATCTGCAATTTCTTTGATCGTAGCAGGTCTGTCTATTTTCTGGAATTCTCCCATGATATCCATTCTGTAAGGGTCCGAATATATTCTGATTTCTTCAAGTGTTCTCAGTATTTTTGTGTCCATCCACGTGCACCTCAGTCATAAGATCCGTATTTATGCATACTCTGCACTTCATTCATTATAATCTGCAGATGGATAAAGCACAAAGAGATCGTCTTATCAAACTTTCATGAAATCCTTCTGTGTCACTAAATAAACAGCTGGAATGATAAGGAGGCCACCTAATAGGAGATAGATCATATGTACGGGTATGAATTCAGCAACAAATCCTGCAAGCACACTTCCCAAGGGCATAGCACATGTGCAGACCATATTGAATAACGATCCAACTCGGCCAAGCATTTCTTTCGGTGTAACTTCCAACAAATAAGTGGCTGTTGGTGTACTCACGAGGGGAACAGCAATGCCCATACCGAAGCTAAAGATCGCAGCGGAGTAAAGGGGATAAATAGGAAGAATCACAGGTATAAAAAGTAAGGCGTAATTAATGCCTAGAATGATGAACCCGCTCACAATCAAGTTACTCTTTTTAAAGGAAGGACCTTTAATACTGAGCCATAGACCACTAACAATCATGCCTGTAATCATGGAGATACCAAGGATAGATAACCCAATAGGACCTGAGTTAAGAAATTCCTTTACATATACGGTGTTAAGCACATTAAAAGGGGTAAGGCACAAGTTAACAAAGGTAGCTACACACATAATGGTAATTAAAAGTTTATGAGACGCAATGAATGTTAAGCCGACTTTAAATTCTTGAAAATAGCTTGTTGGTTGTGTGCTCGATGTGCTGGAATGAGAAGAAGGATCGCTGGGTACAGTGATAAAAGCAATAAGTAATGCCGAGACTAAAAAGGTCAATCCATCTATGATAAGAGCACCTGACACACCGATGAGTCCTATGAGGGTACCAGCGGCAGCGAGTCCAGCTAATTCGGCAATACGTGCAGAAGTAGAAGAGATGGAATTGCCACGGAGTAGAAGTTGTTTGGGAAGAATACGAGGGACAAGTGATATTTCGGCGGGAGTAGCAAAACATTCAAATGTTGAATTGATAAACGTAAACAAGAATAAATGCCAAGGCTGTAAAAGACCTTGCCAATATAATAAGCCTGTAATGATAACGATAGAACCTCTACTTGCATCGGCGATCATGACAATCATACGTTGATTCCAACGATCTACGAGTACACCGGTAAAGAGACTGAAGAGTATCCCCGGAACAAAGTTGATTGCAAACAAAGTCCCCATTAACACTTTGGATCCAGTAAGTAAGTAAACCATCCAACTGTAAGCAATTGAGTCTATGGAGTCACCAAAACGGGAAATGATTTTGGCAGTAAGAAGGTACATAAAAGGTTTGTTTACTTTTAATTCTCTTAATCCTGGTTTCTTGGTTAGAGTTGCTTCTGTCATATGGAACACTCCTATAAAATTTAGTTAACGTTAAATTTATTTTAACGTTAACTAAATTTTAAATATAATTGTATATTTGTCAATACACTTTGTTGTGTTATCGAAATCGTAAAATAATCAAGTGAAGAGTGCAAAACTTCTTGCATGAGGGGAGAAACCTATGTTATAATTACTCCTGTTGTGTATGACTACGGTGGTCCTCTGTTAATAATGAAAGAGAATTAGTTTCTCCGGAAGAGGCAAGAACACCTGTATGGAAGGAGGGAATTCTAATATGAATATCCTACAAGCGATTACTCAAGAACAACTTCGCACTGATTTGCCAAACTTTCGTCCTGGAGATACTTTGAAAGTACATGTAAAAGTTATCGAGGGATCACGTGAGCGTGTCCAATTATTCGAAGGTGTTGTAATTCAACGTCGTGGTGGCGGAATTGGTGAGACCTTTACAGTACGTAAAGTTTCTTACGGTGTTGGTGTGGAAAGAACTTTCCCACTTAACTCGCCTAAACTCGAGAAAATTGAAGTGGCTCGTCGCGGTAAAGTACGCCGTGCTAAACTCTTCTATCTTCGCGAACTACGCGGTAAAGCAGCGAGAATTAAAGAAATTCGCCGTTAAAAAGCGAACAACCTTAAGGGGCTTGATTTCAAGTCCCTTTCGTTTTAGGATAATAAGGGCATACAATGAGTTATGCCTTTTATTTATTTGAAGATTAAGCTCCGTTGAGGAGCTTTTGTTTTCAGTATAGCCCTATACTTTGTCGTAATAATGAGGATCAGAGAAGGTGGTGAACGTGATGCAACAGGATATGGATATTCAACAAACACAAGATGATATAAAAGATCATGAGGATAAGGATAAACCATCCAAAAAAAGAAATAATGAAATCGTAGAGTGGCTTAAGGCCATTATCATCGCGATAATATTAGTTGTTCTCATTCGGTGGTTGCTTTTCAAACCATTTATTGTAGATGGTCCTTCCATGCAGCCTAATTTTCATACGGGTGAACGTGTGATTGTGAATGAAATTCTATATGACATTCGTGAACCTAAACATGGGGAAGTGATTGTTTTTCATGTTCCTTCAGAAGGCAGAGATTTCATTAAACGAGTGATTGCGGTTGCTGGTGATACGGTTAAGGTGGAAGGCGATACGGTACTGGTGAATGGTAAGCCTGTTAATGAAACCTACATACAAGGTGCGATTGATGAAGCCCATCAGCAGGACAGGCTTTATAATGATAAAGATTTCCCAAATGACGAATTTACAGACAATAAGGTACCTGAAGGCTATGTATTTGCTATGGGGGACAACCGTTCAGACAGTAAAGATAGTCGCATGATTGGATTCGTTCCGCTAAGTGATATTGTAGGCCGGGCAGATGTTATTTTTTGGCCTGTAAAAGATATTGAATGGATAAACCATTAACAACTGTGGAAATATAGGATAGTTGTGGCTAAGAATATGAGGTGAAGACGGTGACGACGATTCAGTGGTTCCCAGGTCATATGACCAGAGCACGCCGCCAGATTCAAGATAAATTAAAGTTAATTGATGTTGTCATAGAGCTCATTGATGCACGTCTTCCACTATCGAGTCGTAATCCGATGATTGATGAGATTCTCCTAAATAAACCGAGACTCATTATCATGAATAAAGCGGATTTAGCGGATCAGGAAGTAACGAGAAAGTGGCTAGATTATTTCAAAAAGCAAGGACATGTCGCTTTTCCTGTGGATGCTTCCACAGGTACAGGTGTAAAAGACATCCCAGCCCAACTCAAATTGTTGATGAAGGCAAAGATCGATAAACAAATCTCTAAAGGTATGAATCCAAGATCTATTCGTGCGCTCATTGTAGGCATACCGAATGTGGGTAAATCCACGTTGATCAACAAACTCGCAGGTCGGAGCATTGCTATTACGGGTGATCGTCCAGGGGTAACCAAAGGTCAACAATGGATTAAAGTGGGCAAAGAAATGGAACTGTTGGATACTCCAGGGATTTTGTGGCCGAAATTTGAGGACATGAATGTCGGATATCGTTTAGCTGTTACAGGCGCGATTAAAGAAGAAATTATGAATTTGGAAGATGTCGCTTTCTTTGCGGTTAAATATCTTTCTAAATATTATTGGGAACCAATGAAAGAGCGTTTCGGTCTTGAGAACGAATCTCCTATCGATACGGAAAGTTCCGATGAGATTATTAAGGTGTTAGAAGATATAGGACGCAAACGGGGCTGTTTAATGAGTGGTGGCAGAGTCGATCTAGAGAAGGCTTCGCGTATCTTACTTCATGATTTGCGTGCGGGTAAAATGGGTCGATTCTCTTTGGAAGAACCCTATTGATCAAAGTGATGAGGCCACCGTTGATACGGTGGTTTTTTTTGAATTATAAGAAAATATTATAGGTTTCAACTATATTTCCCTTATATTTCTACGAGAAACGGTTACTGCCCCTTTAAGGACGGCGAAGCCGTTTCTTCTTGTATAGAAATGCTTGGATCCTGCGTGGAAGAGAAGGCTGTTCAGGATGCGCAGGTACTTCTTGATATGGTAAGCTAGAAGTTAATAGAGTTATTCTAAGGTAATAATCTTTGAGATATGATAGTGGGCTTACGGAGGGATGAATCGTGCGCAAGACAGAAGAAGTGGAAATCGTTGTGATTGATATGTTACAGCATGAGAAAAAATGTATGGAGCAGTCTTATAAACGTGTTGCAGGTATAGATGAGGTGGGAAGAGGCTGTCTCTTCGGTGATGTAATCGCAGCGGCGGTCGTTCTTCCTGAAGGATTGCTGATTGAAGGTGTTGATGATTCTAAGAAGTTGAATGAGAAGAAGCGTGAGTATCTATATGATGTCATCATGGAGAACGCATTAGCTGTAGGCGTAGGCTACGCGGATGCTGCTACAATAGATCTTATTAATATTAAACAGGCATCGCGTCTAGCCATGAAGAGGGCGCTAGAGAGTTTGTCGTTGGAACCTGATTTTTTGTTGGTCGATGCTGAGAAGGTAGATGTGGACATTCCTCAACTCTCTATTATTAAGGGAGATGCTAATAGTCAATCTATTGCAGCTGCATCTATCATAGCCAAGGTGACACGCGACCGTCTGTGTCAAGGGACATGGGAAGCGATGTACCCGGAATACGGTATTGCGGTACATAAAGGGTATGCAACTAAATTTCATCGTCAGCAAATTGTGGATCTTGGACCCACGAAGATGCATCGTCGAAGCTTTCTTAGAAATATAGAAGTGGTGCAGCAAACATTATTTTGAATAAAGGACCTTAAGCTAAGTCTGTTTAGCACCGATATATATATAGAAGCGCTAGGGAACGGAGGAAGTATTATGAATATCGGATCAATGATGCGCGGGCTGCTTGCAGATAGTAAGGTCGGAGATATTAATAAATTAGAAATGAAGACGGGGCAAGTGGTAAGAGGTGTTGTCCTCAGTGTCTCTGAGGATGGACAGGATGCTGTCTTACAGATCCAAGGTGTGAAGGTTCAGGCTAAGTTAGAGACGCCTTTGCAGCAAGGGCAAGCTACCTTGTTGCAGGTGCAGCCACCGGGCGAGGATGGCAAAATGGTCATGAAGCCATTAAGTCAATCACCATATACGGCTATTCCTGCTAGTTCTATAGCAGATGTATTAACATCCGTTGGATTATCAGATACAAAGGCTAATCGCGAAATGATACAGACGCTTCAGGCTAGCGGTGTGCCTATAACGAAAGAGAATGCGGTGCTCTTTACGGGTGTGTTAATGGCGAAACCTGCGGCTGTTCCAGTAGAGCAGTGGATTCAGTCTGCAGCGATTGCATTTCAGCGTGGTCTTCCTATGACCGGTGAAAGTGTAAAGGGATTACAGCAAGCTGTATTTGGCCCTCCTTTGCACCAATTGCTTTCTGGTCTTGGAGAGCAACTAGCTATCTTAATATCAAATTCGTTAGGGACGGCTGACGCTATGAATGATGGATCGGCCCCGACGGTTGTTAAGCCTCCGACGAATGTGGCAGCTCAGGTAGTTGCAGAGTCTGCAACTGTTGCTGTTAGCAAGGAAGGCGGTACCGCTGCGGCGCCCGCTAGTAGCGCCGCGAATTCTACACTTCAGCCGCTTCTAGCGAAGCTGCAGGATGTGCTGCAACAGCTGCGTGGTACGCAGCTGACAGCAACAGCCCCGGCGCCCGAAGCCGCGCCAGGGTCAGCCCCTGCCGCAGCTACGCCTAGCGGCGGGAATACGCCCGGCGCTACGCAGCAGCCGGGCATGCCAGCCGGCGTGGCTACGCCGCCGGCGAATGCTGCCGCTCCCTCTGGGATAGCGGCAGGCACGGTGCCGCTGCCTACGGCTACGGCGGCACCTCAAGGCGAAGGCGCAGCGCCTTCGCCTTCATCCGCCCCAGCCCACGAAGATACACCGTGGGTGGGGCGGATGTTGAAGCTGCTCGGTGCAGAGCACGAGCAGCAGGCTGTGCGCGGCGGCACGAACATGCCGGCGCAGACCCCGCAGGGGCAAGCTGCCGCGGCAGGGCTGGCATCAACGCCTGAGACGGCGCCAACGCAAGCACAGTCAGCGACAAGCAGTACACAGGCGCAGGCAGGAGCTACGGCCGTGTCTGCTCAGCACGCGACAACTTCATCAATGCAAGTACCGGTAACGGGAAGTATTCCCACGTCTGTACCAGCAAGCGGAAATACAGCCATACCTGTAACGGCTCAAGCAAGCCCATCTATACAGGGAAATCAGACGATACCTACGGAAGTGGGTATGGCTGGAGCTACGCCGACAAATTCAGCGCAGGATGCAATAAACCGTATGTTTACGCCGTTGTCTTCGCAAGGAAATCCAGCATCGGGATCCGAAGCGATGATGCGACCTAATGTAGAGGCGTTAAATTTAAATCAGGATACGCTGAAGGGGCTTTTGTTACATGTGTTAGAAAGAAATGATGTCCCAGTGGCCCTAAAGGAAGCTGCACAGCAGCTTGTACAGCATATGACAGGACAGCAGTTACTGCTGAATACAGATCGAACAGCCCCCTTTGCTCAAGTAACGATGTTTATACCGTTCACTGGACAGGACGGTCAGGAGACTGCCTCTGTACATATCCAGTCTAGACGTGGCAAAAAAGGTGAACTTGATGCATCCAACTGTCGACTATGGTTTGATTTAGATATGAAGCACATAGGTACAACACTCATTGATGTGCAGGTGGTCGACAAAATAGTCAGCCTAAAAATACACAATGATAACACCTGGATAACCTCCTTAATTGAGGATCGGAGAGAAGAAATATCCCAAGCGATTGAATCGGTCGGATATCAGCTATTGAGTCTTAAATCCGAACCTTTACCTGTGCCAACCATCGAACAAATAGAAGGTAAACAGAGTAGTATAACAACTGAATTTACTCCTCCAGCATATAAAGGAGTGGATATGAAGGTATGAGTGATAAGGTGCAGGAAGAGCCGAAGATATCTATGAAAAAGGCAGTGGCACTGAAGTATACTCCTGGCGAGTCAGAAGCACCTATCGTGGTAGCTAAGGGTCGTGGTAAATTGGCAGATACGATACTTGAAAGGGCTAAGGAACATGGGGTCCCTGTACAAGAAGATGCTGCTTTAGTTGAGGTTCTATCTCAACTGGATTTGGATCAGCAAATACCCGCTGAGCTATACCAGCTAGTTGCTGAGGTATTATCGTATATTTACCGTACCGACAGTCTGGCTAGGGAAGGAAGATTCTAGTTCATGGATGGACAGGTTCATAACAATACACGCAAGCAAAAAGGAGCTGCGGCTGAAGAAGCAGCTGCACTCCATTTAATTGCTGGAGGATATCATATTCTAGACCGTAATTGGCGTTGCCGTAGTGGTGAGCTGGATATAGTGGCGTGTAAAGATAATGTGATTGTTATAGTGGAAGTTCGCAGTCGTACTGGGAATACCACACAGTTCGGTACACCGGCTGAGTCTGTGAATGCTCGTAAAATAAGCCAAGTACGTAAAACTGCAGAAGTATATTTATACTATAAACAAATCGAAACACAGACTATTCGTTTCGATGTCATAGCTGTAAATTTGAATAAAGAGTTGACGGTCTTAAAGATGGAACATATTCTTGATGCTTTTTAAAATGGGTATTGTTTATTTACCCTTTATTCCAAAATAATAGTATTTATGTCATAGTTATTAAATTATTAGTCTATAAAAGCTGGATTTAAGATGTCCTATTCGTACAAGGACATCTTAAATTTAGCTTTTTTTCATTTCCACACTCTTAACCTAATCACGGCATTCGTTTATTTCAATATATGAATGGTTAATAAGGGCAGGTAGTGTAGATCGCGGGATTGAAGAATGCATAAAGATAATAGCTGAGACGTTGAAACTCATGGGATTCTTCGATGAAATAGTAGAGAAGTCTGATGACAATGTGGGATATTTCGGGACTTATTGAAGACTACTTGACGATTCTAACGTGTTATATTTGCATTTAGAAATAGGCGAGAATGACACGAACAGCTGCATGAATGCGGCACTTAACAGGGACGTAACTCTTCTCGCCTTCTATAATCCTATAAACTATGAACAATCTGTTCAAAAAAGTAAATTATTTACATTATAATTTATTTATTGGTATATTAGATCGGTGTATTTACAATAAATTACTTGGAGGATTATCATGAAAAACTAGCTTCGAGTTTTATGCTATCATTATTAGTTTTATTACTCGCTTTACCGCTTACTGCTTTTGCTGAAGAAACAGTGCCAAATGTAACTGGTGAGTTTAATCTATTTGAGACTAACCAAGGGATTGAAAAAGGTCAGGTTTATAGAGAGGAACAACCAGTATATTCAGAACAATTTTTATTAGTGGAGGAAGACAAGGATGGTAATATATCTCCTTCTCCCAAGGCAACAATTGGAGGTATTAGTGAAAAAGAGGGGGAAAAGACTTATATAATAGTACCCTTAAAATCAGCTGAATTCACAATTAAGTAATTGTAATAAAGAGGAGAGTATAATTACTCTCCTCTTTATTTTAGGAGGTTAAATAGATGACGTGGTTTCGTAAAACTGTTGATGAGGATAGTGTCTCAGGTAATTCAGAATATGATTTTTCAAAAGTGAGAATGGATAAACTTGTGAATAACACCATTAATTTTTCATTAGAAAACATAGATACTATTGCTTTATTTTTTTTAACTTCTTGTTATTTAAATAATAACGAGCACTTACAAATTTCAGTTGTAGATACACAAAAAGCTGAGGTAGTAATAGATAAATTTTTAGCTTACTTTGAACATGCATTCAAGGTATATGAGGATTCTCAAATAAAAAGGATTGTTTTAAAAAAAATGAATACCAGACTAATAGATTATTTTTCAAGGGTTAATTATAAAGAAAACCTAGATCCTCTAATTTATGATTTATATTATAGGAATTCCTTTAAAAAAACTCACTTTCAGGAACTATATGGATATGAAGTAATCTCAGATGCATATTTGGCTTGCAGCAGACAATCTAAGTTTGCAGATTCATCGTTATGGAACTTCCTCAATGAAACGTTAATAGACTCAGATGGAGCAGTTAATCTCGCTCCTATAGGATGGAAACTTAATAATAGCTTACTTGAGTCTCCCTCATTACATTATTTTGTGATTCATGCAAATAAGGTAGAAATATTGGCAAATAGTGATAGTGATATTGCATTTATAAAATTGACGTAATCTTTTATAAATAGAAAGCATTATTAAGAGAATTCGTGTTTTTACAGCTTGGCATCATGAAAAATGGTGTATCCGTAATACGTGAAGATATTGAGTCGATTCTGATATCTCATCATTCGCTGTCGATATAAACAAGGCTGATTCACTTACACTTCCTCGATATTAAGCTGTCGTCTGTCTAAATTACGATATTGTATCGCTTCTGCAACATGATAGGCTTCGATATTAGCTTTGCCTTCAAGATCTGCAATAGTGCGTGATAGTTTAATAATACGATCATATGCGCGCATACTAAGACCTAGAGCTTCGAGGGTATGCTGAAGCATTTCAGCTGTATCTGAACGGAGTGAGGTCTGTTCACGTAGTTGACCACCTGATAACTCACTATTCCATGAGAAAGGGTAATGCTTATACCTTGATAGTTGTATAGCATGCGCTCTCATGACTTGTTCCTTCATTTCCTGTGAGGATAGACCGAATCTCTCCTGGCTCCATTCTTTGGGTCTTGGCACATCGACTTGAAGATCTATTCGATCAAGGAGGGGGCCTGATATTTTGGAACGATATTGAACAATACGTGCTTCACTACAAGTACAACGATGTTCAGGGTGATCGCTCCCGAGATAACCACAAGGACAAGGATTCATAGACGCAGCAAGCATGAAATGTGCAGGGAATGTGATGACAGCCTTGGCTCTGCTGATCGTGACAGATCGATCTTCTAAAGGCTGGCGCAATACTTCAAGTACGTTGCGTGAAAATTCAGGTAATTCATCTAGAAAGAGAATACCGCGGTGAGCGAGGCTAACTTCACCGGGCTTTGGAATGGTGCCACCTCCGATTAATCCACCTGGGGAAATTGTATGGTGTGGAGAGCGGAAGGGGCGACGATGGATCAGTCCGGTATCCGTTTCCTTTAACTTACCGGCAGCACTGAATATTTTGGTCGTGTCCAATGCTTCTTGTTCTGTTAAAGAAGGGAGTATAGTTGGTAAACGCTTGATGAGCATCGTCTTACCTGTGCCCGGAGGACCGATTAATATGATATTATGCATGCCAGCAGCAGCAATCGTTAGCGCGCGTTTAACATGTTGTTGGCCTAAGACGTCGGAATAGTCTTCATATTTGTTGAGGGCGTTGTTAGTATTTGCGGCGGAGTAAGATACACTGGGGGTAACTTCTAGAAAACTTAATGAGGATAGAACAATAGGGTCGTCGCTTTCTTTTCTTGATCCTTTCGGTCTAGGTGTATTCTGGTAAAGTAATTGTTGTAAATGAGTAAGGCTATATATATGCATACCCGCGATAAGTGCCGCTTCTGCTGCATTTTCGTGAGGAAGAAGTATACCATGAAATCCTTCACGTTTAGCTCGATCCACCATAGATAAGACACCTGTTACAGGTCGTAGGCTTCCATCTAGAGCGAGCTCACCAATGATTAACAATTTGATCTCTGTTGGAAGAATAAGTTGATTACTCGTGACAAGAATCCCAAGGGCAATAGCAAGATCAAAGGCTGATCCTTCTTTTCGTAAATCTGCAGGAGCAAGGTTGATCGTCACTCTTTGCATGGGGAAACGAAACCCACAATTTTTAATGGCTGCTCGTACACGTTCGACAGCTTCTCGGATGGCTGAATCGGGTAGGCCAATAATAGATATAATGGGGCACATAATCATTAATAAATTAACTATAATCAGCAATACCATCTAGTGCTTAAATTCAGTGGTAAATGTTCTTCTTTTTCTTTTCATCACGGTCAACTTCTCCTCAAATGTAATGTCTGTAGTTTACTAGACCACAATTTTTCTGTCCAGATGAGTGTAGCCGATCCATGTTAACTTTTTACATTGGAAGATATTTAATAGTGTAAAAAACAAAATTAACATTTATTTACTTTTCATTAAAATATTACATGGTATAATTTGTAATATGAATTGTTGGCCAACATTCAAATGAAATATTTTCATAAGGAGAAGAGCGAATTGAAAAAAATTATTTCTTTTATACTAGCAACAGCTTTAGTCCTATCCATTACAGGGAGCGCTTTTGCAAATTCAGAACCTGAAAGGAAGGATGTAGATCACAAAACTTTTCAATATTTTCCTGATGAAAGTGTACAAGCCGAAACTGAGAATAGAGTCGATGGTGATTTAGATTCGAATAAAGAAATTGAATTAAAGAAGGAGCAAGTTAATAGAATTCTTGAAAAATTACAGGAATATAGATTAGAAACTATGAATGAAGGAAATGAAGCTAGAGCTAAAACTTTGGACAATACTGGGACAGATTTAGAGGCACAATTAAATTCCCTAGGAGTCAATGAAATATCTCCCAAAGAGGCTTTAGAGATGCAAGGTAATTCTGGTACTATAACTCCTTTTGTAACTGTACCTCCTACAACGAGCACTATAAAATGGTATGAATTAAGCTATGTGTATGTTGGATCAAATGGAAAAAAATATGATATTCAAGAGTTATATGCACAAGGATTAAGAGAAGGTACTAGCTTGTCGAAAGCAGCAGATGGCGAGGTTCTTTATACAGGAAAACAGTACTCCATTAAATCTTTTACAAATATTGCAAGTATCTACTTAAATAAGTTGCTTGGTGATATTATTAGTTCTAATATAATTGCTAAATTTGCTCCTACAGAATTATTAATACCTAATTTTACTTCTAAAACGTTAGGTAATAGCCTGACGACCACCTATAGAAGCTTAACAACCGCATGTTTTTCTTATATTAAACCTTCAGGTTCAACTAACTCACAGTCTCTTTCGTTTATTTCCAACATGTTTTCGTTATCTTCTTCAGTGACTTCTGCTGGTTATGATGGTTTAGGAGGATCGTATGTTAAAACAACGCCAGAATTTAAAACTAGCGTTCAGGCTACAGGTTATGCATCTTCTTCTAAAGCGTACGATTCTTTTGTTAGCAGCTCTGCGGATACTAGGTCATTTTTAACTGGATTTACAATTTACAATCAAGATACCAGTGCGTATGTAAAGGTTTATGTTGCAACTCCTAGTTTTCCGAGTCAAGTTTATTAATTTTTAATAATTATTAAGGGTAGCAGTGTCTATTTGTAGAGGTATTGCTACCCTATTCTCATTTTAGGAGGTACATCTTGAAAGCAAAAAAGTTATTTACACAGGATCTCTAGTCATGCTTATTTTTCTTGTTTTCATTTATTATTATTTATTATTTTTTTAGCTACTCTGCACTAATAACTAAAGAGGGATTTACGAAAAAAGATATTTTTACGAACTAAATAAGAGTGCTTTATCACCTAATTCTTCTGTGAAACCAAAGTTCAATAATCCATTTTCAAAATCAATTTAAACTTACTTTTTTTAAGTTGAATCTAATGAAATTTACTCTTTTTTGAGACCGTAGCTGTGACTTTGTGACCGAATCTGTGACTTTTGTGATTAAGCCTAAGACCAATAGGATGGAGTTAAGCAAGCAACTATTGTGACTTATTCTTCAGATAATAAAATTTCAAATAAAGCGGTTAATTCTTAGTAAGATTAATCTTTTTTATGGAATTTTACAAACATGAATCTAACT
>DASXLR010000042.1:0-8959 GCA_036496075.1 Paenibacillus sp. | reverse complement strand
GCGGAGGGGTTCCACACGTACCCATCCCGAACACGACCGTTAAGCCCTCCAGCGCCGATGGTACTTGGACCGCAGGGTCCTGGGAGAGTAGGACGTCGCCAAGCAAAAACCACTGTTGATTTTCATCGACAGTGGTTTTTTATGTTTTTAATGGACTTTTTTGATCAAATAAATGTCCTCCCTGAATGGACACTGTCTCTTATGCATTAAATAAATACGTTGTGTTATATTACTATGGTGAACTTCTTGACAGCCCTAACCCCCTTTGCTAAGATGGCAATAATATATTTTCAGAAAATGAATTTTTAACCTTGATTTATAAGGTTTTTAACCGTTTTAATAAGAACAAGAGGAGGTTCATCTAGGTGCGGGAAGACAAGTTTGGTAAAGAAGGTTTTACTTTTGATGATGTATTGTTGGTGCCTCGTAAGTCTGAGGTACTTCCTAAGGAAGTGGATGTGTCCACAAGACTCAGTAAGCATGTTAAGCTGAACATTCCACTGATCAGTGCGGGTATGGACACTGTAACTGAGGCTGCACTAGCCATCGCTATCGCAAGAGAGGGCGGCATTGGTATTATTCACAAGAATATGTCTGTAGAACAGCAGGCAGAGGAAGTAGACCGTGTTAAACGATCTGAGAGCGGAGTTATTACGAATCCTTTCTCATTATCAGCGGAACACTTAGTGTCAGATGCCGAACAATTAATGGGTAAATACCGGATCTCTGGTGTGCCGATTGTGGACGAGCATAACAAACTTGTGGGAATTCTAACGAACCGTGATCTTCGCTTCATACATGATTACAGTATTAAAATTAGTGATGTCATGACGCATGATAATCTAGTTACAGCTCCAGTAGGGACAACTTTGCAGGAAGCTGAGGTTCTTTTACAACAGCATAAGATTGAGAAGCTACCTCTAGTCGATTCTAATAATATTCTTAAAGGACTTATCACGATTAAGGATATTGAGAAGGCCATACAGTTCCCTAACGCCGCTAAAGACGCTCAAGGGCGTTTGTTAGTAGGTGCAGCTATTGGTATAGCTAAAGATACTGTAGAGCGGACTGATGCTCTAGTTCAAGCGGGTGTAGATGTCATTACAGTTGACTCTGCTCATGGTCATCATATCAATATTATTGATGCGGTTCGTGAGTTACGTAGTCGGTATCCTGAATTGACAATCATTGCAGGTAATGTGGCTACGGGCGAAGGCACGCGTGAGCTGATTGAGGCTGGTGCATCTGTAGTGAAGGTCGGTATTGGACCAGGTTCAATATGTACTACGCGCGTTATTGCAGGTATCGGTGTACCTCAAATTACAGCGATTTATGACTGTGCTAGAGTCGCCGCTGAATATGGTATTCCTGTTATTGCGGATGGGGGTATTAAATATTCAGGAGAGATTACGAAGGCTATAGCAGCTGGTGCTCATGCTGTCATGTTAGGTAGCTTGTTTGCCGGTACAGAGGAGAGCCCAGGGGAATCTGAAATATATCAGGGTCGTCGCTTTAAAGTATACCGGGGTATGGGATCTATAAGTGCTATGAAGCAAGGCAGTAAAGATCGATATTTCCAAGATGATGACAAGAAGTTAGTTCCTGAAGGTATAGAGGGACGCGTAGCTTATATAGGTCCTCTCTCTGATACGATTCATCAACTGATTGGTGGCTTACGTTCAGGTATGGGGTACTGTGGAACAAGTGGTTTGGAAGAGCTTCGTAATGATACGCAGTTTATTCACATTACGGGTGCTGGACTTCGTGAGAGTCATCCCCATGATGTACAGATTACGAAGGAAGCTCCTAACTATTCTTTATAATATGATGAAGATTGATTTATGGGAAATAAGCTAAAAGGATTAGACCATGTCCTACGATTTATTGGCGATCCTAGCTTCGCATTATTGATTTATTTCCGATAATATCTAAATTTATGATAATCTTCTTAGACAGACAGGACGAAATTCGTTCTGTCTGTCTTTTTTTGCTGAATGCCCTGTGTTAGAATAGAACAAGCAATGACTAATATAGGATAGAGGGGAGTTTACAATTCTTTGAAAGCTATAAAAGCAACAAAAAAAAGTAAACGTCAAATCGTTAATAAGAGTATAGCTTCGGTTATGCTATTAAATATGCTTTGTTTATCGGCATTACCCGTTACTGCTGTGTTGGCGGAGGGCGCAGTAACGACTACGGAGGCTACTAAAGCCCCTGTTACTGCAAAAGCTGTCAAGATTCCAGAGGTCAAGTCTTTAGGGTTAGAAGTGAAGTCAGCTGTATTAATTGAACCAACCACTGGTAAAGTTCTACTGTCTGTTAATGCTGATGAAGCTCTTCCACCTGCGAGTATGACGAAGATGATGACAGAATATATTGTGGCCGATCAGGTTAAGCAGGGTATTATTAAATGGGATTCCATCGTAACCGTTAAGAAAAATGCAGCCAATACAGTAGGTTCGCGTATTTTTCTAGCAGTAGGTGATCAACATACGGTGGAGGAATTGTACATAGCTATGGCTGTGGGTTCGGCGAATGATGCTTCAGTGGCGCTAGCAGAATACGTAGCAGGCTCTGAGCAGGAGTTCGTTAAAATGATGAATGATACGGCAAAGAAAATGGGCATGAAGACAGCCTACTTTATTAACCCAACGGGTCTGAGTCGTGCAGATATGCCAGCTGAGTTTAGACCAGAGGATGAACGTGAGACTGTAATGTCCGCTATGGATGCTGCTATACTTGCTAAATTCATTGTGCAGGATCATCCTGATTTTGCTAAATATACATCTATCCAATCGTATAAGTTCCGTGAACGTGATAAGAATCCGATTATTAACTATAACTGGATGCTGGAAGCGAACAAGGATATTACGAACTTTAAGGCTTATGCATACCCAGGGTTAGATGGATTGAAAACTGGCCATACAGATGCAGCAAAGAACTGTTTCGCGGGTACTGCAGAAAGAGATGGCATGCGATTGATTAGTGTTGTTATGGGAGCTGAGACGAACCCTGCGCGTTTTATTGAGACAAAGAAAGTACTTGATTACGGATTTAATAATTTTGAGATCAAACAAGTGATTGCTCCGAAGACGATCGTTGAAGGTACAGAAACCGTACCTGTCAAAAAAGGTGTTGAAACGAGTGTATCGGTTGTAACAGATCAAGATGTTAGTTTCATGGTCCCTAAGGGATCGGATACGACGAAGGTTACCTCTAAAGTAAGCATTATAGATGAATCTAAGCTTGTAGCTCCACTGAAGCAAGGTTCTAAAGTGGGTACCGTCACCTATACTTACAAAGCAGAAGGTATTAGTGACCAGAAGAAAACAGTGAATCTGGTAACAGCTGAAGAAGTAGAAAAGGGTGGATGGTTCCGCTTATTATTCCGTGCTATCAAAGATTTGTTCGTCGACTTGTTTGACGGAATTAAAAATCTTTTTTAATATCAAGATAGTAGATTTACAGCTTGGTTCATTGTGTTACCACCCCGATCTTTACAAGTATGTACTGGAGGGGATGGATTGAAGATACATTCAGGGGGCGTAAACATGGAAACCGGAACATCGCGTGTAAAAAGAGGTATGGCAGAAATGCAAAAGGGTGGCGTCATTATGGACGTCATGAATGCGGAACAAGCTAAAATCGCAGAAGCAGCAGGCGCGACAGCTGTTATGGCTTTAGAAAGAGTACCTTCTGATATTCGTGCCGCCGGTGGAGTTGCACGGATGGCTGACCCAACAATTGTAGAACAAGTTATGAAAGTGGTTAGCATTCCTGTTATGGCGAAATCCCGTATCGGTCATTTTGTAGAAGCTAAAGTGTTGGAATCTCTTGGTGTAGATTACCTTGATGAGAGTGAAGTACTGACACCAGCCGATGAAGTATTCCATATTGATAAATGGGATTTCACTGTTCCTTTTGTGTGTGGAGCGAAAGACTTGGGTGAAGCATTGCGTCGTATCGGCGAAGGAGCTTCCATGATTCGTACGAAGGGTGAACCAGGAACAGGTAATATCGTTGAAGCTGTTCGTCATATGCGTCATATTAAGGGTCAAATTCGCAAAGTGCAAAGTATGTCGAAGGACGAGCTATATGCAGAAGCTAAGAACCTAGGCGTAGCACATGATTTATTAGTTGATGTACACATGAGTGGGAAATTGCCTGTCGTTAACTTTGCAGCAGGTGGAGTAGCCACTCCTTCCGACGCAGCACTAATGATGCATCTTGGTGCAGATGGTGTTTTTGTAGGATCTGGTATTTTTAAATCTGAAAATCCAGAAAAATTTGCTCGCGCGATTGTAGCAGCTACTACCCATTATCAAGATTATAAATTGATTGCAGAAGTATCTAAGAACCTAGGTGCCGCAATGAAGGGTATCGAGATTTCATCTTTGTCTCCTTCTGAACGGATGCAGGATCGCGGCTGATAAGAGAGAAGGTTATAGGCATATGAAGATTGGCGTACTGGCACTTCAAGGTGCCGTAACAGAACATATCCGGAGTGTTACCCTTGCAGGGGCTGAAGGCGTTGCAATTAAACGGATAGAAGAACTGAATGAAATTGAAGGACTTATTATTCCTGGTGGAGAGAGTACGACGATTGGTAAGCTCATGCGAAAGTATGACTTTATTGAAGCTATTCGAGAGTTCTCAGCTGCGGGTAAGCCTATTTTCGGTACCTGTGCAGGACTTATTGTACTTGCCACAACGATTGAAGGTCAGGAAGAGGCTCATCTAGAGTTGATGGATATTACCGTGGCTAGAAATGCCTTCGGTCGTCAGCGTGAGAGCTTCGAGACAGACTTGAAGATTGAAGGAATTGATGAGCAAGTTCGAGCTGTATTTATCCGAGCGCCCCTTATTCGAGCAGTAGGCAATCAGGTGGAAGTTCTTTCTACTTATCATGATGAGATTGTTACTGCAAGACAGGGAAACCTATTAGTTTCTTCATTTCACCCTGAGTTGACTAATGATTATCGTCTACATCAGTACTTTGTAGAAATGGTAAGAGCGTCAGGTTCTTAAATTAAAATCATAAATTTGTAAATGGAAACACCTTGACCTTTTGTGGATATTAGCAGTCGTTTCATTAGGGAATACTGCTAATTCCAGAGAATTCTGCTCCGGAAAGCAGATCACTTTACGAAGTGGATATACATTCCCGGGGCTGTTTCTCAAACAAAGGGTCGAGGTTGTTTTGTGAGGAGGACATGCCTATGTTAGATGTGAAGATATTACGAAACGACTATGAAAGAGTGGAAGAAGCCCTGAAGAATCGAGGTAAATCACTTGATCTTATAGCGGGTTTTCCTAAGCTTGATACAAATCGTAGAGAGCTATTGCAAGAGAGTGAAGGACTTAAAAGTCGGAGAAACACGGTATCAGCTGAAGTAGCTAAACGTAAAAAAAACGGAGAGGATGCGGAAGCGTTAATTGTTGAAATGCGCGAAGTATCTGATCGTATTAAGGGATTAGATGAGGAAGTTCGAGTGCTTGAAGCTTCCATTTCTGATTTAACAATGTCGATTCCTAACATTCCACATGCATCTGTGCCTTTAGGTAAATCAGAGGCTGATAATGTAGAAATTCGTCGTTGGTCTGAGCCGAATACGTTTGCGTTTACGCCAAAGGCACACTGGGATATTGCGCAGGAGTTGGGTATCCTTGATTTTGAATCAGCAGCTAAAGTTACAGGTTCACGTTTTACGTTCTATAAAGGATTAGGAGCACGACTAGAACGAGCTCTGATTAACTTTATGATGGATCTGCACAGCAGTGAGCATGGTTATGAAGAGATGCTTCCTCCTTATATTGTTAATGGAGATAGTTTGCGTGGAACAGGTCAGCTTCCTAAGTTTGAAGAGGATTTGTTTAAGCTACGGGACACCGATTATTATCTTATTCCCACGGCTGAAGTGCCAGTAACTAACTATTACCGTGATGAGATCCTAAATGTTGAGGATCTTCCGAAACATTTCGTAGCTTACAGCTCATGCTTCCGTTCAGAAGCTGGATCAGCTGGTCGCGATACCCGGGGGCTTATTCGTCAACATCAATTTAACAAGGTCGAGCTAGTAAAGTTGGTACATCCTGAATCTTCTTATGAAGAGTTAGAGAAAATGACAGCTAATGCTGAGCGGGTTCTACAACTTCTCAAGCTTCCTTACCGGGTACTTGCACTTAGTACGGGCGATATGGGCTTCTCCGCTGCCAAAACGTATGATCTTGAAGTATGGCTACCAGAAAGTGAAGCATACCGTGAGATATCGTCTTGTTCGAATACAGAGGACTTCCAAGCGCGTCGTGCGAATATAAGGTTCCGTCCTGAAGCGAAGGCGAAGCCAGAATTCGTGCATACCCTGAATGGTTCTGCTCTAGCTGTGGGACGTACATTCGCTGCGATCCTAGAGAATTATCAACAAGAAGATGGAAGTGTCATCATCCCAGATGTTCTTCAACCTTATATGGGTAACGTAAAAATCATTTCTTTAAAAAAATAAGTTGCATATGGTTTTAATATATGGTAAGATAATTTATGTTATCGCGTCAACGACATTCAATGAGTGGTAATAATAGATATACTACCTGGAGAGGTACCGAAGCGGTCATAACGGGGCGGTCTTGAAAACCGTTAGAGTGCAAGCTCACGTGGGTTCGAATCCCACCCTCTCCGCCATAATAACTTAAATAAGTAGCCATTCTCATTTGCTGAGAATGGCTTTTTTGTTTTTAAAATAATAAAAGTATAAACCTTCTAATGTTCATCGGTAAACGAACGAAGTTCTTTTGGGAACACGCAATCGTTTATCCTTGAATGCCATGAATTGAATAATTAAGGGTTGTATAAAAAGGTTCAGATTTTTGCAAAATAAAGTGAAGGGGAGGTGTTCCTTGTGAACCCAATTTTTGAAATTAACCAACATGATCTAGTCAATGCTTGGCAAGCTAAACTTCCACTTATGTTAGATCCATCCGATAAGGCTGAAGTAAAAGCCGATGAGGCCAACGAGAACAGCATCAGAATCCATATTGATACCGCGGGCAGACAAATGTACTCTTTTGACTTCGAATGCGCTTATATGGACGCTAGAGAGGTTCGTGTGGATTTAGTCGATGTTGAGCGGGATGGACGTGCAGTGCAAGAGTATACAGAGGTCATTCAAGATTTAGCAGGGGGATACAAGCGTCACTTACACGAGTGCGCACAATCGTTACATGACGTGACGAATCCTACTTAGGATGCTCGAACCTTTGCAGTTCTTTCAACGTATTCAAATATACAAGAGAGGTAGGTGATCATGGTGAGTAAACCGAAGACAATTCCTGCACCTGGAGCACAAGAGACTAAGCGCCATAATCGGAAGGAAGATAATTCTCAGGCCATTCAAGAACCACTCTCAGGATCTAAGAAAGTTAAGCAACGTAATCATGTGGGACATTTAAACAAGCAGGGTTAAAACTTTATTAATTAATGATCGTGAAAGAGAGGACACCTTAGTGAAATTAAGGTGTCCTCTCTTTTATTTGGAACATTTTATAACATACATACGTATAGGAAGAAAGAATGAATTCAACATTATCAATGATAAATATCCCAAGAAGTGTTTCGCGGTATTGAAATCTAGGGTATGATTAGGAGGTATGTTGAATTTTAATTAATCAATATGGGGAACGATTTGAGAGGAGAGAACAAGTTGAACAAGAAATATTCAGCGTTACTATTATCACTACTTTTAACATTAACAGTGATACTATCTGCTTGTAGCAGTAAGCAGGAACCAAAAGAGGCGATGCAAAGCGCTGCAGCGAATGCGGTGAAAATGACGTCTTACCAAATGAAGAGTAAGATTGTTATCGAAAATCTCAAGATCAGCGCTCCAGATTTAGTGGATGAGTCCAGTGCCGGAGCCGCAATGAGCATGCTAAAGAATGCTGAATTAACGATAGATGGGGTTTACCAAAGTGACCCTATGCAGACTGAGCTGACCTTAGGGCTTAATCTAAAAGGTGACATGGCTATGACTTTCACCATTCCAATGGTTATGACTAAAGAAAAAATTTATATTAAGGTTCCAAGTATTCCGATGCTTCCAATACCTGAGAATGTGGTAGGTAAGTATATCGAGATGGACCTCAAGGAATTGGCGGAGCAAGGCGGTTCAGAGTTTAATCTTGATTCCATGGATGCAGAGAAAACTAAGAAATTATCTAATGAAATTTCAAGCGCACTATTTGCTGAATATGACCAAGCTAAATATTTCAAAGATATTGCAGTTAAAGATGCTAACCTGCCAGAAGGCGTGGACGCTAAACAAGTAGCTCAATTCTATATTACAAATGATAATATTAAAGAAGCTATTACAATCTTTGTGAATAAAGCAATGCCTAATATTCTCGATATTATGAGCAAAGAGGAATACCGTAATATGCTGGGTGTGAAAGCTGAGGATATTCAAAAAGCTAAGGATGAGTTGAAGGCCGGTAATCAAGATGAGCTTAATAAAGGCTTGGAAGATTTGAAGGATTACTTGAAAATCAACAGTTTTACTGTAAATACGGCAATTAATAAGAAAGACTTCCCTACGTATCAAGCGTTGGATATGAATATCGAAGTTAACGATACTGAAACAAAGCAGAATGTTTCGTTAGCCTTGAAAGCTAGCAATCAGTATAGCGAGATTAATGAGAAGCAAACATTTAAAATTGGTATTCCTAGTGGTGCAGATGTGTTGACCATGGAACAATTCCAAAAAGAAATGAATGGAGCGACATACTAATAGTAATTACTCACAACAAAAAGACTCGCCTAGTCAAATGGTCAAGACCCCATTTAGTGGACATTGGAAAAAGCCCTAGGCTATAAACTGACGTCGATACTCCATCGGCGTCAGTTTTTTTAATTTTCGTTGTGCTCTTCCCTCATTGTAGAATCGAATAAATTCCTCAATTCTTCTTT
>DASXLR010000041.1:0-4074 GCA_036496075.1 Paenibacillus sp. | reverse complement strand
ACCACAAGAAAGACAATCTTCTTTCTTCGCGCTATCCACACCGATCGTAACATATTCATTACGCCACAAGTCAAAGGAAAGCAACTTACGTCGTAGCACTTCTGGATGTCCACTAAGAAGCTTTAACGCTTCTACCGTCTGATTCGCAGTCACCATCTGAACAGCCTGCGGTATGATGCCAGATGTATCACAAGTATCACCACCGAGCGGAACAGCACCAAGTAAACAGTTCAAACAGGGTGTATCCCCAGGAAGAATGGTATAGGTAATCCCATAACTACCGACACAACCTCCATATATCCAAGGGATCTTGTACTTCTGTGAAATATCATTAATCATCAGACGTGTATCGAAATTATCTGTACCATCCATGATTAAATCTACACCAGAGATTAAACTTTCCATCTCCTCCACTCGTACATCCAGCACATATGTGTCCACAATAACTAATGAATTTATTTGTTCCAATCGACGTTTCGCAGCTACCGCCTTAGGGAGTCGCTCAGCCGCATCGTGTTCAGTGAACAATTGTTGCCGTTGTAAATTGCTCCATTCCACATAATCCCGATCAGCTAGGGTGATGTGTCCTACGCCTGCACGAACTAAAGTTTCAGCAATGGAAGTTCCAAGTGCACCTGCACCAACAATAAGAACATGGCTTTCCCCTAGCTTTGTCTGACCTTGGACACCTAGCGGAGCAAATCTCTCCTGCCTTGAGTAACGTTCAAATACATCAGATGTACCCTTACGATCATTTCCTCCGCTCGCCATTGCTTATCCCCTCTCCGTACTACTTCTTCTTACTAGCAGACCATTCTTCTACGTCCCAAATTTTCGTAACCCAATCCTCATAGAATTCTGGTTCATGGGATACGAGAAGTACAGTCCCTTTAAACTCTTTCAAAGCCCGTTTCAACTCTGCTTTAGCAACGATATCCAAATGATTCGTCGGCTCATCAAATAGAATCCAGTTCGCCTCATGCATCATTAATTTACAAAGACGCACCTTAGCTTGTTCTCCCCCACTAAGCCTACTTAGAGGACGTGTAATATGCTCATTCTTAAGTCCACAACGTGCAAGATGTCCACGCACTTCATTTTGGTTCAGGGACGGAAATTCATTCCACACATCATCAATTGGAGTAATGTTCTCTGCGATGGCTTCCTGCTCAAAATAAGCTGGTTGTAAAAAATCACCCAAGTATGTTCTTCCGCTAAGTACGGGGATTTTACCAAGAATAGATTTAAGCAATGTCGATTTACCCACACCGTTGCAACCTACAATCGCAATTTTCTCCCCACGTTCAATAATCATGCTCATCTTAGGAAGTAACGCATGGGTATAACCAATCTCGAACTCAACACCCTCAAATACAGTCTTGGCGCTAGCTCGTGATTCCTTGAAATGGAATGAAGGCTTAACCGCTTCTTCTGGTTTATCAATACGCTCCATCTTATCTAATTGTTTCTCACGACTCTTAGCCCGAGTAGATGTAGAGGCGCGTGCTTTGTTACGCGAAATGAAATCCTCTTGTTTCTTAATGAACTCCTGCTGTTTCTCATAAGCCTCAACATGCTGATTCTTATTCAGACTAGACATTTCAAGGAACTTCTCATAGTTCGCTGTATATCTTGTCAGTTTCGAGAATTCTAAATGATAGATCACATTTACGACTTGATTCATAAACTCTGTATCATGGGATATTAACATGAAAGCATGAGGGTAATTTTTCAAATACTGAGTCAACCAATCAATGTGCTCCACATCTAAATAGTTGGTAGGCTCATCAAGCAGTAGCACATTCGGCTTCTCAAGCAACAACTTCGCAAGCAATACTTTAGTACGCTGCCCACCACTTAATGAAGTAACGTCACGCTCAAGCCCAATAACATTAAGACCTAATCCGCTAGCCATTTCCTCCACTTTCACATCGATCAAATAGAAATCACCGATTTCTAGCTGCTCTTGAATATCACCCATTTGCTCTAACAGTAGTTCCAATTCCTCAGGAGTTGCTTCCCCCATTTTTTCGGTAATTGCCAGCATTTCCGTCTCAAGCTCTAAAAGGGGAAGAAAAGCATCTTTCAGAACATCGCGTACCGTCTTTCCCGCTGTTAGCTTCGTATGCTGATCCAAATAACCAAAACGAACTCTAGGAGTCCATTCTACTTTTCCAGTATCTTTAAGCAATGTGCCCGTCAAAATATTCATTAATGTGGATTTACCAACACCATTAGCACCAACAAAGCCCACATGCTCTCCATCCAAAAGACGAAAAGATACATCTTTAAATAACGTTCGCCCTCCAAAGTTATGGGAGACATCTTCTACAGTTAATAAGCTCATCGGTCCTCTTTAACTCCTATCTATAGTAAAAATCATTATAATCTCATCACGAAGATCATCAAGATTTCATTGTAACATAAATAAGAGACTTGCTGAAACTAAGTATTTTAAATTTTCACGTTAGGGCGAAACGTTATTATCACAAGTTTTCTCATAATAACCTGCTGCTGCCGCATCCTTTGCGCTATGGTATACCTCCTCTATCCGCATCTGGGGAAACGAACAGGAAGCCTTATAGAAATATTTAATACCCGTCATCTTGTCTACTCCTCCATAAATATCAGGTACCTTCACTAATCTACCCCCACCTAATGCATAATCGTTATAATAACGATCTCCTACAGGTATGCCTTGTATAAAGGCCATCATCCCAATATCATCCACCGAATTATTCCATTCTTCTTGAGAAATCGTTGGCAATGTAAATAAATACGAAATTCCATTACGAGCAGCCCATTCATTATGACGGTTGATATAATAAGCTAAATCTTCCTGAATCAAGGATACTATGGTAGCTCTACGCACTTGCTCGAACTTGTCATGCTCTTGTAGTAATGGAATCACCGTATCTTTACCTATTTCCTCCACTTGTCCCTTTACCCACTTAGTCAAGCCTGCATCATAAGCTTCAATATACTGATCCAGTGTGAAGTGAATACTGTTCCCCATTGCATCACTATAAGTATATGGTTTCTTAGCCATCCATAGTGGCTCTCGAAGAGTGTTACCGTGGTCATCTTGATACTCACCTGATGTATACACGTAGTAGCCATCATAATCCATGATGACTATTACAGGTATGTATGTCTGAAGAGTTCCCTGAGCAACTGGATCATCCTCAATATCCATATTCATGTATAATGTATGCTGAAATGTACTTAAAGCTAGCTCCTTGTCAACTCTGAAATACTTCTTCGAATGGTATCCCGCTTCTAATTCCTGCTGTTCATTCATATTGAGAACTCGCCCCCCATCCTGGACAGCCGTTCGCAGAGCAGATCTGTATTTCATTTCTAATAACTGTACTTCTCTTTGGTCTTGTACATGGAACCCCATGATCATAAATAGTGGGAACATTATACATACGAAGATAATAGAGAAATCAATAGAAATAGGTAAGGATTTGATATGATCACCGCCTTTTCCCCTTCTCCGCACCGTGCGTGCGACTTTCATCGCACACGGCGCTCCATCTTTTTAGATTTTTATTACAATAGGTTCCAAGTTACTCATTTTTCGGTACTGGTTGATTTTCAGAATCGAAGAGTCTGAAAATCCAAAGGGCGACATGAGTTTAACAATCGTCTCAAATTTTGTAGCATGAATAAGTTTGTGGATATCTTTGTGTAGAATACGTAGGTTACTGTACTCGTCTGACCCACCTAAGTGAAGTGGCAGAAGATGATGACAATGTACGTAATCAGCAGTTAGAAAGATGCCGGATATTTCGCATTTGCCGGCCTGCATGCTGTATCTGCTTAGTCTGTTATCCAAATATTCAATGCTACGATGTGGTATATTTGACTGCATTAGTTTAATCAGTTCATATCGAATATCCATCTTTAATTCCTTATGGAGTCTTTTTCTTCCTTCTGTTGTATACGGATTTAACGCTTGCTGAAAGCATAAGTTATTTACCGTTTTTACATCTCTGAAAGGGAATAGGTACACTCCTGCGACCTTAAAAGTTCTATACCTGTTCTTGTAGAGCTTTTTGTAGGTTGGCG
>DASXLR010000040.1:0-7127 GCA_036496075.1 Paenibacillus sp. | reverse complement strand
CATTCGTCTCCAAAATCGCATAATCTACCTCATCCAGATTAAATATATCCTTTTCTCTCAATGATTGATTAAGGGAGTCCAACGTGTAATGGATTTTTCGCATGTTCCCTTCAAGTAGATTCCCTTTATCAATAACGACAGTTGGTGCTCCAGCAATCCAATGTCTTGATCTTGGATATTTAAGAGCTACCACAGATGAAATATAGGAAGTAAGAGTTAGTACAACCAAACATATGAGAAAATATAAAACATGAAATTTTCTATAGAAAGCCAAATTTGCTGCAATCGCCCCCATCGTAATTCCTGTTGCAAAATCATGGAAAGTCATATTCGAGATGGTTTGTTTCCCCAAAATTCTTGAAATTAACAGTAAAGCTATAAACGCCAGAACTGTTCTTCCGATTAATTCCAAATATTCATGCACTTTTAATTGTCACCTCAGTCGGTAGAAATACTAAGCTATCTGCCTATTCATTCCCTAAATGGCTTAGTCGCATACTTTTGCTAAAGGAATACATTTTAGAACAGGAAAGTCGAAGCACTAGAGCCTATAAGACCTAGCATAACAATCTCTTATGCAGAGACACTAACAAAACTGGGTGAATTTTTAAATTGAATGAATTTTGTTGGGATTCACGTTTTCTTTTTCTGGAAAAAGGTTACGCTGTAGAGGTAACCCCAATCCAATAAAGGAGGATACAAGCGAAATGAAAAAAAATGTTGTGTTTGTCTGTCTTGGTATACTTGGTTTACTCCTAGTCGCTGCCTTCGTGATTCCAGCAGCCTTCGCCAGATCCGAAGAGGTGCAGCAGGTCAAAACGAATATAATAAACACTAAGGGTGAAGAGATAGGTACTGCTGTAATAACTCAAAAAGCCGACGGTATTCAGCTACATATCGAAGCCAAGAATCTTACCCCTGGTGAACATGGTGTGCATTTCCATGAAATTGGGAAGTGTGACACCCCTGACTTTAAGACAGCAGGAGCACATTTGAATCCTAATCATAAGCAACATGGATTTAACAATCCGAAGGGATATCATGCTGGCGATCTATTGAACCTTCAAGTGAAAGAAGATGGAACCGTAACAGCTGATTTGAAGAGCAATACGGTCACACTAGCACAAGGCTTATCCAACTCTTTACTGAAGCCTGGCGGATCAGCCCTCGTGATCCATGAGAAGGCGGATGATTATGTTACGGATCCATCCGGTAATTCCGGTGATCGGATTGCCTGTGCAGCCATTCGAAAGTAATGTTTTTATGCTTTAGATGATGAATGTAGCTAGTCATGTACGCCATAACAGTGTACGTATGCAAACTGGCAGAAGACCCGCAGATGGAAACACGTCTGCGGGTCTTCTTTTGATCTACATGCAATTACGTTATACATCGGATTATCATAGTGTGTAACAACTCACTCTACAAAAGTTGAGTTTGTATTGATAACATAGCTTTCCTTCACCTGAATCCACCTTGATTCATAACCTCGGCAAGGGATCGGAACCTTTTCATACGATTGCTATATCTGAATCAATAAATACTTCAAGGGGGAGGGTCATTTTGTAGTGGGTCTCTAGCTGAATTCTAATATTTCAATAACATTGCCAAATGGATCTTTAAACGCGCTGTAGTATCCCGGAGGGCAAGGCTGTGGCGTATCATAAATCATTTCTATACCTTGGGATGACAGTTCAGCAATCGACTGCACTAGATTATCCGTTTGTATGCCCAGAACTACTTGGGCTTGTTTGGGATAGTTCGCTTGAGCGGGCTGCTCTACCTGACACAGAATAATTGGGATTTCTTCATATTTCAAGCCTATGGTCATCTCGTCGTACTCCTTTGAAACTTCAAACCCTAATTTTTCGCAATAAAATTGTCTTGCTAGTTCCATGTTTGAGACATAAATTGATATTACGCATATTTTTTGCACTTTTCAATCCCCCTCCATAGTGTTGTACATAGCTGTATTATATAGGGAGAAAGAGACGGGAAATTCTTCTGCTTTGCTATTTTGTTTCCTTCTGTTCGAATAATAAAAGGGGGAGGTTAACAATAATTGGCGGATCAAAAGGTAAAGGCTCTCTCAATTGGATTGTCATATCCATTTCAGTCTTATCCGTCACATGAATGGGCGATGGGTATTTACCACGTAAAGAATGATCAAGCACAAAGTAATCTTTGGGATTCAGACTCCAAGGTATCCCCGCAGCTAGAACAAAATATGTTCCTTCTGGAACTTTGGTAAAGGTACACATTCGATTCTTCCGATTCAGTGCCGTACCCGCAATTGGTCTCTGGTCTGGTATAGGTCGAGGAAAGAGACCTACGAAAATTATTCCACGAAACGAATCCGGAGTCTCAATATGACAGCAAATCTTCTGAATTGAGTTCAGTTCACATGTAATTAGCCCCAATTCTTGAAACTCATACTGATTCATATAAGTGGATAATGCTTTCGAATGATTGCGAAATTTTTTCGGTGTAACACCCACAGTTTGCTTGAATCGCGTATTAAATGAACCGGCACTTCGAAACCCAATAGCAAGCAACACCTTTACAAGTAGCGACGGGGCTTTGAGCAGTTCAGTTTTCCCAGATTCGATTCGTAAGGCAGAGAGATAATTTCTAGGGGATATACCGGTTACATTTTTAAATACTCTAGTAAAATGATAAACGCTATAACCAACCTGTGCAGCCAACTGTTCAGATGTAATATCTTCATCCAAATGACATTTCATATAATGGATCGCTTGCTCTACAGCTTCGATATGATTGTCTTTCATATGTATTCACCTGAATCTATATCGTGATAATGGTCCACAGTTTGCGATAACAAGGTGCTCGCCTCCCTGAGTTTCTAACCGTATCTCTATATTACTAAAAAGGAACTAACCTCACAATAATGGATCGGCTGATCCAGTATTCACAGTTTAAGGGATGGGCGAATAAACGTTTTTCCATGGCATTCTGAACTAGCAGAGCTAATAGCAGTCTATTCAACCCTATAGGGTTGAATAGATTGCTATTAATCTTTATTATTTACTTCAAGAGATAATTAAAATAATTATCTTAAAAAGGAGAATGTAATACATATGAAACGAGTATCACGAATGATTGTGAGTTTTGGTGCTATCATAACTATCTTCCTAGGGTTAAATGCTTATATTGGTTGGAACGTCTACTTATTCCTATCACACTATAACTCTACAATGTCCGCCGTATGGTTTTCTCTCATGTTCTGTATTCTCGCGTTTTCTTACCTGTTAGGCCGATGGGGTAACAATAATGTTGTAGGTCGCCTTTTTAAAGTGATGGGTTCATATTATTTAGCTTTTATGGAATTTTTGGTTATCATTTTACCATTCGCAGATATCTCAGCATGGTTATTGAGAAAAGTAGGGTACTCTGAAGCCTTCTATATTCCAGTTGTCGGATGGACGACGATGGCCTTGTTGGTCATTCTCATGGTCTGGGGATCGTATAACGCTTGGAGTCCTATCCTTCGTACTTATCGCTTACCCATCTCTAAACAAGGTGGTGGTAGACGAAAGCTAACCATTGCCGTAGCATCAGATATTCACTTAGGTAATATTGTGGGAAACCGTCATCTCAAACGTCTTATTAAAGGAATAAATCGAATGGAACCTGACTTGATTCTTCTACCAGGGGATATTATAGATGACTCGATTGAGCCATTTATGCGCAATAAGATGGCAGATAGTCTGAAACAGTTACATGCGACTTTCGGAGTCTATGCGGTATTAGGTAACCATGAGTATTACGGTGATAATATTGAACAATACATCACTGAAATGAGCTCCATTGGTATCTGTGTGCTACGTGATGAAACAGTTAGTATTGATAACGATCATATGGTTATCGCTGGCCGTAAAGATCGAACAGCAGAAAGTATGGATCCAAATGGGCGCCTAAGTATAGAGGAGCTACTTGATCATGTAGACAAATCGAAGCCGATCATTGTTATGGACCATCAGCCCTACGGATTCCAACAAGCAGCTGAAGCTGGCGCGGATATTCTACTGTGTGGACATACACATCGGGGGCAATTTGCACCTAATCATTGGGTAACTGGTCGACTATTCGAGTTGGACTGGGGTTATATGCTTAAACAACATATGCATGTTGTCGTATCCTCTGGATTCGGCACATGGGGACCCCCGATCCGACTTGCTAGCCGATGTGAAATCATCCGGTTAGATGTGGAATTAGAAGGGTAACTGAGAACATAGAAAGAACCTGATGATACACATCAGGTTCTTTCTATGTTTAAATCATGTTCTCCCTAACCATTGTGAAATATAAGTATTGAATTCAGTCTTTTTATTTCTTGCATACTTCTTGACGTAGATATAATATATAAGCATATGCTTATATACGGAATGGAAGGATGAAGTGACTGTGGAGGAACTTTCAAATGTAGCAGACAACTTGAAACTTTTAGGTGATAAAACACGTCTTGCCATGTTATCGCTTCTGAAAGAACGGGAATGGTGTGTATGTGAATTTGTAGCGATTTTTGATATTTCACAACCTGCTATTAGTCAACATCTGAGGAAATTGAAAGAACAAGGCATAGTGAAAGAGAACAAACGCGGACAATGGGTACATTATTCACTAAACATTGCAGACAAACCTTATATCCAAGCCGTTCTTGATCAAATGCCTGATTCGAAGACAATACTCTCTAGTATGAATAAAGAGCAGATTATCGCTGTATGTGAGTAACTAAAGTGATTCGCACAATAATGGAGGTTAGGGTCGTGGGTTTAGTCATATTAGCCATTATCATATTTATAACAACATTAGTTTTTGTAATCTGGCAGCCTAGAAACTTATCCATTGGATGGTCCGCCTGTGGCGGAGCTATACTTGCATTACTCTTAGGGGTAGTGAGCTTCAGCGATGTTGTGGATGTCACCTTCATTGTATGGAATGCAACGCTAGCTTTTGTCGCTATCATTCTGATTTCTTTAATCCTGGACAAAATCGGATTTTTCGAATGGGCTGCTTTACATATGGCCAGAGCGGCTAGAGGTCATGGGATTCGGATGTTCGTCTATGTCACTATTCTTGGAGCGATCGTTGCCGCATTCTTCGCAAATGATGGTGCAGCGTTAATATTGACACCGATTGTACTAGCTATGGTCCGGGCACTGAATTTTGATGAGAAAAAGGTATTCCCCTTCATTATCGCAAGTGGATTTATCGCGGATACAACCTCGTTACCCCTTGTGGTCAGTAACTTGGTAAATATTGTATCTGCCGATTTCTTTGGCATTACTTTTATGGAATACGCTGGCCGCATGATTGTACCGACACTCTTTTCATGGGTTGCTAGTATCTTCGTGCTGTACTTCTTCTTCCGAAAGAGTATTCCGAGAACGTTCGATGCTACACAGCTCAAAAGTCCGGCTGATGCGATCAAGGACAAGAACATGTTCAAGTTATCATGGATTGTTCTGATTGTACTCTTAATTGGGTACTTTGTCAGCGAGTTCATGCATATTCCAGTATCGGTTGTAGCCGGAATCATTGCGATTCTGTTCTTGCTTATGGCAAGAAGAAGTCCGCACATACCAACGAGAGAAGTTATTAAAGGCGCACCGTGGGCGATTGTGTTCTTCTCGATCGGGATGTACGTTGTGGTATATGGATTACGAAATGCAGGACTGACCGATCTGTTATCCAATGTGATTCAGGCGGCTGCCGACCAAGGGATATTTGTAGCAACGATGTCCATGGGCTTTATCGCAGCGTTCATTTCATCCATCATGAATAACATGCCTACGGTAATGATCGATGCACTGGCTATAGATGCTACGAATACAACTGGTGTGATGAAGGAAGCTTTGATCTACGCAAATGTCATTGGTTCCGATCTGGGTCCGAAGATTACTCCGATTGGTTCGCTAGCCACGCTGTTATGGCTTCATGTCCTATCATCCAAAGGCATGAAGATCCCCTGGGGAACGTACTTTAAAACAGGCATTATATTGACCATTCCAACGTTGTTTATTACACTCTTAGGTCTTTATCTATGGTTAATTATTGTGAGTCTTTAATCATCTAAATAGAAGCTTAGGAAAGAAAACAATGAGACGAAATCCTTGTTATAGATGATAAAAAGATAAGGGATGTAATATCTTCGTATCTTCTTAAAAAGGTATATGAGATTGTGCAGCAAAAACAGGATTCTTTATGTAATGAAGAAAGAAATTCCAGAGACTACAAAACAGGCATTAAAAGTAAGAAACAACAAAGTAAATATCTATGTATTAGGACCTGAATCTATCGTTTCAAAAGAAACCGAGAAAGCTCTTAGTTAGTACGGGAAGGTAACGAGAATAAGTGGTGAAACACCTATTTCTAAATCTATAGAGTTAGCTTGAATTTAGAGATGAAGAAGCGAAATTAGGATGGGAGAGCCCCATTCGCTCATTTAGGAGAACATGCTCCGATGATTTGGACGGGATGGCGAACTTACGCAGGAACATTATGATTTCTTTGCTACTATTAAACCAACATATAATTTTGAACAAGACAACTTAGAAAAGCCGATTCCTTAACAGGATCGGCTTCTCTAAGTTGTTATCTACATAGCCAAAATAGATGATCAAAGATCGGCATTCCCAATTGAATGGGATCTTTGTGAGACCGATCTTTGTTTATTGTTTCTTCTGTGATTGGTTCTTAGCGGAGGTATGTTCTTCAAACACCTCTGCGGCTTCTTCTGCAGAAAATTCAGGTTCGAATTTACCTGGAAGTGGCAATTTGTTTAGCTTTGTTGTTTGTACTTCTGCTTTAGCCAGTTCATTATTTTTTGAGCTGCTCATATAGACACCTCCTTTTGGTAAGGAACAACATTTTCTAGTTTTCCAGAAAGGTGAAGATTTTATCCAGAAGCTCCTTGAGTTTCTCTTGTTATACGCGTGAATATCGTCTAACATGTAAACTATTCTTATCACGGAAGCACCAAGTTCCTGTTCAACAATTATTTTAATCCACAATGATTGGGAGGATATTGAATGGTACAAGCAATTAAAGTTTTGGCTATATCGGGGAGTCTGCGTTACAATTCCTCCAATACGGCATTAATGGAA
>DASXLR010000039.1:0-14996 GCA_036496075.1 Paenibacillus sp. | reverse complement strand
TCCAGCGCCGATGGTACTTGGACCGCAGGGTCCTGGGAGAGTAGGACGTCGCCAAGCGGATTTTCCCTGATAGCTCAGTTGGTAGAGCACTCGACTGTTAATCGAGTTGTCACAGGTTCGAGCCCTGTTCGGGGAGCCATTTTCAAGGCCCGTTGGTCAAGGGGTTAAGACACCTCCCTTTCACGGAGGTAACATGGGTTCGAATCCCATACGGGTCATACATATGGAGGCTTAGCTCAGCTGGGAGAGCATCTGCCTTACAAGCAGAGGGTCGGGGGTTCGATCCCCTCAGCCTCCACCATAAGATCCTTTACTGGATATATGGATGTAATTAAATATTTTATTAATGACGCGGGGTGGAGCAGCCCGGTAGCTCGTCGGGCTCATAACCCGAAGGCCGCAGGTTCAAATCCTGCCCCCGCAACCAATTATTCCTTAGCAAAGGAATAGAATATATGGAACCGTGGTGTAGTCGGTCTAACATGCCTGCCTGTCACGCAGGAGATCGCGGGTTCGAATCCCGTCGGTTCCGCCATTTTTTAAGTAAGAGCCATTAGCTCAGTTGGTAGAGCACCTGACTTTTAATCAGGGTGTCGAAGGTTCGAATCCTTCATGGCTCACCATTTTTTATGTCAGTGTGCGCGTGTGGCGGAATTGGCAGACGCACTAGACTTAGGATCTAGCGTCTATGACGTGGGGGTTCAAGTCCCTCCACGCGCACCATTTTTATGCGGATGTGGCTCAGCGGTAGAGCATCGCCTTGCCAAGGCGAGGGTCGCGGGTTCGATTCCCGTCGTCCGCTCCATTTTTACAATGTAATGCGCGCCCTTAGCTCAGCTGGATAGAGCGTTTGACTACGAATCAAAAGGCCAGGAGTTCGAATCTCTTAGGGCGCACCATTTTTATTGTTTTCAATAAGCCGATGTGGTGGAATTGGCAGACACGCCGCACTCAAAATGCGGTGCCGCAGGGCTTGCCGGTTCGAGTCCGGCCATCGGTATTGTATCGGGACGTAGCTCAGCTTGGTAGAGCACCTGGTTTGGGTCCAGGGGGTCGCATGTTCAAATCGTGTCGTCCCGATTTAAAAAACCATCGAATATTATTCGATGGTTTTTTGTTGTATATTCCTTCAACTCTTCGGTCACAATAAAGAAAAGACTGTAGATAGAAGGGGATTAAAGTGAATTCTTCTCGTCTCAAAAAACATATAAAGAGGCATTGGAAGCAATGGAAACGTAGAATTGGAGCAGTAGCGACATGTGCTGTAGTCATTGTGCTCGTATGGTGGGGAACTCACTTACCTAATAAAGTAGAGTCTTTACTAAGCATAAAGCCTCAGCTTGCTGTTGAAACGTTACGTTATCTTCAGAGTACTTCTTCCGAGGAAGAATCTCTAGAAGATATAGGTTTTTTGAGGAAACTTAGAAGTAGTAATGACATTCATCAAGTCACATTGATTAAAGAATATATTTGTGGCGAGGAAAAACAGAGTCTTGGAAATTTGAACTCAAATGAAATAGGCGCATTACTCGATGATCATCCTACATGGAAAGCTGATGTTGATGATCATGGAGAAGTTATATTTATAGAATCTATATCTGATCTGTCTCCTATGTGTAAGCAGAAAGCTTATATTAGCATGGATATGGAGGGGAATTTAACGATGTATGAGGATTCTCCTAAACAAGAAAAGGTTCTAAAGACGTTTTTCCAATTGGACATTAACTCAATGGAATCTTCACTCCCGGAAGGTGTACTTGAACAATTGCAAAGTGGTATTCGAATTAGGGATATAGATGAGTATAATAGTGTGATCTCAACATTCAGTGATTATGCCCGCGAACATTCAGAGAATGTGATGAAACGAACGAAGTAATATCGAGTTGAAAAAGCCTTCAAGCCCACCGTTATAGTGGATTTGAAGGTTTTTTTGTTTATATATTGGGTAAGTCCTATACGTTTATACTTCTAAAGTCCACTCAAAAGTGTCAGGTAATACTCCAGTTTGAATACCAGTGATTGTATCATATAGCTTTTGTGAAAGAGTACCGATCTGACCATCATTAATGACCATTTTTGTCTTCTTCCAGAATAATTCACCTACAGGAGAAATGACAGCCGCTGTACCTGTACCAAAGGCTTCCTCTAAAGTATTATCGCATGAAGCTTGGTATACTTCTTCCATTGAAATTTGTCTTTCCTCTACAGGAACTTCCCAACTCTTCAATAAGTTCAAAATGGAGTCTCGAGTGACTCCAGAAAGGATACTGCCATTTAACTTGGGCGTAATAACTTTACCATCTATTTTGAAAAATATATTCATGCTTCCTACTTCTTCAATATATTTTTTCTCTATAGCATCTAGCCACAGTACCTGAGAGTATCCTTCCTCCTTAGCTTCGATTTGTGCTTTGAGACTTGCTGCATAGTTACCAGCGGCTTTGGCTGTGCCAAGCCCACCACGTACGGCTCGTGCGTAGGAGTTCTCAACATTGATTTTGACAGGCTGAATGCCTTCTGAGTAATAAGCACCAACAGGAGAGAGGATTACAATTAATTTATAGGTGTGAGAAGCTCGGACACCTAGACATGCTTCAGTGGCTATAATAAACGGTCTAATATAAAGAGAAGTTCCTTCGCCTGTAGGAATCCATCTTTTGTCTACTCCAATCAAAGTTTGGATGGCATGAATAATAAAATCACCATCGATATTAGGGATACCTAATCGTTCATTTGATTGATTGAGACGCTCCATATTTTTCTCGGGACGAAATAAAAGAATTTTACCACTCTCAGTACGGTATGCTTTTAAACCTTCGAAGACAGCTTGTCCATAGTGAAAGACGAGAGCCGCTGGATCGAGCACTAAAGGGGCATACGGTACAATGCGAGGATCATGCCAACCTTGACCAGAAGTGTAATCATAGATGAACATATGATCTGTGAAGTGTTGACCGAACCCTAAGTGTTGTTCATCTGGTTTATTTTTGAATGCATCGCTAATGTGGATTTGTATTTCTTTCATGACTTTGTCTCCCCCTGGTATGTTTTCAATCAGATATAGTGTAGACCCATTATAAGAAAGAAGAAAAGCATTGGTCAAATCAAATATTGCCAATAGAAAGCACGTTTTTTCGGAATGATAGACTTAGTAGATCATTTTTCATATAATAAGAGAACGAATACATATGTTCGCTTTATGATAAGGGAGAGATTTAAGTTGCGGATTTTAGGGATTGACCCGGGTATTGCTATAGTAGGCTTTGGTTTTGTAGACAAGGTCGGAAGCAAAGTTACTCCGGTTCAGTACGGGTGTATTCAGACAGAAGCTCATACACCAGAAGAAGACCGATTATTGCATGTGTATGAAGGCATTGTGCAATTAATAGATAAATATCAACCGGATGCAGTTGCGTTTGAGAAACTGTTCTTCAACAGGAATGTCACGACTGCGATGATTGTAAGCCAAGCGCGTGGTGTGATGATATTAGCAGCGAAACAGAAAGGGCTTCCCGTATCAGAATATACACCTATGCAGGTTAAACAAGCGATTGTTGGTTATGGAAAAGCAGAGAAAAAACAGGTCCAAGAAATGGTGAGAATATACCTTCGATTACAAGAGGTTCCTAAGCCAGATGATGTTGCCGATGCCTTAGCCGTTGCGATCTGTCATGCACATTCATATACTTTAAATTCGAAATTAAATGAGGTATTGCGGAAATGATTGATTTCTTAAGAGGAACTGTAGCCCATTTAGAGAATGAATATGTCGTTCTCGATGTAAATGGAGTTGGATATCGTGTGTTCTGTCCTAATCCTTATGCTTTTGCGAAAACTGAAGGGGATATTATAGCTTATATTCACCATAGTGTACGTGAAGATGCGATTCTATTATTCGGTTTTCCTACACGAGCAGAACAAAAATTGTTCCGTAAATTGATAGAAGTATCGGGAATAGGGCCTAAAGTTGCTCTTGGAATTCTTAGTGGTGGTGATCCTGATCTTGTCGTGACAGCTATATACCAAGAGAATATTGCGTATTTGACGAAGATGCCGGGTATTGGTAAGAAGACGGCACAACGCATGATTCTTGATTTGAAGGACAAGCTGGATGATTTCAGTGCGGCAGTATATTCAGAAGGGCTATTCGCTGTTCCGGTACCGCAAGAAGGAGATCACTCGTCTTGGTCAGAGGCTAGGGAAGCTTTGAAGACTCTTGGTTATACAGATACAGAGCTCGATGGTGTGTGGCTCAAAATTAAGGATGATGTCAGATATGAAGATACGGTTGATGTCATGATGAAGAAGGCGCTCAAACTGCTCTATGCGGGCTGAGAAAGAGGTGCGGATAATTAATGGAAGATCGGATTATATCAGCAAATTTAATGATGGAAGATCAGGCGGTAGAGCTTAGTCTCCGTCCTCGCTATTTAGCGGAATATATCGGACAGAATCAAGTGAAAGAAAATATGAAGATTTACATTGAAGCTGCAAAAATGCGTAACGAAGCGTTAGATCACGTGCTACTATATGGTCCGCCTGGGCTTGGTAAAACGACGCTAGCTAATATTATTGCCAATGAGTTAGGCGTGAATCTGCGTACGACATCTGGACCCGCTATTGTTCGTCCTGGAGATTTAGCAGCATTGCTCACGAATCTTCAAGAGGGAGATGTTCTCTTTATAGATGAGATTCATCGTTTGCACCGTACTGTAGAAGAAGTGTTATATCCGGCCATGGAAGACTTCGCTCTGGATATTATGATTGGTAAAGGACCCAGTGCTCGTTCTGTAAGATTGGATCTGCCGCCCTTCACATTGATAGGAGCTACGACCCGTGCGGGGCTACTTTCCGCACCGTTGAGAGATCGTTTCGGTGTAGTTAGTCGGCTAGAGTACTATAGTGTAGATGAATTGAGTTATATCGTATCTAGAGGCGCTGATATTTTTGGCATTGAGATTGTGGGAAATGCGGCAGATGAGATTGCACTCAGGTCCCGAGGGACTCCTCGGATAGCCAACAGACTGCTGAGGCGGGTACGTGATTATGCTCAAGTACGTGGCGATGGAATGATCACGCAAGATATTGCAGAACAGGCGCTCAAAATGCTTCAAGTCGATCCTAGAGGGCTTGACCAGATTGACTATAAGATTCTCCATTCGATGATCACGAGCTTTCGTGGTGGGCCTGTAGGGCTGGATACGATTGCTGCAACGATTGGTGAAGAGAGCCAGACGATTGAGGATGTATATGAGCCGTATTTATTGCAGATTGGTTTCTTACAACGTACTCCAAGAGGAAGAATGGTATCGCCTACGGGGTATCAACATCTCGGTCTTCCATTACCTCCAGAACATCATTGATGTTAAGTGGGGGAGAATTTCATGCTAAATCACTAGAAAGGGAGAGAAAAAGATGATAAAAAAATTCAGCAGAAGAAGTAAGAATTGGCTTAGTAAAGGAATTTTGGCTATCGTCATTACAGCGGCATGTTTTCAAGTGCCTAGTGAAGCTCTAGCGATTTCTAATGATACGGTAAGAGTTGCACTTTTTCTAAATTTAGGTAGTACGTATAAGTCAACGGTTTCCGCCGTGACGCTTCAATCGGAGAATAATTGGAGCATTGGTGAGAATGGGGCAGATGGATATCAATCTTGGATTTCCTTTGCAGCTCATACCCAAGCACGTTTCAGTGTAGATCAATATCAAGTCAAAGTGTTAGAGACCACCGATTGGAAAACAGCAGCAGATGCAGCACAGAAACTTTCAGGAACAAGTGACAAGCCTATGCTGTTTAGTATTTCCCAAAATGGAAAGTTAGTATACCAACTGTATTCTGGTATATATGCGAGTGAGCAAGAAGCTGAGGTGGCTACATCCCGTGTAGCTAAGACGGTAGTTGCTCAACTGAATGGTCAGACTCCCAAGGTGAAGGGAAATAACTATTTATCCGCAGGCATGTATAAAACGGAGGCTCAGGCTGAATTACAGAGAGCCAAGTTTAACGATGCAGGTATAGATGCAGCAGTGGTTATTTTACCTACAGAGAGTTATTCATATGCTGTGTGGGTAGGAGAGGCAGCGAATAGCAACGAATTGACAGCTATTAAGAGTCAGGTTAATAAGTTATTACCGAAGATAACGCTAAGTGACGTTGAACTGGCTGTTCCTGCACTCATAAAGCGACAGGATGTTGGATTGAATCTGAAGACAGCACAAACTGTCGATCATTATCAAATCAGTGATCCTTCGACTAAGTTATGGATTCCAGCAAATGCAGAGGGAACGAAAGTAATAGAAAGATCCCAACGAAGTTATCGAGGTGCTTTCGAGATCAGCTCCTACAATGGACAATTGTCTCTTGTAAATGAGGTGCCTATCGAACAGTATTTATATTCAGTAGTAGGTGGAGAAGTTCCTTCTTCTTGGGCAGAAGAGGCATTGAAAACGCAAGCCGTAGCTGCTAGAAGTTATGCTAAATTCCAAGATAACAAATTTAAAATTGCAGACGTAGTAGATACGACACTAAGCCAAGTATATCAAGGAATAAGTTCCGAAGCTCCGAGCATCACGAATGCTGTTGATGCTACGCAAGGTGAAGTTCTTATGAAGGATGGTAAGGTGGTAGAAGCTATATTCTCCTCGAATAGTGGAGGCGTAACAGCCGATTCTAGCGAAGTATGGAATAGTGTGAATGATACGTTTGCAAGTGTAGCAAGCGAAGAAGATATATCCGCGCAAAAAAACTTGAAAATGTGGTATTATGTACTTTTGAATAATGGCGTTACAGGATTTATCCGTGAAGATAATGTAAAAGAGCTAGCAGGCACAATAAATGCAGGTCTTGGACAGTTAACCGTAACGGCTAAAGATACCAATGTACGTCCGCTTCCACTTATCCAGTCTAGCGTGAGTGCTGTTGGCAAGCTTAATCCAGGAGATACAGCTACTATTCTGGACAAAGTATCTGAATCCAACTCGTATTCATGGGTTAGAGGTCCTTATACTTCTGAAGAATTACTTAAATCTATGCAAGGTAAGACAACAACCAAATTACCTAGTTCTATAAGTACACTTGAAGTGACTAAACGGGGTCCATCGGGACGAGTTATAGAGATGCAGGTAAACGGGCAAGTTCTAGAGGTGAAGTATGCAGATATTTTCCGTTCTGCATTTAATGGGTTGCCAAGTACGTTATTTGATATTGTACCTATCGGAAGTTATACTGGATTAGGCTCTGACGGTACAACGGTTAAAGCAACGATGCCATCGCCTTTTTCCGCGATTTCTACTCTTGGAGGCAACAGTTTCAGTAATACACAAACGACCATTATGAACACTGACTCAAAGGCAAATGCTTTGAAAACAAGTCAGAAATTTTTATTTGTAGGACGAGGTAATGGCCACGGCTTGGGACTCTCGCAATGGGGAGCCAAGGGGATGGCAGATGATGGGAATAATTATCAGGATATTTTGAAACACTATTATCAAAATGTCACTATTGTTAAGGAATGACGACACCATGGATGTAGAGTTATATAATTTTGACCTACCAGAACAATTAATTGCACAGACACCATTATTAGACCGAAGCTCTTCACGTCTGTTAACTTTGAATAAAGAGGACGGAAGTATCAAACACGAGTCTTTCACAGAAATATTGGATTATTTACAATCTGGGGATACACTTGTGCTGAATGATACGCGTGTTATTCCCGCAAGATTATTCGGTACAAAGGAAGATACAGGAGCGAAAGCAGAAGTGTTGCTGCTCAAAAATGTGAGCGAGGATCGTTGGGAAGCTCTTGTTAAGCCAGGTAAGAAGTTAAAAAAGGGAAATGTGATCCATTTCAGCGATGAGCTGGAGGCTGTCATTGAAGAAGAGGGAGAGATGGGAGCGCGCATTCTTTCTTTTAAATATAAAGGCGTGTTTCAGGAAATTCTAGATCGGCTTGGACAGATGCCACTTCCTCCTTATATTAAAGAAAAGTTGAATGATCGTGAACGATATCAGACTGTATATGCACGTCATGAAGGTTCAGCTGCGGCCCCTACGGCAGGTCTACATTTCACGGATGAATTATTGGATGAGATACGTGCCAAGGGAGTGACTGTAACATTCATTACTCTGCATGTAGGACTAGGTACATTTAGACCGATGTCAGTAGAACGTGTCGAAGACCATGTCATGCACGAAGAATATTACTCTATATCCCAAGAGACAGCGGATTTGTTAAATAATGCCCGCAACCGTGGGGGAAGAATAATAGCTGTAGGTACGACCTCATGTAGGACCCTTGAAACTATTGGACAACAATGTGGTGAAGGTCCTCTCTCAGCAAGTAGTGGTTGGACGAACATCTTCATGTATCCTGGACATCAATTTACAGTAGTAAACGCGTTGATCACGAACTTTCATTTACCTAAATCAACTTTAGTGATGTTAGTTAGTGCCTTGGCAGGAAGAGATCATGTATTAGAAGCGTATAAGGAAGCAGTAAAAGAGCAGTATCGCTTCTTCAGCTTCGGTGATGCTATGTTTATTTATTAAATACAGAAGAATGGCTTATTAAGGAAGGAATATACTATGGTAGCTGCAATTACTTACGAACATATTAAGACATGTAAACAGTCAGGAGCTCGTCTCGGACGAGTTCATACTCCACATGGTGTTATTGAGACACCGACATTTATGCCTGTTGGAACGTTGGCTACGGTAAAAACAATGAGTCCAGAAGAGCTTAAGAAGATGGATGCTCAGATTATTTTGAGTAACACGTATCATCTATTTCTTCGACCAGGACACGATATAATTCGTGAGGCGGGTGGGCTTCATAAATTTATGAACTGGGATCGCCCCATTCTCACAGACAGTGGTGGCTTTCAAGTATTTAGTCTGAGTGAGATGCGTAAAATTACGGAAGAGGGAGTTCATTTTCGTTCTCATCTAAACGGAGATAAATTATTTCTTTCCCCAGAGGTTGCAATGGAAATTCAGAATGCACTTGGGTCTGATATTATGATGGCGTTTGATGAATGTCCACCATACCCTGCAGAATATGATTATTTGAAGAAATCACTTGAACGGACTAGCCGTTGGGCTGAACGTTGTTTGGAAAGTCATGCTCGGCCACAGGATCAAGGACTATTTGCTATTGTTCAAGGTGGTATGTATGAAGATTTACGGAAACAAAGTGCACGTGATTTGACTTCCATGGATTTCCCGGGGTATGCTATTGGAGGACTCAGCGTTGGAGAGTCTAAGCAGCTGATGTATGACGTTCTTGATTACACAGTTCCACTGCTTCCTAGCAATAAACCTCGTTATTTAATGGGTGTGGGATCACCGGATGCTCTCTTAGAGGGATCTATTCGTGGGGTGGATATGTTCGATTGTGTCTTACCGACTCGGATTGCCCGTAATGGGACAACGATGACAAGCCAAGGTAGGCTCGTTATCCGGAATGCAAAATATGCACGTGATTTTGGTCCTCTAGATCCAGCATGTGATTGCTATACATGTCGAAATTATTCGAGAGCTTATTTACGGCATTTGATTAAAGCGGATGAGACCTTCGGACTGAGACTGACTACATACCATAACTTGCATTTCTTGCTAGATCTAATGCGCAAGGTTCGCGAGAGCATTATGGAAGACAGATTGCTTGATTTTCGCGATGAGTTTTTCGAACAGTATGGTCTGTATGAGAACCTCAAAGGTTTTTAAGACAGGAATCGAACTAAAACTGGAAAGTTACTTTAAGGGGGATGAAGAATGTTTGAACTTGCAGGAGCAGCAGCAGGCGACGGAGCGGGATCTATATTTCAATTAATTTGGCCATTTGTTTTAATGTTTGCGATCTTTTACTTTTTGTTAATCCGTCCACAACAGAAGAAACAAAAGAAACGCGCTTCAATGTTAAGTGCTCTACAAAAGGGAGATAAGATTGTAACCATTGGTGGTCTTCATGGTACAATTTTGGAAATAACAGATGATATCGTTGTTATTCGTGTTAATGATGTTACGAAACTTACCTTCGACCGTAGTGCAATCAGTCAAGGTGTTCGTTCTGAGGATGCCTCAGTGTAACCAATCTTTAAGTTAAGAATTTAACAAATAGAGGTTGTCCTATCCGCCATAATGGCGAAGGGCAACCTCTATTTCCAGTTTATAAGGATAGGAGCGTGGTGCCTTCTTTCCTAATCGTACGCTTGGCCATATAAATTCCAAATGAGGATGCAAATACGCCGAGCATTGTTCCTGCGATCATATCGGTTAACCAGTGAATTCCAAGGTAGAAAATGCTGAATAGAATAATAACAGAGCTAATTCCAGTTATTATTCTCCAGCGCATGTTCCCAGATCGTGCGGCTAGAAGCATGATGGTAACCGAGATAGATGTATGAAGACTAGGGAAGCAGTTATTTATACCCGATAAAGGTCTATATTCTTGTTCAAATTTAGGAAATACATCTAGCATTAAGAATGATACTCCAGCAGGAGGATGAGACCACACTTCATTTACCGGAAATAATACATAAAAAGGGATAGCTACGGTATAATTCGTAATAATGGCAAAACAAATGGCGTAAACGAGAACTTTATTTCGATCAATAATGTAGACTCCGATAGAACCAACCAAGAGTGATTGGAACACGATGATGTAAAAGAACACAGTAATCTGAGTAACGTATGGGTTACTGAAGATGTGCTGAACGGATTGTACAAAATGACCTTCTAGAGCATAAATCCAAGGAGTAAAGTCCGCATTGTAATCTAAGGATTCTTCAAAGCTTAACTCATACTTATTCATTAACAGAATACAGATGACAGCTAACAGTAATACGAGAAACCTTCGTGATTTTATGAGATCCACGATGAAATTTCCGACGGGTAACAATGGAAACCTTATAGTTCCTAGCCAAATGAGTATAATGACTACACCTATAGTCGCTAATGTAATGGTTCCTATCGAATTGTATAGCACAACGTAGTATCCTCCTCTTAATAGCATAACTTGCAATATTGTATCACAATTTGCTAACAAGAGACTAACAGATATTTTAGCGTTGATTACGCATATTAACTCCGAACATTCCTCCGAAAGAGCCTAAGACATAAGCGGCTGCAATCCAAACCAATTTACTTAAAGAAAAAGAATTATCCAATGCGAGGAAACCTATAATCAGAATGATCACACCATAAAAGGCTCCTGTTAATCCCCCCTGATACCAACCTTTATGTCCGGATCTTTTACCAGATACTAGACCACCAATACATACTGCACAAGCATGCACTACATAAGTATAGGCGGTTAAATCCTCCTCTTGCATACCGCTTAACCACAGAAACAAGGATAAAACAAATGCACCGATCATCATCCAAGAGAAGGCGTAACACAACCCCGCTAGAATTGGATTAGTGACCCGTAGTGAGAATAGCCGTCGGATCTGTTCCATGTAAAAACCTCCTTTATTGTCCATATGTTACTGTCATTGTATGACTAGGCTTGCCCCAGTAGTACAGCTCTATAGATTCTGAAGAAAATTAAGATTAGAAGTAGATTATGTGTATGAATAGTGCTTGCAAAGCTAAAAATACAGATAGATGTCCAATTTTTAAAGAAGCCGAAGGGAGCGGATATAAGTGCCAGCGGATATTAGTATTTACATCTTTAGAACGCTTTTGTTGTATTTACTTATCTTCTTAACCCTACGTGTAATGGGGAAGCGTGAGATTGGAAAACTGTCCATCTTTGATCTAGTCATTTCCATAATGATTGCTGAAATAGCGGTATTTGTGTTGGAGGATATTAAGCGTCCTCTTTACGAAGGAATAGTCCCTATGGCCACGCTTGTAGTTGTACAGGTTCTAATTGCGTATCTTTCTTTAAAGAATCGAAAAATACGTCAATTATTTGATGGTAAACCGACAGTATTGATCTCTGATGGTAACATTCATCGGGATGCTATGAAAAAGCAACGGTATAACCTGGATGACCTTATGTTCCAAATGCGAGGTCAAAATATTGATAATATTGCTGAGGTAGAGTTTGCCATTTTGGAGACAACAGGACAGTTAACAGTAATTCCCAAAGATTCACAGTCGGCAAAAAATAAAAAATCGAATAAAAAAATACTGATTCCAGCTGAAAAGGTTACATACACGGGACTACCAATACCACTAATTATGGATGGGATAGTGCAAGATGAAAGCTTGAAAATTATCAACAAGACACGATTCTGGCTTAAAAACCAGATTCATTCTAAAGGTGCCGAAGAGTTCTCAGATGTGTTCTTTTGTTCTATTGACCACAAAGGAGAATTAAATGTAGATCTGTTAGATAAGCCAAGTGAGCCTTCTAACTAACGGAACCAATGATGCAGAATAGGAATCCTTCCTAGATCACGACGTGATACTAACTTAATTGTGAAAATGACGATCATATATAAGGTCATGCCTATGGATGCAGATAGCAGAAATTGTAGCCATGATATGTGATGAAAAGGCATGCGGACGAAACCGAATTGTGTACCACCGGCCATGATGAGCATAGCGGCTACAATTTTTACGAAATCGAAATACTTGAAGCGAAAAGATAGCATTCTAATGACGCTGATGCTGTGAAGTAGGGTTACAATGATACTGTTGATAATAATGGCTATAACGGCACCGTATATTCCAAATTCAGGTTGGGATGATAAGTACCAGATGATAAACAGTTTGATGATAGCGCCAATTAGTGTGTTGCGAAGAGCTTTTCCCGGACGATCTAATGCTTGTAACGTTGCTTGCAGTGGAGCCTGTACATACAAGAATAATGCAAAGGGCGCCATCATGCGCAACATTCCTGAAATGCTGTCATTGTTGTAAAGCAATTGACAGAGTGGTGATGATAGAATAAACATCAGAACTGAGAAGGGTGCTCCGGTGACAAGCGCCAATCTTAGTGTTTGATTAAGCCTCTTATGGATGGTCACTAGATCATTACGTGCTGCCGCTTCTGACAGTGAAGGTACGAGAGATACGGCTAGAGAAGATGTTAATGCCCCGGGTATAAGCAATAAAGGTATGACCATGCCTTGTAAAGCACCATATTGAGCTGTAGCAACGGATGTAGCTAGTCCAGCTACAATTAGACTTTGTGCTGTAATAATGGACTCAAATAAGTAGGAAAAGGACCCCACAAGTTTTCCTGCAGTGACAGGGATCGTTATTCTCAGCAATCTTCTGAGAAAATGACGGTCTGGAATATTCTCTTGTGTGGACTCTGCTCTCTCCGTTGTGTCTGAGTGATTTCTATTCTCTGTATGATATTGCCATAGCAATATAAGTAAGCCTATAAATTCTCCAGCCATGACCCCTAACATGGCACCTGCTGCTGCGAACTCAATTCCTTTTGGAAGGAGTAAATAAGAGAACCACAGTACACAAACAATTCGAACTAATGACTCCACAATGGAGGAGACAGCTGAGGGAATCATATTCTGCTTACCTTGAAAATATCCTCTGTATACAGAAGAGACCGCTATGATGACAAGCATAGGACTCATACTTACAAATGTGTGATACACTCTCGGGTCTGTTAGGATGACTTGGGTTATCCAAGGGGCAAATAGTATCGCCAATATCATGAATACAATACTGAGGCTTAAGGTTAAGCTTAGACTGATACGTAGAATAAGTTTTGAAGATTGTGGTTTACCCGCTGCTTCAGCTTCTGACACAAGTTTGGCAACAGCAAGGGGGATACCTCCCGTAATAAGAGTCATTAATACTAGAAAGAAAGGATATCCTAATTGGTATATTCCAACTCCTTCAGCACCAATAATCCGGGGCAATGCAATTCTTGGGATAAACCCTAATACGCGATTAATGATGCCTGCTGCTAATAATATTAGGGTACCTTGGATAAATGTCTGTTTTTTTATCTTATTCAATGCTCACTCCCTCTTCCCCGGCCAGAACGATAGTAAGACCTTTTGTATATGGATATGCTCAACCTGTCCATTCTCATGACTTGGGTTTGAAAGAAGATTACATAAAAAAGAGGAAATGCTGGATGGAAGGGCGAATTAGAGTTGATACAAACGATTCGGACATCATGGAGAGGAGGCAACACCCGTGGGAGTTGAGGAAATAAGCAACATGCAGTTTGATGTAGACATCCAAATGATGTGTAAGAGTAAGGCAGAAGAATTCAGACTCATCGGGTATGAGCACGTGACAAGTAAAGATATCTGGACTTGTGTCAGCTCGAAATATGCGAAGGAAGGAATCCCTCCTCTCTATAAGCTAGTTAATGATATTTTATCTTTGAAGGTAACTAGTTTTATGAACTTTATGACGATGTCTGCTTATCGAGGAGCCACTTTCGATTAAGAAAGAGGTTCTTTTTATTTTATCCATATTTATAGGTAAATATGGAGTATACAAATATTGATAAATTGACTGCATTTTATCGCATGGCTATAATAGGAATATTGAGAACGAAAGGGGAACTAAGAACGGCATGAAAAGAATTATTACTTTTATCGTAACCATACTCGTATTATCTGGTGTAATGGCCGTATCAAGCCCGGGATTGCTGGACAAAGTCCGGTTGGGTCTAGACCTTAAGGGAGGATTTGAGATTCTCTATGAGGCTCAGCCCATTGAAGCGGGACAGAAAATTACCACGGAATCACTAAACCAGACTGCTAAAAGCCTAGAGAAGCGTGCTAACGTTCTAGGTACAAGTGAGCCAGAAGTTACCACGGAAGGTGCTAACCGGATTCGTCTTAAGATTGCCGGAGTTACCGACGAGGCAGAAGTTAGAAAAAAAATGAAAGAACCGGCTAACCTCACATTCCGTAGTGCAGATGGATGTAAAGATGCGACGGATTTTTGTAAGATTGAATTATTGGGTAGTGATTTCAAAGAAAATGGGGCAGAAGTACGTTATAATACCCTGAATCAACCTGAGATTAGCATTGAACTAAAGAGTAAGTCTAAA
>DASXLR010000038.1:0-5395 GCA_036496075.1 Paenibacillus sp. | reverse complement strand
AGATCATTCCAATTTCCCAATTGAATTAGTTATGGACGGAAAAATCATGCATAGGAATTTAATAGGAAATAATATCTCGGAGGAATGGCTGATGCAAAAAATCATTAATAAAGGCAAAGAAGTTCATGATATTTTTTATGCCGTAAAAACGACAACCGGGAATCTTGTATTTGATTATTATCAAGATAAATTGAGTAATCCTCTAGATATAGAATAGGCCTTTCCCTGTTACAGCTGATGATGTATATAATGCCATTGTTGCAGCTAACGCAGTCGCAGAATTGTATAAAGAGCAATAATTCTCTTAGATGTTTGATAATTTAATCAAGAATACAACAGCTCTGATCCGCCTCGATTGCGACAGAGCTGTTTCTAAAGATTCAATTACTTATACTGTGGCAGCCAGTCACCGTGTGCAGTGATCAACTCATCACACATGCTTACAATATCGTCCATCGACAGCTCCGCTGCCGTGTGTGGGTCCAGCATAGCCGCGTGATAAATATGCTCTCTCTTTCTTGTTATGGCCGCTTCTATTGTTAGTAACTGTGTATTAATATTCGTACGGTTCAATGCTGCGCATTGTGGAGGCAAATCACCTACGAAAGTTGGCGTAACTCCACTACTGTCTACAAGGCAAGGAACTTCAACACAAGCTTCTCTCGGAAGGTTGGTTATTAATCCTGTATTCATCACGTTACCGCCTATCTTGAACGGAACATTGGTTTCCATGGCTTCTAAAATGTAGGATGCATACTCATGCGAGCGTTCATGCTGAAGCTCTTTATTAGTGACCAACTCTTCGCGCATTTGTTGCCAACGTTCGATTTGTTCTACACATCGGCGTGGATATTCATCTAGCGGAATTTGGAACCTTTCGATTAATTCAGGATAATTACGTTTGATAAAATAAGGATGGTATTCGGCATTATGCTCGGAAGACTCGGTAATATAATAGCCGAATTTCAGCATCATTTCATAGCGTACCATATCGCCGTGATGTTCCTTTTGTTTTTCTGCCGCACGGCGTTTGATTTCAGGGTACAAATCTTCTCCATCTTTCGTCACTTCCAGCAACCAAGCCATATGGTTAATGCCAGCGATCTTCGCCTGAACACCCGTCTGATCTATTCCAAGATCCTCAAATAAACCAGGAATACAATGCTGTACGCTATGGCATAGTCCTACGGTCTGCACGCCGCCATACGTGCTCATGACATTCGTCAGTACAGCCATTGGGTTGGTGTAGTTCAAGAACAGCGCATCTGGGCATACCTCTCTGACATCAGCTGCAAAATCCAACATAACCGGAATAGTGCGCAAATTACGGAAGATACCGCCAATGCCGACCGTATCGGCAATCGTTTGCCGTAGGCCGTACTTCTTCGGAATTTCAAAGTCAGTAATCGTGCAAGGATCATAACCACCCACTTGAATCGCATTAATGATATATTTGGCTCCACGCATTGCTTCTTTACGGTCTACGTAAGCTTTTATACTACAAGTACTGCCACTACTTATTTTTATATTATTCAACATGTTCTCCGAATCCGTAAGGCGCTGTAAATCAATATCAAACAGTGCAAGCTCGAAGCCCTGCAGTGCTGACGTTTTCATACAGTCACCCAATACGTTCTTGGCAAACACGGTGCTACCTGCACCGATAAATGTAATTTTATTCATATGAAATATTCCTCCTTATTGTTGAGAAGAACGATACTGATTCAGCCATTTTGTGCTGTGAAATAATATTCATAGCTTATAAATACTATAATATCAGTTATTATTCGCTACTCTCTTCAATATTTACTATAAATTAAGAAGCTCACAATGAGTATGGAGGAATACAAGAATCATATGGATTTTTGTTGCATTTAAGATAGGTCTGTAATAATCTAGTTTTATCTAAAGAGGAGGGCGCTAATGAATCCCGATCATTACCACTTTACGGCTGGTTTTAATCTCTTTCCAGATGAACGAGACCTGACTGTATTGTTCAGCGGTGAAGGAAAACCGTACCCGGCACATAAGATAGGACCGTCTGTTCATGACTACTATCTTATTCATACTGTTCTGGAAGGAGAAGGCTTCTTTCAGTGCGGAAATATCTCTAAGACATGTCAAGCAGGTGATACATTCGTTATTTTCCCTGGTTCCCTATTCAGCTATCAAGCGGACAGTCACTCTCCCTGGCATTATGTCTGGGTGGCTCTGCAAGGGGAATCCGTACCGCAGCTACTCTACGATATTGGCATTACTAGGGATAGACCGTTGTTACACTCAGAGCATATAACAGAGCTCTACTCTATATATGAACGGATTCGTGTGTCATTTCAGCAATCTGCTTATCCCCGGCTGGAAAGTCTAGAGGCCTCGGGCTGGTTACGAATACTGCTTCATCATTTCGGATTGGCGAACAGAAGCAGTCTACCTGTGCATCCTAGAGAAATGCCAGACATCATTGACCGTCAGATCGATCAGGCGATCCGCTGGATTTCGCTGCAGTTTCATCAGCAGATCAGCATTGAACATATGGCCTCCACACTCGGCTATCATCGAGCTCATCTATCCAAGGTATTCAAGCAAAAAACCGGGATCTCTCCCAAACAATACTTATTGAACGTAAGAATGGACAAAGCAAAGGAGTTGCTTGGAGGATCTCTAACAATCGATCAGGTTTCTTCATCAGTCGGCTTCAATGATGCGCTATATTTTTCAAGGCAGTTTCACAAATGGAATGGTATGTCACCCACAGAATATCGGCATCTCCTTCGCAAGAACAGATAAGGTACAGAATCAACTAGAAATTTAGCTCCTACCGTACACAAAAAGACAGAGGCTCATCAAGCTATCTGTCTTTCTGCTCTTGTGTATTATTTTGGGATTTTTCTTATTTTATTTGTTTTTTGCAAGATTCAATTGCCAAGTGACACCATATTTATCTGCGACCCACCCAAACTTCTCACTCACAGGTGTAGCCGATAATGGCATTAACACTTGTCCACCATCAGATAACTTCTTAAAAACTGTATCAATTTCTTCTTCTGTATCACATGTTACAAACAATGATATTGCAGGAGTGAAGGCAATGTCGTTCCCATTACTGTTGTCTATGCACATGAACAATTGTCCCTTTAGCGAGAATGTAGCATGCAACACCGTTCCTTCTTTACCTCCTTGGTTCGGGCCATAATGAATAATACTAACGATTTCGGATGGCTCGAATACAGAAGTATAATGGTGCATAGCCTCTTCAGCTGTTCCAGAAAACATCAAAAATGTATTTATTTTTTGATTTGAATTCCCCATTTTTAATCTACTCCTTTCGCAAATACAAGTATAATATCACACAAAAAAACATATGTTCCCCTATATGCATTCATATTGTATGGACCTATCATCATATTGTCAAGTATATAGCTTACGATAAATGTGTTCCATATATCCCGAAATAAGGAAAATAAATTTCAGGACTGAACCTTGCTTACAGTATGGGATTTAATGCTTATTACCAACCTATCGATACTCCCGAGAATCTAGATCAGTCCAGTCTGCAACACCATGGCGAATACATGCTTAGCCTATCCAAACATTTTGGGAACATGGATTTGAACCACATTAAACAAGAAAATCGGGTATACTTCAATATCGTAGGTTCAACCATGGTTAGTTATCCGCAGTCGTTAGTGATCTGGTCGGTGATATTCGGTGCATTACTGTTGGTCATCACCATATGGCACGGTCTACATCGCCGGCGGATAAGTCTTATAGGCATGATGAGCGGTTTCTTTATTTCGCTTCTCAGTTTAGGAATAGTATATGGAGGGATTACTCTCATATGGAGTATATTAAAATCTAATGTGTGGATTGCAACACTTCTTATGGTTTATTATGAGTATAGGAACAGCAATTTATTTACCTGGTGGTAGTTACTTGTTCATATGGCCACTCTTATTTAGCCTCTTATTATCCATTACTCCGCCAATTGCATAACCATTCTCTACCTACACCAATACATTTAAGGAGCGTATATACACTATGAACATTCAACTAACTCCATTGGCAAAAGAAAGATTACATACAAGTCTTGGAGATCGACCAGGTTACGTTAAACTTTTTTATGACACAGAAGGTTGTGGGTGTGACGGAATAACAGTACTGTTGATCATAAACGAACCTGATATCGGCGATATTAAAGTTGAGACTGGGTTGATCCCTTTACTAATTAATCCCCAGCAGGAGATTTATTACGAAGAATTCATGATACTTGACGCGGACCCTAATTATCCGTCTTTTAAATTGTCCAGCAATTCTATGGTGTACAGTACGAATGTTAAAATACGAGATATTCGTTAGACCTCTAGTGACTGCCGAATCGTATGGTCAAGTTACACTGTGCAATGATCAAATAACCCTGAAGGACCCATTGAGCATGGTTTGAGTTCTCCAGGGTTATTTGATTCTACGACTGTAACGGGCCTTACTCCTGTGAAGCCCGTTGCTCTTGCTGCCGCAGTTCTATTCTTCGGATCTTACCTGAGTTTGTCTTAGGGAGATCCTTAATAAATTCTATCTTTCGTGGATACTTGTAAGGAGCTGTCCATTCTTTGACATGGTTCTGAAGCTCTTTGACAAGTTTTGGCGAACCTTCTATTTCCTCTTTTAGTACGATGAATGCTTTCACCACATGGCCTCTGATCTCATCAGGACTAGCTACAACGGCACATTCTCTTACCGCATGATGCTTCATGAGAGCTTCCTCTACTTCGAAGGGACCTATCGTATATCCCGAGCTGATGATGATATCATCTCCACGACCCTCAAACCAGAAGAATCCTTCTGCATCCTTCTTTGCACGATCGCCCGTCACGAAATAGTTCCCGTGTATCGAGGCTGTTTTGCGTTCAGGGTCTTGATAATAATTCTGAAACAATGCTGGCATATCTGAGTGAACAGCAATATCCCCCACTTCTCCAGGAGCTAGCGGTGTACCCTCTTCGTCTATGACTTCTACAAGTCCTTCAGCAATAGACCTGCCCATGGAACCAATACGTGAGGGAGCATCCTTCAAAGTTCCGATTAAAAGAGTACTTTCTGTTTGCCCATAACCGTCACGAATGGTCAAATCGAAATGCCGTTGGAATTCGTTAATCACTTCCTCGTTCAGTGGTTCACCCGCAGACACAGCACTTCGTAGGTTAGATAAATCATATTGCTCCAAACCATCCGTCTTCGCCATTAACCTATATTCCGTTGGCGTACAACATAATACCTGAATGCCATAACTCTGTATGAGTTCCAAATATCGGTTCGGTTGAAATGAACCATTATAGACGAATCCAGTTGCTCCACTTCCAAGGACGGACAAGAACGGGCTCCAAATCCACTTTTGCCA
>DASXLR010000037.1:0-4832 GCA_036496075.1 Paenibacillus sp. | reverse complement strand
GTGGAGAAGCGTAGCATTCGCCTTTGCCCCTGAATTTTTACCGTAAAGAACGGTTAATCAAAAAAATTTGGGGGCAACAGCGATCGGAAGGACAATCCATCCGCGTAGCGGTCAACTATCCACTCGATATATTGGTCAACCACTGATTTCTGTTTTGAGCCCAAATTAAAGCAAAAAATTAAGATTCCCTATAGAATTATTCATCGCTCATCCATTAATTATTGACATGAAATCCATTTCATACTTTACCATCATGAATTGTCTTCTGTACTAGGAATTCCAGGTACTGACTCATTAAGAGAGCTAGGGATTCATGATATTAATAAGGCGAATGAGCGTTGGAATTACTTTATGAAAGATTTCTATCATTCAATTGAGGTATTCAGTGGGATTTTCGACTTAATAAGTACTCTGAAACGCAGGCATATCAATCGAGGCATAGTGACTTCAAAGACAACACAAGAATTACATCACGTTAATCAGTTAGCATAGTTAATCATATGAAGAAACTTGTCGCCGCCAGTTTATGGCGGTTTTTTTTGGATTTTTCCGGACATATAGAGTGAAAGGAGCATCGAACGTCACTGGTGATACGCTAATTAAGTACGTTAACATTTTGTACAATGCTAGTTACATCTTGTAATATTAAGATGTTGTTCATTTAAAACTAAAGGAGCTGAGTCATGATGTCTCAAGCTGAAACTATAAAGTTGACTTCATTATCTACTAGAGGGGATTACGGCTGTAAAATGGGTCCTTCTGCTTGTCATTCTGGAGAAACTTCGATCTCGCCAGTATTAAAGGCTATGAAAGTTTCAGAGGAAATCTTACTATAAAAATCGATACCTAATATTAGGGTGTCCTATATTTTTGACAAGTTGATCAATTTGGAGTAATATCCACATGTGATGTTGGATCGTTTTCATTTGACATGAAAACGTGAAGAAGAATATGGATCTGAGCTCAAGGTTCTCTCTTTACAGAGAGATCTTTTTTTTGCATTTTACTTGGCTGGAGAATCCAGTTATGGAGGTGGGAATCGTGGATACTATGAATCGTAATCAAGTACTTATTGTTGAAGATGACGATAATATTAGACGTTTTGTAGCAATTAATTTAATAAATAACGGGTTTGTGGTAACGGAGGCTGCGTTTGGAGGAGAAGCGATACAGAGTTTCACAATGAATCGACCCGACGTTGTTGTTCTGGACATTATGCTGCCAGATGCTGATGGATTTGAGATCTGCCAGAAGCTAAGAGAGAAGGATCCTGCGGTCATCATCGTCTTCTTAACTGCACGTGGACAAGATTTGGACAAAATCAAAGGGCTTGAAATTGGTGCCGACGATTATATTGTCAAACCATTTAATCCGTTAGAGCTTGTAGCACGAATTAAATCCATATTACGCCGTACAGAAATTGCCCTAAAACCGCAAAGACTCGTGCTTCAATCCGGTCCAATTCGGATGGATCTGAATTCGAATAAGGTGTTCAAACATGACGCCTTTATTGAATTAACGCCGAAGGAATTCCAAATGATTCGAACCTTTCTAGAACATCCCGATACAGCACTATCCCGAAATGAATTATTGAACCTCGTATGGGGAGAGGATTATATAGGAGATCCTAAAACGGTAGATGTCCATGTGCGAAAGTTAAGAGAGAAGATTGAAGATGATGGCTCCAAGCCATATTGGATCGAGACGGTATGGGGACTCGGATACCGCTTCAGGAAGGACGGTTGAAGAAATGGGTATTCAGAAAAGATTAGTAGGAAGTTATGTTGTGGTCATTTTCCTCACTGTTCTCATTCTTGAGATTTTTCTCATTGTTTCTGTGAGATATTATTATTTTCATAATGTAGAGCGAATCCTGATGAATCAAGCGGAGCTATCCGCTTCTTTTTTTCAGCAATATTTTGCAGATGAAGATCTGGAGAAACAATCGGATCGATTATTGAAGGGGTTTGCACATAATTCCGATGCGCAAGTACAGATTATTAATTCCTCGGGCCGACTTCTACAGGACTCTACCGGACTTCAAGGGGACAACATTATAATCAAACATTTAGATGTGCAAGCAGCTATCCAAGGACAACCTGGTACTTGGAAAGGGAAGGACCCTGCAACCCAAGAAGCCATATTAGCGGTATCGTTTCCCTTACAAGCAAATGACATCATCGTGGGGGAAGTCAGGTTTGTCACTTCCTTGACTGAAACACTAAATACGGTTAATCAAATTACAGTCGTACTGATCTGTGTTGGTATGCTTGTTATTGCGATTGTTACCGTTCTTGGACTGCTGCTGTCTTGGACTATCACGAGATCAATTAAGGATCTTAAACAAGCAGCAGATCGCATGACAGAAGGAGACTTCAGCATAAGAGTACATAAGCGCTACCGGGATGAATTAGGTTCCCTGGCAGATACGCTAAATATGATGGCAAGTAGAATATTGAAGAGCGAACAACTTAAAAATGATTTTATTTCATCCGTGTCGCATGAACTGCGTACGCCATTAACGTCGATTAAAGGCTGGGTCATCACGTTGAAATCGAATGGGAACGACAACAAGCCACTACTTCATGAAGGACTTGATATTATTGAATCAGAAAGTGACAGGTTAACTCGTATGGTGGATGAACTGTTAGATTTCTCTAAATTGGATAATGGAAGAATTGTCATACACTACGCACCTGTCCATCTATCAGAATTATTGCATCATATTGGCAGACAACTTGCCCCAAGAGCTGCTCGGCAAGGGATTTTACTCGAAATACAAACAGATGAGACTCTTCCTACCATTCAAGCAGATGAGAATCGATTGAAGCAAGTACTGATTAATCTAATTGATAATTCGCTCAAATTTACAGATGCCTCTGGTCGAATTCTTGTACACGCTCATACAGCTCTAGGACAAGTCGTTATTACCGTTGAGGACACTGGCTCAGGAATCGCAGAGGAGGATATAGCGAATGTGCTGCAAAAATTCTACAAAGTAGATCAACATGCTTCCGGCAGTGGTTTAGGTCTATCCATTTCTGATCAGATTATTAAGTTGCATCAAGGAGAATTACGATTAACCAGTAAGGTTGGCAAGGGAACGACAGTCCATATCTTTCTACCGATATAAGAGGTTGTTCAAAAAGTCATCTTTTGATCACGAGGTATATCAAGAGGTCTATTCGACATCGAAGATTGAATTCAGCCGGTCCTTCCGGTGCTCACGTAGGTACTGCCTACGCTCCGCTCCTCACTCCCTTGCTTCATCCAATTTTCTTGGTGCTGAAAAACTGACTTTTTGAACTCGCACTATAAGGAAATTGAGATTTAACTATTTCATAACCACTTCGTTCCCTTTCAAAGATAGAATAGTAAATAACCTTGACAAGCGAGGAGTAGGTAATCAGAATGCTCAACAAACTCATTAGAATAGGTTTCATGTCGACTACGTTATTGTTGCTCGGAGGATGTGGGATTCCCGCAACACCCGTAGATATGATTAAGCCTCCATTATCAGAAGCAAGCATTCAGCGATACAAAATCAGCCATGAACTTATCAAATTACTGCCTGACGAGGTTCAATTGTTAGTCCCCACGCAGGGAAAAGACGGTAATGATATCTCATTCGGAGATATGGATGGGGACGGTATCGATTAAGCTGTCGTTGTATATGAAGAGAATAAAGCGACAGGTAAAATGTTAAAAGCGGCTCTATTTAAGCAACATAATGAGGAGTGGCGAATAGTCTCAGAAGTCAAGGGGTTTGGTTACGGCTTGGAGTATGCCGGATTTCCAGATATCGATCAGGACGGTCGATCCGAGCTCGTGCTTGGCTGGTCATTGGGAGATGCAGGAAATGGTCTGGACATTTATGGATTAAGTGAAGATAAGTTAAAGCTGTTATCCAAGAAGGAGTATCACGGTAAGTTCGATCTTGAGTAATCATTCACTAGGATAATAGTTAGAGCGATGGAGGTGTCCTATGATTTGAACGGTAAAATAAGAGGCCGTCCTGATTTTCTACTTCTTTTTTTGACTATTTTGCTTGTTGGTTTTGGCTTGATTATGATTTTTAGCGCAAGCTCTCCGATGGCCATGATAAAACACAATAGTCCGTGGCACTACGTCATGAAACAAGGCGTATTTGCGCTCATCGGATTATTTGTGATGTTCATTTTTATGGGTATTCCTTTTTCATGGTGGAAGAAAGCTTCGCCGATCCTTCTGCTGTTCTCATTATTGGCACTTGTTCTCGTATTAATAGGGGGAGCAAACATAAATGGGGCGAGACGATGGTTTGTTCTGAGCGGTTTTAATTTGCAGCCATCTGAGTTTACCAAGTTATCCATCATCGTATATTTGTCAGCAATAGTAAGTAGAAAAGGAGATCACCTCCGAAATTTTCGTAGAGGCTTACTCCCTATTATGATGATTATCGGCATCATTCTGCTGCTTGTCATGAAACAACCCGATTTCGGCACGATGTTAATCTTGTTCTTTATTGCAGTAACGATCCTTTTGATCGGTGGTGTTGATCTCCGTCATCTTTTCATCCTTAGTTTAGCACTCATCCCTATTTTTGTTTATCTTGCGATTAGTAAGAGTTACCGTCTCCAGCGAATCAGCTCCTTTCTAGATCCACTTGATAGTCCTCAAGACTCTGGGTATCAACTCATTCAATCGCTCTATGCATTAGGACATGGGGGCCTTACTGGGATGGGAATCGGTCAAAGTGTGCAGAAGCTGTTTTATTTGCCGGAAGCTCATACCGATTTTATCTTTGCTGTGATTGGCGAGGAATTCGGGTTTGTGGGTACATCCCTGCTCAT
>DASXLR010000036.1:0-43926 GCA_036496075.1 Paenibacillus sp. | reverse complement strand
GTATCCTTATCATCAAACAATATACTATTCCCATAGTAACTACCGTAAATTCCTGAAGAATGATTCATCAACATGCGCGGTGTAATCTTTGTGTATCGTTCATCTGCCATTTTAAAGTCCTTGATATACGTGGTTAGTGGTTTATCAATATCAATTTTATTAGAATCAGCTAGCATCATCGCTGCAGCAGTTACATACACTTTACTTACCGAGCCTATTGCAAACATCGTGTCTTTGGTTATCGGATTCTTGGTCGCTTTATCGTATACACCAGCGCTACCCGATAAAACAATGGATCCATGGTCCATAATTGCATACTGCAATCCACTTACACCATAATCGGACACGATCTTCGAAGCCAGCCCCTGTGCCTTTTCTTTTACAGTATCAGGATTCGTTTGAGCAAAAGCAGAGGTGATCGGTATTGCAATAAGCATAGTGGTCATTAATATAGAAACCATCTTCTTCATTATTTGTTCCTCCTCGTATTCTATCTAGGACTTTACTTGCTGAATTCAGCATACAAGGAAGAGGGCTGTTATATTAAAAAATCACCCTGAAACGAAAAAAACAATCCCTAAACAACATGTTGTTTAGGGATTGTTGGTATGAAATGGGATTAGTACCATATTATTAAATACTTTATGTTTCGTTTCAATGGTCATATGACCACCGTACTTGTCGCAGATTCTAGCTATGTTCGTTAATCCAATACCATGAAATTCTGGGTTTGATTTTTGGCTGTTTAAGTGGGCAACTTCATTCTCCATATGATTCATGATGTGAATGATAAGGGTAGACTCGGTAGAATGTATTTTTATATGAATGTACCTATCTTCTGCGATTTTTAACTTTTTAGAAGCCTCTATTGCGTTATCTAGCATATTTCCAATGACAACACATAAGTCATAACGGTCAATATGGACTACTTGTGAACATAAGTTAATCTTTGTATCTATTCTTATACCATTGGCTTGTCCAATACTAAGCGTATTAGTAACAAGGGCATCTATAACGAGATTCCCCGTATTAACCCGTTGATAGGCTCCTTCGACTTTATTTAATGTCGTCTTAATATGTTCCAGTGCAGTTGTTAACTCATTTCGCTTAATACACTCTTCAATATACAAAAACTGTTGATTCGTATCATGAATGATTCTTTTAATGGATTTGAAGCTGTGAACGACTTTTTCGTAATTCGCATCCTGATAGTCCATCTGATGTTGCAACTGAGTATTCTCATGCATGAATTGAAATTTATCAATGATCGTATCAAAAATATAGAAAATCATAACGTTTAAAAATAGTAATACAATGACGGATATGAAAGAATAGGCGTCCTTATAAGTTAGAATATTCAGTTGGTTTATACTTACGATAGGAATAACCGAAAAAAATATGTAGTAACGATAATGCAAAGAGTAACTTCTACGTTTTGCAAGTAGTCGTATAATCTGAATGATAGCAAACATGATCATGCAACTGAGTAAAATAGCTTTCGTGTAGGCTATTTGATCATGTTCATTTACAGGGTCAAAGCTAAACTCAACTGAATATAGGGTATAAAAAATATAAAGGGATATAAAATTAACGAGAGATATTAAAACACCGTAAAACATAGAAAAAATGAACTTTTCTTTAATTTCTACCTGATAAGATTGTGCAAAACTAAATATCATGAGCAAGGGTAGAATCAAAGATAAAATAGGAGAGATGGGAATAACCAGATAGAGGTAATCAAGCAACCCAAAGATAAGGAAGTAAATGAATCGGTTATGTTTTTTAGCTGATTTATCAAATACCGAGTTGAAGAAAAAATTAATTTGAACGCCCATCACAAGTACAATGCTAAAAACAATAGGAAAATTATTTTGAATCATATCAATCGACCTTCATAATCATAAATTTGGTGTAAACATCTTTAACCTCTTTAATTTTAGAACGGCCTATGGGTAATTCCATACCATTGGACATGAGGACCACTCCGCTAGCAAATTTCTTTACATGAAGCAGATTAATAATAATAGAACGATGGATTTGCAAGAAGTTACAGTCTTTTAAGGCCAAAGCATAATCTGAAATGATGCCTTTGCTTTCATAGGTTTGATTAGTGGTCGTAAAATGTAGTTTGCTTTTTATAGTTAAGCTTTTGGCAGCTTCAATACTAATGAGGTCATCATATTTTAAAACGATTTCTTCATAGGTTGACTTGATAACCATAAACTTTTTATCAAGTGCTTGAAAGTATTGGCATATCTTGATCATTTTCTCCTCCAAGATCGAAGGAGCAATGGGTTTTATCAAATACTGGAATGTCATGACATCAAAACTTTCCACCATATATTCAGGATAGCTTGTCAAAAAAATAATTTGTTCATCCAAGTTATTTAACCCTCTTATTTTTCGGGCTGTTTGAATCCCGTTCATCCCCCCCATTTCAATATCCAAAATTAAAATATGGAATGGAGTTTCATGGCGCTCATAATCGGATACCAATTGCTCTCCCGAGCCGAATAATTCAATTTCAAAATCTATATTTGTCTTTATCGACATAGTAATCAGGATGCTTTTAAAAAGCTCTCTTTGTTTTTCCTCATCATCGCAAATAGCCACTCTATACAAAAATGATACACCTCTCATTTCCAATACCTTTATTCTAACTCTATATAAGCATGATACAACCTTTTGACTTTGTATAGATAGCTTTTGGATGAAATGCAAATTAAAATCCCTCAACACCAAATGAACGAGCTTCTTTATCGGAGTTTCTTTGCATACTTATCCCCCTAAATATTTCCTTGACTGTACCTTACCAATTTTCGTAGATAGCATAAACCCTAAGGGTAAACCTCCAATTCGACAACCCCTTTAATTGAAATTTGAAAGGAGATTCTAGGATAGGCTTTTAATTGTACTCCATTATTGCGGGCATCCGAAGGTCTTAATCCGTGTGTCTTTTGAAAAGCACGTGAAAACGAGTCAGCAGACACATATCCGTATTTAACTGCTACATCAATCGTTGATTATCCTGCCCATGCCACTGCGACAACACCATTTTATTTCCGGGTTTCGAATCTCCATAAACATCCGCTACAAAGCCGTCTAATTTATTGACAATCCTATAAAATTGGTTTTGATTAGGTATCATAAAAAATTATCCTTTCTTAATGAATTTGATTCTTGGTTCGAATGAACAGGAAAATACTCCTCATGCTCCATAGAAACCCCTCCTTATTTTTGAGAATAAGCCATTCTGATTCAGCATCTCATTTCAATTGAATCTTTTGGTGCTACTCACTATATATATAAAATACTCTGCAATATTACTTGTCACCTCGTTCTCTACCTTTCTCTACATAAAATTACCTGTACAGGTATGCTATCAAAAGAAAATAAAGTATTAGACTCAAGTAGTTAATCTGAAGCGGTTAAGGCCTTCGTCTGCTGAAGAAGATTCATAAGAAACTGTTTGTTTTCTTTCCGAAGTCTAGCTCGGATTCTTCAATGAATATGTAATCTGTTCCCTTGAACGATCCGTTTTTTTTTACTTTGATTAAACCATTTATCTCATGAAGATGGTGTAGTTCATATTTTTAATAATCGGTATAACTCAACCATCTTTTGCTCCTAAATGTAATGTCTGTTGTATACTAGACCACGATCTGTCCAGAAAAGCGCATTGGATCGATAACAGAGAAATATTACGGTGTAGTCTGATTATATTAAAGATTGGATATAATGATAAAATACTATAATCATTGGAGGGATGAGCGATGTCTTATGAAGAGATATACAAATTACACTTTCACCTCCTTAAAATTTATGAGGAAAATGAGAAACATTCATCTCCTTATCAATCCGAAATAGACAACTTTAAACGTCAGCTCAACCTATTCAGTGAGGATATAGTCCAAAGAATTTTTGTTATGAATCAACTTATTAAAATTTATGAGAAAAGCAGAGAATCAAAAATAAAATGGTGCTCTGATCTGTACTTTAAAATATGATCATGAATAACGAAAGATCATATACCGCTAATTCTGAATAATGTTTGCTCATATGATGGCAAGCTAACATTTATAATAGTTTTACTAAAAAGCAAAAGAGTATTAGTAATAATTACCAATATCGGTGTAACCTTTCAGTTAGCACAGATGGAGATTGGTAATCACCAACCGTAAAAAAGCCGCGTGGAAAGTCCTCGCGGCTTTTGCTTGTCATTGAACTAACCTGCCCGCTAGCGTAATGCAGCGTCGGTCTAATACCTTTATTTTCTCAGAGGATTTATTACCTTCTTACTCCACTTAACTGCCAATTACTCTATCAAACAAAGAAGAGATACGACTAAGCATGCTCTTCATCTAATGTATCCTATAACATAAAAAACCTTGCTAGCTCTAACACCGCAAGGTCCTTTATGAATTTCTTAAAAGATGGCTCTTTATATCAATAATTTAACCTTAATGGGAGATTATATTGATTTTAGAATCGATACAGGCTCCTATTCAGGATGCCATCCGAACTTTTAACATTGAAACAATTATACATGATGTTTGGGTAGATCGTTTGAAGTTAGTGATGTGATGTTTACAGCTGTGAAAAGAAAGCCGCTTGAATCATAACTTCAAAATGACTAAGAGATGTAGACACTATTTCCACTGCAAACGTTACTAGTGGCAACAGAAAATCAGATGATAATTTTCAGATCAACCCTCAGTATTTTTATTAAAATTTACGTATAAATATTCATTAATGAATATTTATACAAACAAATGAATATAATTAAATTTTCTCAATTTCTATGATCCACTTTTCGCAACTTTTATAAATTTTTTCGCAGCTTTCGCGATCCATCACACTGTGGAACTGCAAACAGATATCATAGGGGTTACACTAAGAACACTTACTATACCCACAGTTACTACATGTTTTACATCCTTCAATGTTAATCAGAGAAGCTGTACCGCAACTTGGGCATAGGTCACGAGAGGTATGCGACGGGTTAGGTTTGTGATCCCTGTTATCCGTATCATGATCAACGACTAATTCTCTCTCAAGGGTAGCTGATACAGGTGCCGGATCGTGATCATATTCTCTTCCTACACCGCTCTGCACATGGGACTCTAATGCTTTCGCGACGGCGTCTGCAATCGATTCTACGCGGTTCACACCGAAGCCAATAGCGCCGGAACCTCCGATACCTTTGAGGTGCTTAATTAGGAGCTCTACCTTATGCCCATGATCTCCATAGCGGAGGAATAAGGAGCATACCCGCCCCAACGCCTCGGCCATGGCGAATACGTCTGATCCTGCCTTCCCAACATTAAGAAAAATTTCACTAGGTATTCCCTCGAGATCGTTGATTGTAATATATGCCATCCCGAATGGCGTATTCACCTTATACGTTGCGCCACGAAGAACTTGTGGACGACTCTTGTACTGCTTATCAAGGACTTTCTTTCCTTCTGGTTCAACGTCCTGAGCAGCTATAAAGCTTCCATTTAGCGATTCTAGAGCGGCCCCTTCACCGGCAAAGTGATCCGCCGCTTGCTGTTCTGCTTGGTGTTCTGCTTCCTCTACTCCAACTTCCACATCTTCTGATTCCTTCTTGTCCGTGTTCAACACTTGAACATCCCGGCTACCGTCACGATAGATCGTCACACCTTTGCAACCAAGATCGAACGCCATCTCATAGAGCTCTGCTGTCTCTTCTACGGTAAAGTCAGAAGGACAGTTGGCTGTCTTCGAAATGGAGCTATCTACCCAGCGCTGAATCGCAGCTTGTACACGAATATGATCTTTAGCTGACAGATCCATCGATGTCACGAAATAATCCGGCAATTCCTGACCAGGATGTTCTTTAAGCCATTCTTCAGCAATAGGTACGAATTGCTCATCATAACCTAGACGACTTTGACGATAATATTTGAATGCGAAATACGGTTCAATCCCTGTTGAAGTCCCTACCATTGTACCTGTACTGCCTGTCGGTGCTTGCGTAATAACTGTAACGTTACGCATTCCCTTTTCTTTAATAGCTTCGCCCACTTCTGGGTAGACTTCTGTCATGTTACGCATAAATCCGCTTTGTAAGTATTTCTCAGCATCGAATGCTGTGAACGATCCTTTATCACTAGCGATATCAGCCGAAGCCAAATAAGCTTCTCGTGCAATAAAAGCATATATTTTATCAAGGAATTCCAATGATTTCGGACTACCATAACGGATGTTCAGCTTAATCATCAGCTCTGCAAGGCCCATTGTACCGAGACCTACTCGACGCTCGTTCTTCTGATTTTTCTCATTTTCTTCAAAGTGATAAGATGTCTTGTTAATGACATTATCTAAGAACCGTACCGAATAACGAGTAGTTGTTGCAAGTTCATCCCAATTCACATCATGCTTTTCTTCATCATAGAACTTCGATAGATTAATCGCAGATAAATTACAAACACCCCAAGCTGGTAATCCTTGTTCCCCACAAGGGTTTGTACAAATAATCGGATTAAAGTACCAGCTGTTAGACATGTCATTATAATGTTCCATGAATACTACGCCAGGTTCAGCAGATTTCCATGCTGCACCAATAATCGTATTCCAGATTTCACGAGCCTTCACCGTACGATAAGAAATAACTTTTCGTCCAGCCTTTTTCCACTTGTCTAAGTCGCCATCCCACACTTCGTTGTAGTCAGGCTCATTTGTATCTGGAAATACCAATTCCCAATCTAAATCTTCTTTAACGGCCTTCATGAACCCGTTGCTTACACAAACGGATAGGTTAGCGTTCGTCACTTGATCCATCGTCTGCTTCACCGTAATGAAGTCTAGTACATCAGGGTGCCAATCGTTAATCATCAACATGAGCGCTCCACGTCTGCTACCGCCCTGCTCGATTAAACCTGTAGTATAGCTGAACAATCCTCCCCAGGAAACAGCACCACTTGATGAACCATTCACTCCTTTGACAATGGATCTGCGCGGACGAAGGGATGACAAGTTAATGCCCACACCACCACCACGTGCCATAATCTCCGTCATCTCAGAAAGTGTGCTCATAATACCACCACGGCTGTCTTTCGGGGATGGTACAACATAACAATTAAACAAAGTGAGCTCATCACTCGCACCGGCACCTGCAGCAATTCGCCCTCCTGGAACGAGCTTCCAGTCGTCTAGCAAGTAACGGAATTTATCATGCCATTCTGCTTGAAGTTCCGGCGTCTCCTCAACAGAAGACATTGCCTTCGCCAAGCGATCCCACATTTCTTCAGGTGTCTTCTCAATATTCAATGTTAGTTTCTCAACATCAGATTTTACAAGCTCGCCACTGCGTGTTTTCACGGTTACAGTTTTACCTTCACGTTTGATAATTTCGCCCACTTCTTTTGTAGGGAACTTAGGATCATCCTTCGTCAGGACGAGCACCACATCTCCTACCTTTGCATGATTGCTGTCCGCATCTTTCCATGCGTATCTATCCAGAAATATTTTTTCACTCAAGCCTTCTAATCGGCGTGTTTGCTGTAAATCACTCAAAAAAACAACCTCCTATTTAATGACGCCCATGGATTGGGGTCTAAGACACCAAATCATTAACGTACAATATATTGTGCTCAAATAATTATACTACGCTACATATTGTAATTCCATCCTCCAATTGTGAAGTTTTAGCCAATAAATATCTTCCAATTGGATAGAAATATCCCTGCCTTAATGAACTCGTTAAATTTTACGAATTTTTCGAATACAACAAAGCGACCCACCCGGAGTAATGATACCGGAAGGGTCGCTCTCTAATAAATAAGACTCAGTTACACATGCAATGCTGAATATCGTCCACGAACTTTCTACCTGAGAGAGTGTCTTTTCCCATGGCAAACTAAATCTGAATGGTAAGGCGTCGATCTTGATCCCAAATCTTATTTCAAAATATACTGTGATAGCACGCTCTGTACTTCATAAATACTAACGTTTTTATTAAAGGCTTTGACAATGGGAAGCGTACTGCTAGAAATAAATATTTTGAGCTCTGCATCAAGATCAAGGTGCCCAGCTGTTTCAATTGAATAATGAGAAATACTGTGATAAGGAATCGAATGGTATTCTACCTTCTTACCTGTCAGTCCCTGTTTATCGACGAGGATGAGGCGCTTATCAGTAAATATAAACATATCTCGCACCAGTTTATATGCTTTCTCAATCACCTCATGTGGGGTTAAGATCTGACTATACTCCCTCTGAACCGTCTGCAAATCTACTTGGGATGCATTTCCTATGAGTCCATTCAGAAATCCCATTGGCGCAGGTCCTCCTATTCCTCTTCATCCTCTTCTAACATTCCTGCTTCTAAGTAGTTTATAAATTGACGCAAATCATTCGCAACCTCACGTGAGATTGTACCCGCTTCAAACATGTTCTGAACTTCATCTCTTTCAATCTGTATTGCCTTGAACTGAAGTTCAACTCTATGCTTCTGATATTCTTCATCTTCTTGTAATTGTTCGAATTCCCGGCTACACATCCTGTCAATTGTACGATTGTACTGTGCAATAATAAGCAAAGAAACTTTTCGGTTATCATCATTTATATGTTTGTTAATTGCAGAAATTGCCGCATGAGAGGTCTTAATTTTAACTTCTTTTAAAGAGTTAATATCATCCTGTGACTTTTTTCCTTTATCCGTATGCACCATATTGAGAATAAGACGTCTAATTCTCAACATAGATATCAAAAGCCTCATCTTCATTCGATTAGATAACATCATTTCCATTTGGTCAATAGCCTCTTCGAATTGATCAGCGACCTCTTGCGAAACAACTTCTGTCGCTAATAATCTCTCCATTTCATCACGTTCAGCCTGTAAACCAATCAGTCTGACATCAAAGAGTGATTGTCTAAATTTGGAGTTAGAGGACTCCATTATTTCTTTATTAGCCATTTGTCTCAATTTCTTATTGTAATCCGCTATAACAGATAAAGCAGCAGCCTCATTATCATCATTTATTTCTTGCCTAATTCCGTGAATGGCTGCCTTAATAATCTTAACTTTAGAAATCTGCTCCAGTTGATCCGTACCCTCTACTTCCGTAACCTCCGTTTTTTTGGAGAAGAGGGGTAATGTCACACTTGCGATCACTAAGGTTGCCAAGATTACTCCTGATGCAATAAAAATGATTAAATCACGCTCAGGAAATGGACTTCCATCCTGTAGTAAGAGGGGTATGGAAAAAGCCCCTGCTAAGGTTACTGCTCCACGTACACCAGATAAAGATGTTAACACAGCGGACAACAATGTTGGCTTGTCTAACTGTTCTCTCTTCCCAAAAGCCCATGTTCCCTTAGAGAAGATATACACCCAAGCAAATCGAAGTAACACTAAAGCCAGCGTTATGACAATAATATATCCGATAACCTGCATGTTATTAAATGCACTACTCTCAAAAATGACACGGCTGACATCTGGTATCTGTAATCCCAACAGAACAAACACTAGCCCATTCAAAATATAAATAATAATCGACCATGTGCTCTCGGATACAATTCTCAATTTCATCGTTGCAGAGGTTTCTATTCTATCTCTTTCAACAGCATGGACAATTCCCCCAGCTACCACTGCTAATATACCTGACATTCCAAGCTCTTCAGCAATGATATAAATAATGAAGGGTGTTAAAATCTGAATCAGCATGTGCATCGTAATATCTTCCATACCAAGGCGACGCAGAAACACTCTCAACCAAATCACTAAGAGAGAAATAATTGCCCCTACGATAAGTCCACCTACAGCTATAATGATGAAACTAAATGTAGCATTACCTAAAGAGAACACACCCGTAACCATAGCTGCAATTGCAAATTTAAAAGCAACTAGGCCCGAAGCGTCGTTCATCAGGGCTTCCCCTTCAAGCAGACGCATAATTTTTTTGGGTAAGTTAGCACGACCTGCCATAGCTCCTACAGCCACTGCATCTGTTGGTGATAAAATAGCAGCTAGAGCGAACGAGGCTGGCAATGGGATCGACGGAATCATCCAATGAATCATATAACCTACAATAAGTACTGTGGCAAATACGAGTCCCAAAGCCAGCATAAGAATAGGCGCACGTAAATTCCAAAGTTCTTTCCTTGGTGTCCTTAGACCGTCATTGAATAACAGCGGTGCTATGAATAGTAGCAAGAACAACTCTGGATTCAAAGCCATATGTATGCCTCGAGGGATAAGCACAACCCCGATTCCTAATGCAATTTGAATTAATGGGACAGGGATAAACGGAACAAAACGATTCACTATATTAGAAATACCTATAATACCTAGTAATACTAATATATCTAGAAAGATCTCCACGATGATTCAACTCCTTATGTCTTATGTATTTTGACTTACTTCATACATTATAATTCCCTTTTTAGGGAATTCGATAAGTATAACATACTGACTACGTGAAAATCGCCTCATAGATTAATGTTCCATTATTATACTTATTATACTTCTATATTGACTAAGTACGCGAAGTTCATCTACAATTAGTAATACAAAAATCTATTAGGCAAGGTGATCATGTAATGGCTCAAGAACAACTTCCATATCGGGTACTGTTATATTATAAGTTCGTCAATATAGCTGATCCAGCACAATTTACGATGGAACATCTACAGTATTGTAAAGATCTAAACGTTAAGGGTCGTATCTTAATAGCCGAAGAAGGTATAAATGGTACGGTTTCTGGAACTGTGGAACAAACAGATCAATATATAAAGGATATGCATGCCAACCCACTATTCGCAGACATGGTATTCAAAATAGATGAATCCGAAGGACATGCTTTCAAAAAGATATTCGTACGTCACAAACAAGAGCTTGTCACGTTTCGTTATGAAAGACCACTAGACCCCAACCAACTAAGCGGCAAAAGGCTTTCTCCTGTAGAATTCTACGAAGAACTCCAGCAAGAGGATGTCGTTGTTATCGATGGTCGGAACGATTATGAATACAATATAGGACACTTCCGCAATGCTATTCGTCCAAATGTGGATTCATTTCGTGAGTTCCCAGAATGGATTCGTAACAATTTAACTCAATACAAAGATAAGAAAGTACTAACGTACTGTACAGGTGGTATACGTTGTGAGAAACTAACCGGCTTCCTTATGAATGAAGGATTTAATGATGTTTCGCAGTTAGAAGGCGGTATCGTAACTTACGGAAAAGACCCTGAAGTTAAGGGTAGATTATTTGATGGTAAATGTTATGTGTTCGATGAACGTGTATCCGTCCCTATCAATCGTACAGATGAAGATATTATTGTAGGGAAATGTCATCATTGTGGCACTGCTGAAGACAGATATATTGATTGTACTTATGATAACTGTCATCTACAACATGTATGTTGTGAAGCGTGTGAGAAGGAGCATCGTGGATTCTGCTCAGATCAATGTGAAGAAACATATATGGCTTTGGCCGCTCAGAAACAATGATGAAGAATGGAGGGCTCTCATATGAACAGAACAATTGAACTCTCCACTCGGGAACAAATTGTGCACATGTTGAAGACGAAAGCACCCCTAACGGCCAAAGACATTACCAATGAACTCCAGATTACTGAAATGGCTGTACGACGACATCTAGCAACACTTGAACGTGATGGATATTTAGAAACGAGTATGATTCGCCAAACGATGGGGCGGCCTACGGCTGTCTATCGCTTAAGTGAGTTAGCAGAAGGATTCTTCCCCAAAACCTACCATACACTAACTTTAGATTTATTAGGTGAACTAGCACAGGAGTCTGGCGAGGATATGATAAAGATCCTTTTTGACCGACGCAAAAGCAAGCTTCAATCGAAGTATGCGACGACTATGGAAGGTCTTAGTCTTTCGGAGAAAGTACTTCAACTAACGAAACTTCAGAATGAGAATGGCTATATGGCAGAATACGAACAACATGAGAATGGCGATTACGTGATTCAAGAACATAACTGTCCCATATCCCACATCGCTAATGAGTATAATCATGCTTGCCACTGTGAATTGGATTTATTCAAATCTATACTACAAGTCGACGTGAACCGAACGGAATGCTTAGCGACAGGGGGGAGTAAATGTTCTTATGTCATTTCTAATCCATCCCCTCCTACTAAACCATAACAAAGAGGACACATGCTGCCATTACTAGCATGTGTCCTCTTTGTTGAATCTAGAATCAGAGACTAAAGAAGTTCTTTACGTAACTGTTCCGCCGATTTCGGTGATAACAAACCAAATGGAATATCAAAAACAGTCTTAGCTCCAACCTGCCCTTGACCCGCCAGTTTATATGCCGCGCGAGCATAAGCAACTAGAACGCTTGCTGTAAACTCAGGGTTACTATCAAGCTTCAATCCAAATTCAATAATTTGTGTATTGTTGTCTCCTGTAATTCCACTGCGTAAGACTGTTCCTCCATGCGGCATGGCTGAATGGTTCTTCTTCAGTTCCTCTTCGCTAATGAAATGAACGATTGTATCATAATCTGCAAAATAATTTGGCATTTGTTTGATTTCTTGCTCAATCCGGCTCTGATCAGCCCCTTCTTGAGTAACAACGAAACATTCACGTAAATGCTTATCACGGGTAGATAACTGAGGATTCAGACCCTCGCGAACCTTAGCTACAACTTCTTCCACAGGAATGGTGTACTGAACGCCATGCGTAACACCCTCAACACGACGAATCGCATCAGAGTGCCCTTGGCTAACACCACGACCCCAGAATGTATACTCTTTACCTTCAGGCAAGATAGCTTCTGCAAGCATTCGGTTAAGTGAGAACAACCCTGGATCCCAACCTGTAGAAATAACACTAACATGTCCTGCTTCCTGAGCAACAGCATCTACAGATGCGAAATACTGTGGAATTAGCGCATGTGTATCAAAACTATCGACCGTATTAAATCCTTTTGCAAAATATGGACCCTGTTCAGGTAAGTCTGTTGCTGAACCGCCACATAGAATCATTACATCGATCTCACCGATATATTTCTCAGCTTCTGAAATGTGTAGAACCGGAACCGTAGCAGATACCCCTTGAGGCTCACGACGAGTAAATACCGCAGCAAGCTTCATATCTGGGTTTTGTCGAATCGCTTTCTCTACTCCTCTACCCAAGTTACCGTATCCTACAATCCCGATTGTTATTTGTTGTGTCATGGGTTCCTCCTAAATTCTTAAGTCGTCATAGATTGTTATCTTTACCTTCTGCGTTTCTATTATATACGGAGCGATGCTTCAATTCCAATCTAATTGTACAAATTTATAGGTATTCTTACACTTTTTCCACTAATACAGTCACAATATGTCTTGATTTATGTCAGTATACGATATAAACTATACATAGTTTAATTAAAGGGAGGTGAGGTAGGAGTGAAAACCAATTTTGTGAATGAAATGATCAGCCAGTTGCCAATGGCATTGTTTGGCATTTTTTATAAAGTAATGACTGACGCTACAAGTCTGTCTATTTACAATGATCTAAATTCACCACAAAATTGCGAAATGCCACTCCTACCTTGACTTCAACGGAAAGAAACGTTGTAACGTCTAGCCGCAGGGACATTTCCCTGCGGCTTTTTTTGGTTATGGTTTTGGGCATTTATGGAGGATAAATATAATGATGATTCAATGTAAAAATGTCCAAAAATACCACGGTGCCGAGCTAGTTCTAAGCGATATTACAATAGATGTACGCGCAGGAGAAAAAGTGGGTCTGATCGGCCGAAATGGCTGTGGAAAGACAACCCTCTTTCACCTACTCAAAGGTAATGAATCTCCAGATCAGGGGCAAATCTCTATCCGCAAAGGGGCTCGAATTGGCTTCCTAGCACAAGTTCCTGATGAAACAGTTGATCATACCGTATACGATGAATTAAAGAAGAGCTTTGCGTTACCCATCGAATGGCAGGTCCGGATGAATGAGCTAGAACAGTGGATGGCGGCAGAGCCCGTCCACACTGGAACTCAATCCGCTTATGATCAATGGATTCAGGAATATGGGCGTCTCCAAGAAAAATTTGAAGAAGCCGGCGGTTATGAAATGGATGCAACGATTGATCGAATAGCCAATGGTCTTGGTATTCCAGTTGAGCAGTATGATCGACGCTTCTCTTCCTTATCCGGGGGAGAGAAAACGAAGGTTGGACTCGCAGCACTACTGTTAGAAAATCCTGATGTTCTGTTGCTGGACGAACCCACCAATCACCTTGACATGTCAGCCATTGAATGGCTTGAACAATTTCTCCTTAGCTACATGGGTACTATCATTACAATATCCCATGATCGCTACTTTCTTGATCATGTTGTGACTAAGGTTATTGAGATCGAAGATGGTGAAGCCACTACCTATCATAGTAATTACAGTGGCTATCAGATAGAAAAAGAAACAAAATTGCTACAACAGTTTGCGGACTACCAGGAACAACAGAAAAAAATTAAAAAGATGCAGGAATCGATTAAACAGCTGATTGATTGGGGTAACCGTTCTAATCCACCCAATCCCGCTTTCCATCGCCGAGCTGCCTCTATGCAGAAGGCTCTAGATCGAATACAAAAATTGAAACGCCCTATACTAGAGCGGAAATCCATGGACTTACAATTGCAACAAGAAGATCGCTCAGGAAAGCAAGTATTAATGATTTCTAAGCTTAGTAAATCATACGGAAACCATACTCTTTTCCATAATCTTAACGAGACACTACGGTATGGTGAAGCCACTATGTTACTTGGGAATAACGGAAGCGGTAAAAGTACCCTTCTAAAACTCATTCTAGATCAGGAATCTCCAACAAGCGGCGAAGTAACGATAGGTTCCCGTGTGAGTATCGGCTACTTAGCGCAAGAACTGACACCCCAAGGTGGCAAACAAAATGTACTCCAATATTTCCGAGAAGAGGTTGGAATGGAAGAGGGGGAAGCGAGGGGACAATTAGCTCGATTTCTCTTCTATGGCTCAGATGTGTTCAAAGATATTCATGCCTTATCTGGTGGGGAATGGACCCGATTACGATTCGCCATTCTCATGTACATGATGCCGAATCTTCTCATACTGGACGAACCGACAAATCACCTAGATATTGATTCTAGAGAAGCACTTGAAGAAGCCTTAGAAGAATTCTCTGGCACGCTGCTAGCCGTATCTCATGACCGCTATTTCATTAATCGGATGGCACGTAAAATATGGGTATTAGAACAAGGAGAATTACGCGTCATTTCTGGTAATTTCGAGGATTATAAAGAAGAAAGAGCTAAATTGGCAACTGACCATTCGCAGGATATAACAATTAACCTCCCTAAGGATACAAAAAAATCGTCAAAAGTAGGCGGCAAGCGAAATTCAGCTTCCTCATCACTTGTTTCTTGGGAATTGCAAATTGCAAAAGCTGAAGAAGAGCTTCAACAGCTTGATCATCAGATGCTTGATCCAGAGATTTCTAGGAATGCAGATCAGTTATACTTTATGCAGCAAGAACGAGATGAAATCCAGCAGCAATTAGACACACTTTATGAGCAATGGATGAATGCCGAATAGAAACTAATCTTCTCAGAATCAACAGCAAAACCCAGTCATGTCATGGCTGGGTTTTGTTATATAATTAATCTACTCTTTCCCTTCAGGTGCCGCTGACGCAGCCTCTTCCTCAGTTGATTCTGCCTCAGCATCACCTTCTAGAACTGAACGTGGTGCTGTTACTGAAGCAAGCAGAAGCTCTTCTCCTGAAGAGATCAATGTAACACCTTTAGGTAACTTCACTTCATTAGCACCAAGCTTATCTCCCATTTGAAGATGAGAAATATCCACTTCAATCGATGCTGGAAGATCGGCAGGCAGTCCTTCTACTTCAAGATCTTGTTCCAAATGCTGCACGACGCCACCTGACTTACTACCTTCGGCAACACCCTGATAATCAATTGGAATCCGAACGCGAAGCGGTTTGTTCGCGGAAATTTGCAAGAAATCGACATGACTCCATTGACCATTCTTTTTCTGGAAATCTTTAATAATTACAGACAAATCCTTAGAACCATCCACTTTTAATTTAAATAGTTCCGTTCGGCCTGTACGAGCCACTTGCATCATTTCTTTGGCATCAACATGAATGGATACACTCTCTGTATCCAATCCATACACGACCGCAGGAATACGTCCATTTTCTCTCAAGCTACGAAGTGAAGAGTTCTGTGTATCTGTTCTTTTCTCAGCGGTAATAGAATGGGTTGTCATAATTACAATCTCCTCCAAAATATAAAATACTTTGTCTCTCGTCATAATTAATACTCTTCTAACTATTCCCCATTTTTGGGCGTACTCAAACATTTATATAAAAAATAAATTATTTGGAAGGGTATTCTTTTACGATTTAGAATAGCAAATAACATCGCATAAAAAACAAATGGACTGTCCCTTAGCATCGCTTTTAGGACAATCCTTTTATTGAATTTAAGCTTTATTACTCTAGATTCTAGCTTGTCATTTTCCACTCATACTTGCCACTCTTCACAATGACACGGAACGGATCTTCGGATATACTGAGATCAATATACTGGTCTCTTTCTACGTCCTTCTCCTCCCAATCATGAAGACGGATAATATAGCCAACATGCTTGGCGCCAGGTAACACTGGAATAACCGCTACCGCTCGACCATTCTCCATTCTACTGAAGTCCACAGAATGCTCTCTTACACCTGTTCCCCACACCCACAAGTTCCAGCCATCATAATCACCGTCCGGACGCTCATAGTGCAGCTCAACATCTCTTGTAGCATAGGGCTTAGCATCCGCTTCCTGATAAAGTACCATCATCGATATCTTGGGTACAGCAACATAATCACCATACACTTTATTCAATGGCTTAACTCCAGCTGTGTGTTCATCAACCGCAATATTCCAGCCTATGTTAGACCTAGGTACATCGACAAACTTCTCAGCGTTATTACCATTGTAGATGACCATTATGTTACTCCAGCTATCTCCATTCGCATAATCCTTTAACTGATAAGCAACTACGTTATCTTCACATTGTAGTACTTCCAAATGCGCCTCTATTTGCTCTTTAGAATGCATTCTAAAGGCAGGATGAGTCTTCCGTAATTCAATTAAACCTTTATAATAGTAAAATACAGAATGAAACTTCCGTTTGTTGTCCCACCGAATAGCATTAATAACATCCCCACTTCGATAGCTGTTATGATCACCAAATTTGGAGCGTAGCATCTCATCCCCTGCTTGGAACAGTGGAATTCCTTGAGATGTTAATACAATACCATTGGCCAGAATGGTCCTACGAACAGTTTGGCTATTGAGCACATCCTTCATCATGACGCTTCTATAAGGGTCTGCTGTCACCAAAGCATTTGCAATGTTATGATCTGTATCTAATCCACTGTAGGTAGCCAGTAACCCGGCTTCTTGACGCAGCCCTTCTGTTGTTAATACTTTATCCCATAAATTCAAATTATCATGAACGGTCACGTAATTGATCGTCTCAGCCGGTGCATCTGTAAATTCACGGATCGAACCCATCACTCCATCTATGATCGCAAACTCTTTCCCTGACTCTCCCGTAGCGAATCCACGTCCCCAGCCGTCATTGTCTCCTTTAATGGCATGGCGAAAATGATCATTAAATAGAGCAAACTTCTTACCCTTTTGTGAGCCCTTTAATGTCTGCTGAACTAGAGGTGATTCTCCCCCGGTCCAAGGCTCCCCATAAATAATTAAAGTAGGATCAACCGTTTCATGCAGCTCTTTTGTAATCTCATCTATTGTCTGTGTATCAATAAGTCCAACCAGATCGAATCTAAATCCATCCACATGATACTCTTCTGCCCAATACCGGACGGAGTCTTTGATATATTTGCGCACCATAGGTCGTTCAGAGGCAATCTCGTTACCTACTCCAGAACCATTAGACAGCCTGCCGGCACCATCTGTTCGATAAAAATAACCCGGTACAATCGGTTCAAAAGGTCCGTCATCCACCGTATAAGTATGGTTATACACCACATCCATAATGACGCGAATCCCTTTTTGATGGAAGATTTGGATCATTTCTTTAAATTCACTTATCCTTGTAGCAGGATTCATTACATCTGTAGCATAGGAGCCCTCAGGTACATTGAAATTTTGAGGATCATATCCCCAATTATACACAAGCTTTTCCGATTGACTATCTTGAGATGTTAGTTCATTCACAGTTTTATAATCAAATACGGGTAGCAAGTGAACGTGAGTAATTCCTAGTTCCACTAAATGATCGATTCCAAGTGGATGACCATCCATATCCTTAAGATCACTCTCCGTAAATGCCATGAATTTTCCTTTGTTACTCATGCCTGAGTCATGATGCATTGAGAAATCTCTTACATGGAGCTCATATAGAACAGCATCTGTCGGATGAAGGAGTGGGGGCTTTATATCCTCATTCCAACCTGACGGGTCTGTGGATCTCAAATCAATAACCGCTGTTCTTCCACCATTAGCCGATACTGCTTTCGCATAAGGATCAACTGCATAGTGGATAATATGATTATCAAATTCCGTTTTATACATATAGAACAAGCCTTCTAAGTCCTTAGCCAAATGAATAGACCATACACCACTACTTGCTTCCAACGCCATGACCATCTCTGTGCCGCCACTATGTTCTGTTACCTGTCCTTGCGGATTATAATGACCTGCATCTTTATATAGAACTAGGGATACGAGACTCGCCGTTGGCGCCCAAACTTTAAATGTACTGCCACTTGCTGAATAGTTGCAGCCCAAATCTCGACCTTCATAATAACTTGTTATATTCATCATCTAATTTCACCACCATATTGTGCCTTAGAAAAAATTATTTACAACATAGCCTTATATCATATCAAAAAATCGCTTTCAACATATCCTATGTACCACGAGCCTTTTTTGCAAGGGTATTATCTTCATATCGATCAAATTAAGGTGATATGTAGCCCACTTCTGAGTTGGTTCGACAAAATAATCCACCATACCTCTTATTTCTTCGGTTATCAAGGCAAAGAAGCTCATCCCTTCGAATGAACTTTAATCACCCAACCTTAACCTTATGGATCACTTGTTCATTAATTCTGAACAGGTCGCCGTCTCATCATAATAAGGGTCAACTTGATTATATCCTCATGATCATTCATTGCCATAGTCGCGTTTTTTAATACATCACGTTACAGCACTCGATGAGACTACAGCCGCACGTAAACTGGCTTTGAAGTATACATGTAATTAATTAGAATGCAAAGAGCGGTTTCCATAAGGAAAACCGCTCTTTGATATGACGGATTGCGAAGCCAAGTGCGACATGGCCTCACAATTCCGTCAGATAGAGAATGATGTCAATAATAAATAATGTTTATTCGCCTAACGTCTTCTTTACTAATTCTACTACTTCTTCCGAAGTAGCACACGTAAGAGCTGTTGCGGCTAGTTGTTGCATTTCCGATGTAGACAGCTTTGCGATCAAGCTTCGTGCAGGAAGAATAGAAGATGCACTCATACTAAATTCATCAAGACCTAATCCTAGCAACAAAGGAATTGCTGTTGTATCACCAGCCATTTCACCGCACATTCCGACCCAACGGCCTTCCTTGTGAGCAGCTTCAATGACCATATTGACCAATCTAAGGATAGATGGATTATAAGGTTGGTATAAATACGATACACGTTCGTTCATTCGATCTGCTGCCATTGTATATTGAATCAAATCATTGGTACCGATGCTGAAGAAATCGACTTCTTTAGCAAACAGATCTGCAAGTACAGCAGTACTTGGAATCTCTACCATAATGCCGAGTTGAATATCCTCTGCTACTTCAATTCCTTCAGCAGCTAAGTTCGCCTTTTCTTCTAGCAGCAATGCTTTAGCTTGTCTGAACTCACCTAAGGTAGCAATCATCGGAAACATAATTCGTAGGTTACCGTATACGCTAGCCCGAAGTAAAGCACGTAATTGTACACGGAAAATATCTTGACGATCTAGACACAAACGGATCGCTCTGAAGCCTAGGAATGGATTCATTTCCTTAGGCATTTCCAGATAAGGAAGCTCCTTATCTCCACCGATATCTAGTGTACGAACCACGACAGGCTTACCTTCCATTTTCTCAAGAACGGTCTTGTATGCTTTATACTGAACATCTTCAGATGGAAGTTTATCCCGTCCCATGTATAGAAATTCAGTACGGTATAAACCGACAGCTTCTCCACCATGCTCAAGTACACCTTCAACGTCAGCTGGTGTTCCAATATTAGCTGCTAACTCAACATGCTTACCATCTTGAGTAACTGTAGGCTCATCACGAAGTTTCTTCCATTCTGCCATTTGTAGATCATATTCGTGTTGTTTCACACGATACTCTGCAACTGTTTCTTCAGAAGGATTAATAAGTACTTCACCCGCAAGTCCATCCACAATGACAAGATCACCACTTGTTACTTGTTTCAATACTTCTTGAGTACCTACAACAGCAGGAATTTCAAGTGAACGAGCCATAATCGCTGAATGAGAGGTTCTTCCTCCGATATTCGTTGTAAAACCTTTAACATATTGACGATTTAGCTGCGCTGTATCTGAAGGTGTTAAGTCTTCAGCAATGACGATAACTTCCTCACTAATCTCAGCAGCACTCACATAATTTAGACCTAGCAAATGCTTTAGAATCCGCTTGGTTACATCGCGCATATCTGCAGCACGTTCCTGCAGATATTCACTCTTCATATTCTCAAACATACTAATGAATTGCCCAGCTACCTCATTCAATACGAAGCTAGCATTTAATGAGTCCGCAGCAATCTGATCTTTCACAGGACTAATAAATTCTGGATCACTCAGGATCAGAAGGTGAGATTCAAAAATCTCAGCCTTCTTCTCACCCAATTCTTGAAGGGTACGATCCTTAATTGCCTCAAGTTCTATTCTAGATTTCTCTAAAGCATCATCCAGCTTAGTGATTTCAGCCCACGCATCATCTACTTGCTGTTTCTCTATAGAATAATCCGGGTGTTCTAGAATAAACGCTCGAGCAATCGCAATCCCTGCTGAAGCAGCGATACCCGAGATCTTATTCATGAAGCTCGCCTAACCCTGCACTAATCATCACTTCTTGTAATGTTTCCAATGCTTCAGCTTCTTGTTCACCTTCTGTAATAAGGGACAATGTATCTCCCTTTTCAAGACCTAAGGAAAGTACACCTAGAATAGATTTCAAAGTTACTTTCTTACCATTGGATTCTGCGAATGATTCAGTCGTTTTAAATTTAGTAGCAGCGCTCACTAGAGCTGTTGCTGGACGTGCGTGAATTCCATCTTCGTCGATAATTTTGAATGTTTTTTGCATAATATTCATCCTACTTTCAATATAGTTTAGTTTCCACTTTAATTAACAATACATTAACGTAGAAAGATTGTTACTAATCATTTTATCGTAATAATGTTCTTTTCGCCAATTTTCAACACGCCTGTCTTATTTAGCGTCACAGAAACGCCTTCAGGCAGATTGGAGAAGATAATTGGGGAAATGATGGAAGGAGCATGCTCCTTCACGTACGCTAGGTCCACTTCCAAAATGGGTTGACCCGCGGTCACAATATCCCCTTCTTGTACCAGAACATTAAAACCTTGACCTTTAAGCTTCACTGTATTTACTCCAATGTGTACTAGTACTTCCTTACCGCCATCTGACATAATTCCGATTGCATGTTTACTTGGAAATACATTAAACACCTTACCATTCACCGGAGAAGTGATCATACCATCATGAGGCAACACTGCAAATCCATCGCCCGTCATACGTTCAGAGAATACTGGATCGGGAACCAAGGAAATGTCCATCAATTCACCGTTCACAGGCATTACAATCTCTTCCGATACAACCGCTTCAGTCTCTTGCGCTACATCACTTTCCACTTCTTCGACTGGTTCTACTGGAGCCAACACCGGAGAGCGTCCAGCCATAACATCCTGCATCTGCGTTTTGATCGTATCAGACCGAGTACCGAAGATAGCCTGGACATTGTTCCCTACTTCCAAGACACCCGCAGCACCAAGCTGTTTCAGACGATCTTTATTAACGCTAGTTTTATCATTAACTTCAATCCGCAAGCGTGTGATACAAGCATCTAGATGCTTGATATTTGAAGAACCACCAAAGGCTTCAAGAATATTACGCGGAAGCTCATCCGCCGTCACTTTGGTCGAATCTCCACTCTCATCAGTAGTTTCTTCCCGCCCCGGAGTCTTCAAATTAAATTTCCGGATCATAAAACGGAATCCGAAATAATAAATGACCGCCAATATCAAACCTACGACGATGACAAGAACCCATGGTGTCCGATTCGGAATAATACCAAAAATAAGGAAATCGATAAAACCACCAGAGAATGTCATCCCAATCTTCACACCCAATATTTGCATTGTCATAAAGGACAGACCTGCAAAAATCGCATGAACAGCAAACAACAAAGGTGCTACGAATAAGAATGTAAATTCAAGCGGCTCAGTAATTCCCGTTAGAAAGGAAGTTAATGCTGCTGAACCCATAATACCTGCAACATATTTCTTATGTTGTGGTTTTGCTTCATGATACATAGCAAGTGCAGCAGCCGGAAGTCCAAACATCATGAATGGGAATTTACCCACTTGGAATGTACCTGCTGTTAATTCCACACCATCTCGAAGTTGATTGAAGAAAATTTGTTGATCTCCACGAATAAGAACGCCTGCTTGGTTCACATATTCACCAAACTCAAACCAGAATGGAGAATAGAAAATGTGATGTAGACCAAATGGAATCAGGGAGCGTTCAATCACTCCAAAAATAAAGGCTGCCAATGTTGGATTTGAATCGACCATAAAGTGAGAAACCGAATTCAATCCACCCTGAATAGGTGGCCACACAACAACTAAAAGTAAGCCTACTAAGAGAGAAGCTACTGAGGTAGCAATGGGAACAAAACGTTTACCTGCGAAGAATCCTAAGTAGGAAGGAAGCTCGATTTTGAAAAACCGATTATACATGGCAGCTGCTAATATCCCGATAATAATACCGCCAAATACACCTGTACTTAAAGTAGGAATACCAAGGATACTGGCATATCCAGGAACATTACCTACCATAGCTGGCGTCACACCAACTGCCGTTCCCAAGGTAACGTTCATTACCAGATAACCTATAATCGCTGCAAGACCTGCAACACCTTCACCACCAGCTAAACCAATCGCAACACCGACTGCGAACAGTAACGCTAAGTTATCAAAAACAATCTGTCCAGCATTCATCATAATGGTTGCGACAGACCTAACCCATTCTGTATCTAAAGCAGTTGCATACTGTAGAAAATCTGGATTAATGAGCATATTCCCGATTCCTAACAGAAGCCCGGCAGCTGGAAGAATAGCTACTGGGAGCATCAACGCTTTACCTACTCTTTGTAATACCCCGAAAAGTTTCTTAAACATTTCAGTTGAACCCCCTTCATGATTGAAATAGCATAGGTTGCATGGGCTGACGTGGATAAATCAAAAAAGACATGAGTATATACAGGTTTGGTTTGTTATTCTAACCCCAAGGTTAGAATGCCCAAAATGGACAGAATAAACCAAAAACCTGTAATTAACTCATGCCTGATCGAATCAGTGACACGTATAATTAAATGAAGTATTTAATTGTTAAATACGAATCCATTCTAGCACTTTTTATTTGCATGTTCAATACCTAATCTGAAGTTAGTCCTCATTGTTCTCTTTCTTCTGCGCTAATCGTTGAAGATGAATCGTTAAATAACTAACTTCTGAAGGATACACCGGCTTACGCAAACCCTTCTCCATCACCTTGGTTAATTTCCATGCCAGTGAATACAATTCTGGATATTGATCATGCAGCAACTTATCCAATGAACTAATCTTTAGTTCAGTCTCTCCCCTTCTCGTCCGTTCTAGAGCAAACCTCAAATGAGTGAGTAATCTAGAATAATCTAATGAAGCACGCGGGATATGATAATCCATGTTGGTTTCAATTAAGTCGACCAATCGAGCCACAAGCTCAGAGTGTTTCTTAACCTCTGTGATATGTTGATCTGTGATAGCGCTGTGAATATGTAATGCCACAAAACCAACTTCATCCTGCTCTAAGTCTACACCTAGTTTGTTGCGGATTAAATCTACCACATACTCTGCCAATTGATATTCATCAGGATACATTTCTTTCGTCTCGAATAGAAACGGGTTAGAGACCCTAATTCCTTGCTCGTGTCGCTTAATAGCAAATGAAATATGGTCCGTTAGCGCGATGTGTATGTGTTCGTTCAAGGGTCCCTGACACTTCTTATTGATATAGAGAATGCCTTCATTAACCACTTCAATCAAATTCTCAGCAACCTGAGGAATTAACTGTTTGTACTGTTCTTGCTCCTGCTGATTCTTCAGTATAAACATTTTCTCCACAGATGTTGCGGATAAATGATCAAGGGCTTTGTGGTTATATCCGATCCCTTTACCGATAACTACAACTTCTTGATACTTAGGATGATCCGCAATAATGACATTATTGTTTAACACTTTGGACACACGTAAGCTACTCACATTTGCACCTCATTAATGAATCTGAAACTTCATGATCCTAACAGAAATTCAAGCATTAGTCAAATATAAACAAGGAGTATCACTGCAGTTATTCTCATTTTAAAAAGAAGCTCCAGCACTATGCCACATACCGGAGCTCTTTCACTTATTCTTTCGTCGCGCCTGCCTCAAGATTCACCCAATCTTCCTGCGTTTGTGCTGCAGCCGGAATAGGTGCAGGTTGTACTGATGGTTTCTTTTGCGTAAATCCTTTGATCAGATTCTCAATATCAATGCCCGATACATTCTTCAACATCTCCGGAGCAGTAGACATAAGTTCAGTCACGTAATTACTAACGCGAGCAGCTCCCTCGCCTTTTCCCGTATCTACTACAGTTAATTTGTCAATGGAAGCTAGTGGCCGGGCAATTTGCCCTGCTAATTCAGGCAGCATCTTAACGACAATATCGAGTACTGCAGCTTCTCCGAACTTTTGGAATGCTTCGGCCAGCTTCTCTTTGGCTTCCGCCTCAGCAAGCCCACGAAGCCGAATAACATCCGCATCTGCGGTACCTCTCGCACGTTCTGAATCCGCCATTGCTTCACCATCTAGACGCTTCTGAGTAGCAGAAGCTCTAGCTTGTGTCTCAATGGAATATTGCGCTGCGTCCGCCTCAAGCATTTTGCGAGCCTTATCTGCTTGTGCCGCCACTTCCACGGAATATCGATCCGCATCGGCTTTCTTCTTCACTTCAGCATCATATTGCTTCTCACGAACCAATATTTCCTTCTGTTGTAGATCGATTTCACGATCTTTACGAACCAGCTCAACCTGCATCTGTTCTTCCACCATTGTCTGTCTAGCCCGTGCTTCTTGGATATGATAGGCTTGGTCTGCCTCCGCCTTTGCTGTATCCTGATCTTTCTTAAAAGAAGCTACCTTCAGCTCTTTCTCCTTAGATGCTTCCGCTATATTAGTATCTCTAAGTAACTCTGCCTTTTGTCCTTGCTCTTCTGCATTAGCCTTCTGAATCCGTGCATCACGCACAGCATCAGCCTCAGCAATTTCTGCATCCCGCTTAACTGCTGCAATACGAGGCTTACCTAGAGCTTCTAAATACCCGTGTTTATCACGCACGTCTTTTATCGTAAAGGACACAATTTGTAATCCCATTTTTTTGAGGTCTCGTGCTGCTACTCCCTGTACTTCCTGCGCAAACTTATCACGATTTCGATATACCTCTTCAACAGTCATGGATCCTAGGATAGCACGTAAGTGACCTTCTAATACTTCCTGAGCTTCACCTTTAAGTGCCTCAATAGGTTTGCCAATAAACTGTTCTGATGCCGTTGCTACATCTTCAATGGAACCCCCAACTTTGATGATCGCAACGCCATCCGCCATAACGGGCACACCTTGCTCCGTATAAACTTCCGGCGTAGATACTTCAAGTTTCAAAGAAAGAAGTGATATAAATTGCGACTGCTGGAATACCGGAAGAATAAATGCCCCGCCTCCACGAACAATCTTAATTCTACGACCATCTTCTTCTGAAATATTCCTGTTTCCTAGGAACGATCCTGTTACGATCATGGCTTCATCGGGTCCAACTGTCTTATACCTAGCCCAAAATGCCAAGCCAAGCACAATAATAACTCCAATAACAACGATAGGAATAAGCAAATAATCGGGTATTGATTCAAATGTCATACTATCTCTCCTCTTCTCTCTTCAAATTCGGTAACCCATAGAAATCCGTCTTCCACATCTACAACTACCACTCTTGTACCTGCTAACAAACTAATTTGTTCTAGGCTCGAGGCTATATGTAATGTATTCCCTGCGCCTACTTTGACCATGACTTCTCCGAACCCTTGCATGGGTACTGGGATGGTGATTTCCCCAATTCTCCCTACCATCTCCTGAATTGAGTATCCAGTTGAATTCTCGCTGTTCTCCATAGGTTTAACATATACGAAATAGATAACAACCGATACCAATACAGCAGTTAGGATGGATAGAATGACAATAAGTGTGGCAGCAAATCCGCTATATCGGGTTAATAGAATCCCTGTCCCACCAAACACTGTAACTGCCCCTGCTACAATCGTAGGGCTGAAAAAATCCACCGACAAGAAATCCAACATGCCATCAAGTGCACTACTTAGAACATCGCCTAGTAGTACAGTTACAATGGCAAAAAGCACTCCGCCTATTAGGCAGCCCAAGAATAGTGCCTCCATCTTTCATCCTCCTGTCTAACTATAATAGTATATACGTTAAAACGCTTACTTTGTTTCAATTATTTTCTACGTTTATAACGTTATTGAAATTGTCCTTAATTAAAAAACAGTGCCCACTCCATAAGGAGCAGACACTGTCTACATAGTATTGCTATTATCGTTATTGCTAATTATAGTGACATCTTGTAAATTTCGATCACATCGTCTTTGTTTAGTTTTCTAAAGTTACCAAAAGGTCCAAAACGCATCGCTTTGTCTGCCATCACTTCAATTTCACTGGCATCAATATCATAATCTGCTAAGCGGCTTGGTGCCCCGATGGAGCTCCAGAAATAACGAAGTGCTTCGATCCCTTCAGCTCCCACTTCTTCATCGCTTTTACCTGCTGGATCGATATTGAACACATTCACGGCAAGACGTTTGAAGCGGACCACATCTACGCTCTGATTATATTTCATCCAGTTCGGGAAAAGAATCGCCAATCCTCCACCATGCGGAATATCATATACAGCTGATACCGCATGCTCAATGTTATGTGTAGCCCAGTCACCGGACATTCCCATATTAAGCACACCATTTAGTGCCATCGTGCCGCAGTACATCACAGTGGCACGCAGATCATAGTTCTCAAGATCTTCAATAAGTTTAGGAGCTGTCTCGATGACCGTTCTCAGAATCGTCTCACAGAATCCATCTTGAACCTGTGTGTTATTCTCTGGATGGAAATAATGCTCTAGCACGTGAGACATGATGTCCACCATGCCGTATACTGTCTGATCTTTGGGTAAAGAGAAAGTATGAACGGGGTCAAGAATAGAGAATGCTGGATAAGCGAAAGGACTGCCCCAACCCATTTTCTCTTTCGTGATTTCATTCGTAATCACGGAACCGCCATTCATTTCCGATCCAGTTGCTGCCATGGTCAACACAGTTCCCAGCGGAAGTGCAGCCTTCGGAACCGCTTTACGTTCTAAGAAGTCCCACATATCTCCATCATACTTGGCGCCTACTGCGATTGCCTTAGCGCAATCGAGCACACTTCCCCCGCCAACAGCTAGAATTAATTCAATGCCTTTGGTTTTGCATAGATCTACACCTTTATGAACTGTGGTTAGTCTTGGATTCGGTTCAACACCACTCAGTTCAGTAACCTCAACACCGATTTCTTTCAGAATTGACAGTACATTATCATAAAGGCCGCTACGTTTGATACTTCCGCCACCATAGACAAGTAATACTTTCGTTCCGTATTTAGGTATTTCATTTCTAAGGGCATCAAGCTTACCTTTTCCGAAGATCAGCTTAGTAGGATTAATAAATTCAAATTCTTTCATGCGTATTTCGCCTCCAACGTAATAATTGTATAACTTACTATCCTGTATAGAATGTACTAAAGACGAACCCATTTATTCTTGAACTTTAGTTCGATCTATATAGTATAATCCTTTATCCCCTTATGAAACAAACCGTCCTTCCATAAGTAAGAAGAACAGTCATTACTATACACTCAAGAAGAAGCGGCTTCGCCGTCCTTAAAGGGACGGTAACCATTTCTCGTAGAAATATATGCAAAGTATCGTTGAAACTTATACTTTTATTATATTTTGAAATAGGGTGAGCATCACCCTTCTAATTGATAATCTAAATGCTGTAAGAAACGGCGGAATGCTTGTTTTCCTGCTTCTGTATTTTTGTAAACCCCAGCATGCTCAAGAATGTGTACAAACTTCTGTCCAACCTCATCATGAACGAGCGTTATCGCCTTTTCCTTACTGAAGTTAGTCCCGTACTCAGTGACGAGTAACTTAATCCAGTCTGTATGAGCTACAAGTGCCGGATTTTCTCCATCTAGTACACCGCGATAGAGCTCCTGATCACCCGCTAAAATATCTGCAATCAGATCAAGTTCTTCCTTCAATCGACCAGGTAAAATAGCTAGTCCCATGACTTCGATTAAACCAATATTTTCTTTCTTGAGATGATGCATTTCACGATGTGGATGGAAAATACCTTCCGGATATTCCTCATTCGTACGATTATTACGAAGAACAAGGTCCATTTCGTAATTTCCATCGTCTGTACGGCGGACAATGGGGGTTACCGTATTATGGGAAACCTCTACATCACTCTTTGTAGTGTAGGCTATAATGTCAGACTTCGGGTCACTATACTGCTTCCACGATTTATAGATGTCATATGCACTCTCCAGCAATACACGGCTGTCTTGTGACGTCAGGCGCAAAACAGACATAGGCCATTTCACAATACAAACCGTTACTCCCGTATACTGAGTGTTTGTGAATATAGCTTCTTTTGGTGCATTTTGAATCGCAAAGATGTGACGCCCCCCCTGAAAATGATCGTGAGTTAGAATGGATCCTCCTACAATGGGCAAATCCGCATTCGATCCAATAAAATAATGTGGCATAACGTCCACAAAGGATAGTAGTCTTTTTAGCGTATCCTTTGTCAATTTCATAGGCACATGATCATGATGGAATACGATACAATGCTCGTTATAGTAAACGTAAGGTGAATATTGGAAAAACCAAGGCTCACCATTCATCTCAAGCGGAATGATACGCAAATTTTGCCGTGGAGGGTGATTAATCCGTCCCGCGTATCCCACATTCTCACGACAAAGCTGACATTTAGGATAGATCGGAGATGGGAGTAACTTTGCCATCGCAATCTCTTTAGGATTCTTTTCTGGCCTAGACAAGTTAATCGTCAATTCAATGTCACCGTACGTCGTCCCTTGCTTCCAGTAAACATTGTTAGAGATACGATCCATCCGAATGTAGTTCGAATCTATCGATAATTTGTAGAAACCGGCCGTTGCTGCTTCAATGCCTCGCTTTGCCGACGTATCCTCAAACTCTTGAATTACTTCCGATGGACGTGCCATCAGGAGACCCATAATTTTGGCATCAAGCAGGTCACGATAGGTGTCAGTATTCTCTGGCATGAGCCCCATTTGAAATCCATAATCCATTAGAATATCTAATACCGACTGTGGACTATCTAGATGATGATTCTCCATCTGACCTGTATAAGGTTCTGTGAAGCCAAACAAATCCATTAGTAAATTACGGCTATAATCAGTATCCAGTTCCTGTATTAGATCGTGATCCAATGCAAATTGCACCAAATGTTCAATCGCCATCAGGGCTGCATTCTCTTCAGAAGTTCTTGTTGTAGCCATATCGTTGTTCATCCCCTTATTCTCCATAGCCTTGTGGATGGGATTGGTGCCAGCTCCAAGCACTTTGGATAATATTGTCTAGACGATCATGAGCGGGCTTCCATCCTAATACACTACGAGCTTTGTTAGATGAAGCTACCAATGTAGCTGGATCACCTACACGACGCTCCTGTACAACAACAGGAATATCAAGACCCGTAACCTTCTTCGCTGTCTCAATTACTTCTTTCACAGAGAATCCTTGTCCGTTACCCAGATTAAATACATTACTGTCTTTACCATTACGTAAGTAGGTTACAGCTCGATAATGAGCATCTGCTAAGTCACTGACATGTACATAATCACGGACACAAGTGCCATCTGGAGTCGGATAATCTTCGCCGAACACAGCGATATTGTCCCGTTTCTTCAACGCTGCTTGCAATACAAGCGGAATGAGATGGCTCTCTGGACGATGGTCTTCCCCGATACGCCCACTTGCATGTGCACCTGCCGCATTGAAGTAACGTAATGCTATATATTTAATGCCTAACACTTTATCGAACCATGACATCATGCGCTCCATCATCAGCTTCGTTTCACCGTAGACATTCGTAGGTTCTGTGCGGTCTCCTTCCACAATAGGTACCTTCTCAGGTTCACCGTAGGTAGCTGCTGTTGAGGAGAACACAATTTTACGAACATTAGCAGCATCCATAGCTTCTAACAGACACAGTGTACCAAACACATTATTATCATAGTATTTAACAGGATTCTGCATACTCTCTCCTACAAGAGAGTTAGCTGCAAAATGGATTACAGCATCAATCTCGTTCTCACTGAATAGCTTGGCTAACAAAGCTTTATCACGTAGATCCCCTTCGTACAACTTCCCTCCAAGAAGTGCTTCACGATGTCCGGTCTGGAGGTTATCAATAACGACAACTTCTTCTCCTAGATCCAATAGAGCAGCAACAGTATGTGAACCAATATATCCCGCTCCGCCTGTGACTAAGATTGCCATCCTAGATCTCCTCCTTTAGTTCTTTCACTCCATCGCCTACGCCGCACACGTGGAACTCACCCTCAAGTCCCGTTCTTGTCTTATAATTCTCGCCAACTTGCTTCACGAACTGTTCTACAGAATCTTCATGAACGAGGGATGCTGTGCATCCACCGAAACCTGCTCCTGTCATCCGAGCGCCAAGTGTTCCTGGAATACGTTGTGCTTCATCTACCATAACATCTAGTTCCTCGCAGCTTACTTCATACAGTAAGCGTAGCGACTCATGAGATTGATTCATTAGTTGTCCGAATTTCACTAAATCATTACCACTTAGGGCCTCAACAGAATCCAACACGCGTTGATTCTCTTTCACAACATGTTCTGCACGACGTCTAACCGTCTCATCTTCAATATAAGCTTGCAAACCTTCATACTGATCCGGCTTCAATTGGGCCAAGTATGTGAGGGCTGGAACTTCTTTTTGTAGTAATTCTAATGCGACTTCACATTGTTGACGACGTTCATTATAAGCAGAATCCACAAGCCCTCTGCGTTTATTGGTGTTCCCAATTACCAGTTTGTATGGACCTGTGTGGAATGGAACATGCTTATATTCCAGCGTATCGCACATTAACAGAATGGCATGATCTAGCTTCCCGTTAGCCACTGCAAATTGATCCATAATTCCCGAGTTCACACCTACATATTGATTCTCAGCTCTTTGTGATAGGCGTGCAATTTCCACAGTATCTATTTCCTTACCTTCCATAGTCAGCAATGCATAAGCTGTTACCACCTCTAGGGAGGCAGAGGAAGAAAGTCCTGCTCCGTTCGGAATATCACCATGGAACAATAGGTCGTAACCTTTAGTCAAAGGACATGCCATTTTCTTCAACTCAACCATGACACCTATGGGATAATCGATCCACTCATCTATCTTCTCTTTCCCAATATCATATATATCAATTGTGCTCTCAAATGAAAGATTCGTAGAAGCAAAATGAATTTTATTGTCAGCTCTTTCACGCACGATAAGAGTCGTTCCGAATTCAAGCGCTGCGGGTAGAACATAACCACCGTTATAATCGATGTGCTCTCCAATCAAATTGACACGCCCTGGTGCATAGAACACATGCTCCTCGTGTTTACCTTCTCCATACTTTAAGGCGAACTTTTGTTTCAATTGTTGTGTAGTCATTAGCTTTACACCCATCCTCTCAATATCCACATTGCTTCATATCTAGTATAAAAGAAAGTAGCAAAACTGATAATGCAATCATGTGAGCTTAATATGGATAAATGTAACCTTTCAGAATATAATGGTTCCATAATCCCTCATTGATATAGTCTTAATTATAAGAGAGGAGTGACCCCCATCATGTCCGAGCTTGAATCTTATTCGGTCGCAGCAAATCCTGTTTATCATGATGGAAATTCGCTGCACGTTCTTTTTGCTGGCGAGAGTTACACTAAACCTCTTCATGCATTGGGTCCCAAAATATATGATTATTACCTTCTCCACTGTGTTGAAGAGGGCAAAGGAACCTTTCGTACGGAACAACGAACTTATGAACTTGGTAAGGGGTCTTGTTTCCTCATTCATCCTAATCAATTGGTTAGCTATGTCTCCGATCCGGAAGACCCCTGGCGCTATCGCTGGGTAGCCTTCACAGGCCATGATGCCGACGCCAAAGTTCAAGAAGCTGGATTTGTAATTGGAGAACCTGCCTTTCCTATCGTCTCAATGAGCATCATTCCACACTCTATTAGCCAGATGCAAGATGCCTTTTATACCAAAAAAGAAAGTGCACATATGGCTTCCCTCGGCTACTTATACCTCATTCTTGCAGAAGCGCAGGATATTCTATCTAGTCAATATCGTCTAATCGGGACTGAGTCCCAAGTTCAGCGTACCGTGAAGCAAATGATACTCTATATGTCCACTCAGTTCGCTCACCCTGTCTCCATTGAGCAAATGTGTGCCAGTCTGGGATATAATCGTGCTTATCTGTCCCGAATATTTAAGAAAGAAACAGGCCTGTCCCCTGTGACTTACTTATTGAAGCTTAGAATTGATAAGTCGCGCCAATTGCTGCGAGAACGCCCTGAGTTATCCATTGAACAGGTAGCTTCATCGGTAGGTCTAACGGATGCCTTGTATTTCTCACGCCAATTCAAGCGATTCTGTGACCAATCGCCTAGTACCTATCGTAGCCAGACTCGTGACGGATTCTAGTATTATTTCTCTCAGAATGAGTGCTTGAAACATAATACGTGTAGGAAGCCCACTACGATGACGGATTATTCTTACGATCGCTGTTGCCCTCAGATTTTTTGATTGTATACCGCCTATGCGGTAAAAATCCGAGGGCAAAGCATATGCTTTCGAAGTAGCTTTCCAGAGGAACGCCTTAGGCGAACGCTACCGCTTCTCCAGAAAAATTCCGTCCTCTTCGCTACCCTCTGCATCATAATCCATTTTTCTGAAATAATAACTCAACAACAGAGTTTATTGATTCTGATTACCTTATGATGATTGATTTGAGTAGCATTATAACCCAAGTTCGGTCAAATAAACTACAAAGATTCCATACAATCTCTCAGACCAGCAAAGGCAGCCCATCCTCTGCCGAGGAACGAGCTGCCTTCTTTAGTTTTCCAATCACTTTTACCATTTCAGAGAATCATTTTCTACAATCATAGCCTACCCTACTCCTTATGCCATATGCTTGATTTGAATCCCGCTATCGAGCATACTCCCCATCTGAAGATTTTGTTCTATTTGATCCAACGGCATAAATCCGCCCCCTTTTCGAATTAGATATCGGAAAGATTGTTCAGTTGCTCCATCAACAGTCATGGTAATAATGTTAACTTCGGTATCTACCGAAAGCTTCAGTCCTGAGAATTCCCTCTTCTCCTTGTGGTTCAATATATCGCCTGCCTGTAACCAAAGAATATAATCATTCGTAGCTACATCGAAAGCATACTGGTAAGCGATAGGATTCCCCGCAGCACCAGCAAATGAAAAGACATGGGGTGTATATTGATTAGCTATTTTAAGGGTCTGATCTGTAGAGCCTGTATCAACTATAATGATTTCATCTACTAGATCTGCTAAGGAATCACCTGAGGCGTATTCTATACCTTGATTACAGCCTTTATCAAAGCCGAGATTCTCTGTGTTCTCATGCAGAATGACATCTGTCTGTGTCTTCATATAGGTGACCGTCTCATCTGTTGACCCGTTGTCAATCACAACAATTTCATAATCCTCGGCTCGGGGGTATGACGGCAGATACTCTCCAGACAATGAATTGTCATGTGGAGCTGATTATAGGTCAAAATTACAATACTTGTTTCACGGCCGCACCTCATTAATTAAAAGTATCTTATTTGGGGACATGGTTTATTTCTACGTATTCTGAACCCAATATATCTTTGAAATAATTGCGGTTATAGAGCATACTCGGATGGGAGGGATAGAAGCTTAAGGCAAGCTCATTATGATAGTTAGCCTTATGATGTTGACCGATCCGATCGTAGCATAGACTGAGTTGTAACTGGGGTAACCATGTCGACATCGCTAAGTTTCTGATGCCCATGGACTCATTAGGAGGTAAGTGTAGTGCTAGTTCATACCAGTAAATACTCTGGTTATATTGTTGCTTTGAGACAAAATATGCGCCTAGTTTACAGCAGAATTCAGCTCTTGGTGTATCGTACAACAACGTTCGGCAGATGGTATGAAATCCTTTTTCCTGATCTTCAAGCTGCTCATAACACTCCGCGAGCTTCAAACACGCCTGAAAATTATCTTCAATCCATCCTTGCCCAGTGGCCAGAAACTTCTCATAATATTCCATCGCATCTTGAACTAAGCTGTGATCACGAAGCTCGTTGGCGTAATAATAAAGATCTCGTGGCGAGAATTGTTCTCCTTGCTCCACCCGCTTACGATAAATCTGTAAGTTCCGATCTGTATGTTCTTTATCTTTCTTATGTGTAATGCACACATCGCTATTCACAATGTTACCACCTACAGCCAAATATTCGTGTACTGGACCTATCCACTGAAATTGACAATCCCGACGAACCAAACGATTACGCCTCAAACTCGAAGTCACGTTCCCATCTCTATCAAAAGCTAAATTATAGGTCATTGTCACACTATGCACATCGGAAGCTAACGTTCGCTTCAACTCTTTACACAGCACCCTGTCCTTTTCTGTTATCGTATCGTCCGCATCTAACCATAGAATATATTCCTGTGTTGCTTGACTAAATGCATAATTTCGAGCTGCTGCGAAATCATCGATCCATTCGAAATCATGCAATATGGCTCCAAACTCAGTGGCAACCTCTTTCGTCTTATCTGTTGAACCTGTATCCACGATGATTATTTCATCTGCAATGCCCTCCACCGAAGACAAACATTGATGCAGGCTGTTCTCTTCATTGCGCACAATCATACATAAGCTAATCGTAACCATACATACCCTCCCTGAGAAAATCATTTAATCAGAGTCCGGCTATTCTTCCTTAGTATCTATATCAATGAGCATAAACGAATTTAGTTCAGTGTGATCAAGATACGGCGACATATCCTCGATTGGCCGATTGACTGCAAGCTTTGGATTAACGGTTGTATCCATCTCGAGTTTCAGTTCAACGAATACTGGGCCCTCGGTTTGTAAAGCCTCATCAATCGTTAACTGTGCTTGTTCATTAGAATCAATCATTAATGCCTTCATTCCAAAAGCCCTTACAATCTTTACTAGATCAGGACAACTGTAGCTCTGAACCGTAGATTGACGTCGCCCTTCGAAGTACTGATCTTGAAACTGTCGAACCATACCCAGATTGTTATTATTCATGACAAAAATCTAAATGGGTAGCTTATGCTGTACAATCGTATGCAGCTCTTGAATATTGAGATCACCCAGCTTCCAATCGATCCTTTTTCCACAAGTATTATCTGTCCCAGGCTCGCACCAACAATCACGCCCCCAATCACGGAAAGACTCTACAATCTTTCTAAGACGTGGCTTTGAAGTTAGTACAGCCCCACCTTCTCCCATCGTAATATGATGTGCAGGGTAAAAACTCACCGTGGCCAAATCCCCAAATGATCCAACCTGTTGCCCTTTAATCAAAGATCCAACCGCATCACAGGTATCTTCAATCAGCCAAAAGTGATACTTATCTGAGAACTTCTTCACCTCATCAATGCGGAATGGATTTCCCAATGTATGAGCGACCATAACCGCCTTTGTTTTCTCACTAACAGCCTCTTCTAGTCGCTTAATATCCATATTGTAAGTCGGAATATCCACATCTAGAAAGACAGGGACGAGTCGATCAAAAAGGACAATTCCTCATGATCAAATACCTTACCACTCACAGGAACATAGTCGGTCCCTGCTTCAAACGTTCTCTCAGACCAAGTTTGAGCATAGTATTCCGCGGATAGCGATCCTAGAGAGCGTAATCTTTAATCAATCTATCTGTATGTATATATATGTGAGAAAGCCGGAAAGGGATTTAACTTTTTGGAAAAAGAGGATAAAAATGGTCTTTATTACGGAACAACTAGCTGCCCGTTTCTATCGATTCGGAACCGATACATATATACAGGAGGGGGCAATTTGTGTACCCTGAAGAAACTTCCATAGGAAATAATGTGTTTATCCGAGCGCACTATTGGTTCAACATCATCTTACCTGGCATAGGACCCTCTCCCAAAATCTTGATCGGAGACGGTTGACAATGTAATCTAGGTCTGATTATATCTGTCGTTAACCACGTAGAATTAGAAGCCAATGTGTTAATTGGCCCCAACGGTGTATTTGTCTGATACCGACCATCAATACCGTGAGGTTGGTATTCCTACGCTGAACCAGATCAGAGCTATACTCCCTAACGGTTAAATAAGTTTCCTTTTCCATATAGCAAATAAAGAGACATTCCCAAGCCATATGACTTCGGGAATATCTCTTTATAATGGAATTAGTTCTCTGTCTTAAGAATCGACTCGATACGATTGAGCTCTTCACTTGTGAACTCAAGATTATTTAGAGCCGCCACATTATCCTCAATCTGGCTAACACGACTTGCTCCAATCAATACGGATGTCACTTTGTTACCACGTAACGCCCAAGATAGTGCTAATTGAGCTAAGCTCTGACCTCTAGTAGCTGCTAATTGATTCAGTGCATGCAATTTACGAAGTACTTCTGGCGTAATATTGTTCTCATTCAAAAAGACAGAAGCACTAGCTGCACGTGAATCCTCAGGGATACCATTCAAGTATTTATTCGTAAGAAGTCCTTGAGCTAGTGGTGTAAAGGCAATACTTCCTACGCAATTCTCCTGTAGCACGTCTTGTAACCCATTCTCAATCCAACGGTTCATCATGGAATAGCTTGGTTGATGGATGAGTAATGGCGTACCCAGTTGCTTCAGGATAGCGATAGCTTCCTCTGTTTGTTCGGCTGTGTAATTAGATACACCAACATAAAGTGCCTTACCGGAACGAACAATATGATCCAATGCCATCATTGTTTCTTCCAGTGGCGTCTCTGGATCAAATCGATGCGAATAGAAAATATCTACGTAATCCAACTTCATCCGTTTGAGGGATTGATCAATGCTGGATACTAGATATTTGCGTGAACCCCATTCTCCATAAGGGCCTGGCCACATATAATAACCTGCTTTAGAGGATATAATGAGTTCATCTCGATACGCTTTTAAGTCTTGCGATAACACTTGACCGAATGTTTCTTCTGCTGAGCCTGCAGGAGGTCCATAGTTATTAGCCAAATCAAAGTGCGTAATTCCTAAATCAAAAGAACGAGTGATCATATTACGCGCACTCTCTAACGTATTAACCCCACCGAAATTATGCCAAAGACCTAAAGAGACTGCTGGAAGTTTCAGACCCGAACGCCCGACACGATTGTATTTCATGGAAGTATATCTTTCTTCATTTGCTGTATATACCATTATGATCCACCTCTCTAATTTCAGGATAAATAAATGTAAGTAGTAAGATCATATATCTTTTAGTACCTTCGTCGCAAGAAAACGATTACAATCAGGCTTCAACCTTCTTCATTATTGTCCAAGTATACGACTCACTTGATCCATGACTTCTCCAATTTTATGTGAGAGATGAAGGTCTGCTCGATGATCATAAGGCGTAGTATCGATATTCAGAAGCACAGACCGATTTCCTTGATAATATGACACTAGCTGTGCTGCCGGTTGTACAGTTAACGAGGTCCCACCAACAATAATCAAATCTGCACTTGAGATTGCTTCCATTGCCTCATAAAGAATATTCTGATCTAAAGATTCTTCATACAGTACCACATCAGGCTTAATCACCGAATTACAGGAGGTGCAACGAGGAACTAAGTCTACACTTTCAATAATGGTATCCAAATCATAGAAACGTGCACATCCCATACAATAATTGCGATGAATGGAACCATGTAATTCTAATACCTTTGAACTTCCTGCCAGTTGATGAAGCCCGTCAATATTCTGTGTAATGATACTTTTCAATTGCCCCCGCTGCTCAAGAGTAGCTAGTAAATGATGGCAAGTGTTCGGTTTAGCATCCTTATGAATCATTTTGGTGCGGTAGAAATCATAGAACACCTCAGGACGCTCTACAAAAAAATGATGACTTAGCATCTCCTCAGGTGGGTACGGTGAGTGCTGTTCACTTTGATACAACCCTGCTGCTGAACGAAAATCAGGAATCCCACTCTCTGTCGAAGTTCCCGCTCCTCCAAAAAAAACAATACGCTCACTTTCTTGAATCCACGACGCTAAGGTTTCAATTTTTTGCATTTCTATTTTACCTCCACATTTATCATTTCAGTTGTAATTCATCATAGCTAGCAATGAGCACATCCGCATCAAGCAAATAATCTTCTCCGTCGCTCCTAGTAGTAATCCCTATTGCCAAGCCTACTCCTGCGTTCTTCGCCATCTGCATATCTCCGTTACTGTCCCCAATAAGAACCATTTGCTCTGGCCGAAGTCCAAGCATTATCCCTGCCTTCTCCACCATTTCAGGATGCGGCTTACTCTGGCTCACTTGATCGCGGCCAATGATGACTTGAAAGAAATCTTTCAAGCCAATCCAGCGAAGTTGCTCAATAGCAGAAGAAGTGTCATCCGATGTGACCACCCCTATTTTCAAAGAGGAATCACGACAATGAAGCAAAAAATTTAGTAATCCCGGCATGGGATGAGCTGGTTTCCGTTGTTTAACATCTTCCATAGCGCTTTTACAAATATACGATGCCTCCATAGTAGCTTCATTCCATGGAATTCCTGCGCAGTATAATTGCCAAGCTAATATCCCAATCGTCTCCTCCGTTGTCGCCATAGCAAGAGGGCCTTTTGTATCATAATTATACAGCTTTCCTGTCTCATCATGTACAGTCCCAAGTACGAATTGTTTATCCCCTGTGTATTCAGCTCCGATTAGCGTAAGTCTTTCTTCCATTCTTTGCAATACGGAATCTGCCCAATCTCCCCACAAAGTCATAAAATCCAACAACGTACCGTCTTTATCAAATAATATCCCTTCGCAAGACACTCGGTGAATCCCTGCATGAAGTATTGGCAATCCAGTTCCCCCCTTGCATTTTCGCTCTATTTTGAACTCCGTAACTTCCATTGTCAAACGACAGTTAAAAATTGTCAATGTTAGATGGTATTCAATTTTTTCAACAGATGGACACAACTAATTGAGGTGACACCGCTTCCATACGTGATATAAATCACAATCAAAAGCGGTTAAGCATAGTAATTTAAAATTGAAGATAAATAAAGAGAACCATTATAGAGATTTAGCGCCTTTGGATAGGCTACCGGAGGAAATTACAATGGATAATACTCTTGATAAACGGGGAGAAACCTATTTTCTCAATTTACGTTTCCTACTTATAGTAACTGTTTTTGTTGGCAATGCCATTGAACCTTTAATTAATGAAATGACTGGGGTACATCAACTATTTTTGTGGATTCTCACTTTTCATATGCCCCTATTTGTACTGGTTACAGGATATTTCTCTAAAGCTAAGCTACATGGTGCGATCGGACGAGGAATATTAGTTCAAATATGCCTACAATATATTATTTTTCAGTCCCTCTATTCTTTATTAGATATTACTATCTTTCATGTGGGATCTATTACTCACTCCTTCTTTGCTCCTTATCTATTGCTATGGTTTCTGGCTAGCCACTTCTTTTGGCGTTTGTTAACTCTCGCTATGTATAAATTATCACCCATTCATCAAATCATAATCTCTCTGATTTTGGGCGTAATGGTGGGATATCTACAACTTGATGGCGTGTGGCTCAGTGTAAGTCGGACCTTTGTTTATTTACCATTCTTTTTAATCGGACATCACTTTAATTTCGAGAAATTTTTGAATTTTTTCACTTTTGAAAAAAGACTAGGCGCTGCATTCATATCCACGGGTATCTTTGTTATTCTAGGATTATGGGGATTGAATTTGCCCGAAGGTTGGCTATTTGGAAGCATGACTTATATGCAATTAGAATCTTATGGATGGTTTGCTGGTGTCTTTCGTATAGCTCTATATCTCTTGCAATTCATCTCGGCGGCTGCATTTCTCGCTTGGGTCCCCATGTATGCTGGTCGCATAACTGAATTAGGTCGTCGGACACTATACGTGTTCCTATTACATGGCTTCATTATTCGTCTGGCTTATTCTTCTGGGTTATATCAACACATCCAACGGCCTTTGGATGCAGTAGTCCTAATACTAAGTGCTGTCATGCTAACCATTCTGTTAGCACAACCCGCAGTACGCCGTATAGCACACCCGATCATAGAACCCTCAATCCGTTGGGTTAGTTCCTTGGAACGTCGAGGTGTTAATCGATCATTATAATATTGGATTCCATACACTTCATCAAAGAATTGTATTAAACAGTAGCCCACAAGAGTGGTCAGGAACAATCATAATTTCTGGTAGTATGTATTAATAAACATAAGACAGCACCTCTCCTATTCAACGGAAAGGTGCTGTCTTATTCTTTCATAGCTTGCTAGAAAAAATGATATCTTTGTGGTAGACTCATGTAAAACCTTTTACATGTTTCTCTTTCGATTAACCGCGCTAAAGCAATGAAATTATAAATTATTTGGGGGGAAATTGAACAACATGAAGACCAAAAAAATGCGTTCAGATATGATTAAGAAAGGCTTCGATCGTGCTCCTCACCGTAGTCTGTTGCGTGCAGCAGGCGTAAAGGAAGAGGATTTCGGCAAACCTTTTATCGCAGTATGTAACTCTTATATCGACATCGTTCCAGGACATGTTCATCTTCAAGAATTCGGCAAGATTGTCAAAGAAGCCATTCGTGAAGCTGGAGGTGTTCCTTTTGAATTTAATACGATCGGTGTAGATGATGGTATTGCAATGGGACACATTGGTATGCGCTACTCTTTGCCAAGCCGCGAAATCATCGCAGATTCATTAGAAACTGTAGTTGCAGCACACTGGTTCGATGGTATGGTCTGTATCCCGAACTGTGACAAAATTACCCCCGGTATGATGATGGGTGCCCTTCGTGTTAATATTCCAACCTTATTTGTCAGTGGCGGACCCATGAAAGCAGGAAAGGACAGCAACGGTCGTTCCATTTCACTTACCTCTGTCTTTGAAGGTGTTGGAGCTCACCAAGTAGGCAAATTATCCGATGAGGGCTTGCTAGAACTTGAACAGTTCGGTTGTCCTACTTGTGGATCTTGCTCTGGCATGTTCACAGCTAACTCTATGAACTGTCTAGCAGAAGGTCTGGGACTTGCCCTACCTGGTAATGGAACTATCCTAGCGGTAGCTCCAGAACGCAAAGATTTCGTTAGACAATCTGCAAAGCAGTTAATGGAACTCATCAAGTTAGATATCAAACCTAGAGATATCGTTACAATGGACGCTCTAGATAATGCATTTGCGCTAGATATGGCGATGGGTGGATCGACCAACACAGTATTGCATACACTGGCTCTAGCTCATGAAGCAGGTCTTGAATATCCAATCGAACGCATTAATGAAGTAGCTAACCGCGTACCTCATTTGGCTAAACTCGCTCCCGCTTCAGACTGGCACATCGAGGATCTACACAATGCAGGTGGTGTAAGTGCCATCATTAATGAACTACTGAAGAAACCAGGCGCAATTAATGGCGACTGTATTACGGTTTCTGCTAAGACGTTACGTGAAAATGTTGAGGGTTGTGAGATTCTTGACCACAATGTGATCCACCCATTAGACCAACCACATTCTGAACGTGGCGGACTTGCCGTCTTGTTCGGAAACTTAGCACCAGGAGGCTCCATCATTAAAGTTGGTGCTGTCGATGCTTCTGTAGGTGGCTATCATAAAGGACCTGCGATCTGCTTCGATTCCCAAGATGAAGCTTTAGCTGGAATTGCTAATGGTAAAGTAGTAGAAGGACATGTTGTAGTCATTCGCTATGAAGGTCCTAAGGGTGGACCAGGTATGCCAGAAATGCTTGCTCCGACATCACAAATTGTTGGAATGGGTCTGGGTGCTAAAGTTGGTCTGATTACAGATGGTCGTTTCTCAGGTGCATCTCGTGGTATTAGCATCGGACATATTTCTCCAGAGGCTGCTGAAGGCGGACCTATTGCCTTTGTAGAGGATGGAGATATCATCGAACTAGATCTCAACAATCGTACAATCCAGCTTGAAATTGATGATGAGGAATTTGAGCGTCGTCGTCAAAATTGGAAAGGCTTTGAACCTAAAGTCAAAACAGGATATCTTGCTCGTTACTCTAAGCTAGTAACCAATGCAAGTTCTGGCGGAGTGTTGAAGATATAATAGATTGCCATTAACTAAATCAATACATGGATACATGATCACTATAGAAAATCCGGACAACTCATATGAGCGTCCGGATTTTTTTATTTGTATATCACGCTATCTTAATTGATGAATATACGATTATACAATCGGTGGTGTACTTCCTATTCCTTGAGATGCTCCTAATAAAGATACACTCCGTAATGGCTCATCTTCAACTCCAAGGTCCTGTTTATTCGTCTTTGTATTTGAATTACGATGTGAACCATTGACCGCATAATATTTGTTTAATTGATCTATCGGCATAACAATCATTTTAGGAACCCATTTATCTGAAGATTCTTTCAAGCGATCTTGACCTGCTGGATGTATAATTCTCATTAAAAGTTTTAGATAAAGATCTGTTGTTTTCGCAAACCAGCCCTCTGGTAAATCACGAATGCTAAATCCAAACTTCTCAGGCCCACGATTAATCATGCTTACACCATATAATGCCTTGGCATCCTTAAAATCATTATTATCCATTAACTGCTGTGCTAGTGAAGGTAGTTCCTTCTCCATGGAACGAATCATTTTGATAGCCAAATGAACGGTTGAACGTGAATTGATTCCAATATGAAACAACTTTTCATTGTCAATGTGAAGCTCGATCACTTTGTCACCTTTGTGTAGAACCATCCCATTGTCTAGCGTAATATTGTTGCCTTTGTAAGCACGAATTCGATAGTGCATAAATGGATTATGCGGTGTAACTGTTCGGAGACGAAAAATAAAATGGAAGATCATTTCCCATAATAACCACAACTTAACCACGGCAAGCTTACTACGCGATAGCTTTTTCTCAGCTGCATTCTCTTTAGCAGAAATCATTTCGTCAATACGAATGCTATGCAGATCACGCTGCTGCGCCTCTTGTAGAACCTTATCTAAAGCTATGAGCATCTGTTCTGGTGCATTAGCATTAGCTCCAACTGTAGAACCACAATCATGTAAAAGCATAAC
>DASXLR010000035.1:0-20900 GCA_036496075.1 Paenibacillus sp. | reverse complement strand
AGGAAAATTGAAGATTACATTCGATTTTATAACCAACATCGGCCACAACGAAAACTAAATAAGCTGCCCCCGGTTCAGTACCGGAAGCAGCTTATTGGCTAGGGCTTTTTTTCAATGTCTATAAAATGGGGTCTTGACCAGGGTTCAAAGGGGTTTAATTTAAAGTACTAAAATAAATTTTCAATAAAATCAATAATTTGCTTCCAAAATGAAAATAGAAGTACGAAACCTGTGATTAAAGAAATAATGACAGAAAGAAGTATAGGATGTCTTTGGGCGAATGATTTTTTCTTAGGCGGTTTACTATTCAAATTGTGTCCAATCGAACTATTTTTAATTTTATTGTTATTTCCAATTTTAATATCAGCCATTATCCTTCCCCCCCCACAACTTCCCAAGCTTAGATTTCTGAATCTTATTTCTATCTCCAACTTCTGTTGAATCACCGTAAATGATTTTTTCAATGTTATATATTACTTGATCCTTCTTTTCATCATCATTTAACTGTGGTCTGATATCTAATTCATCTAAATTATCAAACTTCTTCTCAAGTTCCAATATAATCTCAGTCAATTTTAATTTTACTTGAGATACAATCTCTTCGATCCGATTAGAAGGCACTTTAACATTCATGCCTGCTATTTGAAGATTTATATTTGATATCCTATGACAGTATGCAGTTGGTATTTGCTTAGCGTAGTTTTCTCTGTTTTCTCCACTAAGAATTGATTCAATAGATGCAATTCCATCAGAAAAATGCAATGTAGTAATTCTATCAACTTCATCTTGATGAATTAAGGATTCCAGAGGCACTGGTGAATTGGTATATTTAACGCTTTGATTAACAATAAAAGTCCCTGTTGGAACACCTTTGAATACTCTATAATTCGGCAGTTCAGAATTATCGCTAAAACCTCCGAGTTCTCCGTTGATCCAATCCATAATCAACTCGTTGTCAAGGTCGCTCATAATAATTTTCAATCGCATAAGTATATTTTCAATACTTGTTTTTCCTCCTACTAAATCCTTCAAAAGCTGACTTCTACCCATGATTATCAGATCCTTTGCAAGTAAATAACGATCTCTTTTGCTTAAACACAACTTACCAACAGGCTAGTAGTCTTGGTAATCTATTCTAAATGATAAGGTAATCATCTGTAAACGACAAAAAGCCCACCAGCCGAAGCCAGTGGGCAATTATTACTGCTTTGTCAATACTGCCGCTTTATAAGCAAGGTACGCCTTCTCAACGGCCGCCCGTATCTCCTCTGGAGCAACTTTGATGCCCCGCGCCTCCAATTGGTTCGAAGCATACACCAGCGCCTGCTGCAGCTTATCCTCCCCGCCCAGATCCTTGTAAACCGTCTGAGCATAAGCGAAACCCTCGTAAGCAATCTTGTGCAGCAGTTCCCGCTGAGATACCGATAGCTTTGCATCAAACCATGAATTTGCCTTCTGTTGTAGAAACGCTACTGCTCGCAAAATAACAGTAGCCACTACACCAACAATAGCCAATGCAACGGCAGTAATATACGGTTGAGCTTGGTCAATAATTAGTTGCATTTGAATCTCTCCTATTCTTTTGGCATACCAGCAGCTGCCCGCAGGTGATTCGCCGTATTATTGTAGAACGACATCGCTATCTTATCTCCCTTAACCTTTGCTGCCATCCAGCCCGGTGACAACCAACGAAACACAAGCTCCTGAACGTTGCTCTTCGGTAGCTGCGTGAAAAGCGCTACTGATCCTGGTTGCAATGGGATGCGTGCAGCCAGACGCAGGTTATTAGCGAGATTGTGTAGGTGCAGAGTGCCTACTGAGTCTCCAGCCTTCCGAGCCACAAACCATGCTGGAGATACGTAATCATCGATGAGCGCCTGGGCCACATTTGTCGGCAGCTGCACGGCAGCAGGTGCCGCAATAACCGCTGGCTCCTCCTGCATCACCTTGACCACATCGTACAGAAGATCCTTGAGTGTCTTTCCGATAGTCCTCAGCGCCTGGTCAACATCACTCTTACGGGTCGGGTCCAACTGTTTATGGCTTGGGATATGAGTCAGCGGGTTAAGTTTCCACATGTCGCAGCAATAGGCCAGATACCAGACGAAACGCTTATACGCATCAAGGGTATTGATCTTGCCCCCATAGCACAACTCCACTCCTAGAGCGATGTCATTAGCATCATCCCCGTAAAGCTTATTGTCAGTGGTTACGTTATATAGGACATGCCATGCTCGCTCAGCTGGATCGGGTCCAGTCCCCGTTGGGATAATCTCCAAAATCTTCTTGTCATCGATAAATACCTGTGCGGAGGCTGAACGGTTAATAAGAGTCTGGAAATAATTGAAGTGATTATCCGCTGTGGCTCCGGGATTTCCGGTATCATGGGCAACTAAAAAGCCCGGCGTTCCCGATACAAGCCGGGTGCCGGGCCGAACGTTCTGTCGCTTGTTGATGTAACGTCGCTCAATTGAATATTTATTTTTGATCATATTCTTCATCGTCTCCCTTTTTATCAATCTTCCGCAACTGTACAAACTGATCGTAGCGTCCAGAATGTGTCAACCATGCCAAAGAAATCAGTCCACCAGTTGTCCCAATCTGTGCAATGGTCCAGCCTTCCAGTAGCCACTCAGATAATTCGGGACTGGAGAATCCAAACACGACAGATGCCCTAATTAATAGGGCGATCAGCATTTTAAAGGTGTAAGCCCCCAAGAAAAAAAGCATCGCCAGCATGAAGACACTGACGACGCCTTTTTGAAACCTATCGTGAAAATATGATCTGTGCTTGAACAAGATGTAAATCGCCGTTAAAATTGCTATAACATAAAGCAGCAGCAATAAAACATCAATGAATTCCATGGTGATCCCCCTTATCGTAAACCAGGTATCGAGCAAATCGATTTCGTTCGATCTCTTCCTGTATTTCTTTTGACGACTCTTTATAACGAAGAATCGTCAGTGCCACCCGGCGAGATGCAGTTTCCATCTCCTTCTCTTTCTTTTTATGCCAGGAGAATCGTTTGATTAATTTACTCAACACGTTATCCTCCCCTATTCTGGTCATTGCCGCTGGCAGCAGCATGATCTATTTTCAGTCTTTGTAACACTTCAAGTGTCGGAGCCATAAAATCAGCTCGTTCCTTATCCAGAATTGCCTGTAATCGGTCGCGGTCCTCTTCAGCGCGATCTAACAGTTCTCGCGGAACTAGATCGCCTTTCATTACTGCCCTCCACTGTAAGATCACAAAAAACAGCAGTACAAGCGCAACCAGATAAGCAAGGCCGTATTTGTCTGCTAGCGGTAGCAGCTTTTCTAAGTTCGATACATCGTTACTATTCATTCCCCCGCTCCCTTCTCTCTCTGTTTAGGATACAATCAACCTCGAATCGGTTCCGAGGGCGCAAAAAAACACGCTCCATGTTGGGCGTGCCTTCTACGTTACAGCTTCTTCTGTTTTAGCCTTAGTCTCTTGTGGCGGTGGTTCTTTGAGACTTTGGAGATCTGCCAACGCTTCACAGACCTTTATATCAATTGCCTCAAGGATCTCTTGGTGTCGGCTAGGATGGTGATTTAGAATGACAGAAATAATATCTACAACTTCTTGCACCGGCTGAGTGAGATCGATGGATACGCCGATATTTGTTATTTTCATATGGATCATCTCCTTTCACGAAAAGTAAAGAAGCCCCGCTTTGGCGAGACTCCCTTGGAGACATGTTTAATTTATTTTAAACCAAGCACCACCTGTACCATCATAACTTCTAGAAAAGGCGATTAATGGCGAGACATCTTCTTGTTTCACCTTGAAAGCTACCCATCCTTCGTGAGACGATCCAACATAAATATCAGTATCGATAGAAGGGTCAGGGGTAACCACACTTACATAGTCATAAGCAGTCCCTGATGTGGAAATCAATTTGAAGTATGCTTCTGTCATGTGAACTGCAGCATCGGATTCTTTATAATTAGATATTTTCAGATTCATTTTCGCCAAGATATACTCATATCCAGCCCCAGCTTCATCATTAAACATATTTGCATCTTTGATTTTCTGCCAAGCAAATTGACCTCTCAAGACTTCGGTTACACTAGCAGTTCCCGAGAAACCATAGTCTTTATTAATAAAATTAACAGTTTGACCAAGCGCAGCTGGTTTAGTTCTTGAAGTCGCTGCAGCTGATTGACTTGTTGTTGAGGTGTTGTTAGAACCGGAGGATGAAACAGATCCTGATGGTGATCCAATAATTATTTTCTTCCCTTGGATACCTATCTCTGTCCCTGTTGCATCTGCCACGGCTCTTAAAGGAGCATATGCCGAACCATTGATGATAGCTGCCTCAGCAATTTTAGCACCATCCTTCTCAATGGTGAACACTCCTTGTACTTTCTGACCGAGCAGTCCCGATGCAGCAAACGCTGACGCCCCCCCGAAAACTAATGCTCCTGCAACAAAACCTGAAATGAACTTCTTCATTTATGTCCCCCCAATGGTATTTTTATCCTATCCTACCATTGGCCTATCATCTAGTAAATGATTTAATTTTGAAGTTGCTAGTACTAGTTGTGACCTAAGATCAACTAATTCCTTTCTTTTTCTGACTTCATCTCCATTCTAGGGAATAATTAAGAGCCTCATCTGAGGACTCATTGTTCTTGATTTCTTATTGTTGTCCAGCCAAACATAGGAGTGAATGTTTCAGTTTTTCCAGTAATCACATTCAATCTGACCGGAACCCTTCCACCGTTGTTTTCATATTCAAACTCTAAGTATCGGTAGGGAGTTGGGTAAATTAAGACACTGAAGGCGAAAAGTAACAACAGAACTGCGGCTACCCAAACAATAGGTTTCTTCACAAAAGCCCTCCATTAATTAAAGATCAATGTCGAAAATTATGGTCAATCCACCTGCATCTTCATAGGCCTTCAGCACTTTCTGCATTGCTTGTTTCTGCTGTTTAGTAAGTGTCATATCATAATGACGGCTTTCTCCTGAAGATCTAATAATGACCTTCTCAGCATTTGCGATTTTCCGAACCATATCGATGGTATCTTTATCAATGTACGTCTCGTAATACTCCCAAACCCCATTGCTGTTGTTGTCTCTTACGACTTCTGAGTATTCAGGAGCGATCTCGAAAATCTCGCCATCAGCATTAATGGTGTACTTATCAATGAAAACCCAATCATCCCCAGCATATTGGATTTTAAAGCGCGGATTCGAGATAACGCCATCCTTGGATTTCGAGAAATATACATACACATCGTTTTCATCGACGTACTCGGAAGCTGACAGAGCGTAGAAGAATGAGATCTCACGTACTTCATCCTTGCGCTCTCGCAGACCGGACAACGCTTGTTTAATCTCTTCTGGAGACTTGGTTGGCTCAACTTCATCTGGAGACGGCGAAGTCGACGCCATTTTTGTAATATACCAAGTATATCCAAGAGGTCAACGACATGGTAGGATATTTTTAAGAAACTGAGAATGAACCTCCCCAGTTAACTGCACCAGCAATTCCGTGATTATGAGATCCAAGATTAACGGTGAGAGAATGCGATATGCTGGTTTTTCAGTTCAACGCATTCCACAATGCAACGATAGAACTATTAATAGAATCGAGTACATTTTGTAAAGTCAAACTATCTGAATTAGAGTAAAGCGCTCCCCATGATGGAATCCTAATGTATCCGCTTGACGGATTCAATCGAACATTTGATCCAGAGATAGTTGCATCACCAAATCCTTGAAAGATAAATCCGGATGTAGGCGAATTGAAAATTGCTGACTCATTTCCATTTGCTAGGAACCTGATCTTACTTACACCACCATCATAAGCCGGAATCAATATTCCACTGTTCGGATCAGAGTAAACTCCAAATGCTATAGATGAAGGATCGATCTCCACTCGCGGATAAATACCAGGTGCAGCTGTCCGGATCTTCGCCCCCGTTATGGTCCCAGCGTAAAAGTCTGTCTCATATACCGAAGAAGCCTCGATCAAGCCTGTCAATGTAATCGACCTTGCCACCACATCGCCGTTCATGTATACACGGAAGGGTGCTGAATGAAAATCCGAACGACCCGCAGCTATCCCGTTAAAATTGATCTGAGTAACGTTCTCTCCCTCGCCGATCTTCATCTCTACAAAGTTACCAAGAATCCCAACAACAGCCGGAGCTGAAACTCCATTTGCGGTTATTGCCGTCATAGCCGTAGCGCCGCCGTCTCGAGTAACAATGATTCCGTTTGACGTCATAATGACTTGATCGAGAGCATTAACAGTAGACTGAAGTACTATCCCTCTACCGTCATACTTAATCTCTGTCTTAGATGCGTTGATGTCGATAACAGCCTGCTTCGCAAACTCCTCGAAAGCAGAAGCGCGAACCCGACCTCCGGATAACAGATCATTTAGAATCTGTTTGCTCCGCTCGAGATCTGCCAACACCTGCGTATCATCCCGCATCTGATAATTGGAGAGAGTAGCCTGGCTATGTTTATCCATGGAGAAAGGATATTCTGTAAGTTCCATCACCCGGCAGCTCACTCTCTGTAACTCTATATCAGGGTCATAAGCATAAACCGTATCTCCTAATCTCGGTTGTTGCTCATCTGGATAAATCTTATAGATATCTGCCGCACTAACACCGATCTCAAACTCTGGCATCTCCTTCTTTCGTAGAACCTCCCGAGTGGCTATTAGCAACTCTTCTGGATCTTCTATGTTTTGATCGATCAATTCTCCGTCATAAAAGATATTGACGTTATTGGTCCAGTATTGAGCATAAGGTGAGATCAGGTAATTGACAGCCAGTTTGTTGTCTACGATTGCACCAGGAACGGACTGCAGAAGACTGCGCTCTACGGTGGTCAGGAAGTCAGCAGATAAGCCAATGAATGTCCGACTGTCCTTCATCTGCGAGAACATCCGAGTTGTCAGATTCGAATTATCATCCTTGAATCTATCACTGATGATATTCTTACGGATCCGGTACTCAAAGCCATCATCGCTGCCAATACGCTTGTATAGGTGAATCACAGTATTATCCGGTTCAATCTCACAACCATAAAGATTGACAGCGTCCTGCAATGCAGCCAGCGCCGTGGTCGCTCCCCAGTCTTTTACGTCTCGGAGATCGAAAGTATTGTGCAGAACAAAGGTGTACACATAACCAGTTGCGGCGCTAATCTTATCTAACAACACACTAATATGAACACCATACGCCTCATCGATATATTGATCATACGGAATCTTGAAGTCGATCATCTTAAACATGATATGTGTGCAGAGAACTTGAGCGCTGATTATCTTGTTGTTACGATCCCGGGCGCGTGATTGAACGACATAAAATTGGCCACGCTCGTCTTGAACGTGGCCTTTAGGTATGATCTTTTCTTTGTAGTCATCGCTCGTCATCGGAACGGTGAAGGAGATTTCATAATCGCTATTAAGTCGACGTCGGCGTTGAACGTCGGTGCACTGGACTAGTAAGCCAGTTGGGGATCGGTTACGGTCAAAGGATTTAAGGTGCTTTTGCATGTTGTAGGCTCCTTTCATGAAACAAAAAAACCGCGCTCAATTTGGCACGGCTGGTTGTGAGTCTCCTAGACTAGGCAAGTCATCGTCAGGTTGAATTATTGAAACCAAGACTGCCAGCAGAGGAGGAATGCAAGAAGATATTATAAGTGCGACTTTATATGCAGTCCCACCCAAGAAGAATAACTTATATATAAACATGAAAAACACCACAAGATGAATAAAGAAATTTATAAAGAACTCAATAATTAAACCAAACACTAGCCACAATACCTTCTTAATTATGCCATCAGGAAATCCATTAACATAATCCAACCAGGTCCATTTGACTCCTCCCCAAATGACCCTCCCACTTAGTGATATTCCATTTTGTACACCATGAATCATGGAGAGATCGCTGTCTAACTTAGTAAAACTTTCAGGGAATCTTTGGGCAAAATCAGTGTCTAAAACCTGTATTTTCAGCGTCCCTCCTTCTTTAATAAAGTAATTTGTCATTGCCCCATAAACTACTAATCCAAGAAGAATAAAACTTAATATACTTGCCACTACTTTTCTTTGAGCATACCACATCCATTAATCTCCCCCAATAATCATATGGAACAATAATACGATATATGGGATATAATTCCTATAGAAAAATCAGAAATTTTAATGGAACAAAAAAGAGCCTTCGGAATGATCCGGCAGCTCTTTTTTCATGTCCATTTTCGGTTGTCCAGTAGTGAACAGTATAGTCCTACTGTACTTTATACTTTTGTATTTGTACCGAATCTATTGTAAAACTACCACCTCTAAATACTGCTGGAACAATCATCAGAAAATTAACGTCATCATCAATGTAGATCTTCTGAGATTTCTCAAAACGGTTAATTGGAAACTTATAGACGGTGTTTTCTGATATTTCCTTCGTGTTTTTACCAGTCCAGTAAATAGTCATATAATCGTGGATATAACCGCCTTGGATGTTTAAATTAACCTCTGTCACAATTCTGTCATCGTTCAATAATTCGTCATGAACTTTGATGATGGACGGCGCTTGAGGGATGTTTTTAAAAGTATCCTTCGTCAAAGAAACGCTATTTTCGACTAGCACTTCTTCCGCACCATAAAATTTGCTTGATACCGGTTCAGAAGACTTCACTGATTCGACCGATGTTCCAAGATATCTGCCTAAGCGATACTCTGACATTTCCGTATTGATATTATAAGCAAAGAAATAAACGCTGTAGAATAATATGATCGCAAACGCAGAAGCAATTACCATAAATCCATAACGGAAACAACGTTCAAGTAAACCTTGCCACTTAAATAAAAATTCAGTTGAGGTTAAGACTTCTCTTTTCTTGAAAAGATCGACAACCCTTTCTAATAAAACCCCTACAAGTATTATCACAAATGGTATTGATGGATAGACATATCTGGGTAACCCATGAAACGGCATGTTCATCAATGTAAATGCTATAGGAAAGCATGATAAAAATAGAACTTCTTTTCGACATTTTTTCAACAGAAAAGGAATGGCGATAACACAAGGAACAATTATTAACTGTTGCAATGCAATAAGCGGCCTAAAATACTTGAACGGATGCACTAGGCGCTCGTCCCAAAGATCACCCCACATGTATTGAAAGAATCCAAAAATTCTCCATTTGTAGTAAACTGCAGGGTTTGGCGTTAGGTTACTTTTCAAAACATTCTCTAAAGACTGATTATTAGTAGCTGCCATATCAATAAAGTATGGCACTGCTCCCCAAACCTTAGGACTGTACCCTGCGTCCGAAAACAATATAAATTTGTCAAACGTTACCCAGTTACGAATCCACCACGGGAGCATAAATAATATAATGATCCCAATAAATACAACTATATTTCGTATAATACTTTTCTTGTCCCTCCTGCCATATACCAATAAAAATAATATTGCAAGGGCTGCAAACGGTAAGGCCAAAGCCCTGATGTGAGTAGCGCAAGTCAAAATGGCTGCGGATAACCCAAGTAAATAGATATTATTATTCTGAAGGCTCTTTAAGAAAAAATAAGTAAATGCCAAAAGCAAAGTCATAAACATTTGCTCTGTGAGCATGCGATCAATATTGTATAATAACCCCGGATAGATTGTTGCTAAAGCAAGTGCTATAAACATATATACCTTTTTGACTTTTGTTAGTTCAAGAATTTTATAAATCAAGAACAATGAAACAATACTCAAAAGCACTTGTGAAATTAACACCGCTTTAGTTGATTGTCCAAATAAGAAATATATTATTGCAATAAAAACCGGGTACCCCGGCTGTAATTTTGGTGTTGGGACAACCTCGGTAATTCCGTTAAACATATCTCCGTTAATATCAAAGGTTAGAGTACCATATTTCAAAAGGTTCTCGGCGGCATAATGGTATGTTGTTTCATCCCCCCAAATTATTTCTCTCGAAGTGTCCGCTATATTAAATCTCATAATAATTGCGAATACAAACACCAACAATAGAATTGAATAGTAAATCAGGTTTTTTCTGGTCATTTCAGAGTAAACACCTCGTATTTGGTAAAATTTACGCTCAGTTATTTCAAACCAAGCGTAAACTTAACTTAATTTCCTGTCAATGCTCTAAGTGGTAACCAATCTGTTCCTAATGCGTTCCCGGCACCAGCAGTCATTCGCTGGTACCCAAAAACAACATATTTGTTCGGAAAGGTAAATAGAATCGAGCATCTTCCCGAAGAGTCACACCTTGCAGGGATTCAGTATTTCCCTTACCTGTCCTTGAGGCGGGTAAATTCACCACTCTGTGAACTGTATATCGCTCACCTTCTTCGTAAACCTCCGGTGGCAATCCCTCAATCGCACCTGCATACCTTTGAATTACTTCGACCTCATCACCGATGATTGGAACACGCATTTTCTTACCCCCCTTTTTTCTTAATCTCAATATTCACCTTCCGGTAAAGCTCCTGCAGCTCGCCATACTTCTTAGTTCCGCGTACCTTATGACCAGCAAACTGTTGTAGGTTAGGCGTATCGTTCGGAAGTACTGCTTTGTAACGGATCCACTGCTTGCGAGTCTCATTCTTCCTCGACTTTTCTCGCTGTAGCTCGTTGTACCGCTTCATGTTGGCTTCAGTACGGTTATCTTCAAATGGTCGGTTACTGTCCTTAATGGTCTGCTCAATCTCTAAAACAGGCGTATATTCCTCGACCCATACCGACAGTGAATGAACACAATGGCTATGATAAGGCGGCCGCAGGTCCAGCTTCGGGAATCGCTTGTCATTACCACTAATAGAATAAACGCGACCCTGATACTTGGCACACAACGAACAAGTGATACCAACAAAGTTTACATACACCAGGTCTTGCCCGTTTTGGACAGCCGTATTCTCAGTACCTGTGACATGTGCCTTACGCTGATGATACTGCACAACTCCAGCCATGTACTTGTCAGCTGGGATTTCTGCACCGTTACTAGCAATCATCCCGGTAATGCCCTGCTTGTTTACCTTAGCTACAGCGTTTTGTGTAGCCTGTCTCCGGCTGACGCCTTCGATAAGCGACTGTTCATTCGCGATCCTGACAGCATCTTCGATTCGCCGCTTGGCATCACGGCTCATGTGCTCTGATGCTACCAGGATGGAATAGAAGCCCTCGTCTGAGATTGCCTGTACCGCTCCTTGATGCACAATTGCATTAACGCTAACGTCCAATACTTCCCGAGCAATGCCGGCAGCAACAAGTTGTGCAACAGCCGCAGTAGATCCGTTGCGGTATTCTGTTCCTATAAGAACAGCTAGACCTTGTCCAGCATTATTGGTCAACTCATCAATAATTGCATCCACCTGTTGAAGTAGCTGCTGTTTACGACGATTTGAAATGTTTCCGTCAAACAGTGTTTGAATTAAAGAACGCAAGCGTTCATCCGTCTGGATATATAGCGCAATCAGTTCTTCTGTTGTAGCCATATTACACCGTTACCCGGGGCGGCTGTGTGAAGGTCGGGTTCAAGGTATCAACCACATTCTCATCTTGAATTTTCAGGATCTCAGCCGTGATTGCTTCCTCCGACCAGTCAGGATGCAGACGTCGTACTGTGGTTTCAAGGGACTGAACGCCTTTGTCGTACTTATCTGTTTCTTCTGTATCCTTCTCACTAGCTGCCTTAGGCAACATGTCTCCCCATTCAATGACAGGGTTAACAGGTTTTAGATCAGCACTACCCAGCGCATTTTCCAACAGCATACACTTCCGGATAGCATCCTTAATGGCTGCATCGAATTTGCCTTTGATTGCATCTGCCTTGATGACAGATTGTATCCATAGGTAAAGTAATGCAATTCCGGTATCTCCTTTGCCATCTTCCATGCCAGCAGCCTGAATAGATGTCTTGGATACAGCCAACATATACCGAATCAGACGATTAACGTGTTCGAAGGATTGTGTTGTCTTCGCATCCCAGGTAATGTACTGTGGAATCGCTCCTGTTTTATCGTCGAATGACACAACCTCAAGATCTGCACCGCGAACAAAACGTGCACCATAATCCTTCTGGTTCTGGTTTGCGACTGTGTCCCATAGTGCTCGAGGTATAGCCAGCTTCGGCTTACCGTGCTTATCGAAGACAATGGAATCCCGCGTAATTGTCCAGTTAATCTCCTCTTGGATAGTATCGATATTTCGAAGGGCAGAACGGCCACGTGGATGTAGCAGAGTTTCATCATTTATAACGAAACCACATAACAGCTCTGCTACATCCTTTAATGTCTCATCTTCTGGGATCTCAATTTCATATTCTTCAGCATATTGTTTGATATCTATTTCGTCGGCTACTGTTTCGCCGTCCATCTTAAACACCATCTGCTGAATGGTAAGACCTTCTTCACTCAACTCTTGGCGCTCCACTCGGAGGAACTTCAGCTTTCTACCTTTGCCATCATCCCATTCTTCAATCCAAGCAAGGTCAGCCCCATTACCATCCTCGTGTGGAAAGTAACGATCGCCGAGTAGCCATTCGAACCAGACCTTCCCCTTAGCGCTCCGGCGGATCCGGTAGGCGATCAATCCATCGACCTGATGCTGTGTTACTGCTGCCCATATCTTGTCATTAGGCTTGGATGCGGCAACCACACTAGATACAAACTCCAGTTCAGATCCCGCTTCTACATCAGCCGACACATTGCCAAGCGCACGGTTAATCAGATCAGCTGGTACCTCAGCGACCAGACTGGCGAAGTTGACCACAACATACTGGTGCTCGGAAGTTATTTTGATGTCCGGCGCAGCACCTCGGCGGATCAATCCAGGTCGTGACCGCCGAATCACGCGCTCTGTGGTTTGGATGCTTCGGGCACGTGGAAAGATCTGATCATGATCTCCACCGTAGAGCAGCCGGTAATATTTCATGTCTTCAACTTCAATGTCATACGGCGGTGGTGGGAAACGCTTCTTACTGTAAATGATGGTCACGGGTTATTCCTCCTTTCTATGCAATAAAAAAAAGACCAATTATTTATCGGTCACAGTGCAGGAATATGCCGTTACATTGCCTTTGCTGTCGATACTAAACGAGCCTGCTTTAATTCTTTTCTTCAATATGCTCACCTTCCTCTTACCAACCCGAAGGCCGTTGATTGGTATACTGCATATCCCTCTCGGTTACAAACGACAGAATCACTGCATCAGCTCGGTCAGGAGAATCAAGACCACGCTTCTTCATATCTTCTTTCCGCTCCAGGGCAATCCGTCCCTTGCTGGTCATGCGATACTTCCGCTGAGACAACTGAGTGATTAATCGTTCATCATTTGGAAGTTCAATATCCAACGGAGAGCCCTGCAGGTGTTTGGAAAAGGATTCTTGAAGAACATCTCTAAGAACGGCCCATGATTCTGTACCTCTGTTCTCGTAATGCTCTAGCTCATCATCGGTGGCCTTGCTTCCGTTGTTCACTGGAACAACTCTCCAATCTGTAAGACCCTCTTCAAGAATCACCTCGTTCAGGCGGTCTGTGACTCCGCCGCCAACTCCACTGTCATCGACCTTGATCTCAACGCGGCGAAGAGCTGGCATAACTCTCAGCATCTCCCTGCCAGCAGCAATAACTCTGCCGGCGGTGACCATGGTGTCTTGCTTGTTGAAGCATTGCAGTGGAAATACCTTCATACCGACTCGTGGGGCAATAACCGTTTCATCATCTCCGAAGCGTGCCACGTCCACTCCAATGTGAAGAGTGTCACCTCTCGCTTCGACACGAGCACCTGCCGCAAGTTCTACCAGCTCGAGGGGAATAAAAGCATCTGCTTCAGCCTTCGGAAACTCTCCGAAGACACGGATCCGGATAACATCGCTGTCCGCTCCATATTTATCAATCAGCATCTCAATGTTCTCGCGGCTGGTACGCTTGCTATCCCTGCTATCAACCTTATGGGTCTTGAACCTTGATCGGTCACGATTGTGAGAATCATAAAAAACCCCACTCGTTCGAGTCGGGTTACTACATAGCAAAAGCTTATTTCCATCACCAGATAGTGTACCAAGTATGGTTTCCATGATCCGGTCATCAATACCCGATGCTTCATCGACTACAAATAGCATGTAGTCTTCATGAAACCCTGCCATGTTTTCTGGCTTCGTCGCTGTCCTGGCTGTCGCAAACCAGCGTTCCTCATGGCCTACCATATAAATCTTGGTCTTGGTCCATTTCAGCAGGTTCTTTACCAGCGAGCGTTCTAACCACTTGGAAACCTCAGCCCAAAGCACATCATGCAGCTGCTGCTTGGTCGGGGCTGTACACACCACTTTGGGGTTTGGTCGGCAACAGAGGAACCAGATAACAAGAACTGCCTCAAATGCCGTCTTTCCTACGCCCTGACCGGAGCGAATACTGGTACGTGAATGCATGGATACATCAGCCATCGCCTTCCGCTGCCAATCATCTGGATCAAAGCCTAACATATCCTCAGAGAAGGCGACCGGATCGTCCCAGTACAAATCAATAAGATCAGTCAGAGCAGCGACGGCATTGTACGGTTTACTACTCATGTTGTTCACTCGCTTTCAAGGCTCTGCGCCGCTCTGCAATCTCACGAATTGCATCAGTCCAGCTCGCGGTTGCACCTTCTGCTCCTTGCATCTTTTGAAGCTCAATCCGGAGGATTTCTGTACGAACCTGTTTCTCTTCATCAACCGCAATAAGTTTGTTCTTCAGTTCAATAGCGCGGATCTTCTTATCCTGTATACGGGTTAAGGCTTCTTCCAGCTTCAAGATGTCATCCAGTTTTCGGAATGTCTTCTCCTCCACCTTGGAGAGTACCATTTCATCACGGGTAACCGGAACACTCTTCGTAATGCCTGACTTCTCATCGTGAACGGTACCCATGCCCTTGATGCTCTTAAGCTCTTGCAACTCACTGCGCTCTTTCTCGGTAAGGCCGTCCATCAGGTTCTTGATCCGCTGCATCATGCGACGTTCCCGTACAGAAAGAAGGGTAATAGATTCATCAGCCTGAGCAACCGGATCAGTATTAATATGATCCATGAGCTGCTGTTCCGCTTCAGTAAGAGTGTCCATCCAGATCATTTCATGTTCACCAGTGGTAACAGCCTTCTTGTTACCGAAGGGTCCACCATGACCGCCTTTATTACCGAGGGCATTCTTACTACCGGGAGGAGCACCACCGCGGTTACCAACGGCGTTCTTGTTGCCCTTAGGAGCTCCCCGCTTTTGTTGTACAACAGTTTCGGAAGATTGTTGTACAACATTCCATTGATCACGCTGCTTCCACACAGCGATCTTCTTCTCATCGATACCTAACTGCTCTGCAATTAGTCGATTGGTTATGTCTCCGCCATGATCAATCCATATCTGTTTTGCATGGTCACGGTTCGGATCTCTTGCTCTGGCCATTACATTATCACCACCTCCGAATAAAAAAGGACGGATCACGAGGACTCGTCCTTTTTTTATTTATTTTAGCGTTGTACTAAGATAAGAGCTGAAATGATGCTAACCAATCTATAGCCATCACTCCTCGTCCACTTAGAAGGATCATCTCTCCCATGCAAAATTCTATTACGGCTTATCAATTGTCGCCGTGGGCCAGTTATCCCGCCTTTAAAGATTCCGTTGTTCAATAAACCAAAAACTGACCCAATTATAATTGCAGTGAATTTCCCAGGGTCCTTACCTTCCTCAATAGATTCCTGAACACGTTTTAGTAATTTCTTTCCAACAACATCAATATCATCGCCGTTAGTGAGCTCATGCTCTATAGCCATCATAAGGGAAGGAATAGCAACGTTTGTTTTCCCGTCCTCCAAGCATTGAAAGCATTCGTCGTAGAATTCTTTCCACTCGTTAGAACTTTCTTGAATGATAGAATCCCGTTCATCCTTTAGCAGCCTAAAATCATCTGCTTCAAACAATTGAGTAAATAATCTATCCTTGATCTCTTGGCTGTCTTCAGAACGGCCAATTTCTCTGTATGATGAAATGTCCATATCGGAAGAAATGCACCAACCATATTTCGCATTATTGCTGCACTCTTCAGAAAATTCACTATAAAAATTTCCCCAATCTATATTTAAAACAGGGAATTCAAATTTAGGAATTTCAATGTGGATTTTAGGAATCTCGATCAAAGGTAATTTAATATCACTAAAAGATTGACCAAGTTTCCTAAATGCTTCAAACATTGGTTCGAGATTAACTTGAACTTCTTTCATAGACTCAACATTTGCACGTGAGAAGTTCTGCATAGTCTCCTGCAACTCTTTCGATATACCAATGCCCTCTGGTTTCATATAATCCCCCTTATTCACGAACGTATATTCCTCTTTATTATCCAGTAATAGATAGCGACATTCAAGAGGTAGAGTCATAAATAAGAACAATTTTATGTTATGTCGGTTTTGCTGTAGGGTCAGGATGTAAACTGCTTGCACGCTGCGTGGCTTGCTGCACTATGCCCTTCTAGGGCTTCATCCTCACAAACAGACGTGTTCCACAATAAACGCTGAAATCGACTCACAGAAGACCATATATAGACATAGAAAAAGCACCCGAAGGTGCTTAAGATAATCAAGGCCTGTGTGGAAAATTCACAGTAGGTATGTCAGGAATATTAATCGATGGTTTATGGACTATTTTGGCGAACACTCCGTACACATGACCGCATTCATCACAGTATGCAACATCAAACCACGAATCTCCATTATTACTATGAACTGCGCCATCGTCACAAGTAATATATTCAGTACCTGCGACTCCACATGATGGACACTTTGGTTTAGCATCTGGCATAGTATCACCCCCTTCGACATCATAATTCGACGTCTAGGAAGATTTTTCCTTCTGACACTTCACTCTGGAACAAAACTGCGCCGTTCCTTCCCAAAGGCCCCATATGCAGCCCTTCCACTTAGCCGGCTGCTTAAGTGGAACTTTTAAACACCGCTGCTGCTTCTTTTTCAAATTATTTCCCCCAATAGAAAAAAGCCGCCCAACAATGAGCGACTTAGGTTTATGTATTAAGTTACTGTTTGCTAATAGCCTGGACAGATCAGTGGCGTCCGCTGGGCATCCGCAGCAAATGCGCTGCGCTCTTTGCTTAAAATCTTTACGGACTTTGTAACAAAGGAGAACAAGACCATTTTACAGAGCCAGTGAAATAAGAGTCAAAAACACCGATAGTGAATTTAAGGCTTGAGCTCATCTATACACATATCATGCTTTTTATTGCTCACTATTTCGCTTAAGCGCTCGTCTTTGCATTATTGGCTTTTTTAGCAGCTGTCATCTTCTCTCTCATTTGGAGAAGCATTTCGATAAGCTCTTCACGACCAATAAGTCGCACGTTATTCGACTTTGCTAGCTTGTAAGCCTGCTCAGTATAATCTCTATTCGTTACAACCCAAGCAGCTGAAGCGCCGTAATGTGAAACTGCTCCACGAACCTCCTGCACTGCCTTCAGACCGACATTCTTGCTGTACCGCTTAGCCTGGACAACAATTCGCTTACCGTCTTTTAATAGGACCAGATCAGCACCGTAGTCACCCGCTGCTTGAGTAACTTCAGCTTTGTACCCTTGCGATCGGAATAGATAACCAAGGTATTGTTCGAACTGCACACCCTCCATTTTGTCGATGTCGGCTATACCTGATTTCTTCAAACGTTCAGCACGCTTTTTCCCTACCAAAATCATTATTGCAACTACAATAGCTAATCCAATGGCCGCACCAACAATTGCCCCCTGTAAGGTTTTGGTTAGATAATATCCTCCGAGTGCTAACCCCATTGCAGCTAAGCCGGCCAGTCCTTGATAAAACTCTTCTTCCTGCTTCGCTTTACTCTTTCTTCTTGCCATCTGAAACCCTCCGCAAATATGATCGTATAGCTCTGTATTCGTCGCAAAGGAAGTATTTCCCTCTTTTGGTGTCGAACTTTAGACCTATAAATAACGGAGGTGACTATACTTATGGATAGATTGAGCGAAGCTCTTAAACCAGTCGTATTAAAAATTCTTGTTGGTGGTGCATCAATAGCCATGATCTTCAAGCTACTTCAAATGTTTTCATAGAAAAGAGCGAAAGGAGGTACGCCCCGGTTCAATGCCGCATTCATGCAGCCGTGCGTGTCATCCGCCTTTTTCTATGCTCTCATACTAACATGCTAAAACCTCCAAGTGATGTTCAAATTTGAGTCAAGTTAGATCCATCACATGTTCATTTTGTGGTCAATTACTGCGCGAAAATCACATGTTGTAAATCTTCTTTATATTCTCAACTAGGTATAAAATAAAATAGAGCGAGTTTCCTCGCTCTATTTAGCTATTCATTATCATTATTCCGTTCGTTTACTAAAAGAGAAGTAAACACCAATGATAATAGAATCATTAAAAGGAAAATTATTAAAGAAAATTGATCTGGAATACTTAATGCATTATAAATAATATGGAACAATTTAAACAAACCCCAAAATACAAGAATCGATACAATCCACTTTTTAATTTTTTTTATAACAAATCACCCTATTTTATGAGATAGTTGTCAATACTCTCTGCTACTTCCCCGTTACCTTGGAAATTCTTAATAAGATCGATGTTCTCAAATCCATTTATCTCTTCAACAACCTTTAATTTCAATTCTAATACATCACCTACACTATAATTACTTGTTAAATCATCTTTAAAAGCCCACTTAACAATATCCCCATCCTTATCTTTAAAACCAAATAGAGTATAATTATTTTGAGGATCATATTCAAGCGAAGATATAGTGTCTTTAAAATTGATTGAATCTCCTATATTGAAATCTCTCAGATTAGCAACCTCTCTCTCCAATTCATAATCATAGAACTGATCTTGAAGACCCGCCAAAGACAGAGACTGGTTGAATGAGTTAAACAATTTTAGTTTCGATGCATTTTTATGACTTTCAGATGGGTATACATATATTTTACCATCGTTCAATAATGCAGGAACTTCTTCACCATTCTTATCAAGTACACTTATGCTACTCGTATTTATTTGATAATTCCGTAGTGTTATATATAAATCCCAATTGATCTTATCTTGAGTAACATATCTTATAGAGTGAGTACCAGTAGAAGATGGATTATAAAGAACATACTGACCGTGAGTAACTGTTTTTGAAATAACGTCATTATTCTTTGAATCAGTAATAATTACAGATATTTTTGATAGAAACATATTAATGAAATCTGTTTGAGCGAATGTTTGAATCTGTTCGGTTGTGTTATTTACAATTACATCATGTTTACTAGAAGCGCCATACCCAGAATCACTTTTATTATTGAAACCGATGTTACCCGAACTCACCTCAAGTTGAGTTTGACCAACATATTCTGTTGCCTCACGATGAAAAAACCATGTGTTCGATGCGTATGAAATAACGCTGAAACCAAGTTTTACTAATTGTCCAGGTTTTAGTTGAATGGCATATGTACCCGCTTCAGATTGTGTACTTTGTACATCTTCAGTTTGTTGAGCGTTAGCGCTAACAATATTAGGTAGTCCTGATGAAGCTAATAACGAAAATGCTGTAGCGGTAGAGAGAATAGTTTTAGTTAATTTTTTCATACAATCCTCCTAAAATATGTTATTAAAGAAAATGAAAGACTATTTTGTCTTTTTTTCTTATGCAATTAAATATATCAACATTTCCCAAATTATACAATAGTTATAAAGTACCCTTATATATAAAGAACACTTCCAATTCAATTTATCCCTGATATTTCCACTGGTGAAGAGGGATTCCTTTTAAATTTTTTCAATTAATTCAAAATCAAAGCGGGACCTTAGTCTCAAAATAACAAAACTGGCTTCTAACTATTGTGTATCTACAATAGTTAAATTCCCTTACGAAAACACCTTGAAACAGCTTCACTTGTTCAATTTTTAATTGCGCCAAATGAAAAAGAAAATAAACATTACAGATTTCTTAAAATTCTGCATTGTCCAGCTCGAAAAATCCAATTAACTTCAATGTATTGGCCACACTCTTTGTTCCCTCTACTAGCTTTCTGCGGATTGTGCTATCAGAAAGGCCATGACGGAAGAACAACAACGTTTCCTTGAATGAACACCCTTGAATGTATCGGTAGTCAATGACCTGCTGAGCTTCCTGGTCCTGAATCAATCCCCAAGCTCGCCAAAGCTGCTGGGTATAGAACTGGTACCGTTGATACACCCAACGCTGCTTCTCGATCAAAATAGTGGCATTTGCCGTCTTGTCAGCATGCAGATCCTCCTGATCGATCCGACGACCAACTTCTCCGTCAATGACCACTTGTTTTAAATCTTCTTCGAATCTTTCAAAATCCTGCATGAGCAGTGTCATCTCTTTATACTTTCCGAGCAGGAATTTTGTGCGCTGGATCTCCGCTTTATTTGCTTTTGGAAAGAGCTCTCCTTGTCCCCATGCCATCGTCATTCCCCTACTCCCCCTGTATGCTATAATGTCAAGAGGAATGGTTTGGTAAACTGACCCCCTCCCGGCCAAGGATATGGGGGTCTTTGTATATCTTAGTATTTTTCAAACTGCTTAAGCTTCTTCCGTAACTCCACATTCTCCAGCAGTAACCTCCAATTTTGCTCCCTTAAGTCTTCCTGTAACTGTAATGGGTCGCTCTCCTTCTGCCCAACCACTCGTAACGTCCGAACTTCATAATCAGTCTTCACTAAGTAACCTTTGTCTACTAATTGTTTTACTAATGAATGCGCCGTAGAGCGTGACTTTATCTTCAGAAGATCCGCTACCTCAGTAACTGAAGGTGCATATCCCTTCAGATCAATGAATCCCTTTATAAGTTCAAGTGTCTCTTTCTGCCGATTCGTTAATGGCCTA
>DASXLR010000034.1:0-3125 GCA_036496075.1 Paenibacillus sp. | reverse complement strand
GCAGTTCATGGACATAACAAGGCATCCGGCTGGTTAACAGTAAGGATGCCTTATTTGTAAAATGGGATATAATACTTTAATATAAGTATTTTTGTTATACAGGAAGGAAATGGAACAAAAATCGCGAAAATTTAATGTTATGAACGACTACCGTTAACAATCAAATAGAGATGGAGAAAGGTAGGAATACAGTTGCAAACTTCCGATTTCGCGAAATTATGGTCCAAACTAAGCAAAGATTATAAATTGCATATGGAGAGCGAGTTAGCACCTGTACTAACGGAATCTCAACTTATTGTACTCGAAGTTATTGTCGAACATGGTACAATGAAGCCATCAGATCTGATCCCCTATTTATCAACTAGCCCGGCAGCAGTAACGATGCTTATAGACCGGATGGAGAAGAATGGATTGCTGGAGCGAGAGCGGGACAGACATGATCGTCGGATCGTCTGGATAAATATATCTGACAAAGGCAAGCAGGAAGCAGAACGAGGTAGTCAAATTCGTGATGCTTTTCTTTCAACGGTGTTAAATCGAATTTCATCGCATAATCAACAGTTACTGATCTATCTTCTAGGCAAAATAACGGCCACCCCTTAAGTACGATAAACTTGGATAGCAACAGCGAATGAGTCTATAATCTTAAGGGAAATAGGAACATAGTGAGGACAGAAAAGGAAGTCATACATATGAACAAAATGGAAATGCTTCGTCATCCCAAACAACGTAAATTACTGTTCGGAGTGGGTCTTAGCTGGCTATTTGACGCGATGGATGTAGGTATTATTTCATTTATCGTTGCGGCTCTTCGAGAGGAATGGACTCTAACGGCTGGTCAGGTTGGATTTCTTACAAGCATAAGCTCTTTAGGTATGGTTCTTGGCGCTGCATTGGCGGGAGTCATGGCAGATCGTTATGGACGTAAAGCTATTTTATTGTGGACGCTATTAATATTCTCTATTGCAAGCGGATTATCTGCTTTAGCTACAGGCTTTGGTGTGCTGTGTTTACTGCGCTTTATATCTGGCATTGGACTCGGAGGAGAGTTGCCCGTAGCTTCGACACTTGTATCTGAATCCATGCCAGCCAAAGATCGTGGACGAGCTGTAGTGCTTCTAGAGAGTTTTTGGGCAGTAGGTTGGATCTGTGCTGCCCTTATTGCCTATTTTATTATTCCGAAATATGGTTGGCAAGCGGCTTTCGTCATTGGGGCTTTTCCTGCGATATACGCTCTTTATCTAAGACGTGCGATTGAAGATCCTCCACGTTTTATTAAACAAAAGGGTATACGTAAAGCTACTTTTCGGGAAAAAGTAGTGCAGGTATGGTCGCTTGAGTATCGCCGGTCTACGATCATGTTATGGATCTTATGGTTCACCGTCGTATTCTCTTATTATGGGATGTTCTTATGGTTACCAACGGTTATGACCATGAAAGGGTTTAGTCTGGTCAAGAGTTTTGAATATGTGTTGATTATGACGTTAGCTCAATTACCAGGATATTTCACAGCGGCATATTTCATTGAGAAATTTGGACGGAAATTCGTCCTCGTGACCTATTTGGTGATGACGGCTCTAAGTGCAGCATGGTTTGGATACTCAACATCTGTAGGTATGTTGATTACGTCGGGAATTTTCTTATCCTTTTTTAACTTAGGAGCTTGGGGTGGACTGTATGCCTATAGTCCAGAGTTATATCCTACAAAGGTTCGAACGACAGGAGTAGGACTTGCTACGGCAATGGGGCGTGTAGGTGGTGTTATTGCACCATTGCTGGTAGGTTTATTAGTTTCTAGAGGGACTGGGATCAATATTATCTTTATGATGTTCTTCGTGGTCATTCTTATCGGAGCTTCTGCTGTGTTCTTCCTAGGTAAAGAGACAAAGGGAATGGAACTGGTGGATGAATAGTCACTAGAGAAGCGGAAATCAGTTGGCATTAAAAAACATAGAGAGCAAATGAAAACCTGTTCATAAATGAACAGGTTGGTTTTGTATCGTATGTTTGTTCAAGGAGAAGGGAGTGATAATACATTATAATTTAGAGTGAATCTTCTTCAATGTCATCTTCCTCATCTTCATCATCGAGAGCTTCCTCATCCGCTTCATCTTCCTCAGCTGCGGATGTTTCTTCCGTAGCTTCTGCAATCGGATCGTTTAACTCAGATGCTTCTACTTCATCTTCAACGCCTTCATCTTCTAGAACGATTTCATTTTCTAATTCGCTCATATTAATCCCTCCGTTTATACACTTAGTTTACCTAAGCGCAGTTCAAATATATCATTCCACTATTGAAAAAGTTGTCATAAGCTGCAGGGAGATTATAATAATTTTCCGCTATTTTCCGATGAGTTTTGGCTATGATTTATGAAATTTAGCATGGAATAGTCAGTTTTTGCAGTCTTATAGAATGAACCTTTCGCAGTAGTTATTTGTTTAAAATGTATATCAGACTTGAAAGGGGGGAGACGTTTGACGGATCAGGAATTATTTCAAAAGTACAACAAAGATGTATATAAGACCTATTATTACATGCTACACAACTACGGAATAGGTTCAAATTTCGGAAAGCCATCATTACCACTTCTGTAGCCGTTCTTATTCTAGCAACTCCGGTATATGCTGCACTGCATGTAGATTGGAATGAAATACTGTCAGGTAGAAGTGGTATTCAGTCAGCATTGAAGCAAGGTTAAGGGCAAGTTATTGAGAAATCTGTAACGTATGATGGGATTGTATTGACGTTCCATACAGCCATTGTGGATGATAATCGGACGGTTATATTGTATAGCTTAGATTTAGGAGATGATCCTAATAAACTATGGAAATTCTCCAATATGACTTTACAAGATGAGCAAGGAGTAGTCATAGAAGGGCATCACTATAACTATTTAGTGAAATATTATTGTCATCACTCACCAAATAGGTGTAAGTCCATTCTTGATTTGGATACTTTTGTCCCAAGTATAGGTTTAGCTGTTCTGTTTTTATCGATACCTTGTAATCTATCCAATAGGGACGAATGATAAAAAATGAAATCAACATCAAAATTAAAGAAAAGGCAAGACGTAAACTAGTTTTTCTAGCCTTTTTCGGAACAAGTAATGCAATGCCGAAAAGTA
>DASXLR010000033.1:0-50495 GCA_036496075.1 Paenibacillus sp. | reverse complement strand
TAGATGTTCTTGCCTCTTGTGGCTTGTCCTCTTATCACATCGATCGATTCCCACACGAATTCTCGGGAGGACAGCGTCAGAGGATTGGCATAGCACGTGCGCTTGTTCTTAATCCAGAACTCATTATTGCTGATGAACCTGTATCCGCACTAGATGTATCTATTCAAGCACAAATCATTAACTTATTTAGTAAGTTACAAGAAACACGAAAGTTAACCTATTTATTCATTTCTCATGATTTAAGTGTTGTAGAGCATTTATGCTCCAGAATTGGTGTGATGTATCTAGGTTCTATGGTGGAGTCGGCATCCAGGGATGAGCTGTTCCGAAATCCGCTTCATCCCTATACGAAGGCTCTTTTATCGGCTGTACCCATCCCAATACCGAAGCTGAAGAGGGAGCGTATTGTTCTTAAGGGGGATATTCCTAGTCCCGCTAATCCACCATCTGGTTGTAAATTCCATACTCGGTGTCCATATGCAGTGGACATTTGTAAGCATCAGATTCCAGAGTTTCGCGAAGTAGGCAGTCAACATCATGTAGCTTGTCATTTAGTGTAGTAGAAGAGATTATATTTCTCGCTCAAACAAATAGACCACCCCTATGTTGGGTGGTCTATTTGTACGTATAACTAGTCAATACTATAGCCACTTTGTAGCCCAGTGCTCAACAGCGTTCAGGGCTCTGCCGAGTTCCATCCCTTTTCTCGTCAAAGAATACTCCGTTCGGATGGGGCGTTCAGTAATGACATTTCGAATAATGATTCCGCATTCCTCAAGTTCTTTCGTACGCTCAATAAGCATTCGTTTGCTTAAATCAGGAATAAAAGCGTGAATTTCACTAAATCTCTTGGGTTCCTCCATTAAGGTAAGAATAATTAGATTTACCCATTTCTTACCAATTAATCGATGTGCACATTCTACCCTTTCGCATAAAGGCATTAATTCTTTATGTTCTATCATCATTCCACCTCTCCCTTAAGGTTACAATTCATTCCCGTGTCAGAAAATCATTAATTTTGTGTTTGATGTAGTTAATATTGAACTTAATATTACTATAACATATGTTAATCCTTATAAATACAGGATAGTTATCATTCACATTTTCGACAAAAAAAGTTGACGAATAAAATTCATAGCTGTAATATTGGGATTATAAAGTTAAAAGGTAACTATAAGTAACCTGAATATATAGAGAGATTTACCAGAGGAGGAATGGAAGTGGAGTCTACTTTTGTGTTGTTTGGAGCAACAGGTGATTTAGCCAAGAGAAAGATTTATCCTGCTTTATTTAATTTGTTCTTGGATCAGAAGCTACCCGGAGCATTTTCAGTTATTGGCTTGGGAAGACGTGAGTTGTCTAATGAAGTGTTTCAGAATCAAGTTCGGGAATCTATAAAGAATTTCTCTAGACGTGCGTCTGTCGATAATGTCACTTTAAATGTATTCCTCAGTGCTTTTCAATATAGCGTATTAGACGTGAGCCGTAAAGAAGATTATAAGAAGCTTCTTCAGCATGTCGAACGGAGAGAAGAGGAATTAAGTATTCCTCAGAATCGGATGTTCTACTTATCCGTGGGTCCCGAATTTTTTGAAATTATAGCTACTAACATTAAAGAAAGCGGCTTAGGATCAACCCAAGGTTGGAAACGTCTCATTATTGAGAAGCCATTTGGGCGTGATTTGAAGACAGCGCGTGAATTGAACGATACTTTGAGTAAAACGTTTGAAGAGAATGAAATTTATCGTATAGATCATTACTTGGGCAAACATATGGTGCAGAATCTCGAAATTCTCGAATATTCCAATCCGATTCTAGAAGCCTTATGGACGAATCGTTATATCGCCAATGTGCAAATCACAGCCAGCGAGACTGTAGGCGTAGAAGAACGTGCAGGGTATTATGATAAATCGGGTGCGCTTCGTGATATGTTTCAGAATCATCTTCTGCAACTCTTGATGATGACAGCCATTCAACTTCCCAAACATAGTACACCTGAAGAGGTGCAGAGAAAAAAGAAACAAATTATGCAATCACTTCGTCCTTTACAACCAGAGGATATTATTCATAACGTTGTCCGCGGTCAGTATACAGCAGGTGAAATTCAAGGCAAACCAGTTGTAGGTTATACCGACGAGCCAGGAGTGGATGAAACCTCGACGAATGATACATTCATCGCTGCTCGCTTATGGATTGATGATTCTTTCTGGAACGAAGTTCCTTTTTATATTCGTACAGGCAAAAGAATGAACGAAAAATCAACACGAATTGTCATTGAATTCAAAGAACCTCTAGATCAATATCTCAATCAAGATAAGAAGCATGCTATTCCTAATCTATTGGTACTTGAGATTGGACCGAACGAAGCGGTAACGCTACATTTGAATAGCGCAGATCCTTTTAGCGATAATAATACTGAACCTATGCTTGTGAATTGCTATTCGTCATCGAAAGATTTGCCAGAGGCTTATGAGAACTTAATTCATGATGCTATGCGTGGAGACTCTACTTTCTTTGCACATTGGGATGAAGTTGAAATGTCTTGGAAATGGGTACAACCGATTCTAGATGCTGTTGAGATGAATAGTCTTCCACTTCATGAATACTCGGCAGGTTCTTTCGGACCAGAAGCTTCTAATATCCTTCTGGGGGAAGACCAATGGTGGAGAGTAGAGGATAATAAAGCCTTATCAGAAACAAATGAACGTATAGAAAACAATGAGGTACGAGAAGATACCGTCATCACTTCCGTAAACTAACGATTAGCTGCATACTAACAATTTTGGGGGAAATGATATGAAGGTCGGTTTAATTGGACTAGGAAAAATGGGTTTGAATTTAGGTCAGAATTTGTTGGACCACAAACATGATGTAGTGGCATTCGATCTAAATACACAAGCGGTTGAAGAGATTAAAGGCTATGGTGCTACAGGTGTATCTAGCTTGAAAGAACTTGTTGAAGAAATGGAAAGCCCAAGAGTTCTATGGATTATGGTTCCACATAAAGTTGTCGATGCTGTGGTTCTTGAGCTCTCACCTTTGTTAAATAAGGGAGATATTATCATTGAAGCTGGTAATTCGCATTACAAGGAATCGATCAAGCGTCATGATCAGCTTCAAGAAATCGGTGTTAGCTTCCTTGATGTAGGTACATCTGGAGGTATGGAAGGTGCGCGTCACGGTGCTTGTTATATGATCGGTGGAGATTCAGAAGCTTGGGATATCGTCGAGCCTATATTCCGAGATACATCTGTGGAGAATGGGTATTTGTATGCAGGGAAGTCTGGCAGTGGGCATTTTCTGAAAATGGTTCATAATGGAATTGAGTATGGTATGATGGCAGCCATAGGCGAAGGTTTTGAAGTATTAGAAAAAAGCGACTTTGATTATGATTTTGAAAAAGTGGCTAAAGTGTGGAATAATGGTTCTGTGATACGTTCTTGGCTTATCGAACTTATGGAGCATGCGTTCTCCAAAGATGCAAAACTTGACGAAATTAAAGGGATTATGCATTCTTCTGGCGAAGCGAAATGGACACTGGAGACAGCTTTTGATCTACAAACGGCTACACCTGTTATTGCCATGTCACTATTAATGCGTTATCGTTCTTTAGAGAATGATACATTTACAGGTAAAGTTGTAGCCGCATTACGTAATGAATTTGGTGGACATGCTGTAGAAATGAAATAAAGAATTTATAACAATATGGAGGTTATGATTCATGAAATTTTTTATTGATACTGCAAACGTTGAAGATATCAAAAAGGCTTACAAAATCGGTGTTTTGTCTGGTGTAACTACGAACCCATCCTTAGTTGCCAAAGAAGGTGTAAAGTTCGAAGATCGTATTGAAGAAATTCTAAAATTAGTACCCGATGTTGAATCGGTTTCTGCTGAAGTTACTCCTGATGCAATAACTGCTGCGGATATGATTGCTGAAGCAAATGAGTTGATTAAGATCAATGGCGGAGACAAGAATATTACCATTAAAGTTCCTATGAACATTGCTGGACTAGAAACTTGTCGTTATTTGACTAAAAAAGGTGTTAAAACAAACGTTACATTAGTATTCACAGTAAACCAAGCGCTTCTAGCTGCTCGTGCAGGTGCTACTTATGTATCCCCATTCTTAGGTCGTCTGGATGACATCTCTGAAGATGGCGTATTGTTAGTATCCAAAATTGCTGAGTTATTCCGTATTCATAATTTGGATTCACAAATTATTGCTGCGTCTGTACGTCACCCAGATCACGTAACGCGTGTAGCTATGGCTGGTGCGCATATTGCAACAGTTCCTTATAGTGTCATTGAACAACTAACGAAACACCCTCTAACAGATCAAGGTATGGAGAAATTTGCTGCTGATTGGGTAAAAGCTCCTAAAAACTAATTTCACTAGAATTTTATGGAACTTCAAAATAAATGAGATTCAGTAACAAACAACCCCAATGCCTTTCTGGCATTGGGGTTGTTTGTTACTGGAAGAGATGCAGACTATCCTCAGACGAGGAAAGGGCTATTTTTCTTTTGTTTCTTTGGGAAACGTTTATCGTCCTTTAAAGGATGCAGAAGCCGTTTTTTCTTGGTTATTCACTCATTTTGTAACCTAAGTAGGCATTAGCTCATACGCTGTTATTACATTAATATATTGGGAGGTTTATTATATATGTATTGGGTGGCTCCATATTGGAGATCTTCATTTCAGCCAGTCTGGTCAGGAACTCCGTCTCAAGCACTAGATTTGATGAAAGAAGCCGTGCAAGGAGAACGGAACGACGAATTGTTCTATGATGAACTTATCCGACTTGCCCCGAACTCTGAACAAGCCACTATCATTGCATCAATACGTGACGATGAACGTGGTCATAATCATATGTTCCGGGGGATGTTTAAGGAGATTACCGGTCAGGAAATTACGGGCATTAGCAATGAGAAATATCAGCGAGTAGAGTCCTATGTCGCAGGATTACAGCTAGCGCTTCAAGGAGAGTTGTCCGCAGTTGAGAAATACAGAAAGATATGGTTTGGTCTACCAGTAGGTATTTATCGAGATACTGTATTCGGAATTATTTTAGACGAATTGAAACATGCAGCCAAATACAATTATTTGTTAACTTTGAATCGAACTAACGGTTAAGTGTGGAATAGAGCCTAATTCTGCAGCTCATCCTCTGATGAGGAACGAGCTGTTTTTTTGTTTTTTATCACTTGTACTATCTTAGATTGTTTAAATGTAATGATATATTGCATACATAAAGGCTAGAGTGCAATCAATAACCTTAGATTATTCATTGAATAGAGTAGATAGATAGTTTTAACCGTGAACGAACATTTAACTATAAGAGGTTGTTCAAAAAGTCGTCTATTAATCACGAAGTACATGAGAATGAGTGGACAGGTTTCCGGGAAGAGGATGATACCACTGAAAAGAAATACGAGTTTAAAAAAGGAAGCTCATGCAGTCCATATAAAAATTTCGATTTTTCCTTGTCCAGCAGTATTCAAAAAAAGACAAAGGATACGAAGGAAGTGTAAAAAACGAAGTTGTAAAATTCATAAGAAAAATAGGCGCTTATATTATCCTATATTAACAACTTCGCCCAAGCTCTACCCCATACTGTCAAGACCACGGCCACAACGATCAATATTACGATGTAAAGTCACGCATCACTCAGTAAGAAAACATACATCTAATACACCAGCCCCTCTAATACAACCAAATGCTAACCCAATAGATAACGCCTATTGTGGTAGCTTTCTTATCCAAGGGTATCAGAGAAATACTATAGAATTATGGGAAGTTGGATCGGGGTCATTGGTTACCGTAGCACAAGTTTCTATATACTCTAGTCCAAGGAATACTGAAATATTAGAAGTCGTCATAAATGGTATTGAAGTAACTTCTTTGTATGCCCCCCCAGGGCGTACAACCCATTTTGTAGGGAGTGGTATACAATCCATTCATATAACGACAATGAGTCACTAAGTTTGTGTGTGTAGTAGGTTGTTCGATATTACCTATACTTATATTGATAAGATAGTGGGATCATAAATAAGATTATTTCATCACATGAAAAATTCATAATAGAAGATCAAAAAAACCGTTAAAAACGAAATTCTAATCACATTCATTTGTATAGTCAATGTTTTCGATGGACAAATAGATAAAATTTATTAGCATCTTGGAATAGACGATGATAAAGTTTAACTAATCCATATTAAATGAATTGAATAATTTAATTACTAAATGACAGAGGTGAAGCTAATGACTGAGATATATCGATTGGCAACAGTTGAGGATGCCGAAAGACTACAATATATCACGTATGAGGCCTATGTAACGATTCGTGAGCTTGGTCTTAAATGGCCTGCCGCGAATGCCGATATTGCTCTTATTCAAGAAAATGTAACAACGAATGAGTGTTATGTACTAGAAATCAATGGAGAGATCAAGGCTACAGTAACATTATCTAAAAAAGATAATATTAAGTTTGTAACTGATCTGCCATTCATTATGTGGTTTGCGGTAGATCCTTTATCTCAAGGGACGGGTATCGGTATGAAGTTACTTACTTGGGTGGAGGAAACCATTATCCGTGACAAACTAGGGGCTTCTGCTCTTACTTTGGCTACCGCCGAGAAGCACCCATGGCTTCTCCCTATGTACGAGCGGAGAGGGTATGAGCGACTCAAGGCGTTTGACTCAGGCAGTGGAGATGGAACGATGCATCTCCTAAAGAAGGTAGTAAATCCAGAATTACATGAAATATATTTACGGGAAAAAGAAGATAAAGAAAAGGAAAATCAAAAAGAGTCCCATACCATATAGATCGTACCATTAACTAGATTTGTCATTCAAGAAAGAATACTAATGGGAACAAATCCATAGATTTGCCACAGATGTTGTACCCATTCTACGGCGAGAGACCCCCATCCCTTGAATAGGGAATGGGGGTTTCTCGCCGTCCTTATGTACTTATAATTTCTACTCTAATCGGTGTACAGTGAGTACCATTACAATCACTTTCTTGGCAAGGACAAGCCGATATCGCTATAATTAGATCCATTTCTGCTCTTAATGAAATATAGTCTCCTGCTGTTGATAAAGGAGCTTTCACTTGTATATTCCCTTGGCTATCGATGACCGTATTCATGAAAAGGTTGAAAGAATAGTGCTGATGCGGTTGTTGGATCCCAAACTCAGCGAGTGAGTCGTTCAAATTATGATAGCAACTAGTATGCTCCGGTTGGTCATATAGGAAACCATACATTTCAGGCCGGCATGCAGAGTTGAAGAAATCATGTCTGCCAACTTTGTCCTCTATTATCGTAAGCAGAGGTCTATATACATTGGAATATAGAATATCATTAGGCTTGACGTGGATAGAGCGTAATACATCCATCGTGACTGTAGGATCTAGTCTTTCGGTAATGTTACTTGCCACAAAAGCAACAAAATCAGCCACCTGTTGTCCTTCTACATCTATGACTTTAACAATTTCACCGTGCTTAAGCCTGAAGCCTCTTCCTTCTTGTGCGGGAATATCTATGGTTCGAATGATTTGTTCTTGTGTCATTATGCCCCTCCTTATGAAATCTGAAAAATAATGAATTTCTATCAGTGTGGGTAAAGCAGAATAAACTTATTCAGATCTAAATGAATGAAGGGATCTGCTTTCGACTTGTTTATCTACATGATTGTGTTTCATTCTTGAGAAGGGGCACTTCGAGGGAACTTCATTATGATCACGTAAGAAATATTGCTTCCACTCCAGATTATCTTTCTGGCCGTACCAGTTTAGAGAAGGATGTGCGGGAATGCCATCATATTCTAGCAGTCTACTCCTAATGGCCTTCTTCATTTTTTGTCCAAAGATAGTGGAATCATTGATTTCTTCAAAGACCCATCGGGGCTGAAAGGCGAGTAGGAAATTAGAGAAATGTCGGCTTCTTCGCGCCTGATGAGCAGGGGTTGCACAAAAAGTAAAGTAGGGCTTGCCGTCGAAGCAAAATTCCCATGAGGGGTGAGAGGGATCGGTTGAAATATTCTTTGGCCATTCTTTGTCATCACATTGACTAACCTGACTTAATAAATTCCAAAAAAGTTCTTCATAATCTTGAACGGAATAATTGTCTAGGAGAGCAGAGGGGGTACGAGAGAAGATTACGAGGGATGCATATTTACCTGTTTCTCTAGAGCATTGACCATATGTTTTAAGCATGGAGGCAAGATCTTGGACAGATCTATATGATCTAGCATCTTCGATAAATCCAAATCGCAAATGATCTGCTAGAAAGCCTTGTCTTCCAGGAACACACGGATACGTATTCAGCTCATCGTTAATCATGTCTCCGAATTCTTTGAAGACCTGCTGTTGCCATTCCGTTAATTCTAGAAGATGCTCATCCAGCCAGCTTTTTGTATACAGTATAGTCATATAACGTTAGAACCCCCTTCATCGGTTAGATGATATATGTATGACAAAGGAGGGAACTAGGTGAATGTACCGGGTATAGCATAAAGAATTGAGCTATGCGATCTTATCTAGAAACTGGCTAGTTTTGTCGTGGATGAGCCTTCAGATATTCCAGTGCATTATACGTCACGAAAGTAAGCACCGTTGCGATGGCAAGAGTAGTGAATTTATGAAGTGTTTTCATAGCGTCCTCCTCCTAAGTGAGTCCATATTGGGTTGTCTTTCTTAACCTTGTAGACGAGAGGATGGATAAAAGGTTGCACAATCAAATGTACAAGATCAAAAGAGTGGCATACTTTTATGGAAAATTTACACAATGTAGTCCTTAAGATAATATTTTGATGTTAAAATGAGGTTGTTATACTAGTTTTCAACACATGGGAGGATTATGATGAATAAGTTTGCTAGTATCAGAGCCAAATGGCTGAAGTCAGGATTGGCATTGTCTTTAGCACTATCGCTTCAAGTGGGATTAGGCCATGAGTTTCAATCTGTTCATGCTGAAGGACCGAGTAACCCAGCACCGTACATTGCAGCAAAAGTAGTGAATGAAAACGCAGGTAAAAAGGTTCTTTTCGACAACACGCACGGACAGACAGCTGGAGCTGCTGATTGGGTTATTGATGGTGGATTTTCGGATTTTGGCAATGCACTGGCAAACGACGGTTATGATGTAAAAGAACTACGCAAGGTAACTCCAATTACTTACAGTGACTTGAGTAGCTATGCAGTATTTGTTGTTGCAGAACCGAATATTCCCTTTAAACAAAGTGAACAGTCGGCAATGAAACAGTACGTAGAAAGTGGCGGAAGCATCTTCTTTATCGGAGATCACTACAATGCAGATCGGAACAAAAACCGTTGGGATGGATCTGAATCTATTAATGGTTATCGCCGTGGTGCATGGGAAGATCCAGCAAAAGGAATGAGCACAGACGAGAGAAATTCAGCCGCGATGCAAGATGTGGTTAGTTCCGACTGGCTGGGCACAAACTTCGGTGTTCGGTTCCGCTATAACGCACTAGGTGACATCACAGCGAATCAGATTGTTGCACCGAACCAAGCATTTGGAATAACAACAGGTGTAAGCAAAATAGCGATGCATGCGGGTTCTACTCTAGCAATTACTGATCCTAGTAAGGCTAAAGGTATTGTATATCTCCCAGAGACCAATGCTGCTTGGGGAAATGCGGTGGATCAAGGTGTATATAACGGTGGAGGTATAGCTGAAGGGCCGTATGTCGCCGTATCCAAAGTTGGATTGGGGAAAGCTGCCTTCATTGGGGATTCGTCACCTGTAGAGGATGTTTCTCCGAAATATTTACGTGAGGAAACAGGAACGAAGAAGACCACTTATGATGGCTTCAAAGAGCAAGATGATGCCGTGCTACTTGTTAATACAGTTAACTGGTTATCAGAACAGGAAAATTATACAAGTCTGGATCAAGTGGCTAATTTAGAGCTTGATACAGAGACTACATTACTTCCCTTTGAAGCTCCAACAGCTTCTACAGAGCCACAAGCTGAACCGTGGTCTGCACCTGCGGCGGGTTACAAATGGTGGGATCAATCTACTTTCAAAGCTGGATCTTATGGTAGTACAGCGCCTAGTACGAATGTAACATACAACTTCGTACATCAGGCTACGCTTCCTAATGCGGAGGACTTCCAAATTCGTGTAGTTGTAGATCATCTGCCTGCTAATTCAACAGTATCTGGATTTAGCACAGGGATATATGTTGCTGGAGGTAATCAAGCAGCGAAGATTCAGAATGAAGATGGGACTTGGCCCGCTGCTTATGGATACAGCGGAACGTTCAGTGTAACTGCAGATAGCCAAGGAAAGGCTTATAAAGACTTAACCGTTAGAATCAAGTCCAATACAACAGGATCAGCTAATCTTAGATTAAGACAAAATGGAAGTAACCTCTTAACGACATCTGTAACATTAGCGAATGTTCCTGCAGAACCACTACCCGATGTAGGAAATCCTATCCCAACGTTAATCACAGTCGCAGAAGGTCGTAGTAAAGCAGAAGGTAGTGTCGTTACCCTCCAAGGCACGATAACGACAGAACCAGGAGCATTTGGTGGTCAAGCTTTCTACTTAGAGGATGCAACAGGTGGTATTTATGTATACCAAAGTACAAGCGGATTCCATCAAGGAGATATTGTGAAAGTAACAGCGCCGCTTGCTCTTTATAATACGGAACTCGAACTGATTGACCCCGTTTCCATCAAGAAGACGGGATCAGCCTCACTTCCAGTACCGAAAAAGGTAACCACTGTAAATGATAGCAATCAAGGACAGCTTATCGAATTAAGAGATGTTTCAATTCATAATATTGTGGCGGCTACCCCTCTAGGTTCTTTTGAATTCGATGTAGTGAATGGTGCTACAAGTAATCATGTACGTGTCGACGCTAGAACAGGTTTACTTCTTGCTGACTTTCCATATCACGAAGGTCAGGTAGTGAATGTGACAGGCGTGTCTTCTATATTTAAAGGAGTCTATCAGTTGAAAGTAAGAGGATTAAGCGATCTTTCGCTTAATCCTGTCACAGCAACACCTGTAACCACAGCCTCATTGTCAGCATTACCTAATGCTAGCGGCTGGTTTAATCAAGACGTGGTACTTACATTAACCGTCAAAGATCAGGATGCCGATCAGGTCTCGACGAAATATTCAATGAATGACGGGACTGAAGTTACATATACCGGGCCCATTACCATCAACTCTGAAGGAACCAATCGTGTTCAATACTTTTCTATAAGTTCTGCGGGCCATTCAGAAGCTGTAAAGACTATAGAGGTAAAGGTGGATAAAACAGCGCCGAACGTTACGTTAACACAATCGGGTAAAGCAGTCGGAGATGTAACGGAACTGGATGTTGTGAAGTTTGAACTCATCAGTACAGATACACTATCTGGTGTAGCTACGCAAAAGCTGTCGTTAGATGGACAAGCAATTGAAAGTGGCCAAACACTGAATGCAAAAGACCTTGGCTTAGGTAACCATAGCGTACAATATAGCGTTATTGATGTTGCTGGTAATTTAGCGGAGAAAAGCGTTACATTTCAGGTAAGTCGTCTTCTTGCGAATGGAGCACCGGGTAAGCCTGTATTGTCAGATAATAATGGTCATAACACAGGTCTTGCCAACGGTACCTACACGGTAACAATGAATTTGTGGTGGGGAAACAATGGTTCTGAGTTCAAGTTATATGAGGATGGCGTATTAATCAGCACGCGAAGCTTAACCGATTCTTCGCCATCCGCACAGACGATAACAACGGATATTTCAAGTAAAGCGAATGGAACTTATACCTATACATGTGAATTAATCAATTCATTTGGAACGGCGACCTGTAATCCACATACTGTAGTCGTAACTTCAGCAGGCCCTGGTAAACCTGTATTATCAGAAGATAACTGGGACGGGGATGGAAATTACAAAGTATCTATGAATATGTGGTGGGGAACGAATGGTTCAGAGTATCGCCTATACGAGAATGAGGTATTAATCGAGACAAAGGATCTTATGGCGATCTCACCCAATTCTCAACGCGCTGTAACTGAACTGACAGGTAAAGCAGCCGGCTCTTACGAATATCGCGCTGAACTGATCAACTCTTCGGGGGTAACCTCAAGTGAGACAATTACGGTTCATGTTGTGAAGTAAAACAATGAATTAAAGTGGCTCTAATTCATAATCAGTGCTTGCTGAAAATAGAAATCTATGCTGATCGTAGCTTCGATACTGGAATTGTCGTGGAGAAGCATAGCGTTCGCCTAAAAGCTTTCCCTTGGAAAGCTACTTCGAAAGCATATGCTTGCCCCTGAATTTTTACCGTAAACAGCGGTATAATCAAAAAAAAATTTGGGGGCAACAGTGATCGGAAGGACAATCCATCCGCGTAGCGGTCATCTATTAACTCGTTACACTTGTTAAGCACTGATTTTGGTGTTGAGCCGTTTTTTTGTTATATTTTTATTGAATTCGAAGAACCAACTTAATCCTTAAGGAGACCTTCAATAACACTTTCAATTTTATCAGGAGTCGTAGCTGGCGCATAACGGTCTAGAACCTTTCCTTGACTATCAACTAGAAATTTAGTGAAATTCCATTTGACTGCTTTGGAACCGAGTACACCTGGTGCTTCTTTAGATAAGTATTGGAAAAGCGGATGAGCAGTGTTCCCCTTCACATCAACTTTCTCGAAAAGAGGGAAGGTTACGCCATAGTTAATTTGACAGAATTGTTCAATTTCGTCGGCTGAGCCAGGTTCTTGTTCTTTAAACTGATTACTTGGGAAACCTAATATTTCAAAGTTATGGTCTTTAAATTTTTCATATAATTCTTGAAGGCCTTTGTATTGAGGGGTGAATCCACATTTGCTTGCGGTATTGACGATAAGTAATACTTTGCCTTCATATTTCGATAAAGAGACCTCTTCACCAGCAATGGTATTCACTTGGTAATCATAGATACTCATTCTTGTATTCCTCCCTCATAATAATATTGTTTATAATTCAATTTTATACAATGTATTATAGAAGTCAATCAAAATATATCACGTTCTACAATTGAATAGTGTAAAAATAAATTATGGGGCTGTGCACCATAACCCTCACCTTCTAACGGTCTTTAGAATGAATTAATTAGGTTATTATTCCGTTTAATAGTGCGAACATGCTATAATAAATTGACATCATGTCCAAAATTCATTAAAATGTCTAAGTACTTGTTGATGATCTAAGGCTTAGTTAGCAAATTTAATATAAACGGGTGATACTTATGTCTTACAGACCGATTATTTCGAGCATGACAGAAGCTAGTAGCAATGAGAAGGATGGATTGTATGAATTCATCATCAATCTGGCCGATGGAACGGTGTGTCGTGCGTTCTACACTCGAAATCCTGAATGGAAAATGACTAACATCAGTAGACTGCAAAAAACACCTTGTCCTGTATGTCGCAAAGACTTCATTTGCAAATGCATGGATAGCTTCGCAGATGTGTTTCAGCAGCAAATCGACGATAACCATTGGATTGACAAGGCTATTGCCAAGTAGGCGGTAGTATTAAAAGCAAAGAGATATGAAGCGTGGGAGATGATCCTGCGCTTTTTTTCTATATTTATATAAGCGTTGGAATATTGTTTGAAGGAGAGGGCAGAATATGATGAAGGATGATTCACGTTCTATTGTACTTATAGATGGGGTATGTCTATTATGTCAGGGAATAACGAAGTTTATTATAAAAAGAGACCCGAAAGTAAGGTTCTACTTCGCTTCTATGCAATCTGATATGGGAAAAAAACTACTTGAACGAGGAGGACTCTCTATTCAGTCATTAGATACGTTTGTTCTGATTGAGAACGGGGTATATTATACCAAGTCCACAGGAGCCTTGCGTGTGGTTAGGCAATTGCAGGCTCCTTGGCCTTGGATGTATATATTGATTGTTATTCCTAGATTTATCAGGGATGGTGCATATCGGTTCGTAGCTAGAAATCGCTACCGTTGGTTCGGTCAATCAGATCAGTGTATGCTTCCAGCTCCTAAAGATAGAGCAAGATTCATGGATGAAGATTAAGGTGTTCGTCTCGGCAATAATTGAACATATTCATCCGATAGCTTCATTAGTGATCTAATGTAATCATAGTCCTCACCATAAGCAGCAATATCTTGAACAGGTTGTAGCGTCTTTAGTGAAATGGCGGTTCCATCTTCAAATCCTTCTCCTGGAACGAACATAACATCATCATTAAAGAATGAACCTGTAGGTAAATAATACCGCATACCGAAGACGTTGTTATCCGTGTTTAGTAGATCACGTCCGAATGCCGTATATTGTTCTTTCTTAAGTGAAATCCCCAAGAGATTAGAAATAGTTGGCATAATGTCCAGCTGTCCACCTGTAAGTTCAACGACTTGTCCCTTCTGATTGGGAACATGAATCATGAGTGGGATGTTAAATCGGCTAACCTGGTTATCATAAGGAATGCCGAGTTTACTTGTAATCTCAGCGCCGTCGGTTTCCTTCGGTTGGATTCCAAAGTGATCGCCATAGGCTACGAGAACCGTATTATCCCATAAACCTTTCTCCTTTAGTTGCTCAATGAGTTGTCCGAGGGCAAAGTCTGTATAGTTAACAGCTGACAAATAGTTACCCAACTGTGTTCCTTGCATATTGGCAGGGATTTTCATTTTTAAGAATTGTTCGGGAACGACAAATGGAGCATGACTAGATGTTGTAACGAATTGAGCATAAAACGGCTTATTTTTAGCAGATATTTCAGTTAACTTATCCATTCCAACACGATACATTTCTTCATCCGAAGCACCAAAATCATTGAAATGATCATTCGTATAAAAAGGTTTGTCATAATAGTTATCAAAAGCAAGTCCGGGATATAATAAATTACGGCTCCAAAAATCAACGCTATTGATATGGAAAGTTGCGGATTGATAATTATATTTCTTTAATAATCTTGGCAGACTAGGTAGTTCTCTATTACCAAACCCGACAGACATAGCCTCCGAACCTGTAGGATAGATGGATGTATTTGACATAAATTCAGCATCAGATGTATTACCTTGTCCAATTTGCTGATATACATATGGAAAGTAATAGCTCTCTTCAGCAAGTTTGTTCAGTACCGGTGTGACTTCTTGCTGTTCTACTTTTAAATTTATAGGGAAATTCTGAAATGACTCCAACTGAACAACAATTACATTCATCCCTTTTGCTGAAGCAAAATGAGCTGGGCTGGCTGTTGTAGAGTCATCATTCTTATAAGGATAGGCGGATTGGAGCTTCTCCACATCTGTTTTGGTTTGTTGTAGATCTCCGTTCGCAATCGCATTGCTCACCTGCTTATTCTTAAGCGCCGTCGACACTTGGAAATTCAGAAATCCTACCTTCTCAGCTCGAACCCATTCGTTATCAATAGCTTGTCCGCGATGAATGAATAATGCAGATAGACTCACACAAACAACGAGTATGCTGGCAGTAATGATCTTGACTCGGTAATTAATTCTTCGAGTGAGACCAAACGATAGGCTTGAGGTGTGAATACGGAAATCTCGGTTTCGTCTGGAGAAACGTATGATACCTATAACGGCCGCAATCAATAAATCGGCAAACAATAAAAAGTGATACGACTTGATTAAAGGCGTAATGCTGGCACGTATTTGAGGAACCTGCCCCATTTCCCCCAGTACTGCATAAGTGGGCACGGAACCAAAATGGATCTGGTAAAGTGTTGCCGCGAAAAGAATGAATGAGAAGATAGCATTAAATGTCCAGTATGTGGGAGCTTTCGCCTTGCGCGGTAGCAAGAGTTCTAATAAGCACATGATGGCGAGTATGGACAATGTATCCTTGAGAATTCCACCCATGCTGGTCACATTAAAAAAGAAAATACGAAGCATGGATAACTTAGCTACCAACAACAGTACGATTAAAGCTATGGATGGCAGTGAAAAGAGCTTTGATTTATAGTTCATTTGGTTTCATTTCCTTCTTGATATTAATTTTTGATTACATGCTATTTATTATCATCTCACCATTATATCATAAACCACAATTCAGGTTTGAACTGCATGTAGCTATTCTAATTTTAAAGTTAATATATGGATAATTCTTTCAATTCGAGATATTTAATATGGCATGCATCTACTTCATTTGTGAATTATGAGTTATTATATATAGTAGGGCAAAAATAAATTGTAGAACACATGTTAGTCAAAGTTCCTTTTCTTATGTATCAAATGTTATGATATAGGAGGGGCTAGTGGAGAGGGAGTATTTGAAGGAACCAGTTTACGCACGAAAGAGCGAATGAAAGGTAAATTGCACTAACCAAAAATTGGTAGTGGATAGATATCTTGTTTTAGGAAAACTACTTAATATAGAGCAATGAAGAATGAAGAGGGTGCAGGGAATTTTTGCAAGAACCATAAGAACAGCAGCTAGACATCAACACAAAATAATGGTTTTATTAAGGGGATATGTGAAAATGAGAATAAATTTAAATTTTACGAATAAAGGGCAAGTGGCCATCGAAAATTTCAGCAACGATGAATTAATTGAAATTTTTAGCAGATATATGAACACATTAACGAAGAAATATAACATCGATATTATTGTTCCAGTTGAAGTCAATCAGAATATTATCACAGATAGCTCTTTAGTCGTTATGGCTGAGAATGTGAAATGTGATGTTGAAGTATTTTTCAAAGAATTAGGAAGAGATATTAAGATTCCTTTGAAGAAAAGACTTGAAGGGAAATTAGATACAGTATTCAAAACAGAAATTATTGAGTAGATTTTAGTTAATTTTTTAGTTAATATTCTATTTTCTGGTGAGACAGCCAATCGCCGTTTTCATTTTCAGAATTCAACAAATTCAACATACATTATCACGAATCTAAAAAAATTTAGAAGGTGGTAATGAAAATGAAAAGGCATCATAAATGCGGCTGTCATCATATTGAAAAACCTAGATTCTTTTCCAAGAGAGTTTGTAAAAAGATCTGTTTTAAAGTTACTCGTGTACGATGTCATAAATGTTCTCATAGACAACACCACCACAAAGATCACCATTTCTGCAATCCTTGCAAAAGACGCCCTGTACATCATCACTGTAGACCTAAAAGACATTGTGAATGTCGCAACTAATAAAATATAACCTATCTCTCTCAGCTCTTTAAGCTCGTGAGTGGGTTTTGACTAATTTCCTATAGTTGATCCTGCTGACAATGATACAAGACTAAGCTGAACCTCAGAGCATCGTTCATTAACCGCTTAACTACGGTTTGTGAACGATGCTTTTTTTATGAACTGTATTAGAATTTTATTAATAACAATGTACCCCTGCCGTTACTCTATTGTTCTTGAATTCATAAGATATGGATATGACAAGAAGAAAGGGAGGCCGTATATAAATGATCGAAAATGCTTATCATAACTGTATGCGATGTATGAATTGCAGAGTCCGTATATTGACGACTGAGGGGAATACACACGAAGGAACAATAGTAAAAGTAGACAACTGCCATGTGTACCTAAGAGTGGATTGTAAAAAAAGAGTGCACACCTCAGGTTTATTTAATCCATATGCAGGGGATATTTTAACTTTGAGTTTATTTACCTTGCTGGCTATTGCATTGATCTAATTCCCTCTTGAACCCTTTAACAAACTGTGATATTCTAAATTTAAACAAGGATAATCGACTTCGTCGTCCCCCAAGGATGGGATTCGTCTACCGATGAAATACTGATGAAACTTTATATTTTCTAATATTTTTTGAAATATGTTAACGGAAGCACCGTTCACTAATCGCGTAATTGCGGTTTTTGAACGGTGCTTTTTTTGTTTTGATTTTGGAAAGGGGGGAAGGCATGGTCCCTGTAAAAATGGTCATGGTTGTGCAGGAAAGTGAGTATATTGAGGCTCTGCTCCATTATGTGCATAGTAGTGATTTTGGAGATAAGGTGCAGATTAAGGCCTTTACACACAAGGAACATTTTCTGCAATACATGAATAACGGAAGCGAACGGACGGAGATGGTTGTTGGCGAAGCAGTTTTTCTAGAAGGCTGGTTGCAGCAAGGAGAACAGGATGTCCCTTGGATTGTATTGGAAGAGACCGGGAAGAGTTCTTTAGAAGGACCCGTACTTGTAAAGTATCAGCCCTTATCACAATTACTGACGTCGATCCTTCAAGTGTGTCGAAGTCAGGGAAGTGGGGTACTGCAAGGGAAATCTGGAACTACGACGATGATTGGTGTCGTTTCTGCTGTGGGAGGAAGTGGGAAGACAACAACGGCCTTAAATATGGCTAAACAGCTTAGTACCTGTGGGTTATCGGTGTTCTATCTTAGCTTGGAAACGATAAATAGCAGTGCTATTTTCCCAAATTGGCCTCGGAATAGAGAGGGGAACCAAGGTTTAGCGAGGCTCTTGTATGAGATGAAGGCAGCTCAGGAAGCTAAGAATGCTCCTGCTCTTTCGATTACGTCATATGTAGTTAGACATGAAGGAATCAAGGCTGACATGTTTGAGCCCCTTAACAACATGAAGGAATGGATTCAGATGAGCAAATCGGATACATGTCAATTGTTGAGCTTAGTTGAGGGTAGTGGTGACTATGATGTCATCATTGTGGATACCGAATCGGGTGCTGGAGAGCGTTCCGATGCGGTACTTGAGTCCTGTGGGAAGTTGGTATGGCTGCTACTTGATGATCTGATCAGTATGTACAAGAACGGACAATGGTTTTCTTATGTTGAGAAAAGTAATCCCCCTCTATTCGTTGACATCATGGGCAAAAGTAAATTCATTGTGAATCGATATGTAGGAAGCTTAGCTAATTCACTTCCTTCGCTTGTAGGAGAGATGGATGGTGTTCTCCCCTATATCCCTTCTTGGAAACAAGTAAGTAATGAAGAGCTTATGCTTAGTTCTCCTATCTTTCAGCGAGATATTCTGAAGTTGTGTAGGGACTTGGTAGGTGATCTTTTACCTATGACATCTGGAGCTAATCATGATGGATGAGGATGAGATATTTCAATCGTTACGAAGCCATATTCGGGCTGGCCTAGATGTAATTTCCGTGGTAGATAATAGCGAATTAATGTCAGATATCGAACGTACGGTGTTCGGACAGAAGGATCTTCAAGATCTAACGGCAGTAGAGAAACGTACGCTGGTACGTCGAATCTTTGATTCTTTCCGTGGATTAGATGTACTACAGCCTTTGGTGGATAATCCATCCATCACAGAGATTATGATTAACAGTCACGAGGAGATTTTTATAGAGCAAGAAGGTGAAGTGAAGCGCCTGCCTGTGCAGTTTGAATCACAGAATCGTCTAGAGGATATTATTCAGACGATCGTAGCAGGTGTGAACCGAGTCGTTAATGAATCTACTCCAATTGTAGATGCAAGATTGAAGGATGGATCACGTGTTAATATTGTTCTCCCGCCTGTATCACTAAAGGGTCCGACGATGACGATTCGTAAATTTCCTGCGTCACCGATGACAATGAATGATCTAGTGAAGCGAGGGGCGTTGAGTGAGGAGACAGCTGTTTTTTTACAAAGGTTAGTTGTAGGAAAGTACAACATTTTTATTAGTGGAGGTACAGGGTCAGGGAAAACGACATTTCTAAATGCCTTGTCTCAGTATATACCGGTAGATGAACGTGTGATCACGATTGAAGATTCGGCGGAATTACAGATTTTGACTGTTCCTAATCTAGTGTCTTTAGAGACTCGTAATGCGAATAGTGAGGGACGAGGGGAAATTACGATACGTGATTTAATTCGATCTTCTTTGCGGATGCGGCCCAATCGTATTATTGTGGGCGAGGTACGTGGAAGTGAGTCTTTAGATATGTTACAAGCGATGAATACTGGACATGATGGAAGTCTTTCGACCGGTCACGCTAACAGTACAAGGGACATGATTAGTAGGTTAGAGACGATGGTGTTGAGTGGTGCAGATCTACCCATTCTTGTTGTTCGTCAGCAGATTAGTTCGGCCATAGATATACTTGTTCATTTGTCCAGACTGCGTGATCATTCACGGAAGGTGATGGAAATTAGTGAGGTATTGGGGATGGAGAATGGGGAAATAACACTTAATCCACTCTATCAATTTCAAGAAAAGGAAGAGATAGAAGGGCGAATTGTTGGACAATTAGAGTCTTGCGGTAATTCCATACAGCATGTAGAGAAGCTTCGTATGGCTGGTATGCAGGATGGAATACAGATGGGAAGCGACGAGGAGGTGAAGTGTTGAGTACGGCTAGGTTTAGAAAGAAGGCGAACTCCATACATAGAGAAGAGGGTGAACATTTAGACTCGCCAAGAGCATCGCACAGAACGAACCTCCCTGACTATAGTAACTACAAGCTGGGTAGGGTTGAAAAAGGTATGTGTATTGTAATCGGTGGGGGTCTCTTCTACGTTGTAGGTTATTTGTTCTATCATCAATGGATCATTTCACTGCTGTTTTCTTGTGCAGGCTTACTCATTCCTCGTTTCTGGAGGAAGCACATGCTAGAACGCCGCAGAGCGAGCATGAACCTACATTTCAAACAGGCACTTTATTCTCTATCTTCATCCCTGTCTGCAGGACGTTCAGTAGAGAATGGATTTAGAGAAGCTGTTCAAGATTTACGAATGCTTGATCCTGAAGCTGAGAACGATTTAATTAGAGAACTCAACATTATTTGTGCTCGCATGGAGTACGGTGAGCCGATAGAGGAAGCTCTACAGGATTTTAGTCGCCGCGCTAATATGGAAGATATCACAAATTTTGCTGATGTATTTACTTCTTGTAAAAGAACAGGTGGAGATCTAGTTGAGGTAGTACGTCGAACATCTTCGATCATTAGTGAGAAACTCGATATCCAGCAGGAAATTTCCGTCATCATTGCGCAGAAAAGATTCGAATCCAAGGCGATTCTTGTTGCACCTATTGTGATGATAATATTCATGAATGCAACATCCCCAGAATACATGCTGCCGATGTACAGTGGGATTGGATACATCATTTCGACATTTTCTCTAATTGGACTAGGGGTTTGCTCCATCTGGATTTCGAAAATTATGGATATCAAATTGTAAGGGGGGGATAGATATAATTGTGATATGCGGTGCGATGCTGGTTCTGCTAGTGGGAGGTTGGGTGGTGCTGAATCAGCTTAGCGGTGACAAGTATCAACGACTTAGTAAGCTTCCTATGGAGGGCATACGTTTAAGTAAGTTGGTACCCCCTATGTTGTGGATATTGGACAAGTTTAAACTTTCTATTCGATTTCCATTCTTCTTCTTTAAGGTTCAGCGGTCTATCCAGAAGATTCACGGTATGAGATACAGTGGTGAAATGACGTTACTTTATTTAGGGGAAATGTTGTGTTATAGCTGGCTTCTGCTATGTGCAGGGTGTTTATTATCCATGGGAATGGGAGAGCAGACTGGACTGATTTTCGGAGGGGTTATGTCACTTCTACTACCCGCAGCAATGATCAAGGATCTTCACAAAAAGGTCCAGAACCGAGATCAGGACATGCTGATGGAATTGACGGAGTTGTTGAACAAACTAGTGTTGCTTGTGGGAGCGGGTGAAACGGTACAGAAGGCGATTGTCCATTGTGTTGAACGGAAGAAAGAGCACAAAGATCATCCCTTATATCGTGAATTGATTCGCATGATCGGGGACTGGGATAGCGGCTACTCATTCCAGCAATCATTTGAGAACTTTAGTAAACGCTGTGCATTACAGGAGGTGTCTGTCTTCACGACCACAGTGCTACTCAATTTTCGAAGGGGAGGTAATGATTTTGTGGTTTCCTTACGAGATTTATCCCGAGTGCTGTGGGAGAAACGTAAGGTAATGACTCGCACGCGCGGTGAACAGGCATCATCTAAGTTGGTATTTCCGATGGTCGTTATATTTTTGGTTGTGATTGTTCTAGTAGGTTCGCCAGCATTTATGATGATGAATATGTAGGAGGAATGATGAAATGTTAACAATGTTACAAGGACAAGCAAAAGGATTATGGGAAGAAGAAGATGGGTTAGGAATGCTGGAAATGATTTTAATTATTGCTGCAATTATCGTGATAGCTGTTATCTTTAGAAAACAGCTATCTGATATTGTTAAAAGCTTGTTAGAGAAGATTGGTAAGAAAAGTAATGAATTTATTGATGGATAAGCTTAAAGATGACGAAGGGAGCTTCACTGTTGAAGCTTCTCTTGTTATGCCTATTTTGTTGATGGTGACGCTCATTCTAATGTTCTTCTGCATGTATATTTACCAGCAGTCTATATTACAACAAGTCGCCTCTGCTGCGGTTGAGAGGTCGGCATACAGTTGGGATAACAGTCACAAAAATACATCGGATGGAGCTTTTGCGAAAGGGAATTATGACTCGCTTTATTGGAGAATATCAGATGACCAGATGCTGGGTGCTATATTCGGGTGGGCAGGAGTAGGGAATACAGCGTCTATTGATTTACCGGGAAACGGTTCGAATGGATCACTTGCAACTATGAAGTTATCGAAAATGAGCCCACTTATGACAGGGAGTATGCAGGGTGAAATATCTTATCAGAATACACTACTGCTGCGTAAAGTCAGTACTCAATTAAACCAGAGTATCCATTTATCTCCTTTGGATAAAGTATTATCGGGTGGGTCTAGTATTGAGATAAGTGCTAACGCTATCGTTGTTGAACCTGTTGAATTTATTCGAACGGTTGATCTAATGCGCTATTACGGAGCTAAATTTAAAGGGATGGGTGGGCAATCTACGAATAAAAGCGATGCAGCTCAGGTCCTGACAAAGTATGGATCGACAGTTAAATAGCATTAGTGGAATGAACTTTCGTTAGCGAAGACATGGGTATCCGTTAATGGGGAAGGAGAATGAAAATGCTTCACAGATGGCATTCTGAGCAGAAAGGATCGGTCTCAATTTTCCTGATTATGATTTTCACGATCGTCTTTGCTTTCGTAGCTATTTTTATTGATTATGCTCGTATTGCTGCGATGAAGGTTCAGAGTGAACGGTTGATTCGTTCAGGAGTTCGTTCAGTAATGTCTGCTTATGATCAGGAATTACAGCAAAATTACGGCTTGTATGCATTTGGTGAAAGTAATGGTGATCAGATTATGGCTGCCGTATTGAATGGGGGTATGGAGCATGGGGATAGAAGTGATGCTTTTTCAGTGCTCCCCCTTAAATTGGACACTTCTACTTTGCAAATGGACCGAATGCTAGGAGAATATGATATATTTAATCGCCAAATTAGTGAGGAAATGAAGTATAAAGCTCCGATAGATTTTACACTGGAGTTGTTGAATAAGTTCAAACCATTATCGAAATCAATGAAAGAGGCATCAAATACCGTAGATGTACTTAGAAAACTTCAAAAGCTATACGATAAGCGAGAAGAGGCATTAGACGACATGTTAGCTAAACAGAAGAAGGCTGCTCAAAGTACGGAAGTTCTTTCGGGGTTAATCATGAATCCAAAGGGAAGTAGTTATATATCCGATGAAACGTTGGGGAACAGTGGCATTCATGCTGGAAACCATGTTGCTGCGCAATATCAAGACTATGTTACTCAATCATTAATAATAGCAGCGGGAAATAATGACGGTGATGAAGAAACTGACGACGATGATAGTGATACGGATGATGACAATATCGTAGAAAAAATCGAAGAATATCAACGGGGAGTCTCCAGCCTGTTATCGCAAATTTTAAATAAACAGAACTCTGCTCGGGATAATCATGCGAAGATGCTGCCCCAGTCAATTGAATTGTGGGAAGAAGCATTTGACTATAATGAACAAATGAAACAGGTTATAGCAGAATCAGAGAGTCGTTCTGTAAATGAAGGTTATGATCAGGTGACTCGTGGAAATTCACCAGGAAGTGAAGAGGATGTAAGCAAAGAAGATGCTGATACAATAGGACAAATCCGTCAGCAGACGCAGAAATTATTGTTATCAGAACCATTGTTACAGGAATTGAAGAAGGCGATAGAGGTTCAGACCACTGCCTATCAATCTCTTGACAGTCAGCTTATGTCATTAAACTCTGAGCTAGGAAGTGCAACAGATACTTACGGAAATAGTAGTCAAATGAAGTCAATTGTAATCCAGATAAGTCGTCAACTAGAAACTTACTTACATAATTATGTCTCATCGGGATCAAGTAATATTATTGAGGCGCAAATTAAGAAATTGGAGACGAATCGTTCTTCAGATAAAGAACGTAAGGCGATAGAGAAGAAATCTAAAACAAAGTTAAAGGATGCAACCAAGATTCTGAACAGGATTAATGAGTTGGATGATAAAGCACAAGCTTATTTGGAAGAGTATCGAACAGTTCAGCACTATTATGAGGAAAGTTTAGCCTTTAACAAGGGAACACAAGGGGACTATTATGAAGGATCAGATCTAGATAACGATCCATATGATGCGGGTAAATCTGCTATGAATGATATGGATGATTTATATGGTTCTATGGGTAGCATTATGTCTATGTTATCAGATGAATTCTATCAGAATGAATATGCAGCGAACTATTTTCATCACTTTGATGTCAGTCGCTTAGGGTCAATAGTGAGCAATTCTGGAAGCTCTACCGGAGATGACATAGTGGATCAGCTAAGTATTCATAATCAGGAGTTGGAGTATATTCTGTATGGATTTCATAATCCAGTAGGCAATGTATCCGCTGCATATGCAGAGATTTTCGCAACTCGATTGGCGATACGTACGATGGAGGGTTTAGTGAAGAATAGTAAGCTGGGGAATCCATTATTAATTTTGGCAGCCGCGTTGTTATACGGTATTGAAATGGCGATAGCAGATATGATTGAGTTATGTCAAAAAGGATCGATGGAGTTATCAGCGTACTTGAGAGTCAGGATAACTTATCGAGATTATTTGAGACTATTTCTGTTCATTCATAGTAACAATGATAAAAAAATGTCGCGGATGCTTTCACTGATTCGTTTTAATACGGGGGTTAATCCTGCGGAAAGAGCCACTTATGCCTCTAGTGAAGCCAGAATAGGGATGAGACTATGGTTTCTCCCCGGAGTCATGAAGATGGTTGGATATGTTTCTGGTAGCCAAGATGAAGTGGAAGGGAACCGTTATTATGTTACTAAGAAAGCGGACTTTTCATATTAGAAAACCATCAAGTGAACAGGGGAGCATCGTACTTGAGGCTGCTCTAGCATTTCCCCTATTCATATTCTTTATATTGTTTCTTGTTTATATGGTTCAGATGACTCTGATTTCTACGGCATTACAAAGTACAGTATCGGATACCGTCAAGATGGTGTCTACACATATGTATCCTGTTGCGTTGGCCATTACACCTGATGCTACGGAGGATATGGAAGGTGGATCAAAGCTAACGGGGAATTGGATTATACCTAAGCTCTCCGTTACAGATTGGGCATCGGAGTATAGTAAATCTCTCCCTGCACCACTTAGTGATTGGGTAATGGCAGCTGCAGCTACGGGAGACGAGCCATTACAGAACTTGAAGAATAGCACGGCAGAGGCAGTTCTTGATCCAATCGTAAAACCTCTGTTAAAGCCCTTCATGCAGAGCCAAATGCTAAGTTATGATCGAATCCACGTTTCTAACATTCATGTACCCGATATGAAGACTAGGAACAATCCGTATTTCGGAATAGAAGTAAGTTATGAGTTACCTATGAGAGTTCCCTTTATTAATAAAAAGATAGTATTACAGGCTAGATCGGAAGAGCGCCTGTGGATTGGGGATACATCAGATGCGACAGGTGGAAGTCATGAAGAGTCTACAGAAAATTCGGGATCTATTCAATTGATCGATAAACCTAATCCTGCGGTAGTTAGCAAGAAGACTAAAGTTAGGGTGAAGGTGGCTCCGGACAGTAATGCACATCTTTCTGTCTTTTATAAAAGTGGTGAGAGTACGGCGAAGTATCTTGGCTGGAGTCGTGCAGATGCAGATGGGTATATCGAATGGGAGTGGTCTGTGGGTCCGAATACGACACCAGGCACATGGTCCTTTGTTGTTAAGACAGAAGACGGGGAAAGTATGGAAGTGACGTTCACCGTGATTGACCGGGATTAATGGAATTAAGAAGAAGGGAAGATAAGAGATGGAGCTCGCCTATTGGGGATGTGCATTGCTCGTGATCGTTGCATTTATTACAGATGTCAGAACGATGAAAATACCGAATAAACTCACTATTCCTGCAATGGCTTCTGGCATGCTGTATCAAATCGTAAATGCAGGATGGGAAGGATTTCTATTCTCAGGAAAAGGTTTTCTAGCTGGATTCGGAATACTGCTATTCATGTATTGGATGGGGGCTGTGGGTGCAGGCGACGTCAAATTATTCGGAGGAATTGGCACATGGACAGGAGCTCTGTTTACAGTCCAAGTTATGTTGTATTCCATCTTATACGCAAGCCTAATAGGAATCATTATATTATTGTGGCGAAGAGAGACCCTCTCTAGAATTAGAAATATATCGAAAGGGATAGCAGGATTTTTTATACTGAAAGATATCAGCATATTAAAGAAGAGGGGTAAGGAGCAGCTCAGATTTCCTTTTATGCTGGCGGTTGTACCGGGAGTAATTAGTGCTTATTTATATTTAGTTTTTTAATAAATAAGGGGTGTCTAAATTGACTGATATGCAGCGTGACTTTATCCATAATGGGGGTACCTATATGGTGCTAGGTGGAGCGGAGGGTTTTCCCTCTTCGCACATCATTCGAGTTCAGACAAACATGATCTCGGCGGCTCGAATTCCTCATCACTTGACACTAAGATTGAAAGAGTTAGATTTCAAAGTGGTGCTTCAATATGATATTACGGACAAAAAAATGTTATCCCACTTGCTGAAAAGTGAGAAGCTGAGGATGGCTGAGTATTATGGGTTGTTACTTCAAATTGTGAGTACCCTTGAAGAGAGTAAGCTGTATATGTTACAACCAGATAAATACAACCTGCATGAGGACTATATATTTGTTGAAGGGACACTTCAAATAGGCTCACTTTATTTAACTTACATCCCTGTATTGAATATGGAAAGTGTATCTGTAGGGGCTTCCTTGAGTCATTTAATAACTAGACTTATGACAGCGGTGTCTGAATTACAAGGAAATGGTGTTCAGCGTTTGCTTCAATATGTCACCGAAGATGGGTTTACACTACTAGGGTTGCGGAGAATGCTTCTAAATCTACTTGCTGAGGATGGAGAATACTCCGTTTCACATGAGCAGCGGCGCATTAATTCACCTCCAATCGTCTCCACACAACCATCGATTGAATCTCATAGTCAAAGATTTACGTTGGATCGTGAGATCCATACTTCCCCTTCCAATCAAGTTGTTGATGATAGATGGTCAGTAAATCAAGTAGAACGGCGACCTGTGAAGAAGGGGATGGAGCTGTCCCATCATCAGATGGAGAGGCCATCTTCCACAAGGATGAATGAACATGATGAATCTGAAATGGAAGAGGATAGTGAGCGTAACTCTGCCATCAGAACATATCTAATGGTGAGTTATATATTAGTTAGTGCTTTATTGTGGAAATTTCTATATATGAACAATCCAAGTAAAGTAATGCTTCTTGTCAGTATAGTGTTGACGATTTCCCTAGGAATTCTAACGTGGATGGGATGGAGAGGGAAGTTACGTCTACGTAGTGGAGCGGATCAAGAGGAACCGTTGCATCATTCCCTATCTATGTTTGATTCGGGTGAATTGGTGGACTCGAGTCCGGTTAAGAAGCGTAGCACACCATTTCAAGTAGAAAGGCTAACCGGTTTCTTTGGTGGATCTCCCAAGGAGAAGGGGAAAGACAAACAGAAAGAACAGGAAAGGGATGAAATGAAGCTATTACGTGAGAAATGGACGTTTCCAGATTCCCCGAACTTAGGTTCGAAGGAGCCAGTGTGGGAGCGAGAGCCAGAGCATATTACTTCATTACATAAGGAGGAGCCGGAAGGGGATTACTATGCCCAATTAAGTCATAGAACAGAGATGTTATCCTCGTCACGGACGCAAGCAACGGTTCTTCTTAAGCCAGAAATACAAATAGATAAAGTGAGTTCTTTGAGATCACCCCAGCCTTGTTCGTACTTAGAGCGCAGAGAAGAGGGGCAAGATTCTCCAGAGGGGAAGCCTTTGGAATTGATTGAGCTTCATTGTCCGCACTTCATTATTGGAAGGTCCACTGACGTTGCCCAATTTGTTGAAGAGATGCCCGGTACTTCAAGAGCTCATGTGGAACTATCCAGAGTAAGTGGAGGAGGGTATGTAATTAAAGATCTAGGATCTAAGAACGGAACGATATTGAATAAACAGTCTATGGTGTCGTACAAAGAATATACACTTCAAGACGGTGACGTATTCACGATTGTCCGTGGAGAATATACTTATCGAAGTGCATGAAGGATAATGAGCTCGTCCTAGATACCTTTACTAAAGCCTTGGTAAAGAAAGAGGACATGACTGAAATCCTTGATCGTCCATAGCGATCAAGGATTCCAGTACACGCTCTACGTTATCACGACATACTGCCAAGGTTAGCGCCCAAATTGACCATTCAGAGAAATGTTAATTGGAGCCCTTATTATTGTCTCACGATCGACTGCAGGTATTCATCCCACAATGAGTCTACATCTTTACCTGTGATTGTATGGAATGCGTCCGGCGTCCAGTTCACCTGACTGGCATGGATATTGCGCAGGAATCTTTGATGCTTGTGTTCACTGATCCATCGTAAAAAAAATTTCCTGTGGTGCTATAGCTGCCCTTCCAAGTTTCTCCTGGATTCTGCTGCACGAGGTAACGATCGTGATAGCCGAACTCTAAACGTACCCCATCAGCCAAGCCTTCTGTCATATAGCCGGGAAAACTACTGGTTACTTTGTATTGATACACATGGGTCAGCTCGTGATAAAGCAAGCCTAAATTTAGGAACGTTTCGAGATTTAGGATAAAGGTCGAGTTAAGAAATGGATGAGGAAATATCGGGAACTAGGTGAATTTGGACTGCTAGATCAGAGGGCCGTCGCGAAGAATATATCGATGGATTTCTATCGTATAAGCGGTATACAATCAAGAAATCTGAGGGTAACAGCGATCGTAAGGACAATCCGTCCGCGTAGCGGTCATCTATCGATAGTATTGCATTTGTTTAAGCACTGACTTTGGTGTTGAACTCTATATTTATTTGCTAGTTTTAAGTTCCTCAAGTGCAGTCTCTAATTGAGGATAAGTGAAGACAAAACCATGATTTAGAGCTTTCGTTGGGACCACACGTTGTCCCAGAAGTAGGATGAGTGACAACTCGCCAACGATTCCTTTTAGTACAAAGCTAGGAACGGGAAACCAGTGAGGTCTGTGATATACGGCTCCAACCGTTCTACCGAACTGGTCGTTTGTTACAGGTTCAGGTGACGAGGCATTAATAGGTCCCTCTATATCTGGATTAAGAATAGCGAACTCGATTAATCGAACGATATCATGAATATGAATCCATGATATCCACTGTTGCCCACTTCCAATTCTTCCACCTGCCCCAAGCATGTAGGGAAGCTTCATCATAGGGAAGGCAGCACCCTCATTACCAAGCACAACACTCACTCGTAGCTTCACTAGTCTTACATTCTGGATGTTATCCGCTGCATGTTCCCACTGCTCTACAACGTCTGAAGGGAAATCGTTTACACTTGGTGAATGTGTCTCATCGAATGTTTCATGAAGTGAAGTGCCATAAATAGCAATAGCCGAAGCCTGAATAACGACAGGCGGCTTTCTTTTCAAGGATGCTATTAGCTTGGCTACTGCTGAGACTGTCTTCATTCTGGATTGAATAATTCGTTCTTTAGCTTGTCGAGTCCATAATTGGCTTAAGGAAGCTCCAGCTAAATTGACGAGGGCATCAATACCTTCTAGTAAAGACGGATTGTTATGGATTTGATCCCAAGTCATATATTCCAACAGTGGGTGATGCATGGCATTCTTTGGCTGGTTACGAGTAACGATAATCACACGGTGACTTTGATTGGATTGCACGTTTAGTAAATATTCAGTTAAAGCTTTTCCTATAAAGCCTGTTCCCCCACAAATAACAATCTTCATGTTGATTCCGCTCCCTCATTCATTCCGGATTATAGAATACCCCCTACTAGGAAATCATATTGTTGAAGGTTTAATTTCTTCAATGCGATTTTGTCTGTAGGGGGTATAGTTATACTCATTTATTTATGAGATGCTTATAAGGCGTGTAATCAATGTTGCTTTTCTTCAAAAAAGTGACTAAGAACTTGTTATCACGTTTAGGTGTAGCTACAATGTATCCTTTAATACAGTGATCTCTAGTTACTTCCGATGCTTTACTCTCAACGGCAATCTTACCAATCTCTGCTGAAATTGAATGTTTCGCAATATCACGGAATGGGGTAGGTACAGGTGCTACTAGCTGATCTAAGAAAGCTAGGGATTCGGTAGTCCATAACGAGCGACTTTGCTCAACCCAGTAGTTCTGCCAATCCAATTTAGACTTACCATCCGCTTTGGGAAGCACTTTCAAGAACTTACGAAACATGAAGAAGCCACCTATACACATAGCTCCCATCATAACAACCGTCCAGAAAGCAATAGAGTTCATAAACCATCGGTTGGGGGTCGTGCTGGACAAAATACTAATAACAAATGTCGAATGCATATATTGTTCACCTCAATGATATTAATCACATTCAGAAACCTTCATCTGGATTATAACGCATTTCTAGATTTATTTCGATATTCGCGTTAAAATAAAGGTTATTCGATTAAAGAGGGGGATGGAACGTATGTTGAAAATTGGCTCCCATGTGTCCTTTTCGGACAAGGGCCTATTAAGTGCAGCGAAAGAAGCAAATACCTACGGTTCTAGTTCGTTTATGATATATACAGGTGCACCACAGAATACGCGTCGCAAGCCGATCGATTCTATGCACATTGAAGAAGGCAAGCAGCTAATGGAACAGAATGGGATGGATGAGATTGTTGTCCATGCTCCGTATATTGTCAACTTGGCTTCATATAAGGAGAATATCTATGAACTTGCTGTAAGCTTTCTGCAGGAAGAAATTCGTCGTACACATGCGATTGGTGTTAAGAATATCGTCCTACATCCTGGGGCTTTTACAGACAAGGATGCTGAATATGGAATTCAACGTATCGCGGATGGACTGAACGATGTATTAGAGGGTACGAGTGAGACAGATGTTCACATTGCATTAGAGACGATGGCTGGTAAAGGAACAGAAATAGGTCGTAGTTTTCAAGAGATCGCTCAAATCATTGAAAAAGTGAAACATAACGAGCGACTAACGGTTTGTCTGGATACGTGTCACATTCATGATGCAGGGTATGACATAGTAGATGATCTAGATGGTGTACTTGCTGAGTTTGATAAGACGATAGGAATAGATAGAATCGGTGTTATCCATTTAAATGATAGTAAGAATCCACGTGGAGCCGGTAAAGACCGACATACTCCGATTGGTAGTGGTTTTATTGGGTTTGACACCATTAACCGTATAGTGCACCATGAGCTGCTTCAAGGAAAACCTTTTATCTTAGAGACGCCTTGGATCGGAAAAGATGCCAAAACTCAGCGTCCGATGTATGAAGTGGAGATTGCGCTATTACGTGGAAATACTGCGGAGAGATTCGGATCAGAGTTTCTGGCTCAGGTGGACAAACTCCGTGAGTTCTTTAATGGACAGAATATTGACTCTCGTCAGTATGTTCTAGATGTATGGAACTTGCTGAAGAATGATGCAAAGGCGAAGAAGGCTGACCCACGAGAACCATTAGAACGCTTATATGATATGGTTATGGAAGCCGATCTTTTCCCCAAATTGAGTGAAGAACAAATTAACCATCGGATTATTGCTTGGTTATCTGGTAAGTAAAGATCACGTACAGAATGATAGCCATTATTTTGTGGAGAGAGGTTGGAGATACACATGGAGGTACATATTAACAAGAATCTATCGCTGTCCAAAAATCCACACAAGGAGCGTGCACGCATGCTCATATCTTGTCCCGATGGACCAGGTATCGTAGCTGCTGTATCGGATTTCCTGTATCAGCATGGGGCGAATATCATCCAATCTGATCAGTATACGATGGACCCTTCCGGTGGCATGTTCTTTATGCGTGTAGAGTTTGATCTTCACGAGTTAGACAGTAAGTTACCTGAACTTGAGGCTGAATTCAAAGTTATTGCCTCCAAATTCAACATGGATTGGCAGATCCATAATGTAAGTCGTAAGAAAAGACTCGCTATCTTCGTATCTAAAGAGGATCATTGCTTAGTAGAGCTTTTATGGCAATGGCAAGCGGGAGATCTTGATGCCGAAATTGCGATGGTCATTAGTAACCATCCAGATATGAAGGAATATGTAGAATCCTTTGGCATCCCTTATCATTTGATAACGGTAACGGCTGATACGAAGAAGGAAGCAGAGCAGAAACAGCTTGAAGTTATTGGTGATGATATCGATGTGATTATTCTTGCTAGATATATGCAGATCATTTCTCCAACATTTATTCATCATTATCGTAATCGTATCATTAACATCCATCACTCGTTCTTACCAGCTTTTGTAGGAGGCAAGCCTTATTCACAAGCCTACCAACGGGGCGTTAAGATTATTGGGGCAACGGCACACTATGTGACAGAGGAACTTGATGGAGGACCTATTATTGAACAGGATGTGCAGCGGGTTAGCCATCGCGATGATGTGAGTGAGCTGAAACGGATTGGACGGACAATTGAACGTGTCGTATTAGCGAGAGCTGTGAAATGGCATATTGAAGATCGAATTTTGGTACACGAGAATAAGACCGTAGTGTTTAACTAAATAATAAATGATAACACAATAGAATAAACACAAAAGAACCTTCGACTTCACGGATTAGTGGTGTTGAAGGTTCTTTGTATTTCTATGATTGATTCAACTAGCGCATTGGATTCAATCTTTTTTCAAAGTGTTGCAAACTTTATCGAAGTTTATACGTCATTACTAGAGAGAGAAGTAGAATTTTAGGAGGGGAATAGATTTTGTCTTCGTATATTAGAAATATTAAAGTTATGATACTGCCCTTAATCGTGTTAGCTATGATGGTTCAATCGTGGGTAATTCCTAGTACCGTCTATGCTGATGATCCATCTATCACAATAGATATTGATCTGGGTTTTGGGAACAAGGTAAAGGATGGGCGCTGGAATCCAGTCAAGATCACATTAATAAGTGATACCGACATTTCCGGGGATATTGTGATTCAAAGTTCAGATGTCTATATGATGGGCAACGCATCTTATGTTCAGCATGTAGAATTGCCCAAGGATACAAAGAAAGAAATAACGTTAGGTATACCAGGAAATCACTATAATAAGAATAACAATGAGATAAGGTTCTACAAAGATTCTGTGGAGACAGGAAAGTACATACCTTTTAAATCTGGAAAAAGTTATCTTGAAAGTACATTCGTTGTAGGCGGAGCGATTATAGGGGTGTTATCTGATGACCCAGATACGATGAATTTCATGAACGTCCTGAGTGGAAGTGGTTATCGTCTGGATATGGTTTCTTTGAATATTCTTAATATCCCGGATGATCCTATGCTTCTTGATAGTATTGATATATTAGTTATTAATCGATTTGCTTCAGATAGTCTTAGTAAGAAACAAGCCTCCAGTATATCAGAATGGGTAAAGTCAGGGGGGACACTCGTTCTTGCTGGTGGAGCAAGTTATCCGAAGACAGCAGCGGCTTTCTCGGATTTATCACCTGTTCAATATAAGGGTACATTTGCTGTGACGACACTTCCTGAGCTTGCGAAGCTTGGTGGTAAGCCATTAAACCTTGAAGGGGAGTTTACATTATCAGATGCGCAGCCACTAGAAGGAAGTCAAGTACTGTATAGTACAGAGACCAAACCTTTATTCGTATCTAAGCAAGTGGAGAAAGGCACTGTCCTGTATGCGGCATACGATATTACGATGGCCCCTGTAGCTTCTTGGAGCGGTCATCCTTTTGTATGGGCTTCTCTGTTGCGGGCTGATTTACCCCTTCAGCAGAATGGTGGAGGGATGAATTTAGGAAATTCAATGAATAATCTTAGTTATATCCTCGAGTACTTTCCATCTCTCAAAATGCCTCAGTTCAGCATATTGTTATGGATGTTAATCATCTATGTCATTATTGTTGCTCCGCTACTTTATTTTATATTGAAAAAAGTGGACAAGCGGGAATGGGCATGGTGGATAATACCTTTGATTGCTGTTATTGCTAGTGGAGCAGTATACACGATAGGTTCAGCAGATAAAACGAAGGAACTTGCACATACCCTTAATATATTGGAACTAGATGGACAAGGCAGTGGAACAACGCTAAGTGCCTCAGCGTTCTTCACACCAAGTAGTGGAGACTATAGTCTGGAATTTCCTAAGGGAACTTATTTGAAAATTGAGCGTCAAAGTGGTGCATTTCGTAATATCTGGGAAAATAATAGTTTCATTGAAGTAACGGATCAGAATACCCAATTAGATCTATTAAATATGTCACAATGGTCCATAGCTAAGATATGGGCACAACAACGAAGTACGAACCAAGTCGGCCAATTAGACGCTCAGTTATCCTTGAATGATCAAGGTAAAATTGAAGGAGAAATTACCAATGGAACGACAAGTGATCTATCCAATGTAGTTTTAGTTCTTGGGGATCAAGTCTATAAGCTTGGGGACCTTGGGAAGAACGAAAAGGCGAATATTCTCAACACTTCCTCAAGCCAAAGTATGAATTCAACCGGAGGGAATATTGGGCAACTGCTCTATCCTTATACAAACTCTAATTTGGGAGATAACTTCAATCGTGAGCGAGAGTTGTTGATGAACTATATACCCAATACGTCTTGGTATGCCAGAGGATCGTATATTATTGGATGGAGTAAAGATCCGATGTTAAATTATACGAACAAAGGGAAAGAAATGAAGAGTGATCAATTAAATTTGTGGACACAGCCTGTGAACGTAGCGTTAATACAGAATAGTAAAATTAATATTCCATTGGGATTCATTCCTCCCGTTGTAACGCAAGTAACCGCAGGTTCATGGAACCAGGTGATGAATGGTTTCATTGATACTTCTCAGGGAACCGCTAATTTTGAATTTAGCTTACCTGAATTAGACGAAGCTACCCATTTTCAAGAGATGACCTTAAGTACAGGGAATCCAGGACAAGATACACAGTATAAAATTTGGGATACGTTACAACAGGATTGGCAAGAACTTGTGTGGGCCAATGGGGCATGGACAGTCGCTAAGAACATCGACAAGTATATAGAGGACGGCAGAGTCATTCGACTTATGGTGTCAACCAAGAGCCAAACCACGTTAATGCTACCGCAATTGAGACTGAAGGGAACGGTGAAACCATGATTGAAATTACAAATCTGAGTAAACGTTATGGCAACTTCGATGCCTTGAAGGATATCAATCTTACCATTTCTAAAGGTACGGTATTCGGATTCGTGGGTCCAAATGGTGCCGGTAAGTCAACGACCATGTCTATACTAGCGACACTTGTGTTACCTAGTTCGGGTACAGCCAAGGTGGATGGCTATGAGGTAACAGAACATCCTAAAGAAGTTCGTAAAAAGATCGGTTACATGCCGGATTTCTTCGGTGTATATGATCAGTTGAAAACCACGGAATATCTCCATTTCTATGGGGCGAGCTACAATATCCCGCGTAGTGAACGAGAGAAGCTGATTCCACAATTGCTAGATTTGGTGAATCTTAGCGATAAGAAGGACTTTTACGTAGATAGCTTGTCTAGAGGAATGAAGCAACGGTTATGTCTAGCTCGATGTCTCGTGCATGATCCAGAGGTATTGATTCTGGATGAACCTGCTTCCGGATTAGATCCAAGAGCGCGTATCGAAATGAGAGAAATATTGAAAGAATTAAAGTTAATGGGAAAGACCATCATCATTTCTTCTCATATTCTGCCTGAGCTTGCAGAGATGGTAGACGAGATCGGCGTGATTGAGCATGGTGTCATGGTGGCACAAGGGAAAGTATCTGATATCCAGAATAGTCTTCGTGTCAAAAAGGTGCTTCATATTCGGACGCTCGGAAGAGAAGAGGAGCTTGCAGTACGTCTACGTGATGAAGCATATGTCAGTGGTGTACTAGCAGATAACACGGGCGTACATGCACATTTTAGTGGGAACGATGAGCAGCAAAGTCAGCTACTACAGCAAATTATTTCTTGGGATTTTCAGGTTCTTACTTTCCATGAGGCGCAGACTAACCTGGAGGATGTATTCTTAGAAATTACCAAAGGGGGAATGGGTAGTGAATTGGTCTAGGAGATGGATAAATCCTGTACTGGATAAAGAATTCCGCCTTAGAATGCGCACACCACGTTCTATGGTGTCGGTGATGTTGTATATCTTTGCCTTAGGATTCGTTGCAATGGGTTTTATATATATAACGATGTATGTGAACAATGGTGGGAATCAACGATTCAATTCAGGAATGAGCCAGATGATGTTCTATGTGTTGGGTTTTGCACAGCTATTAATGATAGCCTTTATGGCTCCTGCACTCACCGCAGGTGTTATTAGTAGTGAACGTGAGAAACAGACACTTAGTATGCTGCTGACAACACAGCAAAGCTCGGCGACGATTATTTTTAGCAAGCTATTCTCATCCCTTAGTTTTATGGCTTTGATCGTAGTTGCAACGATGCCTGTGTACAGTATTGTATTTCTGTATGGTGGGATTTCACCCCAGCAATTAGTATATATGTTCTTATTTTATTTATTCATTATGATTCTGCTAGGGTCACTTGGGGTGATGTTCTCTACATTGTTTAAACGGACTATGATTTCAGTCATTGTTACGTATGGAACAGGTATATTTATTTTTCTAATTACAGGACTCTTATATCTGTTCTTCTCAAGTATGTGGCAACAGCAATACGGTGGGACTACAGCCTCAGGGTATTCTTGGGTTGGGTATATATTGGGGCTAAATCCTGCAGGTGCGATGTTAAGTATATTTGATTCTAGCTTTTCACGAACTATATTCCATGTGTACGGCTCCTCTACGCAAGCAGATGCTCCGATTCAATTATGGTTAGAATTTGTAATCGTCTATTCTGTTGTGATTATCGTCTCTTTATTCATTAGCATTCGTAAGATTCGACCGGTGCGTCGAAGAAAGAGAAGTACACCACCAGAGGTGATAACAGAGGAAATAACGATGGAACGAGTCGATTCAGATCTTCATGACAAGTAAGTGGCAAACGATGATCATTTCTATTAAGGAAGGAGGGTGAGAAGAGTGAAGCAGACACAACCAAGTATGCTACAAGTTCATAAATCAATTATGTCAGTACGAAGAAGACTGCAACTATTTCGTGTCCTACAATATACTGGGTATGGATGTATCGGTGGATTATCAGCGGGGATTATTCTACTAGTTGCCGCTAGGATATGGCCGTTGGATAGAGTTAGATGGATGACTCTTGGTTTATTCCTTCTAGGTCTTATTGCTGGAACGCTATGGGGCTTTCTTCATCGTATTACGTCGACTGAGGCTGCCTTCGCTATGGATGCTTCTGAAGAAGGACCTGAGCGTAGGGATATGATGGTAACGGCTCTTTCATTCGCAGAACAGGACCAGCCAGCTGTGCAGTGGCAGCGAGATCAGGCAGCAAAGTATGGGCAGCGCTTTATGGCAAATATCAAAAGAAGACTACCTTTACCTGTAGAGCGGCGGGTATGGATCAGTTGTGCATCTTTAGCCGTCTTGGTTCTGGTACTAACCCTTCTTCCTAATCCGAAAGATAGAATATTAGCTGAAGCTAAGCAACAGCGGGAATGGGTCAAGACTCAGGAGAAGCAAACGGAAGAATTGTCGAAGAAACTTCAGGCTGAGAAGCTTGTACCCATCGTTAAGAAGCCATTGCTAGATCAGGTGAGCAGGTTACAGAAAGAATTGGCTGGGCAACAAGATCCTCTTAAAGCGCTAGATGAATTAGAGAAAAGTATGAAAGCTATGGAGAAGTTGGCGAAGCAGCAAGAAGAAAAGGCAAAACCCTTAGCTCAGATAGCTGAAAAAATGCGTCAATTGAAACAAATGACTGCACTTGCACAAAGTTTACAGCAGAATAACCCAGAAAATCTGGATCAAGCAATAAATGAATTAAAGCAGAAAATGAAGAAGCTATCTCCTACAGAGAAAGATAAGTTGAGGGAAGCTATGAAGAAACTAGCAGATGAGATTCCTGAAAAAAATTCAGAGAATAAGCAGCTTAAGGAAGCGTTGAAGAAGCTTGAGCAAGCATTAGAGAAGGGGGATTCTGCTAAACAAGACGAAGCATTGCAGCAATTGGCTGAAGAATTAGCGAAAGCTATGGCTGCGAAGTCGCTAGCTTCTCAGCAATCTGCCTCGGCTTCCGCTTTAAGCGCAGCATTAGCCAAGCAAGGAATGAGTCTTGCTGATCAGATGGCAGCCGCAGGGTTATCCTATTCTGACACATGGAGCAGCGGGGGAAGCGGAGAAATGCTTGCCCAAGCGGGCGCGAGTGGGGAACCCAATGAAGGTGAGCCGAATGAGGTCCAAGATGTCTCGACAGGTCAGGGTGGGAAAGGTTCCACTGCAAGTCAAGGCCAAGGTGCTGGTTCGGGTGGACAAGGTAGCGGTTCTGGGCAGGGAACGGGTGGTAGTGGAGGTGCAGGAAGCGGTCAAGGTGCTGGGGCAGGTTTAGGCACGGGTGGGCGTGAACTGGTAACTACACCGCGTGATCTTGCTGGCAAGGGTGAAGTAAAGAGTGACAGAGGGCCTACCCAAGGTGGTGGAGATATTCAGAAGGGTGGGACATCTCCAACTATGGATGGAGCTAGCCGACCTTATGCAGAAGTATATGAGAATTATGCTGAAGAGGCTAAGAAATCGCTGGGGCGTAGTGATCTTCCACAGCAGATGCAGGGATTGGTAGAGAGTTACTTCACATCCATTAATCCTAATCCATAGAGTAGTAGATTTAACCATGAGATGTTGAACTAGGAGGATTGCACATGTCCGATATAAAGATACAGCCAGAAGCTTGGAAGGAAACGATAGCACGCGTAAGAGCTCAAATTGGTGAAGTGATTGTAGGTCAGCATGAGGTAGTAGAACAGATGTTATGGTGTATTTTTGCTGGAGGTCATGCCTTGCTCGAAGGTATACCCGGTCTTGGGAAAACCATGTTAGTACGTACGATTGCCGATAGTCTGGATTTATCTTTCTCACGGATTCAGTTTACGCCCGATCTAATGCCTAGTGATATCACAGGAACACAAGTGCTTTCCTTTGGTAATCAAGGGGTGACGGGCATGACATTCCAGAGCGGTCCAATATTTAGCAGTATCGTGCTGGCTGATGAGATCAACCGTGCAACACCAAAGACGCAAAGTGCTTTGCTAGAAGCGATGCAGGAGCAAACGGTTACGATTGGTAATGATACGCATGTGTTGCCTAAGCCATTTTTTGTGTTAGCTACACAGAATCCTTTAGAAAATGAGGGAACCTATCCTCTTCCAGAAGCTCAACTAGATCGATTCTTATTGAAGATTCTTGTTCCTTATCCCAACGCGGATGAATTGAAGGAAATTGTGCGTCGAACAACTTCATCACATGTCTCGGTTGCGAGTAAACAAGCTACCGGTGCGGAGTTAATTGAGATACAACAAGGTGCCAAAGAAGTACTAGTTGCAGAAGAAGTGCTAGATTATGCTGTGAAGTTACTTATGATGACTCATCCAGAAGAATCATCTGCACCAGAAGATGTGCGTAAATACGTTCGATTCGGATCAGGACCACGCGGGATTCAATCGATTATCTCAACAGGGAAAGTACGAGCTATATGCCAAGGTAGAATGCATCTCTCCACTGGAGATATTCATGCAGTAGCCATTCCGGCGCTACGGCATCGTCTGTTCTTGAACTTCGAAGGACAAGCAAGGGGGATTTCAACAGATCATATCGTTCAGGAAATCCTGAATCGTCTTGAGGGAACGGCATGAACGGGCATGATCTGCTCTCGTCACAACTCCTTCCTCGCCTAGAACGATTAAGTCTGGGTGCGGGTAGGAGAGTGGCAGGTACGCTTCAGGGGAAGCGGCGTTCACGTCGTTTAGGTTCTTCCTTGGAATTCGCAGACTATCGTCCATACTCCCCCGGGGATGATATACGACGATTCGATTGGAGTGTATATGCTCGCACAGGCAAGCCGTTTATCCGCCAGTTCATGGATGAGCAGGAATTGATGGTCAGTCTGTATGTAGACTGTTCAACATCGATGGACTTTGGAGAGCGTAAAGCGAAAGCTAATACCGATGGGGCAAGCGAAGTTCCGACTAAGTTATTGTATGCTAAACAACTGGCCGCTAGCATTGGATACATTGCACTCTGTTCATATGAACGCTTACAGGCAGTAAATTATAGCCGTTCTCTGGACTCACGTCTTCCTATTCTAAGAGGACGGGGAGCAATTCATCGATTGTTCCAGTTCCTTGAAGAAGCACCTGTAGGAGGAGAAGGAAGTCTAGCTGCCTGTCTCAGTGAACCGGGCGCTATTCCGAGGCTTCCAGGGATGACTTGGATTTTCTCGGATTTTTGGCTTAGTGAAGGTGAAGAGGAAATTGGGAACGCATTATCTCGTCTAGCAGGAGCTGGGCAAGAAGTTGTCCTTGTGCATATTGTATCTCAAGAAGAAATGAATCCGACGCTCAGCGGAGATTTACGTCTTGTAGATAGTGAGATTGGGACGGGTAAGGACGTGTCCTTGACGGGGAAAGTGCTACAGACATATAAAAAGGAATGGGAAAGCTACCAGCACTTCCTATCTAGTTATGCAGCTGAACGAGGCATTTCCTATGTGTTGATTCCGAATGATACGCCGATTGAAGAGGCTGTATTCGGCATCTTGGCAGAGTCTGGACTAGTAAGGACTTAATACAGAGTGACGTAGATAGCTTTGCTACGCAAAGCTTTGTTAATTCTTACGAAGATAACTTTGCTATGCAAAGCTTAGTTAATGCTTACGAAGAAAGCTTTGCTATGCAAAGTTTAGTTAATGCTTACGAAGATAACTTTGCTACGCAAAGTTTTAAGGAGGATCAATCATGGGAATTGGGTCGTGGCTCGGTCTGGTATTTGGCTTGAGTATACCGGCCATTCTACTCATGTATTTGTTGAAACGGAAATTTATAGATACGTTGGTACCAAGCCATATGTTATGGGAGCGGGTTCTTCGTAACATTGAGGCGAATCGTCCATGGCAGAAATTACAGAGTCGTCTGCTGTTGTGGTTACAGCTCTTGGCAGCGGCCCTACTTGTATTTGCATTGATGCAGCCGTATTGGTGGGTGTCTGCTGATGCTAAAGGGCATGTGGTTATCGTTGCGGATACCTCCGGCAGCATGAGTGCAAGAACGACAGCTTCTTCAGAGGTCAATGAATCTGTAGATGATGGATATAGAAGAATGGATCTATTAAAAGCTAAGGTGAAGCAATACATCGAAGAGTACGCTCAAGGAAGTGAAATAACGATACTCAGTCTTGGTTCCGATCCCAATATCGTCATCTCTAGGGAGAAGGATCAGACATGGTTGAATGAAGCTATAGACGGACTTGAACCCTATTATGGTAAATCTGCCTATCGTGAGACGTTATCATTAGCCTCAGCGCTAACTCGCGAGGAACAAGATGCTGAAGTTGTGGTATTTACAGATGGAGAATGGAAGGGTGACGGGGAAGGGATTCCTTTTCAAGTTGCAAGTCAAGTCATCGATATTGGTGGAACGGCGGTCTACAATGTTTCTATTAAACAGTTCGGTATCCAGCAAGGTCAAGCAGGGAATACAGCCGTCGCAGTGGTAGAAAGTACCCGCCTGAACAATGAACCTGTGGAGTATGAGCTTTATGGGGACGATAAACTGCTAAGAACACAGACTATTGATTGGCGGATGGATGGGAATACGACGATCAATCTACATGAGCTGGAGGATGCGGAGGTATATCGTCTTGAATTGCATGTTAGTGATGATTACGAGGTGGATAACGTTTCCTTTGCATTCGGAAATAGAAGTACTACGCCTCGCGTGTTGTACTTGAGCTCCGGGAACTTATTTCTGGAGCGAGCACTACAGCTAACGGGTGCAGAAATTACGAAGATGACGATAGATGAGAGTGACCAAGCAGAGGGTTCGAAGGATATGTCAGCGCCTCCCGTGCCGAAGGAAGCTCCTGATCTGATCCTGATTGAAGGCGAAACTCCCGCTTTTGTGCAGCAGGGGGAGTGGGCGAAATTGTTAGGTAAGACGCCTCTATGGACCCTTGGTGGTGCGGGACAAGAAGTGAAAGTCGGTGGAGAGAAGGCAAAGCCTTTAAATCATCCAGTCACGAAATATATGACCTTAGCGGGGTTGTATTTCGGAACTGTGCTTGACCAGAGTCCACCTGTATGGGGAAATGCCATTGCTGAGATTGGTGATAAGCCAGCTATCTATGCTGGCAAAGAGGGAGGATATGCACGTCTTTCTTTTCTGTTTAAGTTAGAGGATAGTGACCTTCCGTTATCTGCTGAATTTCCAATACTCATTAACAATGCGGTGACATGGTTGACTAGTGGGGAAGGCTCTGGACTTGGACGTGTGATTGCAGGCAGCCATATTGATGTGCCAATCTCTGTTGAGGCGACGAAAGCACACTGGGTTGCTAAAGCCGGATTAGCCTTATCAGCAGGTGTTGAACCCATAGCGGCAGATCGAGGATCACAAGGCTTTATAGCTCTACAACGAGTACCTTCTATACCTGGATTATACGCATTTGAGCAACAGGGATCGGAGGATCATATTCCACGTTACTGGGTTGAGGTAACGGTTGATCCGAGCGAAGGAGCTGTTGATCAGAAGGCGGAGCTTTTGTTAACACAGGCGGTTGATGGTTCATCCGATGCTGTGATACAGAATCAGGGTGATGTGGAAAAGGGGCAAGCGAGTGGAACACAGGTCGCTAGATCGTTGATGTGGATATTGGCCGCTGTTGCACTTACTGTCATATTGCTGGAATGGGGGGGGTACCAACGTGGGCATTCAATTTAGTCATCCATGGCTATTATTGCTACTTATTCCGTTGATTGTACTCATGGTATACGCCTATAAATCTGATTTTCGATTATCTGGTTCGCGTAAGAAATGGGCCATTGGTATAAGGTCAACGATTCTATTATTGCTAGTTCTAATGCTTGCAGGAATACAAACATATAACCTTGTATACCAAAAGGAAGTTGTGTATCTTGTCGATCGTTCCTACAGCATGGCAGATGAAGATCAGTTAGCCGCGTGGATTCAGGAATCAGCTAAGCATAAAGGCAAGGAAGATCAAACGTCCATTGTATCCGCTGGTCTTGATTCTGCCGTTGAACGGCGGCTATCTGCGGCTGAGGTTAATGAGGTTCCATTCGATGCTTCGTTGAAACGAGAATTCAGTAATCTGGAAGCCGGGTTACAGCTCGGAAGCAGCCTCCTCAGTCAGATTGGAGATTCACGGATTGTCATGGTTTCAGATGGAGAAGAAAATGTGGGGAGTATGCTTTCTGCTGGAAGATTGCTTAAGGATCGAGGGATTGCAGTTGATGTTCTAGAAGCACCTAAGCCAGCCATTCGTGATGTATCTGTTGAAGAACTTGTTGTACCAGATAAGCTTTATCAAGCGGAAGCTTTTTATTTCGAGGTATTGTTGCGTAGCACCTACGAGGCATCTGGAGAGCTACGTTTATATGAAGATAATCGAGAAATTGGTAGGCAAAAGGTCGAGGTATCGCCTGGAGATAACCGCTATGGTTTGAAGGGGTTAGCTAAAACGACGGGATTACATCGTTATCGTGCTGAAATTTTCATGGAGGGTGACGATCAGTCTGCGAACAACACGGGTTATGCCTTCACTCGCGTAGATGGACCCCCGAAAGTGCTCATTGTAGAAGGTGAGCAAGGAACTTCTAACAATATTACGGCGGCTTTATTATCAGGGCTTATTCCATACGAGGTGATAGCGCCAGAACTTTTACCGAGTGAGCTGGCTAAATATGGCGCCTATGATAGCATTGTTTTTAACAATGTGTCAGGAGATCGGGTAAGCGGACGTCAGATGGATCTCATTGAGCAGGCAGTTCGTAGCTACGGGATCGGATTCATGATGGCTGGTGGTGAAGATAGCTTCGGTATGGGCGGTTACTTCAAGACACCCATTGAGAAGTTATTGCCTGTATCAATGGATTTAGAAGGAAAACGTGAGATCCCTTCTCTTGGACTTATTCTAGTCATTGACCGTTCAGGCAGTATGAGTGGAGCTAAGATTGAGCTAGCCAAGGAAGCGGCAATGCGCACTGTCGAATTATTACGGCCTAAAGATACTGTGGGTGTTGTTGCTTTTGACGATCAGCCTTGGTGGGTTGTTGAACCGCAAAAAGTATCTAATAAGGAATCTATATTAAGTCAGATCCAGTCCATCCAAAGCAATGGCGGAACAGATATTTATCCTGCATTAAATTCAGCGGTACAGAGATTGTTAGAAGTTACAGCACAGCGTAAGCATATTATTCTAATGACAGATGGTCAGTCAGCAGGTAATGGGGCATATCAGGGTCTTGTAGAACAAATGAAAAATAATAAAATCACACTATCTTCAGTGGCTGTAGGTCAGGATGCGGATACTGTGCTACTGCAAACTTTAGCAGAGTCTTCGAAAGGACGTTATTATTTCGTTCAGGATGAAACGACGATTCCCTCTATATTCAGTCGTGAAGCGGTGATGATGGCCCAGTCATACATTGTAGACAAGCCATTTATCCCTGCATTGCAGGATACTGGGGAATGGAATGCACTTCTAGAGAATGGTGTGCCAACGATTTATGGTTATATAGCGACAACTCCGAAATCTACTGCACAGACGGCACTCGTTAGTCCAGAACCAGATCCACTATTGTCTAGATGGCAGTACGGTTCAGGCCGAACCGTAGCTTGGACTAGTGATTTAACGGGGAAATGGTCAAAGGAATGGGTATCTTGGGCAGGTTACTCTGATGTGTTAACACAGATGATTAAATGGACCTTTCCACAGTTTACAGCTTCCCCTTACGAAATAAAGAGTGAGGTTGAGGGAAATCAAGTTCATTTAGAAGTCGCTGTTAACGGTGATGAACCTGTACCCGATTCATTACAAGCGGTGGTCACTGGGGAAGATCTGAAGGAACGAAAGGTGATGCTTGTTCAGGAATCTCCGGGTCATTACACAGGGGATATGACTGTAGATAAACCAGGAGCCTTCATGTTGTCTTTAGTAGATGATAGCGGGAAAAGCGACAAAGTTGTTGCACCTGGAAGTGGGTTAATCGTCCCTTACTCTCCAGAGTACCGTATTACAATTGGAGAGTCTCAGCAGGAGTTGAGTCGACTTGCTGAACTAACGGGTGGACGTATGCTATCTTGGGATCACCCTGAGGAGTTATTTGCACCCAAAGCGAGAGCGACTAAATCGCTACAAGATTGGAGCTATAGGCTACTTGTAGCTGTTCTGCTGCTATGGATAGCAGACATTGCGGTGCGCCGCCTGGCGTTGCCATGGCGCGCAATAGCAGAGCACCTCGCCGCGGCCTTGCGGCGGCGACCTGCTCGTGCGAGTGATCCCGGCGAGGCTACGCCAGCCGCTGGGCTCACTCGGCTAGCGGCGCGCAAGGAACGCGCCGCAGCCTTTTATGGCGGCGGCTCCGCAGCGCCGCCAACTGCACCGCCGCGTACTGCGGGCGGTGCAAGTCCTCCCGGGGCGGGCGCAAAGCCGCCGGCGGTAGCGCCCAAGCCCCGGCAGCCGCAGGTACAGCCGGGCGGGGCGCAAGAAGTGGCGGCATCGGCAGAGCCGCCACAGGAACAGGAGCGGTCCACGTCGATGGACCGCCTGCTGGCTGCCAAGAAGCGGAATCCGCGCTGATTGAAATGGTAGTAGCTTAACTTGTGTTACTGATCTGGTTAAGATATTCGCAAAGAGCGTTAGAACATAGTAAAGAGCCATCCAGATACAATTTATGGATGGCTCTTTTTTTAATGATCACTCATTCGTTGTTGTTGAAGCAAAATACTAAATCCGGCATCTGAATGAGTTCGAGACTCTTCCTCATATACCCCAAAGCATTTACTATATAGTTCATTTAATATAATGGAAGCTTCCATTTATGTTGTAGTTCATTATAACGCGTAACGGAAAGAAGCTGCAAAGTGAACTCTTCAGGCACTTCTGTCATTCCATTCGTACTTAATTCCTGAGACCATTTATAGCGACCATTTTGGTCTTTTTCATCGCTGTTATTTTGGGATCTATTGAGCATCTCAGCCTTACTTTTGTTGTCTACTAAAGCCCACATCCCCAGCCGCGATGCCGTCGATTCACTTCCACCTTTCATCTTGATCCTGGAAACCCTTCAAGCCGTTACGTTCTTGGGGAGCTTCGATATAGAGGATGTCATTGTTAATACTTTAGGCGCTGCCATGGGATATTTCGCATATAGGACAGGGTTCCGTTCTTATCTTATGATTAGAAACGTTATTATCACAGGAGTTATGCTTATTGTCCTTACTATTGGGACTATGGTATTTTCTGAGGCGGTAAACAAATCAATTACGAAAGTAGAAGGTAACGCTATAGCACTAAACCAATTACCAGAAAAGAATCGAAATGTACCAGAACAGGAGAGTTTTACTGGTTTTGAAGTAGTTCATCAAAAAGTCATACCGTAATTCAATGTATACAGCAATCAAGGGGGACCTTCCAAAAGCTTTACTTATGTATTTCACAACGAAGATATAAAGCTTTATGGAACTCACGCAACACCCGATGGTTCAAGTCATGATGGAAAGATTGAAATTTCAATAAATGGACAGGTTGTTGAAACCTTTACGTCAGATCAAAAGAACACTGTATCAAGTGAATTTACAATGGCCCTTGAACATGTGAATGAACTAAAGATTACTGTATTTTCGACCGAGGCCCTTTGGGATGTTAAACTTTCAAAATTTAAATATTGGTGGCAGTAGCATGCTTTTGGATGTTGCTTGTGGCGAGCATTCCCCAGGTTCGCTACTTTGCAGCACCATGGGTATAAATAATTACGTGATACGCCTATTTTAGTACTGGATGAAGCAACCGCTTCGATGGATCAAGATACAGAAGTTTTATTGCAAAATCTATCAAAAACAGGGGAAAATAAAACAATCGTTGTCATTACCCATAAAGAGAGTGCAATTGCTGATTTTTCAAATATTATAGTTATAGAAGATGGGAAGATACAAAAGAATGGCACTTACATAGAACTACATGGTCAATAATGGTAGAATATATATTCAATTAGAATTATTAGGTTATAATGATTTTGTTTATTTATTGAAGAAATGGGGAATATCGATGGCAGTTAAAGTAGTGAGTGGAGATTTTTTTCAAGCAAAGGAAGATATTCTGGGCCATCAAGTGAATTGCCAAGGGGTCATGGGGAGTGGAGCAGCAAAAGGAATACGAGATAAGTTTCCAGAAGCCTATACCTTTTATCAAAACGAGTATATGAATGCAGTGGATAAGAAATCTTTGCTTGGTCGATGTCAGCTAGTTCAGTGCCAGAATGGTACGATGATTGCTAATTTATTTGGTCAATTTAAGTATGGTAAAACATCGGAACAATATACAGATTACGAAGCACTTGAAAGCGCGTTAACACAGTTGAAGAACAAAGCTACAGAGTCGAAGCTTAGCGTCGCTCTTCCTTATAACCTGGGCTGTGGAATGGCAAATGGGGATTGGAATGTGGTTGAGAAGATGATCGGGGATATCTTTAATGATTATGAAGTGACTTTGTATAAGCTCGGCTAGAGACTCATGCCAGAAGCAATCTGGGATGCGAGTAGAGCCGAGGTTTAACAACGATAAGCTGCCCTAGGGCAGCTTATTTTATTTTCATGTAGAACTTACATAGCTTTGATAGAATTTTTAATAGATTCAAATACCTCCCATTTAGAGTTATTGTGTGTGATACGTAGATGATAGTTGAGCATTCATGCATATACGAGCTGTTTACAGAATAAACTTGTTCCATTACGGAAGCTTGGCGTAAACCATGGACAAGGAGTTGATGAACACATGATGGATACGAAATCTCCGAACATATCTATACTAGGCATAGGTACGGCTGTTCCTGCCCACCGAATCGAACAAGATGAGGTGTTAGATAAACTAGAAGAAGCGTTACATGATTCTCCCAATTCAGTAAGGTGGGCTAGAAGAATATTTAAACAATGTGGTGTGGCAACCCGATATACCTGCGAACCTAACCTCCTCGGACATGGTTCTAGAAGCCGGTATTTGCCATCAGAAGGACAAGGAGACGCTCCTTCCACCGCAGAACGTATGGGAATATATAAAAGAGAGTCTATTCCCTTGGCGCTACAAGCGGCGAAGGATGCCTTACTTGATGGAGAGATTGAGGGTTCAGAGATTACTCATCTTATAACGGTAAGCTGTACAGGACAATTCCTTCCGGGGTTGGATGCTGTTCTTGTTAAGGAAATGGGCCTGTCTTCACGTGTACAGCGAATTCCATTAACCTTTCAGGGATGTGCTGCTGGGTTGAAGGCGATTCAATTGGCTAGGACGTTGGTGGAAGGGCAGTCAAGCAGGCAGATTTTAATTGTATGTGTGGAATTGTGCACACTTCATTTTCAGCCTTCAAGTGACCGAGAGGCTTTGTTTGGTGCGTCATTCTTCGGGGATGGGGCTTCAGCATGTGTTATAGGAACGGCGGATAAGAACAGTAAAGGTTTGTTTCAATTAGGAGAAGGTCATTCGGTTCTTTTACCTGAGTGTAGTGAGGAAATGATATGGGAAGTTGGTAATTACGGATTCGATCTTTACCTGTCAACGAATATCCCCAAGTTGTTAGGGCGCTATCTAACTACGGAAATGGAATCACTCTTAGATGGAGAAAAAACACCTAGCTTATGGGCCATTCATCCGGGAGGCCGAGGAATTGTGGATATCGTACAACAGATGTTCGAACTAAGCGACGATCAGGTTCAGTTTAGTCGAAATATTCTACGTGATTATGGCAATTTGTCTTCAGCTACGATTCTGTTTGTTCTACAAGCGATGCGTGAGGATCTTCTAACTCGCCAAGTAGGTTCGTCAAGCGGTGTTGCATTAGCCTTCGGTCCTGGGTTAACAGCAGAACTACTTAAGTTTACGTATCTTCCTTCTAGCATTCTCCAAGAACGGGTTATAGATCATGTTTATCTTTAAGAAATTACAGAAACGGGCCGAAGAACCTGAATTGATGGATGATTTCAGCATGGGCGGAGATGATCTTCACGAAGCGCTACGAGATTTAAGGCTGTTAAATCAAATATTTGCTGCTTCGAGTCCTACCATCTATGGTGTTGAGCGGTTATGGATTCTCGCGGATCGACCGACACAATTATCTATTCTTGATGTGGGTGCAGGTTCAGGAGATGTGAATAGGCACATTCTTAGGTGGGCAGATAAGAAAGGTATTGATGTGACGATTCAATTGGTAGATGTCACGAAGGAAGCATGTGAAGAGGCACGGCAATTCTTTCACGACGAACCACGGATAAATGTTCGATTAGTTGACGTGAAGGACTTATCAGAAGCTTGTGTTGATATCGTGACTGGATCACAATTTATTCATCACTTTACGGGAGACGAGCTTCATACTGTCGTTATTCATATGCATAAAGCGTCCAAGCTTGGCGTTGTAATTAACGATATTCACCGACAATGGATTCCTTGGTTGGCAGTATGGATTGTCAGTCGCGCAGTGTCTACTAACCGTTATATATGGCATGATGGACCCCTATCAGTAGCCAAAGGGTTCCGTGCTGCGGATTGGATTAAGTTAAGAGAAGCCTTAGGCTTTCCCGGGCTTATCTATTCATGGCGCCCCTTATTTAGATATGCTGTTGTCATTCCACAGCATTCCACTCAGGGGGAAGAGGGGAGCAGGAGTCGATGGAGCAAATAATGGATGCGGTTGTGATTGGTGGGGGAATTGCTGGATGTAGTCTTGCGAAGCAATTAACAGATCTGGGATGGAGAACGATGTTGTTAGATCGGCAATCATTCCCACGCCATAAAGCTTGTGGCGAATTTCTGTCTCCAGAATCTCAAGAGATGTTTAGTAAGCTTGGACTAGATACTGTTATGGAATTAATACAGCCTCAGTTCATATCGAAAGCGAGATTGATATTTGAACATGGTGGTTCAGTAGAATTTCCATTACCGG
>DASXLR010000032.1:0-2127 GCA_036496075.1 Paenibacillus sp. | reverse complement strand
GTGAGGAATAAACTTATTGAGTTCAATTCAAAGCAAGTACCAAATGGAACTTATGAGGAAATTAATTTATGTTTGAAGGATGATAAAGACGAGATTATAGCCGGCCTCAACAGTGCATTATGTTGGAATTGGATGGAGATTGATATTTTATGGGTAGAAGATGACCATCGTGGACAAGGATTCGGAAGAAGATTATTGGAGGAAGCAGAACGAATTGCAAGAGCAAAGAATTGTTCATTCATTAAGTTAAACACCTTCAGTTTTCAAGCGCCAGAATTCTATAAAAAATATGGATATCACGAAATGGCAGTAATCGATAATGCTCCTTTAGGGAATAAACACTATTACTACAAGAAAGACCTAAACTAGGTTTCAGTAATTCGAGGATGGCATTAACATCGTCTAACATAATATTCACGCTCCGGGGCTAAAGCTTTACTAAGGTAAAGGATTAATAAGCATGCACGCCTTGAAACCACTTTTCAGTGTTAAACTAACGGTACACGATAGAGGAGCAGAATGCTGCGGCAGCTACTCCTCTTTTTCTTTAACTAATGGGGCAGTATAGTTGAATATCAATTTCTGAGCAGGCTTCCGAAACCTGATCATTTTTAAGAAAGTATAATCAGCAACGCCTCGCTCATTCTCCTATTTCTGTTCCGCTCCTTTTTCTATAGCGTGGGCAATACTGATTTCCACAAAGTTCAGCACTTCTTCGGATACGGGATATAGTCCTGATTCCTCTGAAGGTAGCTTCCTCACTTCCCAGAACTTCTCGATCAATTCCTCATCTCCATTAAAGGTTTCGTGGGATAACTTAATTAATTCGCAGGCAATGTTATAGCCTTCGTCAGATTCTGGTGAAACGGATTGTTGTACACACCACTTAATCCGGCGCAGCAAAGAGGCATATTGTTGGGAAGTCTGGTCATTACTATTAAGATTCGGTAGTGCAGTCTGTAGAAATGCACTTTCGTCATCCTTGAAGTAATCGATCCACTGTTTGGAGTTGGGTTGTACGTTTTGTACAAGATGAGAAACCCGATCCCAGGAGAGTGTACCTTCTAAATCAATCATGTTGATCAAAGATGTAGTATTTGCAATACTGCCCTGTAGAGAAGTGAGCTGCTCCTGAAGTTGATTATAATGTGCGATCAGAATATGACGAAAAGATAGCTTGTCTATTACATTTTGAATGTCTTCAAGCGGTAGTGATAGTGATTTAAGCAAATGTTATCTTTTCGAGAGTGAATAAATCTTCTTCTGAATAATAACGGCGACCGTTATCTTCCTTATAACTCGGTGTTAAGAGACCGATTTGATCATAATAACGTAGCGTTCTAACGGAGATGTTCCGCTGTTTGGATACTTGTCCTGTTGTCCATCTATTCATTTTGTTTCTTCCTCCCAAAAAAAATGCTTGCAGGTGACGTAACGTCACCTAATATCATTACATTATATCACAGAGGATTGAGGGATTAAGGATGACTAGAACGGAAATGTGGAAGAAGATGGATCAGTGGACATGGCGTGAGTTCATTGCATTACTCACACTTGAATTCGTATTCGTAATGTTCGTTATCAAATACGCGATACAGTCAATGTATGAGAAATGGTTGGAGAATACCCTTTATTCAGGTACTCTTACAGGGCTCACCATCGCGATCACTCTTTTGCTAGGATTATATTTTGTTGCTTTACGACCGAAGAAGATGTCCTGGACAGATGTAGGTGTGAAGGGATTTCCTGCGAGAGATTGGTGGAGAATTGTGCTCTGGATACTAGTTCTCTTCGTATTCAGTGTAACGGCTTTTTACCTAACGAGTTTTCTTGGAAATACGGTGGAGAACAGCAAAACAGAGAGTCTGCAGCAAAATGTTACTCTATTTACCATCATGATTGGTATTGTATCGGCAGGAATCGTGTCACCGTTCTATGAAGAGATATTTTACCGTGGATTTATATATCGTTGGCTAAGGACCCGTGTAGGGATGAGATGGGCGATTGTGATTAGTTCACTAATCTTTTCTCTGGCGCATTTTCCCACAATGAATGTCATGCCCGTGAGTTTTATTAGCGGGGTTGTGTTTGCATGGACCTATGAACGAACGGGATCGGTCGTGCCTG
>DASXLR010000031.1:0-30713 GCA_036496075.1 Paenibacillus sp. | reverse complement strand
AGTGGGGGGCCTTTGGAATTAGCGTTATCGCCTGGTCTGTCATCATGCTCTGTGTTGGCGGAATTCTAGCTATCCTAGTCAGTTTCCCTTACCGTGATAGTGCCTTCCCATTAGTCTTCGTATGGGCATACATCGCAATAGCAATGAAGCAGAGAGAAATTGACAACGTCTTCCTCGCAGCTTGCATCATCGTTGCCATTCTGTTTCTTTACGCCATATGGTTATTCTTTATCCGTAATCGGGATCGGGACTAGTGTTTGTTCAACATACATAAAAAGCTGAGCCAAGCGATTGTTCCGCTTGGCTCAGCTTTTTAAATCATTAAGACTAATTTTTCAATACGATAACTTCAATCTCCACTAATGCATCCTTAGGTAGACGTGCTACCTCAACGGCACTTCGTGCAGGGTATGGCTCAGAGAAGAAAGAGCTGTATACTTCATTCATAGCTACAAAGTCATTCATATCTTTTAGAAACACAGTCGTTTTGATAATCTGTCCCATCTCCGCACCTGCAGCTTCTAATATAGCTTTCACATTATTAAGGGATTGACGTGTTTGTCCTTGTACGCCCTCGCCGAATTGTCCAGTCTCAGGATCAAGTCCTAATTGACCCGATGTATAAATGAAGCCCCCACCCTCTATCGCTTGACTATAAGGTCCGATTGCTCCTGGAGCAGACTTCGTTGCAATGACTTGTTTACTCATTATTTATATCTCCTTTCATACTATAGAAACTTCTATTATTGTACCAGTCCTAGTACATGAATAACATCATTAGGATAAATATGTACCCCTAGCGTACCTACTACTGCAATATTTACCATCGCATGTGCCACAGTCTCCGCAGGTATAGCTCGGTATTTCAAGCCTTTACCTCGAAAAAGAAAATCGAAGCTTGTCATAAACCATGCTCCGGCCATTTCCCCAAAACGTTTCTCCCCTCGTACACCTAATATCAGTGATGGACGGAATAGATGAACTGAAGATAATCTTAGTTTCGTTAGAGCCTCTTCCAGCTCCCCTTTAGTACGGCTATAGAAAATACGGGACGCAGGATCAGCTCCCATAGATGACACAGATAGAAATTGACGTACTCCAGCCTGCTGCGCCAACCTAGCTGCAAGTAAAGGATATTCAAAATCTACTTGGCGGAAGCTAGCCTGAGTTCCTGCCTTCTTCATTGTTGTACCTAGACAACAGAACACATCTCGTACATTTACAAAGGCATCTCCATACTGATCTAATTCTTCCCAATTTAAAATAATCTGAGTTAGCTTCGGATGCTCTATATCTAGAGGTCTCCTCACGAGCACCTTCACTTCGTCGTATTCTTCGCGGTCCAGCAATTCTTTAACTACGAATCCACCGACTAAGCCCGTCGCTCCTAACACCATAGCTCGAAATCCCATATATTCCTCCTAGACGTTTCTAAAGCGCTCTTATGCTTCTTTAAGAATACGACGCCCCCACGTTAGAGCAACAAGTAACATGATAACACCTACTGCTGTTTGAAATCCATATTGTTGAATCCATGTCGGCCAATCGTTCATGAACCCATATATTTGACCACCCATCAGAGGTCCGAGAAAAGAGGTCAAACCTGTTATTGCTGAATACATGGCAATAAACATCGGTCGTTCACTCTTGGGTGTATCCCCAATGATAAAGTTAAAGGCTAGCTGGTTAAATCCACCGACCCCAACGCCCAATAATATATGTATTACGACTAATACTAGCATCATAGGAAGAATAGCGAGTAAACCCCAAGTGAGACAAGATGCTGCTATTAGGGGTAATGTCCAGAATAACAGTGTTTTATTACTGAATTTCACATTCAGATTACCCCAAATATAAAAACTAGCCATCATAGACACCGTCTGAATGACAGTGAGTAATGAAACGCTTTCATAATTAATATGCAATAAGTCCAACATGACATAAGAATACAGCGGTACAATTAATGTTTGGAGAAATAACCATCCTGCAAGAAAAATAGTTGATTTCATAAAAGGTCCATCATGTAATGGCCTCTTCATCATAGGAAGAAAGCGATTTTCAACCGAGCGTTCGAAGGGAACGTCTGGATACAAGAAGAACGTACCAATGTTACAAATTGCAAAAAATCCTGCCACACTAAATAAAATTGTAAATGCTACACTACCGGGATAATCATCTAATATCCTGCCGCCTATAAATAACAAGATACCTCCCAGAGCATTCAAGAACGTGTTACGAATCCCAAAGTATCTTCCTCTGACTGCTGCAGGTACAATATCACTAATAAGAGATGTCCAGATCATCCCCCCCACTGCATTAGCCATAAAGGCCGAGAAATAAACAATAATAAATATCGGGACCCACCATTCCTTGGGGAATAGAAAAGGAATCAGTCCAGTAGCACTCCATAATAACCTGTGTAGAGATACAAATATAATGAGCGTCCATTTACGGCTTCTTAATTTCTGAATCATAAATGCAATAAAAATTTGTGCGATGTTAACAAAAGTCGTAATCGCTAGTACAAATCCTACTACACTTGCTCCTGCGCCCAAATACAGTAAGTATGCTGTCAGAAAAGGGCCTCCCAGAAGAGTCTGAAAAACAGTGGCTGGTACACCTTCCAATGTTGCAATGAACAAATGTTTACGTTGAGTCGAGAATTTCCGTCGCTGTCTTCCCTTAGAAGCCGTAAGAATGGGGATGCACTCCTTTTAATAAAGGTTGTTTAAAAAGTCATCTATTGATCACGAAGTAACGCTAGAGTAGCTTTAAATCTCTCATTTGTCCCCATTCTACACGCACAATATCATCTGTCAATATGATTTAATGGTAAATATAGCGAAAACTTACTGCCCTCTCCTTCAACGCTTTCTATGTGTATACTACCCCCTAATAAGTGCGCTAAATTCTGGCTTATCGATAGACCCAACCCTGTTCCACCATAATTACGACTGATCGATCCTTCCGCCTGTTGAAAGGCTTCAAAAACAACCTGATGCTTATTCTGCGGGATACCAATACCTGTATCCGTTACGGAGAACACGATCCAGTCTGCATGATCCTTCCCCTGTTCCTCATGATATTTCTTATAAATATCTAGTGTTACTTTTCCCTCATTCGTAAACTTGAAAGCATTGGACAACAAATTATTTAGAATCTGCTGAACACGCTGAGGATCGCAATAAAGAGTTCCCGGAAGATAATCATCCACTGTAATTTCAAAGCATATATTTCGTTTCTCTGCTATCAGCTCGAACTGCATTTGAATCAATTCAGGAATCTCACTAATATTCATATCTTCATTCACAATTTCGAGCTGCCCAGCTTCGACTTTAGATAAGTCCAGAATGTCATTAATTAATTTCAGCAAATCATGACCTGATTTATAAATAATATTTGCATACATCATATTCTCATCTGGAGATCTCGTACTATCTTTTTCACTGATAATCTGTGCAAGGTTGATAATACTATTCAGGGGTGTACGCAGTTCATGTGACATATTTGCCAGGAACTCCGTCTTGTATTGGGATGAACGCATCAACTGATCTGCACGATCCTCCAGAATTAGCTTGGCCTTCTGCAATTCCTCCGCCTGATTAGAGAGCAAGACGTTATTCTGCTTGACCTGTACCATTCGTAGCTGTTCTTGATGAAAGTCACGTAAAATAAGACAAAAAATAAGACATAACACAATACCTAGAGTTAGAGTTATAGGCAATATTTCAGATACATACTGACCAAAGGGGGTCACGCCAAAGATTCCGATCACAATAGCATTCATTGTATTAATGGCGACAACAGCTATCGCCCCCCTCTTAATGAGCGACAACTTTCTTGTGTTCATCCATATATGAATTCCCGCAGCTACGAATCCAAGGAATGATAGATTGAAACAACCTACAATAGAGGCCTCATTAATACCAACGAGCAAGCGAGATAGCCCAATTCCAATGCCAATAATAACCAACGTGAAAGGCTGAGCGAACGTTATCGTTGCTACAATTAAGGGTAATACACGAAGATCGAATATCACCCTTTCCGTTAAATGATAACCGAACACCATACTCACCCATCCACAAAAAATGGCCAATAATACCGAACTTATATATTTCACTTGTGCCGAAGCACGATCTAGGACATATTTATATACTAAATTAGCTAAGTAAGCTATAGCTATCAATATGGAAGTATTTATAAATAACATCTTAACAAATCCCATACTTCACCCCCTATTTTCATCACATGAGTTCGCCACCATTATACCATGACGTATTGAGGGATTCATTGTGCTCATGAAAAAAAAGCCTAGATCTCAAGGATTTATGCTCCTCATACAAATTTTGATTGTTTACAATTTAAATATAATTGTTATGATAGAACTTATTTATATAAAGGGGTTATACACGTGATTGACCAACCTATTAAAACCTATCTAAGATCCCTCAGCCTACTAGGATCACTGGGTATAATGGGTATATTCTATACCCTACTGAATGGGAGATCTCATGGAGCTTTTATTCTTAATTCGCCTATTGATCAGATGCTTCCAGTGATACCTTCGATGGGAATCGTCTATTTAGGGTGGTATCCATTCATTTTTATAGTGATGGCTTATTTGTGCTGGAAGGATCGTCAGCTTTACATACGTACACTGATTACTATGAACATTAGCCTGATATTCTGTTATTTGATCTACTATTATTTCCAGACGAGTGTTCCACGGCCCATCATCACAGGTAACAGCTGGGACGTTCTTATACTCCAATATATTTATAGCCAGGATCAACCCTTTAACTGTTTCCCCAGTATCCACGCTCTCCACTCCTATCTTGTCATGAGAGCCACGTGGACTTCTAAGGTTATTCGTAAACGTGCCAGAATCGTTATTTCTATTTGTTCAATTCTGATCATTGTCTCCACTTTTATGATTAAACAGCATGTGATCTATGATGCACTTGGAGCCATTCTTCTCAGCGAAGCAGTCATTCTATTATTACAAGCAACATTAAGAATACGCAAAAAGGCCCACATCAGATGGTATGAGAGATACAGTTAAAGATATAAGGAGGGGTAATCCCTCCTTTTGTATGTGTCTTTCTTCATTCCCCAACTCCTCAGCAGTTGTTATAATAGACCCTTAACTGAGCTTGCCTTCATTAATAAAATAAATCTTCAAAATTTGCCTGCTGATGTGATTTTTTTCACATTAATATAGATGCATATCGTGATACGATATCACCGAGAAATACATTAATATTAAATATTTAATATTTTAATATATTAAATATGGTACTTCTCTATATTAACTTTTTAGGTAATTAAATACAACTATGTTATTAAAATGTTCAATATAACATTTTAATATATATATATATTTTTTTATAAAAAAATGGAGGTCAATACAAATGAAAAAGAAATGGTCTGTTCTTTTATGTAGCTTGTTACTAGTGGGGATGCTTGCAGCATGTGGTAAGGAAGAGAATGCTGCTCCGGTCACTACGGAACCAGCAACAACTACGGATTCTGCAACGCCAGCGACGACACAAGAATCCGGTAAGTATGCAGACGGCTCCTATTATGCTGAAGGAGAATTTGATGCAGCAAGTGGATGGAAGCCTTATATCGTTCTTACCGTTAAAGATGGCAAGATTGCTACAGCGGATTGGAACTTTGTGAGTAGCAAGGGTGGTCCTGATAAGAAAGCATTAGATAAAGCCGGTAAATATGGCATGAAAGAAAAAGGAAATGCCCAAGCCGATTGGTACGAACAAGCTGCTTCTGCAGAGAAATTCCTAATAGATAAACAAGACCCAGCAGCCATTACGCTCAATGAAGAAGGCAAAACAGATGCAATCACTGGCGTATCCATTCATGTTAGTGACCTAGCTAATCTTTCTAAAAAAGCGCTAGATGCAGGCCCTGCTGAACCAGGTACTTACAAAGACGGATCATACCATTCAGAAGGTGACCAATTCGATCCTGAATCTGGTTGGAAATCAACAGTTGACCTGACCGTTGCTAATGGCAAAATTATTCATGCTTTTTACAGTGGTGTAAATGAAGCTGGTGATGACAAACAAGCCTACTCTATCGAAGGTAAATATGGAATGAAGGAAAAAGGTGGATCTGCTAGTGAATGGCACGAAGAGGCTCAGGCAGCAGAAGCCTTTCTTATAGAGAAACAAGATCCAGCAGCTTTAGCTGTCAATGCAGAAGGCAAGACAGATGCGATTACAGGCGTTACCATCCATGTTGCGGATTTCGTAACCCTATCTGAAAAAGCACTTGAAGGTGCGAAGTAATCATATTTCCGACATAAACGAGGTGAAATTCTAGTGAAAAAAATAGTCGTTTTGGGCGGAGGCTACGGTGGTGTTCTTACTGCCAAAAAGCTTGCCAGCAAGTTCAAAAAAAATGACGATATCGCAATCCAACTGATCGATCGTAACCCTTATCATACTTTATTAACTGAACTACATGAGGTTGCTGCTAACCGCACACCTGAAGATGCCGTCAAGGTTGATCTCAAGAAGATTTTCGCGAATCAAAAGGTGGATGTTGTCCTTGATGACATTCAAAATATCGATTTCAAAAGCAAAAAACTGAAGTCTGATAAGGCAACTTACGCATATGATTACTTAGTCATTGGTACAGGTAGTAAACCTACTTTCTTCGGAATTCCAGGTGCCGAGGAAAATACCTTTTCACTGTGGTCTTTCGACGATGCCGTTCGCTTGAAACAACAGATTCGCAATATGTTCAGTGAAGCATCCAAGGAATCAGATCCAATCATACGTAAAACGAAATTATCCTTTGTTGTTGTAGGTGCTGGATTCACGGGTGTTGAGCTCGTGGGTGAAATGGCTGAGTTCCGCGACGAACTTTGCAAAGAATTCTACATTGAACCTAAGGATGTTCGTCTCGTTGTAGCCGATATGGCTCCTAAGATTCTGCCGATTCTCCCAGATAAGCTCATTGCTAAATCTGAGAAACATCTCCGTAAGATGGGCGTAGAGATTATTACGAGCGCCAAAATTACAGGTGTTGAACCGACAGCCGTTAAGCTGGGTGATCAAGAAGTCGCAGCCAATACGATTATATGGACTGCAGGTGTAGAAGGGTCTGATCTTGTTGGTACATTAGATGTGAAACAAGAAGGTCGGAAACGTATTGTTACAAACGACAAGCTCCAAAGCTTAGATCACGAGAATGTCTATGTTGTCGGAGACAATATATTCTACATTCCTGAAGGTGAGACTCGTCCAGTTCCTCAAATGGTCGAGAATGCTGAAGCTGCTGCTCCAATCATTGCACATAACATTCATTCTGATGTGACTGGCAAGGATAAGAAATCCTACAAACCTACTTTCCATGGCACCATGGTATCTATTGGTAGTCGCTATGGCGTAGCTAATGTAGGGCTCCCTAGCAAAATGTTTATGCTCACTGGATTTATGGCACTATTATCTAAGCACTTTATCAATATGTTCTATCTATCCATGGTTGCTGGTTTTAATAAAGTATGGACTTATATGATGCATGAATTTTTCCATGTTGAGAATCGTAGAAGCTTTCTAGGAGGCCATTTCTCGAAGCGTTCTCCAAATTTCTGGCTTGTTCCCCTTCGGATCTACTTAGGGTGGATGTGGTTCCATGAGGGCTGGGAGAAACTCGGTAAAATTATAGAAGAACCTTCTAGAATATTCCTGATTCCCGCTTCTCCTTTGGCAGATGCCACTTCTGCAGCAAGTGAAGCAGTAAGTAATGTTGCGCAGGCGGTAGATGCCCAGACAGCAGCTTCTGCTGTTGCCTCAACAGGAGAGACGTTGACAGCCTTACCTGTTCCTGGATTCATTACGAGTCTGATGAATACATTCATGGACATATTCTTCTACCATGCAGATGGTAGCTATACTGTCCTAGCTCAAATATTCCAAACCGGTATGGTGCTTGCAGAGATTACATTTGGTATTCTCCTCATTCTTGGTCTGTTCACAGCCATCGCATCCATTGGGACGATTGGTATGGGTGTCATGATCTGGACATCCGGTATGGCTCCTTACGAAATGCTCTGGTTTGTAACAGCTGCAATTGCTACAATCGGCGGCTCAGGAAGCGTATTTGGTCTTGACTACTATGTACTTCCTTGGCTCAAGAAACAGTGGAAGAAAATACCGCTAGTGCGGCGTTGGTACCTCTTTACAGATTAAGCCGTGAATGAGTGCCGTAGGTGATGATACCTTTCAATTGAGAATCATATCACCAACGACCAGATAAACAAATTAGAGTAATGTGCAGTCATTGTACATTACTCTCCTTATTTCTAAGGTTATGAAGACTACAGAACCGATTCCAAGGGGTGAAGCTTATGAACGCACAACTTATGAATGAAACCTTACGCTTACTTCAGGCCGAATGTTCACCCAAGGCCGGAATTGAGATGAATATCATAGATCATACCGATCTACTCGTTATGAGTTCTCTTTTGAATAGTTATGACTTTGTGTATACGCGTAAAGTACATCTGTTAACGCTATATACCGTGTTGTCTTTGGCAACTAAACGTCATCAAGACTGTAGCTACACTGACCCTAATCTTACACGCAAAATACTTGACGGGGATTACTTATACAGTCTCTATATTCAATTGGCTCTTCAATTTGATGAGTACGATCTGATCTCATATATGGCACCCCGTATTAAGAAATGGCAAATCAAAGGTGCTGAAGGACATTCCAATGAAGATTCGTTGTTCACCTACTTGGAACAGTTCTTAAATCTTGAATTCCAACACCATCAAGCCTCTAAGACCATCGGACAGGTGGGTTAGCTATGAACTTACATGTTGCACTTAACATTAACTTAAAACATATTAATCGAGATATCGAGAATATCGTGAAGCAAGATAAGGATGTTCCTTCTTCCTCTATGCTGTCTCAAAGTATACTAGCTCTCATTCGATCTGGTGGCAAAAGAATCCGCCCGATTATGGTCATCGTCGGAAGTAGGTTCGGCACTAAATCCTCTGGGAAACTCCAGATGAAACTTGCAGCTGCAGCTGAATTCATCCATGCGGCTTCACTCATTCATGATGATATCATCGATCATTCAGATATGCGCCGTGGTCAGCCTGCTCTTCACACCAAGACAGGTGTAGCAGAAGCCGTCCATATTGGCAGCTATATGTCAGCTCGTGTAATCGAACTTCTCTCCATACATTCTACGGATAGAGAACGCTTTGTACATGATTTATCCGCTATTTCAACTGCACAACTCTGTCTAGGTGAATATGAGCAATTGGAACATAAGTATGATTACGACCTCACACTAGAACAGTATCTTGAGAAATCAAGAAATAAGACCGCTCAATTAATGGCCACATGTTTACGAGTTGGAGCGCTGTCTACGGAAACATCAGCCGAGGTTGCTGATCTGCTCTATCAATTCGGTGAACACGTTGGCATGTCTTTTCAAATTCAGGATGATTTACTTGATTTCACACAAACCCCCGAAATGTTAGGTAAACCCGCAGGAAACGATTTAATCCATGGTCAAGTTACGCTTCCCGTTCTATATGCCTTACAAATGCCCGAATTGTCACCTCACATACGTGCCATTCATGCTGGTTCAACTCCTGAAGAGATAGAGCACGCCTTACAGCTTATCCGTTCTAGTGGTGCATTAGAAATGACAGAACAGCTAAGCCAACAATATCTCGCACAAGCTCAAGCTATTATCGATAGCCTGTCCACATTTCCTGCACATCAGGATCTACAGGTGCTACTGCAATATTTCTCAAAGCGTGAGTCTTGAATGACTCAATATTAAAATCAGTGTTTGATAATTGACCGCTACGCGGACGGATTGTCGTTCCGATCGCTGTTGCCCCCAAATTTTCTCGAATATACCGCTGTTTGCGGTAAAAATTCGGGGGCAAGCGTATGCTTTCGAAGTAGCTTTCCATGGGAAATCTTTTAGGCGAACGCTGACGCTTCTACACGACAATTCCGTCCTCTCCGCTATGATCAGCATAGACTTCTATTTCCAGCAAGCACTGATTATAACTGGAGCCTGAATTAAATTAAAAAAGGTAACTCTAAACATGATCCAACAATGAGAAAGGATTGAGCTATAAGGGTGTATCCCGTATGGCTCAATCCTTTCTCATTTTCTTTATCTACATAATTACTAAATCGAGACGGTACTATGACCACTTTATTGAAGAAGGGGCATGCTTACCGCCTTTTAGATGAATAATATTGATTATGGCTCAAAAGCAATATCAGTGTTTACATAAATATAACGGATCATGTGAGGGTAGCGGAGAGGACGGAATTGTTCTGGAGAAGCGTCAGCGTTCGCCTTTGCCATTGGATTTCTACCGCTATAGGCGGTATATAATCAAGAAATCTAAGGGCAACAGCGATCGTAAGAATAATCCGTCATCGTAGTGGTCTTCCAACACTAATTTTTATCAAGCACAAATTTTGGTGTTAAGTCTTTATTAGACACAAATAAAGCACCCCCTACATCCGCTAGATTAGGAAGGTGCTTACCATAACAATCATGATCTAAAGTTAGCCGACAAAGAAGAAATCAATCAACGTAAAGATGACAATAACCATGCTGATCACCTGATTTAAGTTATAGGATGCCACCTTCATCAATTTAGTATTGTTAGGCTTAATGATCCCATGTTCCGTCATGAGGAGAATAGCCGCGATACCTAGACCAACAAGATATACCCAGCTTAGATGTCTAGCATAATAGAGGAATAATAGTAGCATCATCATGACCAGATGCATTCCTTTAGCCATCCACAGTGCAGACTTCAATCCGAAGAAGCTTGGAATAGACCAGAGACCGTGACTTCGATCAAATTCAATATCCTGCGTACCATAGATAACATCAAATCCTGCAATCCAGAGCATAACCACGGTCCCCAATACGAACGGTGTAAAGGCAAATTGCCCAGTGACAGCAAACCATGCACCAATCGGTGCAGAGGCGATGACGAAGCCAAGGTAGAGATGGCTAAGCCACGTGAACCGCTTCGTGTACGAGTATACCGTAATAAGAACAATGGCTACTGGCGATAAGATCATACATAACGGATTAAGCATCGAAGCCGCACATATGAATATCACATAATTGATGATGACGAATATCGTTACTTCTCTCGTCTGGAGTAGCCGTTGAGGAAGATGACGACTAGCTGTTCGTGGATTCTGCGCATCAAACTTACGATCCGCTAGTCGATTGAAGGCATTCGCTCCATTCCGAGCTCCAATTAATGCAATCAATCCCCATATCATCACCCATGCCGAAGGCCAACCTTCTGCCGCCCACACCATGGAAATGATAGCAAAGGGAAGTGAAAATAACGTGTGTGAGAACATCACAAGTTCACTAAATTGTTTGGTCTTATGAAATATTGTTTTCCTTGTCATCGTTGTTCCAGCGTTCATCTGGTGGTACACTCCCCTTCTTAAATCTCTACCCTCTCAGGAAGCTCTAAGTGATTTAATACAGCATCTAGTGCAGCTATCATATTCTCAATATCTTCTTGCTGAATAATTAATGGGGGTTGAAAGGCTAGTACATTACGATGAATGCCATTCTTACCAATCAGGTAGCCCTGATCCTTCATCTTCTCAAGCACCTGATCCACATATTCAGCACCGAGATTCGGATTATTAGTAAGTAATTCAACGCCAATCATTAGTCCCTTTCCTCGCACTTCTGAGATAACGTAGGAATGCTTATGCATAAGCTCCTCCAACGCTTGTATGAACATATCGCCTATACGCTCTGAGCGTTCCACAAGCTTTTCTTCACGGATATAATCCAACACAGCCATGGCTGTAACAGAAGATACTGGATTACCCCCAAAGGTGGACGCTGACGGCCGATTCAAAGACTTCGCTATATAATCCGTCGTAGCAAAAGCAGCCACGGGAACACCATTGCCTAACGCCTTCGCCATAGAGATAATATCCGGCACAACGTCAAAGTGCTCCATGGCGAACATCCGACCTGTACGACCAAACCCCGTCTGAATTTCATCTGCAATCATGAGAATGCCATACGATTCAAGACGCCGCTTAACCTCTCGGAAGTATCCCTCCGCAGGTATGATGATGCCCCCATTTCCCTGAATCGGCTCGACGATCATGGCAGCAATCGTATGACCTTTAGCTTCCAGTACCTCATCTAATGCTCTCAATGACAGCTCGGCTGCTTCGACTGGAGTCATCTCAGCGTCATATGGACGGGGAATGAAGGACACATTCTCATCATCCAAGAACGGGTCCGTGCGCCACATAGACAAGCCCGTGACACTCATCGTCAGATTACTACGACCGTGTAGACTATGCTCTAGAGAAATAAACCCTTTGCGTCCTGTATGCATACGTGCCAATAGAAGTGCCCCTTCATTAGCCTCTGTACCGCTGTTAACAAAGAATGTACGACGAAGTGAACCCGGCAATACTTCTGCCAATCTCTCAGCCAGATCTACAATCGGCTGAGTTAAATAGATGGTCGAGGTATGTTGCAACTTCTTCAATTGCTGGACCGTTGCTTCCGTAATCTCTGGATTACAGTGACCACACGCAACAACGGACACACCGGCAAAGAAATCTGTATACATATTCCCCTGCTCGTCATATAGATGTTGCATCGAGCCACTGACGATTTGAGCTGGATTCTTATAGAAATGCTGTGTACAAGGATAGAAGTACGATTGCCGCTTAACCTTAATCTCTTCTGGTCCAATATGTTGTTCCATCGTTGCTTTCATCTACGTAATCTCCTCCAAGTCTAGTTGGTATGCGATGTAACAAAAAGATATTTAATTAAATTGCAAAGCTCCTAGTGTATATCCAGCATATACGGGTTGTAGTTGTTCAAATTGCTCTCCGGCAGAAGACTGCCCTTCCATAGCAGATTTATAAGCACGAATAATTGTACGCAGGTCATTTACAGCATAGGTGGCTCCTTCAATCCGTAAGCACGATAGACCCGCTTCAGCTAAATCCGTAACCATCGGTAAATAACATAGCTCTTTAGCCGATGTGAGATGGTTGCGTCCATTTTGATCTCGATATACTGGATTCTCACCCTTATCCGTCATCAGCACGAGTACTGAATTATCTACATATTGATTATCCTCTTCCGCTACTGGCTCCAATAACTCTGTATTCTCATACAAGTCATGATCCATATACATCACTGTCGGCGTTCCATGTACCACAGCTTCCATCGGAACTTTAGTATGTTGCAACAGTCCTGCGAAATGCTCGGCTGTCATTTCTGCTGAAAGCGTCAATCGTGTAACTCCTAGATTGGCATACATTTCTGCTGACAAATGATTGTAGATATTCAAGCTAACGTCCCCTATCATGGCATAGCCCTTATCCGCAAAAGCATGAATAGCACCGATACTGGTAACCAATATTCCGTCAATGCCAAGGGGCTCTTTGGATAACAATTCACTATATTGTTCGAAATGTAGCTCTGTCATCATTCTTGGGAGACCCAGATACAGCTTGGTCTGGCCTTTAATGCCACTTAGCTCAGCTATATCCTTCTTCGTGAAAGGTACATCGGGAAGGAATACATCTCCCGAGAGATATAGATGATCGACACCCTCTTCTATCACCATACGAGCCTGATCCATATTATTAACTCTAACAGCCAGCTCAGCACGAGCATGCTCATTCCGATCTACTTGAAGTAGGCGCTGCTGTAACTCTAATACTCGTTCTCCTGTTAATGCTCGTTCCGCAGTAGGTGTACTGAACACTTTACCTGTGCTATAGAATTTCCCTGTCCCTTCATACCGGCGATTAATGTTAGTCAAACCAGGTTTACCAAAAGCATAGGCAGTAGAGAAATCGCGTTTGCGGTTATCATACAACGTCTTACTATCTTGGGTACGATTAAAACCAATAGGATCTTCAATATAACGATCAATAGCATCACCGTAGCTGTTAACAAGTGTAAGAATGAAATTCAGATCCCGCATTCGACCTTCAATTTTGAAAGAACAAATGCCTGATTCAATAAGCTCCGGAATATTCTCATACATATACATATCCTTAACAGCCATTGGATAATCGGTAGGGAAGACGTGGCCATCTTTTTTCACGCGATATTCCCATCTGCAAGGTTTCATGCATTTCCCCCGACTTCCACTCATCCCAAAGACGACCGAACTAAAGCTACAGTTAGCGCCGTCCGCTACGCACATATCTCCATGAATGAAATACTCCAGTTCAATTCCACTTTGATTCCAGATGTAACGTGCAGTCTGAAGATCCATCTCCCTGGAGGCCACGACACGAGCTACCCCTAGCTCTTTCAAGGCCCGAACCATTTCTAGATTATGTACATTCATCATGACAGAAGAATGAATTGTAAGATCTAACTTCATTTCTTTGATCAACATCAATATGGCGTAATCCTGTACGAGTATAGCATCCACATTAGCTTGTTCCAGGAATTGTAGATAGGCTCTCGCTTCCTCTACATCCTCCTCACTGAGCAGGTTATTCACAGTAACATACACTTTTTTATTCAAAGCATGGGCCATCTCCGCTGCCGTAACAATCTCCTCTAACGTGAAGTTATAACCTTTACGCATCATCCGCATATTAAGGCTTGGTCCTCCAAAATAAACAGCATCACAAGATGCCTGAATAACTTCCTTAAAAATATCAAATGTACCTACTGGTGCAAGCAACTCTATCTCTTTACCATTAAAAATTCGTGTCATAATGATCCCTCCATGTATGTTATAGACGACTTAGTAAATACTCCATATTTCTTGAGCTCCATAATTCGACATGACTACAATAGCCACGACCAACAGAATAAACAAACTAATAAACAACGTATCCCGACTCCTCCATACAAGACGGTGAAACTTCGTGCGGGGCTGTCCCATTCGAAACCCACGAGCTTCCATAGAATGGACAAGATCTTCCGCCCGCCGAAATGCTCCTACGGTTACAGGTACAAGCAGAGATACTAACATTTTCCCTTTTTCCTTCCACGGTAGCTCCTTCAGATCTGCCCCTCTTGAGGCTTGCGCCTTCAGAATAATCTGGGTCTCTTCCAGAATCGTCGGAATAAACCGAAGCGATATACTGATCATGAGAGAGAGTCGATCAGGTGATACACGTATCCATCGAAGTGGACTTAATACACCTTCTAGCCCTTGATTAAGACGACCTGGTGTCGTTGTAAACGTTAGAATCGCTGTAAACGACACTAACAGTGCCATCCGCAACACGGAGAATAGCCCCATTTCAAATCCTTCTCTATACAGATGCCATGACCCAATGCTCATCAACACGGGACCCGTGACATCCTTCACCTTCAAACACTGAACAATAAAAATAAAGATCATCAATATTCGAAGGGGCTTCGTAACCTTAAGATAATACTTAATATGAATACGCGTGGCCGCCATTATAGCTATAGAAAATGCAAGCACAAGAGCTATTTCGAGCCAAGTGTTCGACATGATAATGATGGAAACATACAGGATCATGGCGATCATTTTGGCTCTAGGATCCAAGCTGTGTACCCATGATCCGGTATCAATCGTTCGACCAATCCATAGTTTCTCATTCATAACGAGCCTTCTTCCTCTCGCAACCGTTCAGAGTGAACTAACTGTTCCAATCGTTGTGCCATGGCTTCAACTGTTAAGCAAGGAGATTCTTCACCTATTCCATAGCGTTCCGCTAAAGAGTTCCACAGTTGTAGCGACTGAGGCACTGCTAGCCCGTAGGCTTCCAGCTGTGCCGATTGCTGTACTAATGCTTTTACTGTTCCTTGAAATACGACTTCTCCCTCATTCAGAATGACCCATTGATCCGCATACGGTAACAATTCATCCATCCGGTGCGTGACTACAACCACCGTCCGTCCTTCCTCGCGACATAACCCATGGAGCAGTTCAATCAGCTCCGCACGACTCACAGGATCTAATGTAGCCGTAGGCTCATCTAACACTAATATGTCAGGGTCCATTGCAAGGACTGAAGCGATCGCAACTTTACGCATTTGTCCGCCACTTAGTTGAAATGGATTACGTGATAGAAGCGATAAATCAAGACCCATACGTTCCATTGCAGTTACTGCCCGTTGTTTCGCTTCAGCCAAACTACAACCAAAGTTTAACGGACCAAAACATAGGTCCTTCTCCACTGTATCCTCGAACAGCTGCTGTTCAGGAAATTGAAAGACGAGTCCCACTCTTTTACGTAAATCTTTCAGTTTCTTAGCTTTCTCACCCGCATGAATGGCTACATCTAATATCTGAACCGATCCTTCTGTTGGCTGCAATATACCGTTAAACATTTGCAACAGCGTGGACTTGCCAGATCCAGTTGCCCCCGAGACCCCTATTAACTTCCCTAATTCCATATGCAGATTCACATGGCGCAATGCCATCTGGCTCCACACGCTACGAGAGTCATAAATATAACTTACTTCATTAAATGTAATGGCCATATTTCCTCCCAGAGTTCCTTGTTGCAACCAAGATCAAGCAAGTCTATCCCTCGCCTGTGCAGCTCATTCCTCAGCCTTACCGCAAAGGGTGCTATCAAATGGCATTTTTGTAATAGCGCATCATTCTGAAATAGTTCTGCTGGTGATATATCAGCAATTAACTTCCCTTCATGCAGTGCCAGTACTCGCTCTGAAGCAGCTATCTCCTCCGCATCATGAGTAATCGATAGAATGGTGTATTGTCCACTCTGATGCATCTCAGATACAATCGCAGTTAGTTCATTTCTTGTCCTCTCATCCAGCATAGAAGAGGCTTCATCTAGAATCACAACTTCAGGCTCCATGGCTAGAATGGATGCAATGGCTACCCTCTGTTTCTGTCCTCCAGATAGCTCACTAGGATGCTTGTGTAACAGCTCCGTGATACCCAACTTAATCGCATAAGAGGCAAGTCGTTTATCCATCTCTTCAATGGAAAGACACTGACCTTCAAGGCCAAATACAATGTCCTCTTCCACCGTGGCGCCAATAAATTGGTTGTCAGGATTCTGAAAGACCATCCCAACCTTCTTCCGTATATCTCCTATTGTTGCTGGGATAAGCTTCATACCCTCTACTGAAATCTGTCCCTCAGTTATAGGGAGCAGTCCATTAATGAGCTTCACTAGCGTTGATTTCCCACAGCCATTAGCTCCAACTAATGTCACCCATTGCCCCTGAGGGATACTAAGCGATAAATCCTCCAGCACGGGGCGATCTTTCCCATAGCCTGAGCTGACACCCGTGAATTGAACAGCTAGATCTCGTTGGGTCTGAACACATCCGGTTTCGACCTCTTCCTCCGCCCCTGTTTGATGCGATAACATGTTGTTTCCCTCTCTTCTACTCAAGGATTGGTCTGAAGATCTTCAAACAAAGACAGCTTAGATAAGGAAGGTATTAAATACTGAACTGCGATCCCAACTAGAATCCCTGTCACTAAACCAGTTAATAGCAGCAGCGGCATGTAGTAATAGATATTAGTCGTTCGAAACACAAGCGAAGCTGCTGTGATTTGACCGAAGTTATGGGCAACCCCACCTATAATGCTGATCCCAATGAGACTGATTTGTTTACGCCCCAATTTCATCAATGCGAACATGACAATAAAGCTAAAAAGAGATCCTAGTAAACTAAACAGTAAGCTTGAAAAAGTTCCGAAAATAAAGGCGGTCACCACGGTCTTCATAATGACAAGTAAGAGAGCATCTCGTCCCCGCAAGAAATATAAACAAGTGAGAATCATAATATTAGCAAGCCCTAGCTTGGCGCCTGGCAGCTGTATGTTAATAGGAATAATAGACTCTACAATACTTAACACAACTGCAACAGCAGCAAAGATGGCAATAATCACTGTTTTTTTCAATGCTAAAGTGGATTCCTCATTGGACAACGGCATCAGGTTCATCTCCTACGTCTTGTGTCCCATTAATCTCAACCATAACTCTATGAGGCAGACAGATGATGCTCTGCTTAGACTTGGTAATAAATCCAAACGACAAACACACTTGGTCTGGACAGTCTGCATCATACATTTCGATTCCGTAGTCATGCACTTTCAGAATGTTGTCGCCTCGTGCCGTTTTGATGTCATAAATTTGTTCGTCCTCTGTCAAGGTTATAGTCTTATATAACTCTCCATCCACCGTGATATCTGCCGTAAGAGGAATGTGACTTTTTTCACTATCATTTTGAGGAAGCCACCTAGGAACTAAGAAAAACAGGGCCACTGCAACAACAACTGTAATGATAAGTAGATCTCCGCGTTTCATGGATAACTCCCTTATATTTTAATTATCTAAATCTTAGACGCCTTAATTATACCCATGATACTATGATGCATCAATGCAAAATCCCTCAAATTTAAAGGATGTCACAGAAACATCAAATTTGAGATAATATCAGTAAATAGTTGTTCATTGTATGATATTTATCACACTCTTTTACCACTTATCTTTGTTATAATCCATGTCGAAATCGAGCGAAAAATGGGGGATGTTGTATGAAAAAACGAACAATGACACCACTACTACTATTACTAGCTTTTGTCATCAGTTTAACGGGTTGCGGAAACTCGAAACAATCCTCTGCAAAAATCGAGCCAGTATCGAAATCATTTTATGTTTTTGAAACTATTGTTCAGGTGAAGGTGTTCGATAGCGGGACTACGGAACAGAACTTTACGGATATCAAAGAAATTCTAGATACCATTGAGATTCAAATGAATCCAAGTAATGACAAGAGTGAAATTTCCGACGTGAATAGAAATGCGGGAATACAGCCTGTGAAGGTGTCAGATGAAACCTTCAAGGTAGTCTCCCAAGCACTGGACTATTCAGAACGCTCCAAAGGGGGCTTCAACTTGGCGATTGGTTCTCTTGTCTCACTGTGGAATATCGGTCATGAGGGCGCACACGTTCCTACAGCAGACCAGATCGCAGACGCGATGAAGGTTATTGATTATAAGAACGTTATCCTCAATGCTGATAAGAAAGAGATTTACCTAAGTGAAAAGGGAATGTCTATTGATCTAGGCGCAATCGCTAAAGGCTATGCGGCAGATAAAATTGTGGAATATTTACAAGACAAAGGGTTCAAGAGCGCCATCGTTGATCTTGGTGGAAATATATTTGCAATGGGCAAGAAGCCTGGCGATCAGCTCTGGACGATTGGAATTCAAGATCCTAACGAATCCCGCGGAAATCCTATCGGCAATATTCATGTGAATAACCAGACGATTGTAACTTCTGGCATTTATGAACGGTTCTTTGTAGAGGACGGGAAGCATTACCATCACCTTCTTGATTCAAAGACAGGATTCCCCATCGATAATAACCTAAGTAGCTTAACCATACTCACAGATAAATCCATTGATGCAGATGGGTTGTCCACCAGCGTCTACGCCTTAGGCATTGAAGAAGGCATGAAATTCATTGAGAATTTAGAACACACAGAAGCGCTATTCATCACTAAGGATAAGAAGATTTATGCTTCGTCAGGCTTTCAGGAACTACTTGAGATGACCAATGATGAATACACACTGATCACGGGCAATGAGAAATAGTTATATGACCAAGGATATGTAATTTCCACTTCATAATCCCACAAGGATAGCATTCGTTTACTAATAAATATTTCATAAAAAGTCCCCTGAATGACTTGGCATTCAGGGGATTTCTATATTCAGTAACCAGGAAAAGGAAGAACCCACTTTAGATGGGTTCATTTCTCTCTTCCAGCGCTTATATTCTGGTCTTTATCATCCTGGCCTTGTTTGATATTTAAATTTGTTATGTAGCCTCAAATGGACAGATTATCTGAAATATTGAAAATACGTTGATATCCGAACTTGTTTATGATATAATAATTATTAGATCGTTAATTTAACCCCATATTTGTTCCTCGTAAGAAGAATAACCTTCATAAATCGATGAAGTTTGAAATTTCTATTTTGACCAAACCCAAAACAAGTAGAGTTTTAAGGACATATCTGATTCACACTGGCGCGGTCATTGGAGCCGCAAGGACAAAAGAGAGGTAGGGCTTTTGTTGTATTAGTAGTCAATTATTCTGTAACCCATCTATACAAGGAACCAACTGTAGCTGAATTATTTATACTTAGCTGACAGGGGTTAAATATACAGCAACACATGCTGACACACCAAGGATAAATAATGCCGTCCCAAAAGGGCGGTATTTATTTATCCTTGGAATATTAGAAAGATTAACCTTTCTAATATTCCATCAAAAACACCCGGAAAAATTTCCGGGTGTTTTTGTCATGTTATAAATTCACGTTGATATCACATTAAAATATCTGAAGGAGCTTTATTTTTTCTCTTTATACGAATGTATAACTTTTGAATAAAGATGCCTAAGAGAAGAAATACCAACAATAGTAACGCAATCGTCCCACCTGGAGGGGTATTGATATAATAGGATGCTGTAAGTCCACTAAAAATGCCAACAAATCCAATGCCTACCGCTGTGAACAACACCGCTGTAAAACCTGTAGCAATACGTAAAGCTAATGCTGCAGGTAGTACCATAAGTGCGGATACTAGTAGAACACCTACGATTGGCATAGACGCAGCAACCGTCATACCCGTTAGTACCGAGAATGAGAACGATAGCAGATTCACACGTACGCCCCCGATTTGAGCAGTCTCCTCATCAAAAGTCATGCTGTATAACGGTCTTCGTAGCACAATAAAATATAAAAGACCGATGATAGCTACACCTGCAATGAACCACAGCTGTGTTTCATTCACTGCTACAATGGAACCAAATAGATAGGAACTGAAGCTTTTACTCATGTTATCTTGTAAACTCATTAATACAACGGCCAGCGCAAGCCCTGAGGTCATCATAATAGCCACAGGCATCTCACTATATGTTCGATAGTTACGGCGCAACTGTTCGATAGCAATGGCCCCAATAACCGCCGTTAGAAATCCTGCCAAGGTCTGATTTATATGAAGTAATGCTCCCAGTGCAACTCCTGCCAAGGATACATGGGATAGTGTATCTGCCATAAGAACCTGACGTCGAAGCATCAAGTAGACACCTAAGATTGGGGAAATTATGGCAATTAAACCTCCGGCCCAAAATGCGCGCTGCATGAAGTCGTAGTCAAACACTGCCATCCCTCCCGTTCTTTACGTTCTAAGTGAATAATCCGATCCAGGTAACCTTCTACCTCTTCCAGACCATGCGTTACCATAATGACCGTACATTGATGAGAGTCCACATAATGCCGTAACAATTGCATGAATCCTACTTTACTCTCCTTATCCATCCCCGTGGTTGGCTCATCTAACACTAACACATTAGGCTCTTGTGCCAATGCTCTGGCAATACATATCCGTTGCTTCTGTCCTCCAGATAGATCACCGATTCGTTTGTTACGATAATCCCACATTCCCACTTGCTTGAGACTACGTTCCACAATCGCTTCCTGCTCTGGACCGAACTTTTTAAATAGTCCCATCTTGGAATAACAACCGGAACGAACCAATTCAATCACTTTACTAGGAAAGCCACTGTTGAACGAAGCTACCTGTTGAGGTATATATCCAATAGACAATTTATTTCCCTTTATAATATCTAAATTCAGGGTCACAGTGCCACTCCAAGGTTTAAGTAGTCCTAAGATTAGCTTTAACAGTGTGCTTTTAGCTGCTCCATTAGGTCCTGTGATCCCAACAAATTCACCCACAGCAATATCAATCGAAGCATTCTCAATGACAGGTTTATCATCATATCCGAATACAACGTTGCGCATTGAAGATAAAATCATCCTTACTCCCCCAATCCATGACAACCTTAAACTTGTAACTCCAAAATAATAATAATAAATAGCCAATAGTCTGATTCTATAGGAAGTAAGATGAATTGTAAATAGTATTTATTACGATTAAAGAGCACACCGTGTATAAAGAAAGGAACTCCTTCGGTGATTATCACCCGAAAAGTCCCTTTTTAGTAATCGTGACATAACCTATGTTAAAGGAGTGATTATGCCTATGCCAAACTATCGAATTATTGTGGATCTTTCCGATCGTCGTCTGTACCTACTTGACTCAGATATCGTTGTCAGAGAATTCCCGGTTGGGATCGGCACGATGCTCACACAAACGCCTACGGGTGATTATACAATCATTAACAAACAGGTTAACCCCGGTGGTCCCTATGGAGCGATGTGGATGGGCCTATCTAGACCTCACTATGGTATTCACGGCACAAATGACCCTTCTTCTATCGGCAAGCTCGTCTCACATGGATGCATCCGCATGTACAATCATGATGTCCTTCAACTTGCTTCATTAGTTCCTATCAACACACGTGTGACTATCCGTCCTTAATGCTGCTGTTATCCTGCACCGAATCTGAATTGGCAATCTTACTAGATCCCCTTGAACTCGCGCCCTCTTTTAAATACTGTATCAATATCTCTGGAATATTATACATTCCACCTGCATTAACACGATAGCCATTTAGTTGTCCGGGTCCATTAATTCCCTTTTTCACGGTGAACGTCACTTGAATTCCAAGCTCCCTACTCACACTCAGGAGAGAATCTGTATATCCCCCATATGGAAAAGCCAACACATCATTCACATTTCCCAGCTTTTTACGTAACATGTTACCAGCCTCAGCCAAATCATGATGAACTCGTTGTTTAAAGTCTTCCTCACTTTCAATATGATTATGCTTCTTATCATTTAATGGCCCCATCAGGGCTGGCCGTAACTTTGTTTTTCCTTCAATGGCAATAGGAGCATACCCATGTGAATCAAATGTATGATTATAGAAATCAATGCCTGAAGTATGCATCTGCTGAATCTGTTCCCAGCTTAACTTCGGAATCCCCACATGCCTTGGATTATCTATCGTAGACACGATCAAGAAGTTTGTTGCAGGGATGCTATACTTATTCAATATTGGATACACGTGCTGATAAAACGTTTCATATCCGTCATCAAAAGTCATTAGCACCGCATTATCAGGGACAGGCTCGTGATGAACCACAAAATTTACATACTGGTCCATCGTGATCCATTTAAATCCGTTATCCTTCATCAATTGCAATTGACGTTCAAATACGTTCACATCTATACTTTTCTCATCTGTAGGGTTGGGAGAAACGTCATGATACATCAGTACAACGACATTATCCTTATAATATATACGATCTGGCGTTGGCATTGTTGAGAATGGGCCTTGAGTTAACAATTTTGCGGGTCTAGATTGATTATGACCATGCTCTCGTACGAGGGGATGATATGTATAAGTACCTTGACTCCATAAGAAGTAGGTTGCAAATATAATGATGCACCCTAAAGTTATTACTGCCTTTCTATTCATCATAAGCACTCCTTGCTATCTATATATGTAGGCATCTTATATTAGACGATAAAAGGGATGGTTTTGTTTCGATATGTATTAAAAATAAAATAGACCCATTCATGAAATGAACAGGTCCAGCTAATTCTTTAAGAGACACGCTATATGTTCTATTCCTTATCTGACTGCACCGCTCACAATCTTGAGCACGGAGACACGATTAAGCTTCGTCTTTCCAGATTCAATAGCGTCAAGCGTTCCATTCGCAAGGGCAAGTGGTATTTTGCAGAAATTATAGATAGGATCAAGCTTTATACGGCTGGTATAACTCTCCGCATCTTTCAAATTCTGACGAGCATAGGACATCATCTCATCGAAACTCCAGCCTGGAGGATGAAAATTGACACCACGCTCCATGTCCTCTACACGATTGCTAATAATATTCACAAGCTGTAGCCCTCGTCCAAAAGCAACGCTCTTATCTTTACTTATATCAGTCTCTCCATAGAGATCCCACAGATCAGAGAGCATAATTCCAACTAAACCAGCTACGTAATAGGTATAATCGTCCAGATCTTCTTTATCTTTAATATCCCAATTCTTCATTACCCAATCGGCCATTCCTTGTGCCATCGTAGAGGTGTACTGACAGATTAGTGACTTGGTCTGTGGAGGTGCAAGCTTAATCCAGTCCGCTAGACGAATACTAACTGCAGGTAAGTCCTTCTTATAGGGTTCAAATAAATTACTAAACTCCTCATCTGTGTAGGATGTGTTTAGTAATGAGGATACCGATTGTAACAGATGAATTTTGGTCTCTCTGGTCATCGTCGGATGATCTTCAATTTCATCTATGGCTCTCATGCTTAAATAACCCGATATAACGGCTTCCTGCAATCCTGGGCCTAGATGACTAATTGGAATAATGAAAGTTCGGCTAGTCTCTGCCAGTGCCTTTTTTGCATCTTTTAATAGTGCTGTATTGCGTTGCACAACTCCACTTCCCCTCTCAACTCATAGCTGTCTTATCATAACCTCTGAATTAGTATTAGATTCTATAATCATACAATACATTTACCCCAGATGCACATCCTGTCATCATTTTTAAATAATTGTACCTATGTAAAATGAATGATATTCACAATATCGCCCACTCAACAGGTAAATACACCTGTAACAATATAGAAAAAACCGTTAATGAACATTAACGGTTCCGAACATCTAACGTTCCATTCTACTTACCAAATTTATTCGCATACCTAGCCAGAATGGTTCCGAGTGTACCCACATCTAACGGATCTGTGCTTTTCCAATCCTCACTGATTCCTAATTGATCCACTAGCCATTGCTTACCCGTTTCTTTCCATTGAGGCGGTTTGGGTTCCACTTCTACAGGCGGTTCTGGAGGAATCGTAGTCGTCGGGTCATATGCTGCTCTTAATTTCGCCTCTGAACCTTTGTATTCATTCATATCAACGTTGCCAGAGATCCCCTTCACTGTACCTGAACTTGAATACTGAAGAAACTCCCATTCCTTCCATCCTCCACGATCGTTAGGGCTACTATCTTTGTTGTAATACGCATACCACAGCTTGATATCTTGGAACGAAAAGTCATCCAACGAAGTATCTATAAAATTTGGAAAAGTATATATCATCGGAAATATCCCCGTACGTTGTTTAAAATAGTCCACCCATGCTCTCACTGTCTTTACTGTATTGGGTCGACTTCCAGCTTCATTCGTTTCAATATCAAGGACGAACGGTAATTTCATGCTATCTTCTACTGGAGCAGTCACTGTTAAAAAGTGATCCACTTCAGCTTTCACTTCTGCTGGACTGGCGGCACGAGAGAAGTGATATGCACCTACTAACAACCCTGCCATCGTAGCGCCTTGTACGTTCGCGATGAATTTCTTATCTTTAACCGATTTGCCTTCACTGGCTTTAATGAAAGCAAATACGTGTCCCTCTGCTCGAACCTGTTGCCAATTGATGACTCCCTGCCAATGAGATACATCAATTCCTCGCGCATTCGAACTATTTCTCACCTGCATAATATCACCCTTTTACACAGTGTATGAATACACTCTCCTCCATTCCTATACTTAGTTACTACTAAATTACTCAACTTTACTTTTTCACCATTAGTATGAATATATAATCATTTCCATTATCTATATTCTCTAGTCCAGAAGATACAGTTTAAGAACTCTTCAAATCATAGTTTTTTCCAACAGACTTGATTTATTTGTACAGATGATTTATATTAATTGACGTATCAATCATTGATACATCAAATGTTAGTACACAATTGTCTTGTTCATAATTTATAAGGAGGTATAATTTGACCCCATCATTATCTGAGGAAGCTCATATTTTTGGCAAATTACAGTCTCTTAATAAACAGATTAGTACTAAATTTGAACGTTGCGCAGGTATTAGTCCATCACGATTGCAGATCTTAAACCAGCTTTATCAAGTAGATGAAATTAGTCAAACCACACTCCAAAAAGAAGTGAAAATTGACAATGCCGCAGTCACCCGGCACTTAAAACAACTTGAAGTAGCAGGTATGGTTTCAAGGCGTAACAATCCAGATGATAATCGAGTCACTCTCGTGACACTCACGGATCATGGACGACAAGAAATCATCGCCTATAAGAACGAGAAGCAACAATTTATTACGCAATTGCTTAAAGACTTCGATGATCACGAGCGCAGTGCGCTATCCGATATGCTCAACCGGATGATCAACCATATTAGTCATTTTTAAAATTTGAAAACTTGAATAGATATGATCAAAGAAGGGTCATCCTATATCTAACGTACAAAGGAGAAGCTATAAACTATGAATTCCATCAAAACAAATGATTTCTCAGAAATTATTACAGGACGTCGTTCAATCCGAGTTTATGATCCATCCGTCAAAATTAGTCATGAAGAAATGACTGAAATACTTACAGAAGCTACCCTTGCTCCCTCTTCAATTAACTTACAGCCATGGCGCTTTGTTGTTATTGAGAGTCCTGAGGCAAAAGCAATCCTGGCGCCGCTAGCACGATTCAATCAAACGCAAGTTGAGACCTCTTCAGCAGTTATCGCTGTCTTTGGTGATCTGAACAACTTCGACAAAGCCGAAGAAATATTCGGTAAATCCGTTGAGCTTGGTTATATGCCTCTAGAGGTAAAAGAGATGCAACTTTCTAGATATGCAGCTCATTTCGCAGCACTTGATCCTCAAGTTAACAAAGAGACCATCCTCATTGATGGAGCTCTTGTATCTATGCAGCTCATGCTTGTAGCTCGCGCTCATGGATACGATACAAACCCAATCGGTGGCTATGAGAAAGACCAAATTGCAGAGGCTTTTGGATTAGATAAAGATCGCCACGTGCCTGTTATGCTTATCTCCATAGGTAAAGCAGCAAACAGTGGTTATAACTCTGTACGTCTACCTATCGATTCAATTGCTCAATGGAAGTAACGAAGCAAAACTAATCACTATACTGGGGGAACATTAAATGATCATTATTCATGCTACATTTAACGTTATTGCTGACAAGCATCAAGCATTCATTGAGGAGATTCAACCTTTACTCGAAGCCTCCAGAGCAGAAACTGGTAATATCTCTTATGACTTGTTCAAAAGTACCGACAAAGATAATATATTCACTATGGTTGAAGTATGGCAAGATGCCGATGCAGTAGCAAGCCACAATACTAGTACACACTTCACTTCTTTCGTAGGTAAGGCTGGCAACTTCTTAGCTGTCCCACTAGATGTTAAATCGTTTGACGGACAAGCCATCAATTAAAGGTCTAATATCTTATAAACATCTAACCCCCTAGACAGTTGCTTTAGGGGGTTAGCTGTTTATAAGAATGACTAATGAATTCGTAGTGCTGTATAACCATTCTTTCTCAACATTTGAATGATGTTGTCTTGTCCAATAAAATGACCTGCACCTGCAATGACAAAGTAGGTATTACCCGTCCCATCATTTAGGTAGGCACGTATTTTTTCCTCCATACCTACATTTCGATCTTCAAATATATATTGATTATATAAGAACGCTTCTTCTGATACATACGCATACTCTCCTAATAGATCAGCAAGCCCTTTGGCGTCACTCTTCTTCCAAAGTGAGGCCAACACATCTATGCCGTTTACAGCATCCCCGGTATTAGGTGTCACAAGCATATCCCTTAGTAACGCTTCTTGAAATTCAGAAGTAACATTAGCTAACATATCCAATTGAAAATTCATACCTTCTAGCTCTATGATCGGCTTCTTACCTGCCTTACTTAAGAAATAGCTATCAATACCCGGAACTTCACTATAGCCTTCCTTAACAGAGAGTGACGATAGCACGTTCTGCACTAACCATGGCTTGAAGCTGTCGAGTCCGTTCTCCGGTAATCCGTTAGCTTTCAAGAACTCAGTCAGCTTAACATATAATTCTGGAGAAATATGATCTTGAATCGTTTCTCCTTCCGGATATGTTCCCTTTGCTAGTGTTTGAGCAGCAAACTTCTCTTGGTCCATATGTACAATATCTGCTTCCACAACTAATTTGTCCGAAATTGAGAACGCCTTCTCCACTGTGGAACTAAGCGGATACATATCTTTACTAGCTACATGGATTGAACCTAGTAAGTATACTATATTGTCCCCCTTTTTTAGCTTCCAGAAGAAACCTTTTGAATCCGCTTTGTGAATTGTCTTTGTTCCACCATTTGATACGACACCTTGTGATTCTGCGGCGAATGCCGACACAACCAACATCATAGAAATCGTTGCGATCAATAGCCCAGACCATAACTTTTTAAACATGTTCTTTCCCCTTCCCACAGTGTTATATTATGCCATATACTAGTCTAGCCGTATCCCAAATATTTTACAAGAGATTAAACCAAAACATAGGTTCGCTAGCGAATACCCTATGCTTTGATTTAATAGTAAATCATTTTTGTTTACATTGGATTTCAACCAAAATATTTGGATGCAATCACAAGTTATGTTATGCGTTATATATTTCCCCAATTGTAAAGCCATCGACAGAAGTCAGTTTACCTCTCCACCATCCGAGATTTAAATTCCCTACAATCACTCTAGCACCTTTCAAGTGGATATATGATGGCAACTGGATCTCTCCGTCCTCATCATAGTCTCCATCATTATCAGCATATCTCTCTTTGCCGAAATCAGTGAAAAATTCTGAAAGTCTTCTCCCACTTATCCCCGTATTATTGATCATCCCTGCTACACCATCACAATATGTCTTACCCGATACAAGCTGACCACTAATTAAAGTTCCCCCAACCGTTAAGGTCACTGTCAAATCTAAATCTAAGGTCTCATTATTCGATCTAAACACTAAAGTTGCTAATAAATCATCACGCAAATCATCGATATTCATTTCTTGTATTCCTTCTACTATATCATCATCCATTAATGAATCACCTACCCTTAAGATTTACTAAGCTAACTCTAGCATTATCATACATTTTTTTCTATATCAGATTTACTACATGACACTTACGCCGACACCCATGCTGTGTAGGAAATTACCGAATTAAAATAATATATTCTACATACTCACAATCTAATAATAATCATTTGATATCGTCCAATCTACCCATCGAGCAAAAACAAACAGCCGTTAATCCGAATTTTACGCAAAGAAAAAACCCTTGCAGAGCAAGGATTTAAGGTACTTCTACATATAAGCGGGTGATGGGAATCGAACCCACGCTATCAGCTTGGAAGGCTGAAGTTCTACCATTGAACTACACCCGCGTAAAAAATTAGTATCGGGACGACACGATTCGAACATGCGACCCCCTGGACCCAAACCAGGTGCTCTACCAAGCTGAGCTACGTCCCGATATTATATATAATGAAAATGGTGCGCCCTAAGAGATTCGAACTCCTGGCCTTTTGATTCGTAGTCAAACGCTCTATCCAGCTGAGCTAAGGGCGCGCATTATATTGTAAAAATGGAGCGGACGACGGGAATCGAACCCGCGACCCTCGCCTTGGCAAGGCGATGCTCTACCGCTGAGCCACGTCCGCAAACATATGGTGCGCGTGGAGGGACTTGAACCCCCACGTCATAAACGCTAGATCCTAAGTCTAGTGCGTCTGCCAATTCCGCCACACGCGCACACTTGATAAGAAAATGGTGGGTTATGAAGGGCTCGAACCTTCGACACCCTGATTAAGAGTCAGGTGCTCTACCAACTGAGCTAATAACCCCTAGTAAAAAATGGCGGGACCGACGGGATTCGAACCCGCGATCTCCTGCGTGACAGGCAGGCATGTTAACCAGCTACACCACGGTTCCGCACTATTATAAAGATGGTGCCGTCGAGAGGACTTGAACCCCCAACCTACTGATTACAAGTCAGTTGCTCTACCAGTTGAGCTACAACGGCATATAATGGTGGAGGCTGAGGGGATCGAACCCCCGACCCTCTGCTTGTAAGGCAGATGCTCTCCCAGCTGAGCTAAGCCTCCATACTACATATACAAATGAAGATTAATTGGTGACCCGTATGGGATTCGAACCCATGTTACCTCCGTGAAAGGGAGGTGTCTTAACCCCTTGACCAACGGGCCTAAATAATAATGGCGGAGAGAGAGGGATTCGAACCCTCGAGACGCTTTTGGCGCCTACACGATTTCCAATCGTGCTCCTTCGGCCAGCTCGGACACCTCTCCATAAATGGCTCCCCGAACAGGGCTCGAACCTGTGACAACTCGATTAACAGTCGAGTGCTCTACCAACTGAGCTATCAGGGAATAGAATTGAACTGCTGACCTACTTACTTACTAAGATAGTATTTATACTTATGTAAGCGAAAGAAATCAGGCAAAAAAAATACCACAATGATGTGGTAGCTGCTTGGCGACGTCCTACTCTCCCAGGACCCTGCGGTCCAAGTACCATCGGCGCTGGAGGGCTTAACGGTCGTGTTCGGGATGGGTACGTGTGGAACCCCTCCGCTATCGCCACCAAACAGGATTTTTCAACTGCTTGTCTACTTTGTATACCTTCTACAAAATATTCAAGTCCCATATGGGAATGCAGTCTAAAATCAGCACAAGGTTTAATCCTTGAAAACTAGATACGAAACGAATTTGTAATTTTAAAACAGCGTATGCTTCCGAAGTAGTTTCACTTCATGAAACTTTTAGGATAAGCCCTCGACCGATTAGTATTGGTCAGCTCCATGCATTACTGCACTTCCACCTCCAACCTATCTACCTCGTCGTCTTCAAGGGGTCTT
>DASXLR010000030.1:0-100085 GCA_036496075.1 Paenibacillus sp. | reverse complement strand
TGAACACACACCGTCAATTAGGTGCTAACACAGGTGCAGCTTCTAAGAACTTGGAGAAATTGTCTTCCGGTCTTCGTATCAACCGTGCAGGTGATGACGCTGCTGGCCTTGCAATTTCAGAAAAAATGCGCGGTCAAATCCGCGGATTGGATATGGCTCAAAAGAACGCGCAAGACGGGATCTCCTTGATTCAAACAGCAGAAGGTGCTTTGACAGAAACACACAGCATTCTTCAACGTATGCGTGAATTGGCTGTTCAGGCTTCAACTGATACGAACGAAGGCGTTGACCGTCAAAAGCTACAATCTGAAGTTGATGAACTGTCCAAAGAAATTAAACGTATTTCGACAGACACAGAGTTCAATAACCAAAAAGTATTGAATGGTACTTTCACTGACAAGACATTCCACATTGGTGCTAACTCAGGTCAATCCATCAAATTAACAGTTAATGATATGAGTAATGAGGCACTTGGCGTAAATGGTCTTAAAAAGGATACGACTCTTGCGAGTATAGGGGTAGTAGTAACAAATAGAAATACTGAGGCCCTAGCTATCAAGGTGGATGCGGCACAACTTGCAACTGGAGTAGAAATAAAAGAGACTACAGCATCTATTGATAAAGATGGAAATGTAATTCTTAGCTTGAAGCAAGGTGCACCTACAGGTGGTCCTCCAACTGATACAGCTGGTGCAATCACTGCGACAAAACAAGAAGTATTAGATGCATTGAAAAAAGCTGGTATTGAAGTAGTTGCCGATGCTGGTTCGACAATGACTGATAAAATTGGTTTGGCTATTGCTGGCACTACTGTCAATGGATTAGCTGCAACTGCAACAGATATTGACGCAAATGCTGGTGTCAATATTTCTAACCAAAAATCTGCGGATAAAGCAATCACTACAGTCAACAACGCTCTTAACAAAGTTTCCGAAGAACGTTCTAAATTGGGAGCTAACCAAAACCGTTTGGAGCACACAATTAACAACTTGGGTGCTACTTCAGAGAACTTATCTGCAGCTGAATCCCGTATTCGTGATGTGGATATGGCTAAAGAAATGGTGTCGTTCACGAAGAACAACATCCTTACTCAAGCTGCACAAGCAATGTTGGCTCAAGCTAACCAACAACCACAAGGCGTTCTACAATTGCTTCGTTAAGATTTACAGAAATGAAGGGACCTTAGAATTTCTAAGGTCTCTTTTTTTTCTATCAACTCAGTGATAGGTGATGACATGGAAGAGTACGCGGAAGTGATGAGAAGAACGCTTGACTTGGCAGAGACCTGTATTGAAGGTCTGCGTTTCATCAGTAATCGTTTAGATGAAGGGTTGATGGAAGAGACTGTGTATTTGTTGGAGGATGTCTTGTATGGCTTCTGCCAAATTACCAATTCCATTCACATCTTAGAAGTATTCCTTGAAGATCATGAACTTGTAGATATAACAACTAAAGTGGAATTAGCAATACAAGATATTGTATTTACTTATGAATGTGAAGATATTAATAGTGCTTCATCTAGAATGAATGGTTTATTGTTACCAGCTTTCAATTCTTGGAACGAGGGAATGATCAGCACCTTTCATCCCCATATATTGTCTTGAACATATGACTTCATTGTCGTGATAAATTTACCGATAAAATGAATGTGAAGGCATCTATGTAAAAGGGGAAATGAAGATGACAAAGACTAGAGCAATGTTGGTTCCTAGCTACATGCAACAATTTAAATGTATTGGTTCAACTTGTGAAGATACTTGCTGTGCTGGTTGGCAGGTCTCTATAGATAAGAATACGTATAAAAAGTACAATAAAGTCCGTTCCGAATTAAGACCAGATCTGGATAAACATGTAAAACGGAATCGTTCCAGCAAGAGCGATGCAGATTATGCCAAAATAGCGTTAACTTCAGATCACTCCTGTCCCATGCTTGATGAAGAGAAGCTCTGTAGCATTCAATTGAAGTTGGGCGAGTCTTATCTCTCAAATGTATGTACCACGTATCCCAAGATATCGAATTTGGTCAATGTAACATTAGAGAAGTCAGCTACCATGTCTTGTCCAGAAGCAGCAAGATTGGCTCTTCTGAATCCGAATGGCATGGAATTTGATGAGATTGAAGAACCCATAGATGCTCGGCTGATCTACAAGAGGAAGCTTGATACGACTCCAGTGCAGCAACAAGTTCGACTGCAACAGTACTTTTGGGAGCTTCGAATCTTTTCCATACAGATGCTGCAGAACCGTAATCATAGCTTGGGTGATAGACTGATTGTGTTAGGGATGTTCTATCAGAAAGTTCAGCAATATATTCAAGATGGACAATTAGAAGAGATCCCTCAGTTAATTTCTTCCTATACCATGTTGGCTGAAGGGAATGAACTGGCAGACATGCTAACCGATATTCCCGTCTCATCGATGATCCAGATGGAGTTATTAAAAAATCTCATTGATACGAGGGTGAGGCAAGGGGTAGGGAGTCAACGGTATTTTGATTGTTTCAAGGAGTTCTTGGCCGGAATTCAATATATAGAGGAAGCTTCTGTGGAGGAAATTTCTGCTCGTTATCAAGAGGCGTACAATGATTACTACCTGCCTTTCATGAGTAAGCATGAATATATTTTAGAGAACTACTTGGTTAACTATGTATATATGCATCTCTTTCCCCTGGGGAACAGAAGTGATGTGTTTGAAGAATATATTATGATGGTGATTTACTATGGAATGATCAAGATGCATTTGATTGGGATGGCCGGTTACCATAAAGAGAACTTCGGTGTTGAACAAACCATGAAGCTGATCCAATCATTTGCTAAAACCATCGAGCATAGTCCGGTGTATTTGCTTGATGTGAGAGAACTACTCCGTAAGAATGAATATAATTCAATGGCCTACATGGCTATTTTGATTAAGAATAACTAAATTTTATCTTGTTTAAGGCTCCTATTCTTTTGGATGGGTAGCTTTTTTGTTGTTAATTATGTAACTGTTGATGTGACAATATCCGATGATATTAAAGGTGTTCGAATTTCTAATCGAGCTTCTATTAATACGTAGTAACTACAATCAGTATTGTTTGGAACACAGTTTCTGAAGAACGTTCTAAAATTGGGTGATAACGAAAATAAACTATTCTTTATAGTTAACTATAAACTCTGATTTTAATCTTATACTCTAATATTATTTGTTGGCAGAACCGATATATATAGCAATAGCATATATATGAAAGAAGGGTGAAATAGTGAACCTGCAAATTTCTTTTTCTGGAAATAACGCAGCTTCGAAAGCAAACTATCTCCAGGCACCTATGATCGAAGCTAAGCCTATTGTGAACTATAAGAACGAAGTAGCAAGGATAGATAGAGAGGGAAGCGCTATTGCTACAGGTGAACAACAGTTAGTACGCTCCATAGATAGAGCGATAAAAGCGATGCAGGGTCCCGAGACAACTGTTGAAGTAAGTGTGCATGAGAAGACACAAGCCATTATGGTAAAAGTATTAGATAAGAGTACCGGAGAGATTATCCGGGAAATTCCACATGAGCAAACATTAGAAATAGTAGCTAAGATGATGGAATTAGCAGGCCTAATCATAGATGAACGCGGATAGGAGGAAGTAAATATGAGAATTAACGGATTATCATCGGGTATGAATATTGACGATATGGTGAAGCAACTTATGACAGCGAAGCGGGTACCGTTGGACAAGATGAATCAGAATAAGCAGGTATTAGAGTGGAGGCGTGATAGTTATAAGGAAGTGAATAGCGCTTTAGTCGATTTTCGTAATAACAAGCTATCAAAATACAGAAATATCTCTGAGATGAATGCCTTTACTTCTGATGTTACAGGCAACAAATCTGCGATAAGTGTAAAAGCAACTCCATCGGCGAAACAGATCCCAATGGAGGTTGAGGTTGTTGGTTTGGCAACTCAGGCCACATTTACTTCAAAAGTAATCGAGGGAGGGACCTCGACGACATTAAAATCTCTAGGAGTTAGCGGAGCTTCTACATTCAATATTAAGGGAGGTAGCTCAATCGAATTTGCCGAGGGGGATACAATTCAGAACGTACTAGATAAGTTGAATGGTGATTCCTCTTCAAGTGTCACTGCTACGTTTGATGAAGCGTCTAAGAGAATTGTTATTAAGTCTAAAGAGTTCGGGAACTCTGGTATTTCCTTTGAAGGCGATAAGTTTATGGATGGACTAAAAACCCCCGTGGATCCTGATGCCCCAGTTGATAATAAGGCTGGTTTCTTACCAGGTGCAGCAGCAAAAGTAATGATTAATGGCACTGAACATAACCCAACATCCAATACATTAACTGTCAACGGTGTTGAAATCACACTTCTGGCTAAGTCAGGTGCTGAAAATTCGACCATTACGACTAATGCCGACGGCAACAAAACGCTAAATACAATTAAATCTTTTCTTGCAAATTACAATGATCTGATAGGGACTTTGAATGGTAAAATAAGTGAACAGAAATACAAAGACTTCCAGCCACTAACTTCTGAGCAGAGGGCTGACATGAAGGAAGATGATATTAAGAACTGGGACAAAAAGGCTAAGAGTGGGTTGCTGAGAGGTGATGACATCATAAGAGAATCTCTTTCACAAATGAGAGGACTTATTATGGGAACTAATACAAAAGTAGGCGATAAAACTCTAAGTTTGGCATCTATAGGCATTACCACAGGTTCGTATACGGAAAATGGACAACTCTATTTAGATGAGGAAAAGCTAAAGAAGGCTATTGCAGAGAATCCAGAGCAAATCTCAGAAATGTTCTCAAGTTCTAAAGAAGGTGGCAAGGGTCTGTTTGATAAAATGTACGATAAACTCAATGATTCACTAACTAAAATGTCTGCTAAAGCAGGAACAAACAAATTTAATGGAGATATTACACTCTCATTAAATGAACAAAGTACAATGGGTAAAGAATTGAAAGATATGAATACGCGCATATACGCATTTGCATCACGAATGAAAACATGGGAAAATAATTATTATACCCAATTCACTGCAATGGAGAAAGCTATTAATAAAATGAATTCACAGTCTGCTAGCTTAGCAAGCTTCGCTGGGTAATGAGAAAGAGAGGAGCAGATTATGAATACATCTCCTTATGATAAATACAGACAATCATCCGTACAGACCGCAACACCTGCTCAATTATTACTTATGCTGTTTGATGGAGCGATTCGCTTTGTACGTGGAGGCATTGAAGGTATCCATGAGCAGGATATACAGAAGGCAAACACATTGTTAAGTAAGGCTCAGACCATTATTAGTGAATTAACAGTAACGTTGAATGAATCCTATGCCGCTGTTGAAGGTCTGTCATCTCTATATGAATACATCAACCATCTATTAAAGGAGTCCAATATTAAGAAGGTTACAGGGCCTGCTGAAGAGGCGCTTGGATACTTAGTAGAACTACGGGATACGTGGGCTGAAGCAGCGATCCTAGCCAAGAACAGTAGCCCAGAGACTGCAAATGGATAAGCTGATTTATGAGTTAGAGGAATTGAGTCGAGCATTAATTATACGCCTTGATCATGTCACCTATGAAGAGCTGTCAAGTTTTGTGGATCAAAGGCAATACCTAATCGATGATATTACGATCAGCCTGAAGGCTCAATCCTTGAATACAGATCAAAAGGAACGAATCAACCTAATTTTGCAGAGTGATGCCATAATTCGTGGAAGAATGGAAGCATTAAGAGATGAAGCGTCATACTGGCTCCAACAGCGAGGACAAGCCGAAGTGCAACGTAGGGGATACGATGCAGCGTATTCGCCCGACAGTATTTTAATGGATCGAAAAAAATAGATGATTAATGAACCTAGAACAATAAAATGTTCTAGGTTTTTTTGTTTTGCTGATAAAGGAAAGTCTAATATGGAAGAGTCTCTCTGCCGTTAAGATGACAAAACCCCATTTGACAGCGCTTCCTTCCGGTGTTATATTCAAAAAAGTGAGTAAGGCTCACTTCTATTTGAAAACGAAGGGAATGTTTGTGAATGCAAGGTAAAGTGAAATGGTTCAACGCTGAAAAGGGTTATGGCTTCCTCGAAACGGAAGATGGAGGCGATGTGTTCGTACACTTCTCCGCAATTCAAACAGATGGTTTCAAGAGCTTAGATGAAGGTCAAGCTGTTGAGTTTGACGTCGTTGATGGCGCTCGTGGGCCGCAAGCAGCTAACGTCGTGAAATTATAATCCATCCGGTATCATGCCGACCCATATAATGGTTAGATGGTAACAACTGAAGATTTAATACACAAGGTTCCTGAATGATTTCAGGGCCTTTTTTGTGTGCCTGATGTTTCTTCCGACTCATTATAGGTTAATAAATCTGAATACTCTTTTAAACAAAATAAATAAAGCAGAATTAAGGAAAGTAAAGCAACATGTAAAAGCTTTCATTGTTATATTGTCTACAAAATTGCCTTTTTACTTAGCGATAACAATTGTGATATAATGGAGTAGCAAAGGAGGAGTGCCCTATGAATTTTAATATTCGAGGTCAACAGATTGATGTGACAGAAGCTTTGAGAGAATATGCAGAAAAGAAACTCAGTCGACTTGAAAGGTATTTCGATTCACCTCTTACCTCAGATGGATTAGTAACGTTAGGTACAATTCGAGGTTTGCACACGGTGGAGGTAACAATTCCATTGCCAGGCGTGATGCTTCGTGCAGAAGACCGCAGTGAAGATATGTATGCATCTATTGATGCTGTGGTGGACAAGTTGGAGCGCCAAATTCGTAAGCATAAGACAAAGCTTAACCGTAAGTTCCGCCAAGAAGGTAGCTTGAAGACTTTGTTTGTTGAAGGTTCAGCTAGTAACGGTGGAGTAGCAACGGGTGAGTATGAAGAAGAATTAGAAGTAGTACGTACGAAACGTTTCTTCTTGAAGCCGATGGATGTAGAAGAAGCCATTCTACAAATGAATATGATTGGTCATAATTTCTTCGTATTTTCTAATATTGATAGTAAAGAAGTAAATGTAGTCTATAAACGTGATGATGGTAAATATGGCCTCATTGAGCAAGATTAAGTTGTATGCTGAAGGTAAATTTAAATCTAGAAGTTCATATTTTTGTAAATATTAATGTTCATGAGTCTCTATCCGTGCAACGGATAGGGCTCTTTGCGCGTATATATATTATGACTTGGTCGCGAATATGTTGGAGATGTGCGTAACCTGTGTTGCGGCATCTCTTGCAAACTGTTACAATTTATGCAAAACATAATCATTTGAATCAATTTCATCATTAACCCTTGGAGTTATGAGGTTGGTTCTACCATCTGTTTTGCGCGAAAGGGGTTAATCATGTTAGGACTTGTAAAGAAGATATTCGGAGATGTTAATGAACGTGATGTCAAACGTCTAATGAAGACGGTTGATGTCATTAACCAAATGGAACCGGAGTTTGTAAAACTCTCGGATGAGCAATTGAAAGCGAAGACGGATGAATTCCGTGCTCGGCTGGAGAAGGGTGAGACACCGGAAGATATCTTACCTGAAGCATTTGCTACGGTACGTGAGGCATCCAAACGTACATTGGGTATGCGCCATTTCAATGTTCAATTAATTGGAGGAATAGCTCTTCATGAAGGCAGAATTGCTGAAATGAAGACAGGTGAAGGTAAGACCCTTGTAGGTACGCTACCTGTATATCTGAACGCACTTATGGGACAAGGTGTGCATGTCGTGACAGTCAACGACTATCTAGCACAACGTGATAGCGAGCTTATGGGAACAATATATGAATACTTGGGTATGAGTGTTGGGGTTAACCTGAACGGTATGGATCATGCGGATAAACAAACGGCATATGCCTGTGATATTACTTATGGTACGAATAATGAATTCGGCTTTGACTATTTGCGAGATAATATGGTGCTTTATAAAGAACAAATGGTACAACGCCCTCTTTATTTCTGCATTATAGATGAAGTGGATTCTATTCTAGTTGATGAAGCGCGTACGCCGCTTATCATCTCGGGTCAAGCTCAGAAGTCTACTGAGTTGTATTATGCCGCAGATCGCTTCGTGAAGCGTCTAGAAGCAGAAGAAGATTACAGCGTAGATATTAAAGTTAAATCAGTTGCTCTCACGGAGAAGGGTGTAACGAAAGCAGAACGTGCTTTTGGTATTGAGAATTTATATGATCATGAGAATGTGACGCTTAACCATCATATCGTACAAGCGCTGAAGGCAAATGTTATTATGCGTCTTGATGTGGATTACGTGGTAGCGGAAGAAGAAGTCATGATCGTAGATGAATTCACGGGTCGATTGATGGCAGGCCGTCGATATAGTGATGGTCTACACCAAGCTATTGAAGCGAAGGAAGGCATTGAAGTTCAGAACGAGAGTATGACGCTCGCGACGATTACGTTCCAGAACTATTTCCGTATGTATCGCAAGCTGGCAGGAATGACAGGGACAGCGAAGACAGAGGAAGAAGAGTTCAAGAAAATTTATGGCTTGGAAGTTCTTCAAGTTCCTACGAATAAAGTGAATCAACGTAACGATATGCCTGATGTGGTCTATAAGAGTGAGAAGGGCAAGTTCACGGCTGTTGTTGAAGAAATTGTTGTACGCCACAAGAGGAATCAACCGGTATTGGTCGGTACAATATCAATTGAGAACTCTGAGCTTGTATCTGAAATGTTGAAACGCAAAGGCGTGAAGCATCAGGTGCTTAATGCGAAGTATCATGCTGAAGAAGCTGAGATTATCTCGGGTGCAGGTCAGTCAGGCGCAGTGACCATCGCTACGAATATGGCTGGACGCGGTACGGATATTCTACTTGGTGAGGGAGTCCTTGAAGCAGGAGGTCTTCATATCATGGGGACAGAACGTCATGAATCACGGCGTATCGATAACCAGCTTCGTGGACGTGCTGGTCGTCAAGGTGACCCAGGTTCTACACAATTCTATCTGTCTCTAGGTGATGAATTGATGAAGCGTTTCGGTGCAGATAATGTACTGGCTATGATGGATCGTCTTGGGTTCGAAGAAGATCAACCTATTGAGAGCAAGATGATTTCGCGTGCTGTAGAATCAGCTCAAAAACGTGTAGAAGGTAATAACTTCGATGTACGTAAGAACGTTCTACAATATGATGATGTCATGAACCAACAGCGTGAAATTATTTATAAACAACGCCGTGAGATTATGGAATCTGAGGATATCAAAGATATCGTCATGGAAATGATCAAGCCTGTTATTGATCGTGTCGTAGCAGCACATTGCGTCGATGATATCCCAGAGAATTGGGAACTTCAAGAAGTAGCTGATTATGTGAATAGTAAGCTGCTTGATGAAGATGCTGTGACGCGTGATGATCTATGGGGCAAGGAACCGGACGAGATTGTAGAATATATCTTTGACCGCGTTGTAACGAAATATAATGAGCGTGAAGAGCGCATAGGTTCTGAACTTGTACGCGAGTTCGAGAAAGTTATCGTGCTTCGTTCTGTGGATAGTAAATGGATGGATCATATTGATGCGATGGATCAGCTTCGTCAAGGTATCCACTTGCGTGCATATGGTGGTACAGATCCGTTACGTGAATATCAATTTGAAGGTTTCGAAATGTTTAACGAGATGACGGCTAACATTCAAGAAGAAGTGTCAACTTATGTCATGAAGGCACAGATTGAAGGCAATCAAGAGCGCCAGCCTGTCATTGAGGAGAACAAGATATCCACGAATGGTGAACCTGCTGAGAAGAATCCGGTCCACGTTGGGCAACAAATTGGACGTAATGATCCATGTCCTTGTGGTAGCGGTAAGAAGTTCAAACAATGTCATGGTGAATAATTCCTAATCCTTCTTGTATACAGAATACTATCTAAGCATACGGTAAATGAACTCCCTTGATCTGAGGAGGTGAGAGAGATCCTACACATTCTTAAATAGAGAATGGAGGGGTCCTCATTCCCTTCAAGTTTAAGGGAGTTTATGTCGAGATATAAGTAAAGGCTTTCTGCAAGAAAGCCACGTCGGAAGGATAAGCTTGGTTCAACGTATATATTTGATAACGAGGTGAATGATTATTATGATCGATGCAAGTATAAAGCATGACCTACGTGAGATTAGTAGTAAATTAACCAACCTTAGGGGGTCTCTTTGACTTAGATCTGAAGCAAGAAATGATCTTGAACTTTGAAGAGAAAATGGGAGCGCCTGATTTCTGGGATAATACGGAGAAGGCACAAAGTCTTATTGCAGAACTGAACGCTGTCAAATCTTCCATTGATGAGTATGAGAAGCTGCAACTGGAGTATGACGATGTAGCGATGATGGTTGAATTGGCTGATGAAGAGGAAGATGAGTCACTCGTCGATGAGATTGTTCAGACCGTTAAGTTGATTATGAAGAGGTTAAATGATTTCGAACTTGGGTTATTGTTAAGTGGTCCTTATGATAAGTCTAATGCGATTCTCGAGCTTCATCCCGGGGCTGGGGGTACGGAGTCCCAGGATTGGGGAGAAATGCTGCTCAGAATGTATACACGTTGGGCAGAGAAGAATGGCTTCAAGGTGGAGACGATGGATTATCTTGCAGGTGATGAGGCTGGAATTAAGAGTGTAACCTTACTGATCAAGGGGTTTAATGCTTACGGCTACCTCAAGGCAGAGAAGGGTGTGCATCGTTTAGTACGGATCTCCCCATTTGATTCATCAGGACGACGTCATACCTCATTTGTTTCCTGCGATGTGGTACCAGAGATTACGGAAGACGCTGAGGTAGATATTCGTACAGAGGACTTGAAGATTGATACTTACCGTGCCACGGGAGCTGGGGGACAGCATATCAATACGACAGATTCAGCGGTACGGATCACACATATTCCATCAGGAGTTGTCGTGACAAGTCAGGCCGAACGTTCTCAGATTAAGAATAGAAACTGGGCGATGACAGCTCTTCGTTCTAAGCTCGTTGAGCGTAAGTTAGAAGAGCAAGCCAAAGAGTTAGCAGAAATTCGTGGTGAACAATCTGACATTGCATGGGGCAGCCAGATTCGTTCTTATGTGTTCCATCCCTATAGCATGGTAAAGGATCACCGTACATCAGTAGAGACAGGTAACATTGGAGCTGTGATGGACGGGGATTTGAATGCTTTTATCGATGGATATCTACGTAGCCAGCTTAAAGTGGAAAGTGAATAATATTGGAGATATTCCTACACGCTATACGTGTAGGAATTTTTTGTTATGATATAGGGGTCAAAGCCAATATCAGTTGCAGAAAACAAAGGATAAGGCAGGTTGTAGGGATCATTCTACACGTCGGTTTTTTTTCAACACTAGCTTTGGTATTAGACCAATTTTCAGGAAAAATGACAGTTAAGAATTGAAAGGGGAGCATCACAGTAATGGCACAAGCAGCACGTAATCGGAGGTCAAAAACAGTTTTACCTTTAAATGGACCTGCAAGGCACGTATGGGATACCCTGTGTATTATCATCGGTTCATTTATTATAGCCATGGGGTTCAATTTGTTCTTTCTGCCTAATGGCATAGCTTCAGGAGGGATATCAGGACTTTCTATTCTCATTGAAGCATTATTTAAAGAAGTATGGCCTGGATTGGAACCAGCCTACATACAATGGAGTTTTAATATTCCTCTAGTTATTATGGGATTTCTACTGCTCGGCAAAAACTACGGTGTTCGTTCCTTGCTAGGAAGCATTGTTCTACCGTTATTTGTCCTTCTGACGAAGGACTGGCCGATTCCTACGGCTAATCCCTTACTTGCTTCTATCTATGGGGGGATCGCTATAGGGCTTGGAATCGGACTCGTGTACCGTGGTAGGGGTTCTACAGGTGGGCTAATTATTCTGGCACAAATCATTCAGAAAATTACGGGTCTGAGTTTCTCACTATGTGTCGTGATTCTAGATGGATCCGTTATTGCTATGGCTGCATTCGTAATGTCGATGGAGCAGGCTTTGTATGCTCTGGTAGGTCTATATGTGACGGGGAAAGTGATTGATGCGGTGGAACTTGGATTCAATTATACGAAGGTCGCTTACATCATCTCAGATCATATAGAACCCATTAGTCAGACTATTCTAAAAGATTTAGATAGAGGACTTACGAAGCTTAATGCACAGGGAGGTTACACAGGTGATGACCGTACGGTCCTGATGGTGGTGGTTGGACAGAATGAGGTTACGAGATTGAAGACGCTAGTTCAATCCGTGGACCCGAGTGCTTTTGTCATCATTAGTAATGCACATGAGGTACTTGGTGAAGGGTTTAGTCGACAGCGGTAAATAACGCGGTAATGATAAATGGGCACCTAAAGTTGTTGTATTTATATGAATACAGATGTATAATAATACATAATTATTAGAGGGGTTGGATTGATCTGGATTAGAGAGGGGATCACGAGAGATGGCAGTAGATTCAAAGGTACGGGTGGCAATCGTAGGTTCGACAGGATATGGAGGCGTCGAGTTAATTCGTTTGCTTCAGGGTCATCCTAATGTGGTTATTACCTCTGTTATTTCGTCTTCTAACGCAGGGGCGCCCGCATCGGATGGGTTCCCTCATCTCACGGGTATTATTGTACAGAATTTGGACGGCGTAGATGTACAGAATATGGCACTTAAAGCTGACGTAGTGTTTATGGCCACACCTGCGGGAGTGAGCACAGCATTAGTTCCGCAATTACTTGAGGCAGGGCTAAAGGTGATTGATCTATCTGGTGATTTCAGATTGAAGGATGGGGCTACGTACGAAGAATGGTATAAACGACCTGCAGCAGATGCAGAGTTGCTCCAGAAGGCTGTATATGGTTTAAGTGAAGTGTATGGAGAACAAGTCGTAGGTGAAGACCTAATTTCGAATCCAGGTTGTTATCCAACGGCAACATTGCTCGGACTTATTCCAGCAATATCAGCTGGGTGGATTGATCCTTCCAGTATTATTATAGATGCTAAATCAGGTGTGTCAGGAGCAGGCCGAGGTACAAGTCTGATGGTCCATTATGCAGAGATTAATGAGAATCTCAAAGCATATAAATTAAATAAACATCAGCATATTCCTGAAATTGAACAGGTACTGAGTCAAGTGGCAGGGGAGAAGATCACAGTAACCTTCTCAACACATTTGACACCTATGACAAGGGGAATTATGAGTACGATGTATGCCAATATAGTGGGCGATCATACAGAAGATGATTTCATTGCTTTGTACCGCCAGTATTATGAGGGACGTTCTTTCGTACGTATACGGGATCAGGCGATTTATCCAGCAACGAAAGAAGTATCTGGCTCTAATTACTGTGATATCGGATTTGCAGCAGATGCAAGGACAGGAAGAGTTACAATCGTTTCTGTTATTGATAATGTAGTCAAGGGTGCTGCTGGCCAAGCGATACAGAATTTGAATCTTATGATGGAATGGGAGGAAAATCTCGGCTTGAGTTACACACCAGTGTACCCATAAGAGCGGAGAAATATAATATCATGGACAAAAGAAATTTTACCGTCATTGAAGGCGGGTCTATTATAACTCCGCAAGGTTTCCGCTCAGGTGGAGTACACTGTGGATTGAAAAAAACAGAGCGCCATGATCTCGGTGTGATTGTGTGCGAGGTAGAAGCAACGTCTGCTGCCGTGTATACGACAAGTGCATTTCAAGCGGCACCTTTGAAAGTGACACGTGAGAGCCTGGTAGACGGCAAGCTGCGAGCTATTGTCGTGAATAGTGGTAACGCTAACGCCTGTACAGGGCAGCAAGGTGAAGCTGATGCCTATGCTATGCGAGCGGCGGCAGCTCACTCCCTTGGATTGGCGGAGCAAGATGTGGCTGTTGCGTCTACAGGCGTGATCGGCGAATTGCTTAAGATGGACTGCATACATGCAGGTATCAAGGCATTGCCACCAAGACTCAGTGCAACCGAGAGCGGAGCTGATGATTTCTCTCAATCCATTCTTACTACGGATCTAGTGAAGAAGGAAGCTTGTGTATCTGTAGTCGTTGATGGTAAACAAATTACGATTTCCGGAGCGGCGAAGGGGTCAGGGATGATCCATCCGAATATGGCTACCATGCTTGCTTTCATGACGACTGATGCTAAGATCGATCAGGCTTCTTTACAACAATTAATGCGCCAAGCGACAGACTTGACGTTCAATATGATTACAGTAGATGGAGATACGAGCACGAATGACATGCTACTTACGATGGCGAGTGGTCTAGCGGGTAACGAGACGCTACATGTTGCTCATGCAGATTGGGATGCTTTTGCCAAGGCCTTTACTTATGTATGCCAGAGTCTAGCTAAAGCGATTGCTCGTGATGGCGAAGGAGCGACGAAGTTAGTTGAGGTATTCGTGACAGGAGCGATTAGTGATGCTTCCGCGCGTGCTATAGCCAAGACGGTTGTAGGTTCAAGTCTGGTGAAATCCGCCGTATTCGGGGCAGATGCGAACTGGGGGCGAATTATTGCCGCTGTGGGGCGCGCTGGAGAACCGGTTAATCCAGACCATGTAGATATACGATTAGGTGATATAACGATGCTGAAAGAATCACGTCCGATTGCCTTTGACGAGAATGAGGCTTTGGTATATTTGAAAGGTGATACGGTACGGATATTCGTTGACCTGCATAACGGAGAAGGTCAAGCGACTGCATGGGGCTGTGATTTAACATATGACTATGTACGGATTAATGCCGCATATCGGACGTAAGGTGACGACATTGCGATGAAGGGGAGAGCTTGGTGATGGGAACGGAATTAGAGAATCGACAAGAGAAGAACCATCATAAGGTTGTAAGCCGAGAGAACTTTGTGATGAAGTGTGGCGGAAGTACACTTGCCGCTCTGCCTGATTCTTTCTTCGATGATTTGAGACACTTGCAGCAGACTGGGCTGCAACCTGTCATCGTTCATGGTGGAGGCCCTGCGATCTCTGACAATCTATCTAAGCTCGGAATTGAGAGCGAGTTCGTTAATGGGCTACGTAAGACGACCGAGGACGTACTTGATGTCGTGGAAATGGTTCTAGCGGGTAGCATCAACAAACAGATTGTCCGACGAATTCAGAATGTAGGCGGTCGTGCACTCGGGCTTTCGGGAGTGGATGGTTCACTAATACAGGCGAAGCCAGTAGTGAATAGTGTAGAAGTTGGCTTTGTTGGTGATGTCACGTATGTAGAGTCTAGTATCATTGAAGGTGTACTGAACATGGGCTATATACCTGTGATTGCACCGATTGGTATTGATGATTCAGGACAACGATACAACATTAATGCAGATACAGCTGCTGGAGCTGTGGCTTCTCATTTGGGTGTGAATCGAATGATCGTCGTAACGGATGTGCCTGGCATTATGAAAACTGTGAATGACGAGAAGGTTGTGCTTGAGTCGATCACCGTACAGGAGATTGAAGAAATGATGGCTACAGGTGAAATCTACGGCGGAATGATCCCGAAAGTACGCGCAGCTATGAGCTGTATCCATGGGGATGTACAAGAAGTGGTCATTGTTGACGGAAGCGTACCGCAAGTCCTTAGTCGCGTTATGCGAGGAGATACACTGGGAACTCGGATTGTTCAAGAGATGTAAGACCATAACATACGATCTCAGGTCGGGGATTACGACGGCCGAGTTTGTTCATAGACTGGAGTGATAAGAATGGGTAATGAAGTGCAAAGTTCCTTGTTTCCAACGTATGCTAGATATCCAATTAGTTTGGTCAAAGGTCAAGGAAGTTGGTTATGGGATGATCAAGGGAATAAGTATTTAGATTTCATGTGTGGGCTTGCGGTAACGAATCTCGGTCATACACCTGAGAAGGTGAAGGAGAAATTGAAACAGCAGCTTGATGAATTATGGCATGTATCTAACCTTTTTCAAATTCCGAATCAAGAGAAGGCAGCTAGCCTGCTGACAGCTAATTCCTGCGCTGATGTGGTATTCTTCTGTAACAGTGGCGCCGAGGCGAACGAAGCAGCTATTAAACTTTCTCGTCGTTATCATCAGAAGGTCAAAGGGACAGATCGTTATGAAGTCATTACATTCGAGCAATCTTTCCATGGACGTACTCTAGCTACATTAACGGCGACAGGTCAGGATAAGGTGAAGGATGGATTCTTACCTCTTCCAGCCGGGTTTAAGACAGTGCCGTTACATGATTTGGAAGCTTTGAAGGCAGCAATTGGTGATCATACAGCAGCTATCATGATCGAAATGGTTCTTGCTGAAGGCGGTGTACATCCAGTCCAACCTGAGTTCGTGAAGGCCGTAGCTGATCTATGTAAACAACAAGGAATACTACTTATCGTAGATGAAGTTCAGACAGGGATGGGACGTACCGGTAAATGGTTTGCCCACGAACACTATGGTATTGAACCTGATATATTCACTGTTGCTAAAGGGATTGCTAGCGGATTCCCAGCGGGGGCTATGCTTGGCAAGGAGTATTTACGCGAAGCATTCACTCCGGGGAGTCATGCGTCGACCTTTGGCGGAACACCGATTGCTACAGCTGCCATTATTGCTACTATTGAGACCATGCTCGAAGATCGTATTCCTGAACGTGCTGCGAAGATCAGTCAATATTTGATGAATCAGTTGAATGAGAAGTTTGCGGGTATACCTTTTGTAAATGAAGTTCGCGGATTGGGACTTATCATAGGTATTGAATGCAAAGAGCCAGTTCATGAGATCGTATTGGAAGGTCAGAAGCGGGGACTATTATTCGTAACAGCAGGACCGAACGTGATTCGTCTGTTGCCGAATCTATACGTAACCGAGGAAGAAATTGATCAAGCGCTTGAAATTTTAGTGGATCTTATTCATGATCATACATCGGTTAAGAAGGCTTAGATTTCAATTGATCCTCTTTAAAGGTAATAATTGGAGTTTAATTAGGAAGTAAGGGATCTAAACTGCAATCAATGCTTGCTGAAAATAAACGTATATGCAGATCGTAGCGGAAAGGACGGAATTGTCATGGAGAAGCGAAGTGTTCGCCTACAAGCTTTCCTTTGGAAAGCTACTTCGAAAGCATACGCTTTGCCATCGGATTTCTACCGCAATAGCGGTATATAATCAAGAAATCTGATGGCAACAGCGATCGTAAGGACAATCCGTCCGCGTAGTGCCATCTATCGACAGCGTATTTTAAGTTCAAGTATTGATTCTGATATTGAGCCAACAAAGGAGGAAAATTAACTCATGAGTCAGAATGAAACATTGGAGACGACAATCAATCTCAAGGGTCGTGATTTCATCGAATTGGATGATTTCGCACCCGATGAAATTCAATACTTGATCGATTTAGCGATCGAAATTAAGCGCAAGCAGAAGAATGGTGAGGTTTACCAACCTCTCTTGGGCAAGACAATCGGACTTATTTTTGAGAAATCTTCGACACGCACACGGGTATCTTTTGAAGTTGGAGCGTTTCAATTAGGAGCTCATGCACTCTTTTTAAGTAAAAATGATATTCAACTGGGTCGTGGTGAAATTATTAGCGACACAGCGCAGGTGTTGTCACGCTATCTAGATGGTATTATGATTCGTACGTTTGGTCATGAGAATGTGATCGACTTAGCTCGCTATGCGACAGTACCTGTCATTAACGGATTGAGTGATTTGGCACATCCATGTCAAGTTCTTGCGGACTATCAGACTGTGTATGAGCACAAGGGTAAGCTTAAAGGGCTGAAGCTGGCTTATATCGGCGATGGTAACAATATGGCCCATTCACTGATGATTGGTGGAGTTAAGTTGGGTGTCGATGTATACGTGGCTACTCCAAAAGGTTATGAGCCTGATCCTGCGGTTGTGAAGGAATGTCTAGAAATTGCTGCTCAGACGGGTGCGAAGATAGTAGTTACGCAAAGTGCTGAGGAAGCAGTGAAAGATGCAGATGTGATCTATACAGACGTTTGGGCGAGCATGGGCTTTGAAGAAGAACAGAAGGTTCGTGAAGCGGCTTTTGCTAATTATCAAGTGAATGAGCAACTGGTACAAGGTGCAAAGAGTGATTATCTCTTCTTGCATTGTCTACCTGCGCACCGCGGTGAAGAAGTAAGTGAAGATGTTATTGATGGAAGCCACTCTGTTATATTTGATCAAGCCGAGAATCGGCTGCATGCTCAGAAGGCATTGATGGCTGCTTTAATGGGATAAGAGATTCAAAGTATAGTGTTTCCAAGATTTAAGTGTTTACTAAAAATAGACGTATACGCAGACCGTAGCGTAGAGGACGGAATTGTCCTGGAGAAGCGAAGCGTTCGCCTTTGTTCCTGAATTTTTACCGCAAACAGCGGTGCATTCAAAAAAATTTGGGGACAACAGCGATCGGAAGGACAATCCGTCCGCGTAGCGGTCATTTATCAGTCGAAATATATGAAGATACAATTGAAGGGAAGTTATAGCATGGCAAAGGAAAAAATTGTACTGGCATACTCTGGGGGATTGGATACATCCATCATTCTGAAATGGCTTAAAGAAACATACGACGCGGAGATTATCGCTTTTACAGCAGATGTAGGTCAAAAGGAAGAATTAGATGGTTTGGAGGAGAAGGCTCTCGCTACCGGTGCTTCCAAAGTATACATTGATGATCTGCGCGATGAATTCGCTAATGATTTCATTTATCCGATGTTCCAGTCTGGCGCTTTGTATGAAGGCCAATATCTTCTAGGTACGAGTATTGCACGTCCGCTGATCGCGAAGCGTATGGTGGATATTGCACGTGCGGAAGGCGCAACCATGATCGCTCACGGAGCAACAGGTAAAGGGAATGACCAAGTTCGCTTCGAGCTTGGTGTGGCTGCACTTGCACCTGATATCAAGGTCATCGCTCCGTGGCGTCTGGAAGAATTCCGTAATGATTTCCCAGGACGTGCAGAGATGATTGCTTATGCTGAGAAGCATGATATTCCTGTAACAGCTTCTGCAGCGAAATCATATTCAATGGATCGTAATTTGCTTCATATTAGCTATGAGAGTGGTGTGCTTGAGGACCCTTGGTTTGATGCTAGTACATCTGAGAATAAAGATATGTTCCTACTTAGCGTATCCCCTGAGGATGCACCCGATGAGGCAGAATATTTAGAGCTAGAATTTGCACAGGGAGATTGTGTGGCTCTGAACGGTGAGGCATTAACGCCACTTCAAGTCATGGAGAAATTAAATGAGCTAGGTGGGAAGCATGGTATTGGTCGTGTGGATATGGTGGAGAACCGTTTCGTAGGCATGAAGAGCCGCGGTATCTATGAGACACCAGGTGGAACGATTCTGTTCACAGCTCATCGCAAGATGGAGTCCATCACGATGGATCGTGAGGTTATGAACCTGCGTGATAGCTTGATTACTCGTTATAGTACACTCGTGTACAATGGTTTCTGGTTCGCACCAGAACGTCTTACACTTCAGGCACTTGTAAAAGAGAGTCAGAGTAACGTGACAGGAACAGTACGTGTTAAACTGTACAAAGGAAATATCATTGCTGCTGGCGTGAAGAGCCCAGTTAGCTTATATAATCCAGAAATCGCGACGATGGAAGCTGATCCAACACAGGCTTACGATCAAGGGGATGCAACGGGGTTCATTCATCTGAGTGCTTTGCGCCTTAAAGTAGCTGCTGGAGTACAACAACAGAACAAATTATAAACGGAGCTAAAGGGCAAGCTGAGGGCCGTTCCTTGTCAATTCAGAGAAGGAACGGTTTTACGCTGTCACAAGAAAGGAGAGACCACAATGAGTAAACTTTGGGGAGGGCGCTTTACGAAGCAGACCAACCATTTAGTAGAAGAATATACAGCATCTATCGGCTTCGATCAGGCACTTGCAGAGGAAGATATTCAAGGTAGCTTGGCGCACGTTACGATGTTGGGTAAGTGCGGTATTCTCCCTCAGGAGGATGTAGCTACGATTAAAGCAGGTCTTGAAAAGGTGCTAAACAAAATTAATCAAGGTGAAATTGAGTTCTCTGTTTCTGATGAAGACATTCACATGAATATTGAGAAGAACCTTATTCATGAGATTGGACCGGTAGGCGGTAAATTGCATACAGGTCGTAGTCGGAATGACCAAGTGGCAACGGATATGCACCTTTACCTACGCAAGCGAGTGGTGGAGTTGGTAAGCATGTTACATACATTGCAGGTAGCTCTAATCGGACAGGCTAAAGATAACTTGGATACGATTGTTCCAGGCTATACACATCTTCAGCGCGCACAGCCGATTCTATTCGCACATCACCTCATGGCTTATGTATCCATGTTCCAACGGGATGCGGAACGGGTCATGGACAGTTATAAGCGCATTAATGTACTTCCATTAGGCGCAGGTGCTCTAGCTGGGACAACTTTCCCAATAGACCGCCATTTCGTGGCAGAGCAGCTTCAGTTCGATAAGGTGTACGAGAATAGTCTGGATGCGGTCAGCGACCGTGATTTCATTCTGGAATTTCTAGCGGATGCTTCTATTATCATGATGCACTTGTCTCGTCTCTCTGAAGAATTAGTATTATGGAGTAGTACGGAGTTCAATTTCATTGAACTTGATGATGCTTTCTGCACAGGCAGTAGCATTATGCCACAGAAGAAAAACCCAGATGTACCAGAGCTTGTCCGGGGTAAGACAGGTCGGGTATACGGTAACTTGATGGGGCTATTAACGGTATTGAAATCCTTACCGCTGGCTTACAATAAGGATATGCAGGAAGATAAGGAAGGTATGTTTGATACGGTAGCTACACTTGAAGGGGCTCTCCAGTTATTTGCTCCTATGATTGCTACAATGAAGGTTAACAAAGGACGCATGCGCGAAGCTGTGAACAAGGACTTCTCTAATGCAACTGATATTGCAGATTTCCTTGTCGGTAAAGGTCTTCCTTTCCGTCAAGCACATGAGGTTATTGGTAAAACCGTTCTATATTGTATTCAGAACAATAAATATTTATTGGACTTAAGCTTGGATGAATTCATGCAATTCTCACCGCTATTTGACGATAGCATCTATGGTGTTCTTCAACCAGAGACGGTCGTTAATGCACGTAATGTATATGGAGGAACTGCTACTGGGCAAGTTACTGCAGCCATCTCACGGAGCGAGGAGACGCTGAAGGGTACAGAGCAATGGGTGAATGAGCACGGCAACCAGTATCCCTTATAGGGCGGGTCATGCGCCCTGTCAAGATGATAGTTGATAAAAGCTATTCAAATAGCAAATGTAGCGCGTGTCGATACTCCATCGACACGCGCTATTTGGGTTTCTTTTGAAACAATCGCACTTTTTCGTAATAGGGATTTCACCGCTTTCGAAGAAATATAGATTGATGCTTGTCCCACTGTTGCCTATAATGAATATAGGACAATATTACTGGTTTTCCTATCTATTACATTTAGGAAGTGGGTGAATATATCGTGCTCCAGTCCCGTCCCGCTCAGGACAACTGTAGAACTCGGAAGAGGAGATGTATAGCAGCTGGAAGAGTAAATAATACGGGAAGTAATAGGTTAGAGAGAGGTTTCGCACTCTTAGAAGTGCTGGCTGCCATTATCATATTGTCGATTGTATCCCTAGTCCTCATGTCCTATTTCACGAATGCCCTTTCTTATGCGAGTACCAATCAGAATAAGACCGTCATGGTCAATCTTGCTCGGAATGCACTTTTCTATGTAGAAAAGCAAGATTTCAAAAAGGTGGAAAAATATTTCAACCTAAACGAAGGGAACTATCCTGATATTTCAGCGGAGCAATGTATTGTAGATTCGGCAGGTTGTAGCGAATTGTTCAGTAATTCGGAATTATTGGAGAGTGTACTGAACCCTACGATTAATGGAGTGGTATATAACATAATGATTTCTTACCAGTCTGAATTGCATACGAAGATGAAAGCAGCGGACAGTAAGGTGGCAATGGCGGCGTACTTGCTACCCGTGAAAGTTACGGTAAGAGGAGCGGCAGGTTCGAAGGGGCGGACAAATGATACGGTCGTGGAGGGATACATTACCGATGACAAAATACGTTAAAAGAATCAGAGGAGAGCAAGGTTTCACGCTTATCGAACTCATTGCTTCACTTACGATACTCACACTAGTTGTAGGTATTATATACTCTGTTACGATGTTTGGTCTTCGAAGCTATCATAAAGTACAAATCGAGAATTCCCTGCGTGAGGAAGCGGATATTCTGATGTCATCGATTATATCTGAATTGTATGTGTTTGGTCCCGAAAACGTCAGTCAGACGGAGAGTAAAGGTGATCGTGTTGGCGATAATAGCTCCCTCCTTGAATTGAAGCGAATGGATAAGGAGAAGGAGATTGGACGAGAAATCCTTATGGATAGTGGAAAGCTGTATATTCGAGATATTGCCAAGGGAGCGGATGAAGGATCTAATACAGGAGAAATCCTTGTACAATCCGAACTTATTCAACCGGGTTCAGAGGTGAGACTGACCTGTTCAAATGGTAAATTGACGTGCTCCAGCGGACTGATTGAAATCAAGCTTGTGCTTGAACAAACATTTGAGAGTAAAGATTACCAATTAGAATTAAATAGTAGATTCGGATTTTAGGAGGCCACAAGCTATGCCACCGAGATTCAAATACTTAAGGGTAAAAACACCCTTAGTACAGCGGATAAGTAAAGAGGAACGGGGTTCCGCACTGGTTATGGTCCTATTTATTGTTCTTATATTTACCATACTGGGTACAGCAGTTCTCGGCGCAACGATCGGTGGAGCTCAACGAACAGCAACAAGGGAGAATGATGTACAAAGTCTTCACTTAACTGAAAAGTCTTTAGATGAGGCAGCCGCATACATAACATCACAACTAAATGGATTGAAAAATATTAATCCTGAGCAACTAGAGGATACCATCAAAGATTATCTGGCTGTTCTTAATGTGGAGAATAACGATTTAAATGTAAATACTGATTTTACCACGGCCACTGGGAAAATTAAGAATATCACTTATGATCGAATGGACAGCCGCTTGGACAAGCAGGCCATTAATTACTATATAACGATAACCGGTGAAGCTATTGTTAACGGAGTTACACGGGAGATGAAGCGGGAATTGATTATTGATACCTATCCTGATTTCCTGAAATATGCCCTCGGTTCGGAGAATAATTTGGTCACGAATGGAGCTGCATCGATTCGAGGTAATATCTATGCAGGAAATGATCTGGTTATCCGAAAGACGGCGAACTATGTTTATAATAGTAATCTGTTTAATAAGCCGACGCTCTATCCTGTACTGACAGGCGAGGCGCATATCCAGTCATTGGATCATGTATTTTATTCAGAGAGCAATAGCTCGAATGATAAGCCAGTGAAAAACAAGGGAATAGACACGCCTGAGGAAGCTACGCAACTGAAGAATGTTTTTAAAGAGATTCTTGGTATTAATAGCTTGGATGATGTGTTAATCAAAAATAAAGGTAAGTTTGTAGAGATCAATGTCGAAGAATCCTTTGTGGACAAAATAGTCGAAGCAGCAGGCGCTCCCCCTAGTGAACGTAATACGATACGGGAGAGATTCTCTGGGAATGGAACATCATTGATTGAATGGATCGGGGAACATCCGTCCTATGTCTTAGCTTTCGAACAGCTAATGAAACCGATCAAGCCAACTAAACCGATAGAGCCTCCATATCCTAAAGAAGAAACAGAAGAAGCTTTGAAGGAATATGAGAATAACCTTGATATATTTAAAGAAGAATTGCGAATCTATGAAATTGAACTAGAGAAATATGAAGCTGAGCTTAGGAAGTTGTTAGATCGCCATGGCACGGCTATTTATAATGGTGATCTGCTACTGGACAATCTTGAATATAAGGGCCTCACTTACACGGAGAGCGCCAAGGATGCTTCTAAATGGTTTATTGTAAAAGGTAATTTAACAATTGATAATTTTGAAGAGTCGGCTCTTCCTATACGTGGAAATGTGCTTGTCACAGGGAATGTGACGATCCGAGGAAATGTGAGTTTTGATTCAACGATGTTTGTGCTCGGGGAGACAGAGGTGGAAGATGCTATGATCAGCGGGTTAGGTGGAAAAGAGCTTGTGCTCATTTCTAAAGGCTCTATCCTCATTAATAGGTACGACAAGTTCTCAGACATACCTACGGAATTGAATGGTTTTTTCTATACGGACGGATCAGCTGAGCTCTATGGGGTAGGGTCCATATTCCGGCTGCATGGAGGATTTTTCTCTAAGGATGAGATGACTATCAATGCCGTTCTAGGAAAGGTGAAAGGGGGCCAGATGGAGCTTGATATCGAACCACAGGAGGGATTGGGTCAGATGACTCGGTTTGAAGTTATCTACAATCCAGATATATATAAACATCAAATGGCTGGGCTTCCAAGGGTGCAACAGGTTAATGTTCGTGTAGGCCCTATTCAGTTGGTTACTCCAAGCGATCATAAATAAAATGTAAAAAAATCATAGTGATGTCGTAATAAAACAAAACAACCTCCAGATCGCCTATTAAGGTACGATCTGGAGGTTGTTTAATCATGACGAGAACAGAACTGAGAATAAGTGTGAAATACGAGTAGCCATTACCTATTGCCGCAACCAATTGGATAAGATAAGGCTATTATGTTAGTAGAGCTTCGTGCTGTTAATATTTATCATCACTGATAGCTTGACTTACAACAATGATCTTCATGGTTGCAGTGACTGACGTGTCTGTTGGGCTCTTTGAATAAGTAACTTTAATGTAATCATAGCCTTTTTTCAGACCCGTGACTGTTCCGTTACTATCGAGAGATAAGATAGGAGAAGTTTCAGTTCCTGAGCTCTCGCCTGCATGACGATCGAAGCTCCACTGAAGTTGATTCCTAATCTGATCTAAGGGATACGAACGGGGAATGGGCCACAACAAGTCATTTAGATTGATTGACTGACCGATCCAGATCGTTGTCTCATTGTTGGAGAATTGGAATCCATTTAATGTAGAACTAATCTTTACATCGTGGGAAGCACTTAACCCGCCTGCAGTCACGGTGACCGTAATTTTATTCACTTCCCTTTTACCCTTCAGTTCAACGGATTTTCCAGTCTCAGTCGCAATGAGCTCAGCATAAGTGGATCCATCACCTTCAATTGTCCAAGAGAAATCTTCATCGTTGGCGTCCTTAGGGGCTAGGATCGCATCCAGCTTGATTTTACTACCAAGATTCATAGTTGGTTCGCCTATAATGGATAATCCCTCAAGTTTAACCTCAATCTGGTGCTCTGCGGTAATGCCGTTCGGATGTTTATCGCTAATGATAGTTACAACAATGGTATACGTACCCGTTTTATTCGCTTGAAATGACGCATTCCACCTATCGTTGCTGACCGGAGTAATGGTTGCATAGGGATTGGCGTCTTTAATCTTCCAGACTACGCTGGTAATATTCTCTCTTAATGTAGTATAGGATGCTGTTAGGTTAACCTGTTCTTTGACTGATGCTTGGATGGGTCCTAGAATTGAAAGATTAGGACTGATAACCGTTACCGCTGCTGATGCTGATTTATTACTGCCATCGGTGGAGATTATTTTGATATGAGCTGGATTACCTATAGGTGTAGGTTTGATGCCGGTTATTTCTCCTGTATTGTTAACCGTTACGAATTCGGGCATATCGGAGGTCCACTTCAGAATCTGATTATTTGCGTCCCATGGCTCAATTATAGGAATAAGAGAGAGGTCTTCTCCGACTAGAATGGATGCGCCCTCTAGAGTCAATTTACTTACCTTAACAATAGCTTCAAACCCAACGTCTGGAAATACAACCTTTGTTAGCTCGCCAGGAGGATTTGGGGTAGTTGGAATAGGTGAAGGTAGCGTTCCGGTAAAAGGAACGTTAAGAAATCCGAACCCCGCTGTATTGGACGAGAAGGATAAACCTATACAGTTGCCGACAATATTACCACCGTTTAACGTAATGGTTGTATTTGGAGCAAGAATAGAGCCTTCTACTGTGGCACCCAATATATCAAGAGTTTTAGCTTCGTAAAAGTTATAAAGAATATGATTACTCTGGATTCCACCTGTTAAAGTAATAGTGAAATTCGCTAGAGTTAATTTCGGACCAGTAACGTTAATAATCACCGTTGATTCTTTAGGGGCATTAACGTGTAAACCTGATGCATCATTCAAATCAGTACCGGAGATGTTGAAAATATTAAGACTTTGGTTAGTTCCGTCAAGGAAAATCTCATTCTTATTATACTTGTTGACAGTAATGGTACCATTTACTGTCAATTTATCTAATGAAGACGACAGGGTAACTAATTGATTACGAGAAGTGGTGAAATCAATTGGTTTTTCCTTTCGCACCGTGCCCTGTATCGTACCAAATACCCTACTTTCAAAACGGTCACCATATACAGCATTACCCTTGACCTGTCCTCCATTTTCAATTATCAAATCACCGTTTGCAATGAGTACATCGTCTAGTACACCGTCTACTAGCGGGATTTCCGTACCTATACCGAAGCCTGAACTCAATAGAATGTTACCTGAGGAAGCCATACGTCCCTCCATATTAAAACCGCTATGACGGACAGTAATATCTCCAAGCATAAATGCACTATAATTGTTGGCTATCCCCAGAGGGAGTTCTTTCGGTATTGAATGGATATCCCAATATTCAAGAAGGGAGTCTGTTAAATGATATACGCCTTTTACGGTCGGACTGACCTTGATATCAAAATTCACGGACTGATCGCCATCGGGGATATATGATTTAATACCATTTACTTCGGACAAACGATAGGTGATATTTTTAAACGTCTTTTTCACAGTTATTCCAGAATAGGGAACTCCAGATGAGGTTGTATCTGCGCCTGATACGGATACCTTTAAGTTCGCTGGGAACTTCTCCGCGTATTTCAGCTCTGAAATAACAAATTGATCTACAGCATGTTCATCTTTATTATCTGATGACACCGGAATATCCTTTGGCTTAATGGAATAAGAAATGGTGACGTCTTCGCCTCGTTCTATCTTGCTATCTACAACATTGGTGGAAAGTGTACGATTTGTCTCTAGATTGGCAGTGGCTTTCTTGATGGTAAGATTTATAATTTTAGTCGCCATTGCACCTTCCTTGTCTTTGACGCTAATCTCAATTTGCAGGTCTCCTCCATTGGGTAAAGGATTAACAAAACTTTGCGAGATCGTGTCTCCCGCTTGAGTGGATTTATTCTCGTATCCCATAGCAAGATAAGTACCGTTATGTTTAAATTTGACACTCGTATATAAAGTACGATCCTTTAAATCCCAATCATTGACCGTATAGCTTAATAGTAGATTCTTTAAATAGGATGGCTTAATGCTATTGTTTGTCGGTGCATTCACAGTAATTTCTGGAGCGTGATTCGCACTCATGAACGTATGATATATCGTATTGATGAACAATCGTTTCTCCCACGCTGAAAGATTAGTGTTGGGATCTCCTGTACTTGAGTAGGTAACATTGCCCTTGGAATACGCTTTAGTTGTTGGATCATTGCTTAGGTAGAAGGGATATGGAGTCAACAATCCCTCGTTAATTAGTGATGTTGTATTACTAGAATTATTGGGTTCTGAATATAGAGTATCATTCGCAAACATGACACTTTGACCTGTGGCAATGAATTGTTGAACCTCTGTGGCCGCTGGTTGACTCAAAGTGCCGTATTCGTTGTCCTCATCCCGGAATCCAAAGACTAGCATGTCGTAGTTACCATTCAATTGTTTAGCATAAGTAGTATTGAAATCATCGAACGAAACGGCTTTTATATTAAGTTTGTAGCTGTCTGATTCCAGAAGATTCGGTTCTAAGATTGGTGTCAAGTTGCTATTGACGTCATCTGTAGGCAAGATCTGAAGCACTCGAACAACTGTTTTTTCATCTTTGAAACGGATGGTTCCTGTAACATAGTCTTTCAGACCGGTTTGTTGATCAGATACTTCTAATCTCCAATAGAGCAACCCTGAATAAGCTTTAGGTAGTGTGTAACTGATTTCATGGGTAGGTCCAGTTATATTTGTGGCGGCCACAAGGTTATTTTCTGTTGGATTCTGCAACTGATCCATCGACATGTAGAGACTGGCTCGAATACGATTGTTATCAATACTCTGAATATGATGAGTCTGAAAAGGGAAAAGGAGCTTGTCCCCTACCTTATAGCTGTGACCTGTGTTCTTAGAATAATCGATGAGCGTATTCCCAGAATCCATGGCTATTCTTGGCCGTTGTTGTAGCATTTCAAGAATGTTAGAATGGCTGCTTTTCATTTGGGAAATTAGGGTGCCTAATTCAGTATCATCAACAAAAAGGACATTAGCTTTGCGATCAGCGGAAGTGGAGTATTTATAAAAAGAGTCATACAACACTCTCTGATTCTTCAGAGGCTGGTTTTTGTTCGCCACTTGAGTCATTACATCCTTATGTAGGATTACAGGCAGTCCCTTATTTATATATTCTTTGATTATTTCGTCTGCTTTCAGATGAGTAATATCATTCATTAACAATGTACTGTACGTACCCTTGCCGATATAGATGGCATCGTATTTACCATTGAGGTTATCATGTTGTGCCACAAACTGCTTCATCGGTATGGTGTCAACTGTGATATTTTCTTGCTGTGCAAGCGCGGAATGTAGGGCATATGAACTACCATCGGAACCGTCATCACTAATTTCTAATATTCTGATCTGATAGATCGGCCCTTGGTCGGCGTTAACGTTAAATAGATAGAGTGAAACAGCTAGTATGATAGCCCCTACAATCGTAAGTGGAAATGTAAATTTGTTTAACTTCATTCATAATACCTCCCAATAGTGATGATAAATAAAGGTAAAAATATGTAAGACTACTATATTTACATAGAAAACGTTGTAAAATTTTGTATGGTATGCTATAAATCATTGTAGAATATAGTTCTCTGGTAGGCAATCAAAATATGTGAAAAAATACCCAAAAAAGAAGACTTTCGACCTACTCGCTTAAAACTTCTCAAAAAACATCAATTTAATACACAAAACAACAAATTTTGACATGAAAGAGATTGCGAATCTATCTAAGATTCGGCGAAAGTCAACCCTGGAAAAGTTAAATATATTACTTGCTAGGAGATGATTAGTTTTGGCTATCGTGAAGAAGAGATTAGGAGACTTGTTAGTAGAGAACGGGATTATCTCTCAGGAACAGCTGGAGGATGCGCTTATAGAGCAGCGTAGGAGTAAGCGCAGGTTGGGCGATCTACTAATCTCTCAGGGATATATCACGGAACAGCAGCTCATTGAGGTACTAGAATTCCAGTTAGGTATTCCACATGTGAGCCTATTTAAGTACCAGATTGACCCGGCAATTACTCAGATTATTCCAGAAAGTATGGCTAAGCGTTATCAGGTACTGCCGTTTATGAAAGAAGGCGGCAAGCTGATGGTCGCAATGGCAGATCCTCTTGATTATTTTGCCATTGAGGAATTACGGATGACTACTGGCTTCCGTATAGAACCAGCTATCTCTACAAGAGATGAACTCCAACGGGCAATTGCGAAGCATTACGGCTTACGTGATTCTATGAGTCAGATGATGGTGGAGTTGCCGAGTCAGGAGGAAATCGAAGAGACGGAGATCACGGATGAGGATTCTCCGATTGTGCGACTTGTTAACCAGATGATTCAACAGGCTGTTCAACTCAAGGCATCCGATATTCATGTGGACCCCGGAGAGAATAATCTCGCGATCCGTTATCGGATTGATGGTTCTCTACGTACGGAACGCCTTATTCCGAAGCAAATGCAGGGTTTTATTATAGCAAGGCTAAAGATCATGTCCCAACTGAACATTGCTGAGAGGCGTTTGCCTCAGGATGGGAGGATTAAGATGGAGTTCGACCACAAAATTGTCGATATACGAGTCTCCTCACTTCCAACCATTCACGGGGAGAAGATTGTGCTCAGGTTACTTGATCTGAGTACAGGCGTGAAGTCCATTGATAATCTAGGATTTAACGAGCGAAGTATGTCTCTTTTTAAAGAGATGATTGAGCGTCCATACGGCATTCTTCTCATCACGGGGCCGACAGGAAGCGGAAAGACAACAACTCTGTATTCCGCACTGAACCATTTGAATCAGGAGAGCACCAATATTATTACCGTTGAGGACCCGGTTGAATATCAATTGGAAGGCATTAATCAGGTACATATTAACCCGGGGATTGGTCTTACCTTTGCTGCGGGACTCCGATCGATTCTGCGTCAGGATCCTAATATTGTGATGGTAGGAGAAATTCGGGATACGGAGACAGCCGCCATTGCAGTACGTGCGTCCCTCACGGGACATTTAGTGCTATCTACGCTTCATACAAACGATGCAATCAGCACCGTGATGCGTCTGCAGGATATGGGAATTGAGCCATATCTTACGGCCTCGTCATTGATTGGGGTTGTGGCGCAACGACTTGTACGCCGAATATGCCAAGATTGTAGCACGCCATATACGCCGACTGAACAGGAGGTCATCATGCTTCGTAATCATAGTATCCAAGTGGACATCCTTTATCGGGGAAAAGGCTGTGGTAACTGTAATCATACGGGCTATAGAGGCAGGATTGCTATTCATGAGGTGCTCATAATTGATGATGCCATGCGTCGAGTTATTACAGAATCAGCACCGATGGGAGAGCTTCGTGAGGTTGCAAAGAGTCAAGGGATGATTGATTTACTATCCGATGGATTAAGTAAAGTTGGACAGGGGTTTACAACGATTCAAGAGGTGTTGCGTGAGACTGTTGCACACTAGGAGAGGAGGAAGATGCCGATGCAGGAGAATGAAATAAATATCATAGACCTGCTTCGTAAATCAGTTGAATTCGGTGCTTCCGACTTACATATTTCCGTTGGTTCACCACCGCAAATCCGCGTGGATGGCATGCTTCGTAAGATGGAATGTAGCTCGATTAATGGAGAAGATACCCTATCAATATCCGAATTACTTCTAGGGCCAGAACGAACAGAACATTTTCGTACCATGGGTGAACTGGATTTTTCTTATGAGGTTGAGGGATGCGCTCGCTTCCGGGTTAACGTGTTTCGACAGCGGGGGGAGATAAGCATTGCCGCACGGGCCATCCCGTCAGTCATTCCGACAATTGAACAACTTGGGTTGCCAGCCATACTGATGCAGCTGGTACAGAAACCACAGGGACTCATTCTTGTGACTGGACCAACGGGAAGTGGCAAATCATCCACACTTGCGGCAATGATTGATCACATCAATCGGACACAGTTCAAACATATCGTCACACTGGAGGATCCAATTGAATTTCTCCATCCTAACGGATCGTCATTGCTTCAGCAACGGGAAATAGGTAGTGATACGAAGAGTTTCTCTAGAGGCCTTAGGGCAGCATTACGTCAGGACCCTGATGTGATTCTTGTGGGTGAAATGCGTGATCCAGAGACGATTAGCGCTGCAGTGACTGCTGCAGAGACTGGACATCTCGTATTGGCGACGTTACATACAACAAATGCACCCCAAACGGTAGACCGGATTATCGATGTTTTTCCTGGCCCACAGCAACAACAAATACGGACGCAACTTGCGGCAGTCTTGGCCGCAGTTATCTCGCAGCGACTCTTTCTACGTGCCGGAGGTAAGGGACGGATATGTGCTACTGAAATTCTGATCAACACGCCAGCGATCGCTAACTTGATCCGGTCCGAGAAGACATATCAGCTAGAGAGTATGATACAGACTGGACGAGAGTTCGGGATGCACTCGCTGGAGGCAAGCCTTCGTGATTTGTTAAAGTCTGGTGCAATTGATCCAGCTTCTGCGAAGTCTTACATGATAGGAGCGAAGAACTGATGCCACAATTCGAATATCAGGTGAGAACAAGCGCTGGCAAACAACTCAAAGGTAAGCTAACCGCTCAGGACAAGTCAACCGCAATGGAGGAACTCCGTAAACGTGGGCTAACGGTGTTTTCGCTAATTGAACGAAAGAGTACCGTATTTAGCAAAGACATTTACATAGGAAATCCTGTCAAGATGATCCATTTCATTATTTATTGCAGACAGTTTGCTACGCTGATTCGAGCCGGTGTTACCCTAGTGGATGCCACACGCATCCTTGCGGAACAGACCGAGAGCAAGCCGCTTAAGAAAGCGTTACATGGTGTGTATTCTAGCTTGTTACGGGGAATTGCATTCTCACAGGCAGTTCAGGATCACAATAAGATATTCCCCCCACTTTTCATCAGCATGATTCGTGCCGGAGAAGAGTCGGGAGATTTAGAGGGAACGCTCGAACGGCTCGCTACCTTTTTCGAGAAGCGGCATAACACTCGTGAGAAGGTAAAGTCAGCGCTAATGTACCCTGTTACAGTGGGGCTACTAGCGATTGCGGCTGTTGTGTATCTATTGTGGGCTATCGTGCCACAGTTCGTGCAAATGTTTGAATCAATGGATGCCGAGTTGCCGGCCATTACGAAGTTGGTACTTTCCTTGAGCAAAAGTATTCAGGGGCAGTGGTATATTTGGTTATTAGCCGTTATTGTGTTGTTGCTCTCCTATCAAATTTATAAGCGTACGGATAAAGGAGCCTATGCAATAGATTATTCCAAGCTGAAAATGCCCGTGTTCGGCAAGTTGAATCAGAAAAGCTCTATTGCTCAGTTTGCCCGGACTTTCTCCTCCCTATATGCCAGTTCGGTTCCGGTGTTACAGTCGCTTGCCATTGTAGAGGATGTGGCTGGTAACAAGGTCGTTGGGGATGCAATCCATAAGGCGGCTGATTCCCTTCGACAGGGAAAGCCGCTTTCCGAACCACTAAAGCAGGCATGGGTATTCCCCCCGCTTGTTACGCAGATGATTGCCATTGGAGAAGAGACAGGCTCACTGGATCAAATGTTGGCGAAGGTAGCTGATTTCTACGAGATGGACGTGGAGAATACGGTAGATCGATTGAAGTCTCTACTTGAGCCACTATTAATCGTATTTCTCGCAGGAGTAGTAGGAATTATCGTAGCTGCAATTATGCTCCCTATGTTTAGCCTTTACGGTAACTTGTGAGCCTTCGGGTTCCTTTACATATATTGTGAGAGGGGGAATGCGTAGGGACTGATGAGTTGTATGGATAGCTGAGGGTTCGAGCTATTATCATTATTTCTACGAGAATCACTTCACTGGATATGGACATGTAGTATGCAAGTAAATGAATCTATTATTTATCAAGGGGGAATTTAGATGTTGGCACAACTACTAAAACGCGTGAAGAAGGAAGAGAAAGGGTTCACATTGATCGAGTTACTAGCCGTTATCGTAATCTTAGGTATTATAGCCGTTATAGCGATTCCTATGATCGGCGGTATTATTAGCAATTCTAAGAATGATTCCGATTTGGCAACGGCAAGACAGATCTATGATGCTTCTCGGATGTATATTATTGGGGAGAAGAATGGCGATTTTAAAAATGCAACTGTTACTCTTACGGAACTGAAATTAAAAAATTATATTGAAGCAGGTATCATGCTTCCGAGTACGAAAACACCAATCAATAGTGCAACGGTGGCCTTTGATGAAACAGGTAATTTGGCTAATGTCACTTTTAGTGATCCAAAACCGGCTGGAGCCGCTGATGGAGTATATTCATCAACAGAAATTCTCAAATCTGAACTAACGAAGAAGTAGTAGGAAATCATTAAGCAATAAATTTGTATTTGATTGTATAGTGATTCCTATTGGCAAATTTACGTCTATTACAGGAACCGGACACCATTTCTGGTTCCTGTTTCGAATTCACCTGCTATGCTGTTCCTGCATACTACGAGTGGTTCCTAGGAAACGCTCGCACGCAATCTACAGTTTTGGGCTTAAAGTATTGCCGAATATAATCGGCAATACCAGTAAAGCCCAAGGCGGCCCCATTAGTCACAATAAACTTAGCAAGAAATAAACAAACAATGACGACAAATTTCGGGTGTCCAGAGGGCTCTGCCCTCTGGGGCCCTCCTTACTAGGGAGGGTTTGGGAGGGTATCAAAAAATGTTTATCTTCATCTTTGTCTACATCACTTTGCTCGGTCTAATCTTAGGTTCGTTCTTTAATGTGGTTGCGCTAAGAATTCCCGCAGGAGAGTCGATCATCTCACCACCGTCTCGCTGTCCTGAATGTCAGACACGCCTTAAGGGACGCGATCTTATGCCTGTATTGAGCTGGCTACTAAGCTGGGGCAAATGCCGTTACTGTCAGAATCCAGTGTCTGGACTATATGCACTTGGAGAGGGAGCAACAGGTCTGCTATTCTTATGGGTCTATCTGCGAACGGGATTGACAGGAGAGAGTTTGGTTGGCTGGGTACTGGTCAGCTTATGTGTGATTGTCAGCGTATCTGATCTGAAATATATGCTGATTCCTAACAAGGTTCTACTGTTCTTCCTTCCTGTATTGGTCCTGCTCAGACTTTTTTTTGCAGAAGGAGCTATCTGGAGCTATGTCATAGGTGCTGTAGTTGGCGGGAGTATAATTTTCTTGCTAGCGCTAGCTGGAGGGATGGGAATGGGGGATGCGAAGTTATTCGTCCTGTGCGGATGGGCGATTGGCTTTCCTAACGTGATACTTGCTTTCCTGCTATCCGCCGCGATAGGGACTCTCGTCTATGGAATACTTATGCTACTAGGACTCATCAAACGTAAACAACCCGTACCATTCGGTCCATGGCTCGCCATTGGAACGCTCATCGCGTACGGATACGGTTCGGAGATTATAGGCGGGTATCTCTCGCTCATCAGTTAGGAGGAGACAGCTAGCATATGTTTGGAATAGGGAAGCAGTGGGTCGGAATTGCCATTGAGCAGACCGGGATCCGTTACGTTAGATTAAATAAGAAAAAAACGTGGGAAATCGATAAAAAATGTTATCTTCCCCTCGTTCCTGGCATGATCATTGAGAATCAGATCGCCGACGGACAAGCATTGCAGGATCTACTGAAGTTATGGGTCAAGCGGGAAAATCTCAAGGGGGGAAAGATTTCCTTGTCGATCCCACCTTCTCAAATAATTATTCGAAGAATGAGTATTCCAAGCACCAATCCCAAGCAGGTAAAGGAACTCGTTAAGCTAGAGGTAGAGACAGGTCTTCACTTACCATTTGATAATCCAGTCTATGATTATGTAACTACGGAGTTGGATGAGGAGAACACGCATTTGCTCGTTTTTGCGGCCCCTCATAAATTAATTGAAGATTATGTTGCAGTGCTAGAATATGCGGGAATGAAGGTGTCGAGCGTTGAATTATCAGCGACGGCAATAGCTCGAACGCTCGCGGTTACATATGAGGAGATTTTCGAGGAGACGATGCTGATTCATCTAGAGCAGTCGTTGTTAGATGTTTATATGTTCCGTAGCGGACATCCAGTGTTCATGCGTACGATTAACTTATACGATTTGCATCAGGAAGATCCCATTAAACTAACCCAAATAGATGAATCGTCGTCAGATTATGATGTAGGAACAGAGGATTTCTTATCTCCGGAACAGATTGTAGAAATCACCGCAGAAATATCTAGAATGTTGAACTTTTATCAATATAGTCTTCACGATGGTTCGACTCGCATTACTGATATGATCATAACCGGCCCGACAGAGAGCCGAATGCAGCTTCTTGATGAACTGACTCCTATCATGATAGAGCAGAACGTTCGAGCCATATCATTTGATAATACTGTTGCTATGAAGTATGACCCTGATATGAATGATTACCGTAATGCTATCGGAACGGCCTTGAAGAAAAATGGTAGTTTTGCAATTGATCTTCTCCCAAGAGAAGATCGAGAAGCGCAGGTCTTTCCGTATGTAGCGATGGGGCTATCGCTAATCTGGGTAGTGGGATTCATCGGAATTGGCATAACATATGCAGGGAATCATGGACAAATTAGTAGACAGACGGTGCGGATTGAGGCATTGAACAATCAGAGTACGATGTTGGAGCAGGAGCTAACAGCTTTACAAGCCAATGGTACTCAAGGAAAGAATACAAAGACTGTGATTGACGAATTAATGAAATACAGGATAGATGCGGTGGATGTCTTGGATGAGTTAGATGGACAACTTCCTGAAGGTGGAGTGATCCGAGATATAAGTTACACTCATCATTCTGAGATTGCTTTGACTATTAACTTTGTGAATATGGATGATGCTGCCGCATATTTGGTGAAGTTGCGTAAGATGTCTTTTTCCATATCCAGTATGCTTGAGAAGCTAACACTTGAGTCGACGACTCCGCGTTCCGATGCTCAAACGTTAGAAAGTAGTGAAGCAACATCTATTCGCATGTACTCTGCTATATTCCGCGTAGATATGAACCAGCCAAAGGTAGCACCCATTGCACAGGCGGGGCAGGAGGGAGAAGATGTCATTGATGGAACGAATAAATAATTATCGTTCGGTGATTATTCTGGGAGTGGTTAGTCTATTTCTCCTACTATTTGCGTTCTATATGATGGGACTACAGCCTTCTAGCGAGAAAGTCAAAGATCAGGAAGCAGAAATCACCCGCATTACCAGACTGAATGAGTTGATTCAAGGAAAGGTAGACAAGATTAAGAGTGATGAAGACAGTGATGAGGCTCTCCAAGAGGCTGTCTCAGATTCATTACCGGAGGGAGATCATACGGACCAACTCGTTCTCGACTTGAAAAGTATTGGAGAATCTTCCTATGCACACCTTCGTGATGTTGGTTTCACACTTTCTGAGATGAATGAAAACGATCGGTCTAGTGGTAGAGGGGAAGCTATATTCTCAAATATTAAGGAAGTCAAGATGTCTGCAAAGTTGGAAGGCGGCTATACGGAGATACGCCAATGGATGAAGCAATTGCAACAACTTCCACGATTGGTTTCCATCGACTCCTTCAGCTTCAGTCAGCCATATGAGCAACGCGATCCGGGTAGCATTTTTATGGCGAACGTATCTTTCACAGCATATTACTATTTAGAATAAACAATCCGTTATATCAAAAGAGACGGTATTACCGCTCCAAAGAAATGCTGGGGTAAACAAAGCGATTACTGATGTATAGTGATCGCTTTTTGTTATGAAATTTAATTTGTTGTGGTAATCAATACCTATACTTATTGTAGGAATATATAGGTTATAGTTATAAAGTTGTGATAAAAGTAATAAAAATTCTTTATATACCATATTAATACAGTTGATTATATGGTAATATAGCACCATATATAGAATATATTAATGATATTTCTCGTTGTTATAGGAATTCATTAACTACATGTAGATAAAATGAACTAAAGTTTACTCTCCCCTCCAGTTCTATAGATTCTAAAGAAAATTAAGAAGTTGAGGGTTCGTTCTTCTACTACTCGGAGGTGTGATATGAGAATAGTCCTATTATCTGGAGGTGCCGGCAAGAGACTATGGCCTTTATCAAATGAGGGGAGATCCAAGCCATTCCTTCGGGTGATGCATGATCAAACAGGGCGTAAGTTATCCATGATTCAGAATACGATGGATGAACTAGAGGCCATAGGCTGTAGTGATCGTACATTGATTGTAGCTTCGGACAAGCATATCCAGCAGGTTCATGAGCATCTAGGTGATAGCGTACAGAGTTTAGTGGAGCCACGGCAACGAGATACGTTTCCAGCGGTAGCCCTTGCAGCCACCTATCTCCATGATGAGCTTGGAGCTGCAAGAGAAGAGGTCATGGTCGTGATGCCCGTGGATGGTCATGCGAATAGCTCATTCTATCGTTTTCTTCCGATGCTTGCTCAAGGCATATCTGACTCGAATGAGGCTAAGCTGGGATTGATTGGTGTTAAACCTTTATCAGCCTCGGTTAAATATGGATATATCGTACCTGAAGCTGTTTTTGAAGTAGACAAGCTGTTACCCATTCACAAGTTTCAAGAAAAGCCAGATGAACAAACGGCACAAGCTCTCATTGAACAAGGGGCATTATGGAACTGTGGTGTATTTGCGTTTACCGTTGGATATTTGCTTGATCTGCTGCAGGCTCGTGGCTATCCACAAGATTATGCAAGTCTGAATGAAACGTATGATGAATTACCAGCAAGAAGTTTTGATTATGAAGTATCAGAACGTGAAGGTTCTGGGGTATGTCTTCCCTACGAAGGCCACTGGACGGACATGGGGACATGGGATGGCGTATTTACAAGTATGAAAGAGCCTTTGTATGGTTATGGTTTGTTGAATGGAGATTGTAACGGTACTCATGTCATTAATGAATTATCTATTCCTATGGTTGTCTCAGATATACCTAATGCGTTCATTATTGCAGGACAGGAAGGTATTCTGATCAGTAGTAAGGGGAGTTCTTCGGATATTAAGCAAGTTCTTCATCAGCTGTCTGAAATATCACCTTCGGTTGAAATGCGTACAGGAGGAAGGTGTTCTTTACTGGATAGGCAGGCAATAGTCGATCATGGAATAACGATAGAGACGAGTCGTATTCATATCCCTTCTGCAGGGAAATTGACTACACATTCGAAGGCAATAAAGACGGTATGGACGCTATTGACGGGCTCAGGGAACTTCGTGCCTACAGATCTAAGGCAGGATGAATTTCAATGTGTTGAAGGACAATCTTTTGTACTGCAAGAGGCAGGTCGGTTCACTGCATCGGCTGAATGTCTACTCATTGAAATAGCTACGTTAGATAACGGTGAATTGATGGATGATAAGGAGCTCTTATGAGAACAAGAGGAATGCTAGGTAAGGGAACGGCCTTGTTAGGCTATAACGCTGATGATGTAGAAGAAATGATCAAATCACTTACAGAGGCACGTCGGGAAGTGGAAAATCTTCTAATCGAAGAAAGGGAAGCTTATCTCACGGAGTCTACAAGTAAAACACAAGAAATTGAGGAGCTACGTTCCTTGCTAGAAAAGTCACAGGCTGAGGAAAGAAGCATAATTGAAGGGGTGACTCCTCAATGAGAGACAGATTTCGATGGCAAGTACGAGGATTAGCCTTCGGCCAAACCAAGAAGTTGATTCTTAAAGAACGTATGGAACTTGAGCAACTTCAGCAGAAGCTCGATGATCAGCGACAGGAGCATACATCAGGTATTCATAAGTTAGATTTCGAAATCGCAGGCTTGAATCGCCGTCTTCAAGAAACGACTGTCCGTATTAACCAAATTGAGAAGGATGATGAATTAAAGAGAGCTACACCTACTGGTGGTAAAGGTAGGATGGGGGAAATGCTCGTTAGCCGGGGAATCATCACGGCTGCGCAACTTGAGCATGTCATCTTAAGTCAGACGCAATATGGTGGTCGGCTCGGTGATATTTTGGTGGACATGGGATTTGTAACTGCTGAGCAGATGGATCAAGTGATGGCAGAGGCTCGTCCCAAGGAAAGACTTGGCGAGATGCTTGTTCGCTCAGAGTACATTACACAGGAGCAACTAGATCGTGCACTTTCTTTCCAAGCCAAAAGTGGTGGGATGCTAGGGGATATTCTTTTATCATTACAAATGCTTGAACCAGAGGAACTATACCGTGCAGTTGCAACTCAGAATCAGATTGGGCGGATCGGTGAAGAGATTGATCTCAATGTTCCATTCAAATTACCAGAGCAGTGGGCACAAGACAATGGTGTCATTGTCGTTCACCAGTATCTTAATCGTTATCTTGTGGCCGTAGGAAATCCGCTACCCGAGAGTCGTTACGCCGAACTTGAGGCAATGCTCGGCATGCCTTTTGAACAAGTCTTGGCGACTAAAGAAGAGCTGGAGCAATTGTTCTCTAGTATTTATGGAGATGAGATGCTGAAGCATAGTACCTCCAAGCTGAAGGAACAGCAGCCGCAGAACTCGGCTAGTACTACGTTTACATTCGCTCAGATTATGATGTTTGCTATTATGGGTTTATCTATTATAGTCGGCTTAATCTGGAATGTATGGAGTACGATACTGGTCGTTAATTTATTGGTGCAATTGTTTTATTTCATTATGACGATGTTTAAGTTCTGGATTATTTATTTGGGTTCACGTTCGGATTCACAAATTCGCTTTACGCCAGAAGAAATTGCAGCCTTGGATGAGAAGAGCCTTCCGATCTATACGATATTAGTTCCCATGTATAAAGAGGCAGGCGTTGTTCCTCATTTGATTCGGAATTTAGAGCAACTTGATTATCCTAAATCGAAGTTAGATGTAAGATTGCTGATCGAAGAGGATGATATGGAGACAAAAGAACTGCTAAGTTCAATGAATCTTCCTGCTTATTACACAACGTTAGTTGTTCCTGATAGTCTGCCAAAGACGAAACCTAAAGCATGTAATTACGGTCTCATTCGTGCTAGGGGAGAATATGCGGTCATTTACGACGCAGAGGATCAACCCGATGCAGATCAGTTGAAAAAAGTAATGGCCGCGTTCAACTCCCTTCCGAAAGAATATGTGTGTATTCAAGCCAAACTGAATTACTTCAACAGTTCGCAGAATTTGTTGACGCGTTGGTTCACACAGGAATATAGCATGTGGTTCGAGCTGCTGCTTCCAGGGATTATGAAGCTCGATATGCCCGTTCCGCTTGGTGGAACGTCTAACCATTTTAAAGTATCTGTATTGAAAGATATCAATGCATGGGACCCTTACAACGTTACAGAGGATGCCGACTTGGGCATTCGGTTATACAAATCAGGTTATAAAACCGCAATTATTGATTCACGGACGTGGGAAGAGGCAAACAGCCAAGTTGGTAACTGGATTCGCCAGCGTTCCCGCTGGATCAAAGGGTACATGCAGACATGGCTTGTTCATATGCGTAATCCCTTCAAGCTTATTAAGGAAATTGGATGGAAGGGATTCCTTGGATTTCAGGTGATGATCCTCGCGACACCGTTACTTCCCCTACTCAATCCACTTTTCTGGTTAATGATCGTGCTGTGGTTTGGTTGGGAAGCTGAATTTATACCAAAGTTATTTCCAGGATTTCTATATTACCTGGCTGGTGCGGAATTCTATATTGCAAACTTCCTGTTTATATTCAGTAACGTAGCCGGCGTATATTGGGTTATCAATGATTTGGAAGAGAAGGGGGAGAAGCGATTCTCGTTCTCTTTGGTCAAATACGGCTTATCTACGCCACTTTATTGGGTGCTCATGAGTATTGCGGCTATAAAAGCAGCTTGGCAACTGGTTACGAAGCCTTTTTATTGGGAGAAAACAGTTCATGGTCTTGCTGATATGCATGAAGAGCCGGAACTGCGAGAGAAGTTGTAATTACGTTTAAGTTCAGAGTAGGTAGGCTGGTAGCTTGTTGTTCGTAAGAAAATAAAAGGAGAATGATGATGGACATTAAGAAGCCCCTTCTCTCTGTTATAGTTCCGATGTATAACGAAGGTTCTCATCTTGTGAAATCACTACGTGTGATTGTAGAGACTCTATCCAGCATAACACCCTATTACGAGCTTATTGGTGTTGATGACGGATCAAAGGATGATACCTGGCAACAGTTAGAGAGAGCAGCCTCAGAGATCCCAGGGGTTATTGCGTTACGTCTAAGCCGTAATTTCGGTAAAGAGCTTGCGGTATGCGCTGGACTTGAGAATGCCTCTGGAGATGCTGTCATTGTCATGGATGGTGACTTGCAGCACCCTCCAGCGCTTATTCCCGAAATGATTCGACTGTGGCAAGAAGAAGGATACGACATCGTTGAATGTGTGAAGGAGAATCGTGGTAAAGAGCCACTGGGCAAAAAAATAGGAGCTTCTGTTTTTTACTCCACGCTCGATAAGTTGACAGGGTATGATCTGAAGGGTGCATCAGATTTTAAACTATTGGACAAAAAGGTGCTAGAGGCATGGATGAATATGCCTGAACGGATTCCGTTTTTTCGAGGTATGACCGCTTGGCTTGGTTTCCGTAAAATAGAGCTTCCTTTCCGTGTGGCTGATCGTGAAGCTGGAGTGAGTCGCTGGGGCGTATTTGGTCTCATGCGGCTTGGCGCGGAAGCCATCATTTCCTTCTCCACCATTCCACTACGGATGGTTAGTCTGATTGGTTTTGGATTCTTAATCGTGTCATTCGTGCTTGGGATTAACACCTTGGTACATAAGTTTCAAGGAACTGCCGTTACAGGGTTCACGACGGTTATTCTGCTCTTGCTCATTATCGGAAGTATTCTGATGATATCTATTGGCATTGTGGGCGAATACATCGCAGCTATTTATCATGAGGTGAAGGCTAGACCTCGTTACTTGATTGCGGACAAGAAATTTCATCCCGACCTGATTGAGGTAGATAGGGAGTTGAAGCATGACCATTCGTTCGTTACTTCGGCTTCCACTCATTAAATATGCCATTGTAGGTGGATTAGGAACGGGTATCCATTTCGCAGTTCTGATTATGTTAGTAGAGCTCTGGAACATGAATCCCGTTGTTTCTTCCATTGTTGGCTTTATCGTGGTACTTATTATTTCTTATTTTTTGAACAGGATTTGGACCTTCGAGAATCAGCAGAGTGGGTATGCAAAACAATTTATGAAGTATGTAATCGTATCTTGTGCGGGGATGTTCATTAACACACTGATAATGTATGTGACGGTAGAGTGGCTTTCCATTTCGTACATCATTGGACAGTTAATTTCTACCGTAGTGGTTCCTATTCACAATTATATATGGAATCGACGCTGGACATTTACGCCAGAGACTAGTTCTATGAGGACTAGAAGCGGGGAGGAGAAATTGTAATTTGATGAAACGAAAATGGAAGATACTCCTTTTCATTCTTATGTTTGGGGCAGAATTTGCTTTAGGATTCTATATCAGTTACGTCATTGGATATATGCACTCGGATGCAATCAGCCGTGTGGCTAACGCGTTCTATGTATTGTACAGTCGCGATCCACATCTGGGAGCCATCGGTTTCGTATGGAATCCATTGCCCAGTTTGATGGAGCTAGGCTTGCTGGTATTTTATCCGATTATGCCTGCGCTAGCTACTTATGGGTTAGCGGCAGTTCTCATGAGCAGCATCTTCGCTGCATTGACTTCAGTGTTATTGTATAGCTCGGGTAGGAAGTTGGGGCTTGGCGCGGGTATGAGCCTGACGATTGCTTTATTGTATAGCTTGAATCCGTTTGTGTTCTTGTTTGGAGCTAACGGACTTAGTGATGCGCCTTATATTTATTTCGTGATGTACACGATCATTGAATTTTGCTTCTGGCTGAAATCACGGAGCACGGGCAATCTGATCTTTTCGGCGTTTGCCCTCGCTATGGCCTTCTGGACTCGTTATGAAGCTGTTCCACTGGGGGTGGCTTTGGCGGTAGGCGTTGTTATAGCTGTGTTCTGGATGCATCGAAATTATCATTCACCGGGTCCTACACTTAGGGAAAAAGCGTATAAGGTAGAAGCCACGTGGATATTATTGCTAATACCTGCCGTATTCTCAGGCCTTCTATGGATCTTCTTTAATTATATTATTATGGATAACCCGTTCTACTTCCTGAACTCAGAGTATTCTAATGTGGCTCAATCAGGTCAATTGCAAAGTGATCAGAGCTTTGTCGAGTTGTTCAATAGTCCATGGCTTGCTCTGAAATTTATTGCGGGTAAGACACTATGGTACTCAGCGCCATTGTTTGCCGTATTGCTCATCCGTCTGTTCACTAAGCGATTACTTCAGGGAGGTACGCTCATACTCCTGCTTATATTCATTTCAGTACCGGGACTACAATTTCTACTATTGATGAGAGAGTCATCTTTCGGATGGTTCCGATACTTCATGTATGTGTTCCCCATTACGGTTGCATGGCTACCGTACGAGTTAAGCCTTGTACGTGATCGGGGAAGGAAACTGGCATTTGCTGTAGTCGTATTGAGTATGCTCATTACAGCAGGACTGTTGTCGTATGCTATGACAGATCCGAATATAGCGCCAGACGAGAACAACTTTATTAATATGGCGGAGAATGAACATTTCGAGGAGCAGGCACTGGATAGATCAGTAGGAGCTTGGATCGATAACCATTTAGACGATGATACGAATATTCTGACAGACTCTTATTCTGCTTATAACCTTCTGGTGAGTAGTCAGAATTTGAAAAGGTATGTGATTACTAGTGATTATAAATTTGAGACGGCTCTGAATGATCCTCCGGGTAAGGATATTGATTACATTCTAATTCCGAAGCCACTGCCAAGCGTACCAAAGAGTGCAATTAATACATTGTACCCTGACATGTTCGAGCAGGGAAATGATTGGGCTACACTCTATCATGACTTTGATGGTAAATGGCGACTGTATAAGATTAAGAAGTGGATTCCACCACAGAGTTAGAAGAAGGCTGATCAAACAGCGCGTGTCGATACTTCATCGAGACGCGCTGTTTGATTTCAGTCGGAAACCGTCGATGAGTCTAAACTCGCGGCTACTATTAAATCTAAATGACAGACAATAACCGTAGACCTTTCAGGACGGTATCATGATAGAGTACCGCTCCTTATCATTCTATGGGGTGCTGACGCCATCTTCGATAATGGATTTTACTGGAGGTGATGGAGCCACACCATTATTGTTAGGTTCAGGATGAACTGCGATGAGCCGGCTCTGTGGTCGGTACGTGTCGCGGGAGATTCTAGTCTTATCGATAACGACACCATCGACCTTTTTGACTTGGAAAGTCTCGACAATATATCCTATCTTGCCATCTTGGAGTACTTCCTGAGTCCCGACAGCTAAAGTAGCATTCTGCACATATTTGTTCGGGGCAGGTAGGGTCGCTACCGTGACAGACTCCATTGTATATTGGGTGTCCTCTCGGAACGTTCCATAAAATTTGACCGTTAGTGTTCTGTCCTCAACGGCTGCGCGAATGAGTAAATATTTACCCGTATTATTTTTGAAGCGGAAATTAATGGATCCACTAGCAAATGTCGCATCTTGGCCCAGGGGTAAATAACTGACGGGAATAGAATGGTTACGGCGTTCAATGATCTCCATACCCGTACGGACAGCAGCATTATAGACCGTGCTCGATACTTGGCAGATACCTCCACCAAGGCCGGGGGCCAGTTTGCCATTGATAATAACGGGGGCTTCCTGAAAACCATACTTGGATTCCGCTTGTTCGATCACTTTACTGTAATCGAAGTCTTCACCTGGTTTAATGATCATGCCATTTACGGCTTGTGCGGCTGAATTCACATTGAAGATTCTTCCGGGGCTGCTAGACAAGAGAGTTGTGGAGAATTCCGCAATCTTACGCTCAATACCTTCTTGCTTCAATCTATTCATCGTGATGTTAGGGCGCTTTATGGTAACCGGTAGCTTGATGGTGAGAGGTGACTCTGTTATCGCTGTGTCCGTAACGATGGTGAAATCTCTAGGAAGAATAAGGGTTAACTCGCTTAATAGTGTATTCCAATCCAGACGTGCTGCTGATTTTTCAGGTGTATAAACAACCTGATCCATCTTCGTTATACGACGCGATGCGTTTACTGTAACGCCAAAGTGCTTTTTTTCCCAAGCTGGACTAAGTTTTGATTTTAATAGCTCAGGATCTACATGTGTTGTAATCGACCAGTTAGACTGGAAATTCCAACGATACGAGATACGCGTAAGCATACTTCCTTCCTGTAGCTGGGCAATGGCCTCTCGGAATGAATCTGCCTCATAACGGACTCCGGCTTCTGATAGGGTCAGTGTTATGTCTGGGATATTCTGATGTCCCGTTTGAATACGTAAAGGGAGTTGCTCTAGTTGTTTTAATCGGGTATTGAGTTTCTTAAGTAGGTCCTCACTTTTCATTCCACCTACTTGCCAACCTGACAATTGTACGCCTTTGGGAATAGTGATTTGGTTCACATATAGATGAAGATACCCGAATAGTAGTGAGCCCAACAGCATGATTGCAGCGACAGCAATTAGACTCATGTGAAGTTTTTTCAAATATTACTCCCACCTTTTTCTGGCTTTATTGCGATTTTTTTAAAAATATAAGAAACGGTTATCGGCCCTTTAGAGACGGCGGATCCGCTTCTGCTTGGTGCACTTTTCTATGTATATGTATAAGAAGTGGAAAACTTTCTGGTACTCAAAAGGTAACAGGTTTGTTACAATAACAATTAGCGTGATGAAATTTTAACTTTTTTAAAGGTAATTTGAGAGAACATGTCGAAATTATATTGGCTAATTATGTAATCGGGAAGTGATAATGTGATTGAAATGCAAGATGTATGGAAGACATATAAGAACGGAACGCACGCTATTCAGGGCATTACAGTAAAGATTGACCGTAACGAGTTTGTATATGTTGTTGGGCCATCTGGAGCAGGTAAATCGACATTTATGAAACTTATTTATAGAGAAGAGGTTCCAACGAAGGGTCAAATATCCGTTAATGGGTTTAACATTGGTAAGTTACAGCAGCGCAAAATTCCCTATGTAAGGCGGAATATCGGCGTAATTTTCCAGGATTTTCGGTTGTTACCACGAATGACAGCCTATGAGAATGTGGCTTTTGCTATGGAAGTTATTGAGGCACCGAAGAAATTGGTGAAGAAACGCGTAATGGAAGTGCTGGATTTAGTTGGACTCAAGAATAAGGCAGGACGTGAACCTGATCAGCTATCAGGTGGAGAACAGCAGAGAATTGCTATTGCGAGAGCCATCGTGAATAATCCAGCTGTCATTATAGCGGACGAGCCTACGGGAAACCTTGATCCTGAGACCTCTTGGGGGATAATGCAGTTACTGGATGAGATTAACTTTCGGGGTACAACCATCGTTATGGCTACCCACAATAAAGATATTGTGAACCGAATGCGCAAACGTGTTATTGCCATTGAACAGGGGAACATCGTTAGAGATCAGTTGAGAGGAGAATACGGGTATGAATTTTAACACCTTCTTGCGGCATCTGCGAGAAGGATGCAAGAACGTATTCCGTAACGGGTGGATGTCCATTGCGTCTATCACCTCTATCGTCGTGTCCCTATTTGTATTGGGTGTATTTATTCTACTGGTGCTGAACGTTAATCAATTGGCGGATGAAGCAGATAGTCAGGTGCAGATCAGTGCTTATCTGAACTTGAATGTAGATCAAAAAATGCGTGAAACCATCAAGAAAGAAATCGGAGCCATGCCAGAAGTCAGTAAGATCGAAGTCATTCTTAAAGAGCAAGGCCTGAAGGAATTTACTGCTAGCCTAGGTGAAGATGGTAAAGCGCTACTTGAAGGATTCGACAAAGATCACAATCCTCTGCCTGATCGACTTAAGATAGAGGTCATTGAGCCTACGACGGTGCCGCATGTGGCGGAGAAGATTGAGGCTTTAAATGAGCTCCACTCGGAACAACCGATTCTGAAGGTGAAGTTTGGAGAGGGTACGATAGAAACACTGTTCAAAATAACACGTGTTGTTCGTAATGTAGGCTTTATATTTGTGGCAGGACTCGGACTGATGTCCATGTTCCTCATCTCGAATACGATTCGAGTGACTATTCTGGCTCGCCGCCGTGAGATTAGCATCATGAAGCTGGTCGGAGCGACGAATTATTTCATTCGCTGGCCATTTTTTATAGAAGGAGCACTTATCGGATTGCTTGGTTCGACTATCACCATTGGGTTATTGTTCCTTGGTTATAATCAGTTGACTGGAGCTATTAGCGGAGACATTGCGTTTACTGGCTTGAAATTACTTCCTTTAGCGCAGATTTGGCCGTTATTTGGGGGAGCGCTGTTATCGCTCGGGGTGTTGATAGGAATCTGGGGAAGCACCGTCTCGATTCGTAAATTTTTGAAGGTATAACTGAAACATCACGGACTATGCCAGCTGACGTTGACGACATATACACGTATGAAATTTGGAAAAGGATGGGAGCTTAACTTGAAAAAAATCGCCTCTTTAATAGCTGCCATTATACTGGTAACTATGATATTTCAACCTAATGATGGATACGCTAAACAAAAAACGGTAAAAGAAGTTGAACATGAACTGAACCTTCTACAGGAGCAAGCTAAGAAAGCGGCTAAGGTGAAGGAGAAAGTGACTGCTAAGAAACAAAAAGCGCAGCACTATAAGAATAAGACGAACAATAATTTGGACTATGTATTAGAACAAATTACAGTGGTCAGTAATAAACTTGAGAAAACTTCAATGAAAATTGAAGATACGAAAGAAAAACTGACAAATGCTACTACTGAACTGAATGCGGCTGAGGAGCGTATAGCATCTCGTGAGGTCATGCTTGAGTCTCGTGTGAGACTGATGTATACAGATGGGGCCGTTTCTTACTTGGATGTGTTATTATCCTCGAGTAGCTTTTCCGATTTCTTAGATCGTGCGGATACACTAAAGACTATTGTGGATCAGGATCAGAATTTACTGGATGAGCACAAGAAAGATAAAGTGTTAGTACTTGATAAGAAAAAGGAACTTGAAGTACAGTATGCTACAGCGGAGGGTCTCTATTCGGAAATGGAGACTCAGAAGAGTATACTGGATGAGAAGGAACAGGAAAAACATGAGTTGATTGCTATGTATGATGAACAAATTCAAGAATCAGATGAACTAAATGAAGAGCAAGAACTGCAATTAGTTAAGCTTGCAAGCAAGCGTTCGGCTCTTCAGAAAGAGAAGAATAAGTTAGTGGCAGCGGAAGAAGCCGCTCGTGTAAAAGCGGCGAAAGAGGCTGCAGCCAAGAGAGAAGCGGCAGCAAGAGAGGCAGCGGCCAAAGAAGCAGCGGCCAAAAAAGTCGCAAGGTCAACGACTAGTGGGCGCTCCTCGAATAATTCAGCTCCGTCTGCTAATTTTATTGGGAATGGTGGTCCGCTTCTTTTACCTGTAGGTAATTCACGAGTTTCCTCTGGGTATGGTCCTCGGACACATCCTGTGACAGGACAAGTTGGTAAGAAGCATACAGGAATAGATTTTGCCGTACCACAAGGAACATCGGTTCATGCTGCGGAATCAGGAACAGTCATTATGGCAGAATGGTTCAGTGGATATGGGAATGCTGTTATTGTTGATCATGGTGGTGGTATGTGGACATTATATGGTCATCTTCGTAATGGTGGATTCAATGTTAGGGAAGGCGATCGTGTCAGCCGTGGAGATAAAATTGCGGAATCAGGATCTACAGGACAGAGTACAGGTCCTCACTTACACTTTGAAGTCCGTATTAATGGAAGCACGGTGAATCCAGCGCCCTATTTATAATGTGAATTCATTTTCTAATATAGAATGAGCTAAAGACGGACACCCATATTTTTTGTACAAGAATTTAAAGAGTTTGGGGAGTGTGAACTTTAGTTCAATCTATAGGTTATAAATATTCCTACCAAGCCGAACATATACTAGTATAGTCATGAAGGTTCTAACCAGATTAAGTCACATAAGAAAAGGTGGTGGAATTAACTGTGTTAAAGAAGCGTACAGCTGCACTCCTCGTAGTAATCGCCTTGATCGGTGGTAGTTTACTAACCATGTTCCTATCGGGTTCAAGCTTTGCAGGACAAGCTACAGGTGGAGAAGGCATACTTGCCAGCATTAGTGGTGGAGGCTTGAAGCAGGAAGAGTCTAAGAAGCTAGGAGCTGCACTAGATCTCATCCAAGGGAATTATTACAAGGATATTGATCGGACGAAACTAGTGGATGGTGCCATTAATGGCATGATGCAATCACTGGAAGATCCTTATTCCACTTATATGGGACAAGAAACAGCGAAGCAATTCGAAGAAAGTATTGAAGGTTCGTTTAGCGGTATTGGTGCTGAAGTTTCTTCTCAAAATGGATTTGTGATCGTTGTATCTCCAATTAAAGGGTCGCCTGCTGAGAAAGCGGGTATCCACGCTAAGGATATGCTGCTATCAGTGAATGGTGAGCCTCTTAAAGGGCTTGATTTAAATGAAGCTGTGTCGAAGATCCGTGGTCCCAAAGGATCGAAAGCAAAGATTCAAGTGAAACGTGAAGGTGTGTCTGAACCTATTGATTTCGATATCGTTCGCGATGATGTCGATTTAGAGACTGTCAATGCACATATGGAGAAGAACGGTGTAGGTGTCATCGAGATTACCCAATTTTCCCTCAATACAGCAGAACGCTTCAAGACGGAGTTGTCCAAGCTAGAGAAGCAGGGAATAAAAGGACTTGTGATTGACGTTCGGAACAACCCAGGTGGCGTTCTATCTGTCGTCATTGACATAGCAGAACAGTTCGTTCCCAAAGGTGAATTAATTGTTCAGGTTGAAAATAAGAAAGGTAAGCGTGAGAAGAGCTTGTCGAACGGCTCAAGTAAGTCTTATCCCGTGACACTCTTAATGAATAAAGGGAGTGCCAGCGCATCTGAGATTCTAGCAGGAGCACTGCAACAATCCGCAGGCGTTATACTGATGGGTGACAATTCATTCGGTAAGGGTACGGTTCAGACGAGCTTTGATAAGCAAATGGGTGATGGGAGTCTTCTTAAGATCACGATTGCTAAGTGGTTAACACCAAATGGTACTTGGATTCATGAGAAGGGGATTAAACCAGATGTTGCAGTGTCTCAGCCAGGTTATTTCTCAGTTACCCCAATTAATAAAGAGAAGAACTTAAAGTTTAACATGAATAATAGTGATGTGAAGAGCGCTCAGGTCATGCTGAATGGTCTTGGATATAAAGCGGGTCGTTCGGATGGGTATTTCGATAAAGGTACACAGGATGCCGTTAAGAGCTTCCAAACGAAAGAGAAGATGAAGGCAACGGGTATAATCGATGCTAAGACAGGAACGGCATTAGAGAAAGCTCTGATTGTACGCATTCAAGATCCGCAATATGATAATCAATTGAAGCAAGGGATTGCAGAGATCCAGAAGGAATTAAAGGCTTCTGCGTCGAACAAGTAAGAAGGCTGAACGTTAGCCTTCTTTTTTTCTTTAATATGTTAGAAAGAATAAACCTTGTAATATTTCATCTGTAAATGAATGAAGTTGGTTGTCATCCTTGTATAGTCTGTGGTCAATGATGGAGGAGCGTGGTTTAATCTTGAATGTAGCTTTGGAAATGTTGTGGCTTGTGACGGACGGGTTAGTACAATTATTGATTCAGCCGTTTTATTATATTTCAATCTTGTTTGTTATGTTATTTTATCGTCGTCAGGTAGGGCTAGAGCGGAAGATGTTTCATATACGGATGCATAGCTGGGGATTACAAACTTGGCGAACCATTATTGGGGGTCTAGCCGGAGGGATCGGAGTTTCACTTCTTATGGCATTTGTAGGTGCTACCTTAACCCAAGCTGGAGTGATCTGTATATGGGTTGTGAGTCTACTATTGCTGTTAGTGCGAGTACGCTATTTATGTTTTGCTTATTCGGCAGGACTTCTGGGTATCATTCAATTTATAATTAATTTCTTCCCTACATGGCAACCTACAGGATGGTTGGGGGCGTCAGTGGATACTGTAAGATCACTTGATATGCCTGCGTTATTAACATTGGCAGCTATTCTTCATCTGGCTGAAGCTATACTAGTGAAGTTGCAGGGAGATAGCTTAGCGAGCCCGCTGTATTTAGAAAGTAAGCGCGGGAAAATTGTAGGGGGATATGAGATGCAGGCCTTTTGGCCACTTCCCTTATTTCTACTCATCCCAGCGCAGACATCGGGTTCGTTATTACCGTGGACTCCTCTTCTAGGTGGTGAGAGCTGGGGTACTGGGTTTAGCTTAATCGTGCTTCCCGTCGTTATCGGGTTCGGTGAAATGACGCAGAGCATGTTAACACGGGAGAAAGCATCCAGTGGGTTCAAGAGGTTAATGTTATATGCTGTGATCTTACTGACGTTGGGCCTGCTATCAGCATGGTGGAGTCCGCTGATGATCGTTGCTGCATTGGCCAGCATCTTGCTACATGAGGCATTATCGTGGTTCAGTCGCTATCAGGAGCAACAACAAATCTCACTCTTCGCTCACCCTTCGCAAGGACTTCGAGTTCTCTTTATTGTGCCAGATAGCCCAGCAGAGGAGTTAGGTATTATGCCGGGAGAAACGATACTGAAGGTGAATGGGGTTGTTCTTCGGACGAAAGAGCAGCTACATAGTGCACTGCGTATGAATTCTGCTTTTTGTAAATTAGAAGTGCAGAACATCGCAGGTGAGAGTAAATATTTACAGCGTGCTATCTATGCAGGAGATCATCACCAACTGGGTGTTATTCTAGCCCCAGATCAGGATTTGACAATTGTAGCAAGCATGAGACCGGTTAGTATTTATCAGATTATCGCTATGAAGTTAAATACTCGGCATCGCTCTGAACCCGTGGAATATAATCCACCCCCTGTTGTAGAGCCGAAGGTGGAGCGGGAAACTTTTAAATTATAAACATAAGATTAATCGTTAGGATGTTTAAGATATAATATAGCGATTTGTGTACGATCTCGAAGTTCTAGCTTACTTAAAATGTCCGTTATATAATTCTTTACCGTACCTTCGCTCAGAAATAGCTTCTGGGCGATTTCTTTATTAGACAATCCTTCAGATATGTAGCTCACGATGCTTATCTCTGCTTTGGTCAATCCATAACGGATCCATCTGTCCAAATTAGAGCGATCAGAGGTAGGTTGAAGGATTGGCTCTATCGGTCGGAGAAAAGTAGTGAGTTTACGGGCAATATCAGGATGAATGAGCATGTCCCCGTCATGGACTGTTTTGATTCCCTGAATGATGCGATCAGGAGCGATATTCTTCAGTAGATAGCCGCTGGCTCCATTCTGTAAAGCCTGGATAATGAACTCATCATCATCGAAGGTTGTTAACATAAGCACCCGCGTATCAGGGAACTGCCTTTTGATCTCTTTGGTTCCTTCTACTCCGTCGCACACTGGCATACGAATATCCATCAATATAACATTGGCTTGTAACCCCGCCTGCATCAGCTCCATAGCCTCCAAGCCATGGCTTGCTGTCCCTATGACTTCAATATCTTGATCCATGGCAAGTAGCATTTTGAGGCTTTCTCGAATGAAGGTATCATCATCTACAATAAGTAAGGAAATCATCGCTTATCATCCACTCTTTTCTATAGTATTCCGTGATTTCGGTAAATAGGTAACTTCGTTACAATTGTAAATGGATATTCCCACTGAATATGTATGTCACCCCCCATAAGTTTACTCCGTTCCTGCATTCCACTCAGCCCCATACCTTGCGGTCGTTGACTTGTTGAATGTGCCGTGGCAATTTCTCCGTTATTGCTAACAGCCATAGATACTTCACAATCACCGTACACGACTAATATCTTTACAGATGTAGCATGACCGTGTCGAAGGGCGTTCGTAAGTGCTTCTTGAGCATTTTTGTAGAATACTATTTGACTGCTTGGATAAAGGGTGAAGGGAACACCTTCATAGATGAGGCTTGTATGTATGCCTGTTTCTCGGCCTGTATTCTCTAATAGTCGATCTAGCGCATATTCCTCAGCCAAGGAAGTAGCAGGTCTCATCTGTTTGACTGTATTACGCATATCATCCATACTGGCGGCCACTTGATCTCTAATCTGTAACATGAGCTCCATTCCTCGAGTGCTGTCTGTAGGGAGGGTATGAATGGCCGCTTCCATCATCATTTTAACTCTGATCAGTCGATGGCCGATGTCGTCATGTAGTTGCCTTGATATTCGATTTCGTTCTCCGGACTGAGCTGCTGCCTCTACCTGATGATTGAATTGTATAAGTCGACTTCGTTTCTCATCTAGTTCGTAGTATTTCTTACGAAGTTCGTCGTAGAGCTGAACCATCTCTTCACGGCTATCTACTGTGTGCTGTACCTGCGTTAACAAGATGGAGGTGATAACAAAGATCGCGTTGAGACAGAATGTCCACTCAGGCTGCTCAAATCCGAGAGCGATGTTCAGTAACAACAAATGAAGGCCCAGCATGACGAAGCGAAGCATACGACCTGACATTGTAATATAGGAGCAGAGCGAAGATAGCGAAATAAATAACATTAAATTTCCATAACGAGTACATAACCAAGTGGAGAACAACATTTCTAAAATGAAGAATAGTCTTTTCATAGGCGGATAATGTACGAATCGATCTAGTACGGCGAGACTTAAATATAGGAGTATGTATAGTGTGTAAATGCCGTAATTTTCATATGAGTATATATAGATGGAGAGACAAGCAGGAATGATAATTAAGCTGTAACGTAACATATTTAATTGAGTAGACAATGCATATAACATCCTTTGATTCGTAATAGGCTTTGACTTATTTGGCTTCATTATAGCATAGGGATCAGGGGGGACAGCAGATGACTTTCGTCACCATCTATTCATGACCTTTCGTACCTTACTACGCACATCATCTCCATTACAATGAGGATAAAGAAAATGAAGAATGAAGGGAAGAATACTTATGGCGTTCGTAGAATTGAACAATGTAGTAAAGCGCTATGGCAGTAAGCTACCAGTGGATCATTTGAATTTAACGATACAGGCGGGGGAAATATTCGGACTGTTAGGACCCAATGGAGCAGGTAAGAGTACGACTATAAATATGATGTGTGGACTTTTGAAGATGGATCAAGGGGATATCAGGGTAGATGGTATTTCTGTAAAAGATCGGCCATTGGATGTGAAGAAACGAATTGGACTTGTTCCGCAGGATTTAGCGTTATATGAGTCGATGTCTGCTAGTGATAATGTTTCTTTTTTTGCAAAACTGTATGGTCTGAGGGGGAAGTTGCTGCAAGAGAGAGTAGAAGAAGCATTAGAGTTCGTAGGTTTGCAGGACCGAGCTAAGGAGAAACCCGCTACATTCTCTGGAGGGATGAAGAGGAGGCTTAATATCGCTTGTGCCATTATGCATCATCCAAAGCTGATCATTATGGATGAACCCACGGTCGGCATTGATCCGCAGTCACGGAATCATATTCTGGAATCGGTGCGGACATTAAATAAGATGGGCTCAACCATTATATACACGAGTCATTACATGGAAGAGGTAGCCGCTATTAGCGATCGCGTGGCCATTATGGATCAAGGACATGTTATTGCTTGTGGTACACAACAGGAACTACGTGAGCGAGTGTCGAGTGAAGAGAAGATTGTCATTAAGGCTGCACACATTGAACCAAGTACCATGGATGAGTTACAGCTTCATCCTCGCTTCTCTAAAGTGTCATTAAATGAAGAAATGGATACGTTAGAACTTTATGTTGCGTCTTCTCAGCATGATTTACAAGATATTCTTTTTATCTGTGCCAAACATGAGGTAAACATTCAATCGCTAGTGTGTGAGCAGTCTGATCTTGAGACTCTTTTTCTAAATTTGACGGGACGTACGCTACGTGATTAGAGGGGAGCTAGATAGGTTATGAATAATATTTGGATTATTGCCATGAGTGAACTGCGAAGAATGCTTAGGACACGGACCGTACTTCTGAATTTATTCGTGCTACCTTTGATTTTAATTTTTATTCTAGGGTCTGCACTGGCGTCTTTTTTTAATAATGATAAAGGGGATATTACGCCCGATCCGGTCAGGGTAGCTATGGTCGGAAATGAGGTGGATGGGCCGATATCTACAGCGCTTAATACTTATCTACAATCCCCTGATATATCAACGATAATCATACAGAAACAAACAACAAGCAAGGCGGCTGCAGAGAAATTATTACGTGCAGGAGAAGCTGACTATGCCGTCATTATTCCTACAGATTTCAACGAAGGAATGATGAGTGGTCAGGAAGCGAAGCTTGAGCTGATGCTCGGAAATGATCGCATTAGTAATTTAGTGGCTGGAACTGTATTCGACTCCTTTTTAAATGGAATTAATCATCAACAGGCGTTGTCGGCTACACTAGGAGCTAATGCACAGAAGCAAGCAGCGGAAGTTAACGCTATGATTAGCAGCCCTGAATACGTTAATGTTGGGAAGTTGAATGATAACACGACATCCTATTCCGCTTCTCAGTATTATGCGGGTGCGATGATGATTATGTTTCTCTTGTATGCAGGGAGTACCGCTAGCGAAAGTCTATTTAATGAGAAGGACAATCACACGCTGTATCGCTTACAATCGTTGCCCATATCTGGCGCACACATTTTCATAGGAAAAATGCTTGGCAGCAGCGTGGTAGCTCTTGTTCAAGCGGGTGTGATCATCACCGTATCTTCTCTAGTGTATGGCGTAGATTGGGGTAGTAATCCATTATTATTAATGATCGTATGTATTCTGTTAGTCTTCATATCCATGGCAATAGCTTGTCTAGTGGCGTTAAGTGCTAAGACAAGTGCAAGTGCGAACAGTATGATGCAGGTTCTTATTATAGCGATGACCTTTCTCAGTGGGGGCTTCACACCTATACCGGGAGAGTTCATTCAGTCGTTAGGCCAATTCACAGTTAACCATTGGGGGTTACAGGGTATCCTTCGTCTTATGCTACATGCTGACCCCTCTGATATTGTTCCGAGTATCCTTGTGCTAGCTAGTATGTGTGCTATCTTGGTAGCATCTACTTTTGTTGTCTATCGAAAGGTGGGTTATCATGAATAGCTTAACTATTGCATGGCACATGATTCGACGCATCATAGGTACCCGAAAAGGATTCATAGGTTATATTATTTTACCTTGTATTGTTGTATCTTTGGCAGTGGCTTTACTAGGTCAAGTGAACACTATGAGTGTTGAAATTTCTTATGTTAATTTGGATACGGGACCTGCAGGACAACATCTTCTGAATGAGCTGTCTAGAAATAATGACTATGTACTGAAACCACTGAGTGGAGAGAAAGAGCTCAGGGAAGCCGTTATGCAGCAAAAGGCAACATTGGGGTTACTTATCCCTTCTGGTTTTAGTGATGATTTAATTCAAGGTAACGCCAAGCAAGTAAATATGTTTCAATTGTCAGCTAATGAAGCAACTTATACGGTAAAAAGTATTATCAACGCGATGATGACACAGTTAGCTGAGACAGCAACAATAATTGCTAATCATCCTTCCTCTTCAGGAAGTTCATTGGAGCTGTTTGAACAAAACTTAAGTGAAATTAGTAAACATAGAATTGGAGCAGAGCGAATTGATTATAACTTATACGCCAAACCTGGATTAAATAATGTGACAGGTTTTACGTTGATGTTCATGATGGGACTTGTGACGAGTACGGTGAAAATGATTCTGGATGATCGCAAGCATCGAACGATGGCGAGAGTGTTTACTGCACCTGTTCGCTCCTATGAGATTGCACTGGGGAATGTGCTGGGAAGTTTTTTTGTAGGCGTTCTACAAATTCTAGTCATTCTAAGTTTAAGTCGTTGGGTGCTAAAGTACAATTATGAGATACCTTTCCTTACCCATTTCCTAATTCTGGCCTCGTTCATGTTTGTTGCGATGGGTATCGCTAGTGCAGTCGCTGGATTAATTCGTAATCCTGATCAGGCAGGTATGCTCAATTCCATGATCATTACACCTACTTGCATGCTGGGTGGATGCTTCTGGCCGTTGTCATTTATGCCGGATTATATGCAAAAAATAGCTAATTTCATTCCACAGAAATGGACGATTGAGGCTGTTGAGAGAATTGCCTCTGGAGGCCATTTGGCTGATATTTGGTTGCCTCTTTCCATATTAGGACTTATGGCCATTATTTTATTAGCCATTGGATCTGCTATTCTTAGACCTAGCGAAACAGGAAAGTCGATGTAACTTACAGGAGAATAGTGTAGGGTTACAGTAGGGCATCGAAAGGTGTCTGGCACATTCGTGTTGTTTTCACATGACTTATAAAGAACAAAAGGCTGTCTCCTAAGCAGAAATGATCTGCTCTAGGGACAGCCTTTTGTTACGATTTGGGTTACCTATAGTGTACCTAATTTAGCGGCGGCTATATCGCGGTTTGTTATTCTTCCTGTAACTGACGAAGCACGATAATTTCTACACGACGATTGGTTTGACGTCCAAGCTCTGTAGAGTTATCCCCTACAGGCCGAGTATCGGCATAACCTGCATATTGAAATCCATCAGGACTAAGCTTCTCCTCGTCAAGGAAGAATCTTAGAATGGATAAGGCGCGAGCACCTGATAATTCCCAATTATCTCGATACTTAGGAGAATATACAATCGGTTTGTTATCGGTATGACCTTCAATACTCACGGTTGTATTTAGATCGCGGAACAGACTAGCTAGCTTAGCTAGAGCAGGTTCGGAACCAGGTTTGAGATCGGCATTACCTGTATCGAACACGAATCGATCACTGAGTGTAATGGAGATACCTTGTGGCTTATCGGCTATGAATATTTGATCTCCAAGTTCATTATCGGAAACATATTTAGAGATGACCGACATTAAACTTTGTAATTCTTGTTCCTGCTTTCGAAAAGCTTGTTCGCGTTCCGTAAGTTCTTTAGGTTCATCTGCACCTTTTGAATCTCCTGAGTCGGAAGGCTCTTGGTTTGTAGTTGTGCTCTGGTTAGGTTCTACATCAGGATTCTTGTGCTTATATTTATCCGCGGTACCTGTTAGCCCAGAGCCTTGTTCGAGTATGGAGTCGCCAGATGTAAATGTTAATTGTAACGACTCGTTCACGACGTCGAATTTCTCAGTATCCAGATGGCTCATGGCGTACATCATGACAAAAAAGATTAGCAATAGCGTAATCAAGTCCGCATATGTAATGAGCCAACGATCGCGGTTATTCTCACGATTACCAGCTCTACGGCGAGATTGGCGATCAGTCATTCTTTTCATCAAAATCCTCCTTGAATAGAGGCATAGGCCGGTCTTCCGTAGAGACAAATGAACCTAGCTTCTTACGTACAATGAGAGGGTGATCTCCATTCTGAATGGAGAGTATTCCCTGAAGCAAGAACTCCATATTTTCAATTTCATCTGCACTTCGGGATTTAATTTTGGAAGCAATGGGCAAAAAGATAATATTAGCACTGGCGACACCATAAAGCGTTGCTATAAATGCTATAGCAATAGAGGGTCCGAGATCCGTAGGTGTTGAAAGATTACCAAGCACGTGGATCAGTCCCATAACGGTCCCGATAATCCCCATAGTAGGGGCATAGCCACCGGCAGCTTCGAAAATATTGGCATATCCTTCATGCTTCTTCTCTACGGCATTGATATCTAATTCTAGAATCTGCTTAACCGTCTCAGGATCGGTGCCATCAACGACCAATTGAATTCCTTCACGAAGAAATGCATCAGGATGATTGTGAGACATACGTTCTAAGGCAAGGACGCCACTACGTCGTGCTGTAGTAGCCATATCAACAAGATCCTCTACCAGCTGATTCATGTCACCCTTGTGGCGATTGAAAGCAAATTGTATGGCATGCGGAATGGTCTTGAGTCTAGCGGAAGTAAAACTGATAACAACGGCAGCGAATGTACCGCCAAATACAATGAGTGCAGCTGTCTTTTGAAATAAACCTGTAACTTGCCCCCCTTCCCATAAAAAACCTCCTATCAGAGCACCAAGCCCTGCTAGTATACCGATAAGTGTTGTGATATCCATTCTTGTGAACCTCTCCAATCCATAACTTAGGGTTTGCATCCATAATCTGATCCGAGTATAATAAATGGGAACAGATATTCTTATATATATTATTTTTCCCATTGAAATAATTATCGGGAAAGTTCGACATATACGTTAACTATTTTAGATGATAAGGGTGATATTGGGCAATGAGCGATATTGTGATGAGCAATAAATTGTTTGAGATTGAGTCGGAATACTCTCCTCAAGGCGACCAGCCCAATGCGATAGCTGAATTGGTGAAGGGAATTAGTGAGGGGAAGAAACATCAAACCTTACTAGGAGCTACGGGGACAGGGAAGACGTTTACTATGGCACAGACGATTGCGAAGCTAAATAGACCAACGCTGGTTATTGCACATAACAAGACGTTGGCTGCGCAGTTAGCTAGTGAGTTCAAAGAATTCTTTCCTAATAACTCAGTTGATTATTTCGTTAGTTATTACGATTATTATCAACCTGAGGCCTATATCCCTTCATCCGATACTTATATCGAGAAGGACTCTAGCATTAATGATGAGATTGATAAGCTTCGGCACTCGGCTACGAGTTCTTTATTTGAACGACGTGATGTTATCATCGTAGCTAGTGTATCTTGTATTTATGGTTTGGGATCACCACTGGAGTATTCTGATTTATTACTATCTCTTAGAGTAGGGATGGAGAAGCCTCGAAATCAAATTCTATCCAGGCTTGTTGATATTCAGTACCAACGTAATGATATTAGTTTCACACGGGGCACGTTTCGAGTGCGTGGTGATGTTATAGAAATTTTCCCAGCCTCTAAGAGTGAGCATGCAGTTCGGGTGGAGTTGTTCGGAGATGAGATTGAGAGGATTACAGAAATTGATGTTCTCACAGGCGAATTAGTCGGTGAACGCGATCATATAGCAATCTTTCCTGCTTCTCACTTCGTAACGAAGGAAGAGACGATGAAAGTGGCACTCGTCAACATTGAACGTGAGCTGGAAGAACGACTGGCCATGATGCGTTCTGAAGGAAAACTTCTAGAAGCTCAACGACTGGAACAGCGCACACGTTATGATATTGAAATGATGAATGAGGTAGGATTCTGCTCTGGAATCGAGAATTATTCGGGTCCGTTAACCTTCCGTGAATCCGGTGCAACCCCCTATACACTCATGGACTATTTTCCAGATGACATGTTGATCGTCATTGATGAATCGCATGTGACACTGCCTCAGATTCGGGCGATGTATAATGGTGACCGTGCACGGAAGACGGTTCTTGTAGACCATGGGTTTCGTTTGCCTTCAGCTCTAGACAATCGCCCACTGAAATTCGAGGAGTTCGAAGATAAGGTGACTCAGATCGTCTATGTATCCGCAACGCCTGGACCCTATGAGTTAGAGCACTGTCCGACAATGGTTCAGCAAATTATTCGTCCTACAGGGCTCCTTGATCCTATTATTGAGGTTCGTCCAACGAAGGGACAGATTGATGATCTTATCCATGAAATTGGACTACGGATTGAACGCGATGAGCGGGTCCTTGTTACAACGCTGACGAAGAAGATGTCGGAGGACTTAACGGACTATCTGAAGGAGATTGGTATTAAGGTTAGATATTTACACTCCGATATCAAGACGCTGGAGCGAATATCTATTCTAAGGGATCTTCGGCTCGGTACATTTCATGTCCTAGTGGGTATTAACCTATTAAGAGAAGGGCTTGATTTACCTGAGGTATCTCTGGTTGCCATTCTAGATGCAGATAAGGAAGGGTTCCTGCGCTCAGAGCGTTCCTTAATTCAGACAAGTGGACGTGCCGCACGTAACTCGGAAGGTCGAGTTATTATGTATGGTGATCGAATAACAGATTCTATGAACAAAGCAATATCAGAGACTGCCCGCAGACGTGTTATACAGGAAGCTTACAATGTGAAGCATGGAATTACACCGCAAAGTATCCGTAAGAAAATACGGGATGTCATTGAGGCCACGAAAGTGGCTGAATCGAAGGCGGATTATCTCACAGGTAGTACAGAGAAGATGTCGAAGAAAGATCGACAATCACTCATCCAGCGACTTGAGGTTGAGATGAAGGAAGCTGCGAAGAGTCTACAGTTCGAACGGGCGGCTGAGTTACGTGATGCCCTATTGGAGTTAAAAGCGGAGTAAATGAATAGGATGAACGACAGCCATATGATTGTCGTTCTCTTGATATAGAAGCAAGATGCTAAGGAGATGAATGTCAGTTGGCGATAGAGAGCATTATTATCAAGGGTGCCAGAGCCCACAATTTGAAGAATATCGATATTACAATTCCAAGAGACCGGTTTGTAGTATTGACAGGACTAAGCGGTTCAGGTAAATCTTCACTAGCATTCGACACGATTTATGCCGAAGGTCAGCGTCGTTATGTGGAATCTCTGTCCGCATACGCACGTCAATTTCTAGGGCAAATGGAGAAACCGGATGTAGACTCTATTGAAGGGCTATCGCCAGCGATTTCTATTGATCAGAAGACCACAAGCCGTAATCCTCGTTCTACTGTAGGAACAGTTACAGAAGTGTACGATTACTTGCGCTTGTTATTTGCTCGGGTAGGGCATCCACATTGTCCAGAGCATGGAGTCGAGATTACATCTCAGACTGTTGAGCAAATGGTAGATCGGATTATGCAGTATCCGGAGAAGACACGCCTGCAATTGCTAGCTCCTGTTATTTCGGGCCGCAAGGGTGAGCATAAGACCGTCTTTGCCGATATTAGTAAACAAGGGTTCGTTCGCGTTCGAGTGGATGGAGAATTACGTGATTTATCAGAGAATATTGAATTAGAGAAGAATAAGAAGCATACCATTGAAGTCGTCGTAGACCGTATTGTCATTAAAGACGAAGTGGAATCTAGGTTAGCCGATTCAATTGAAACTGCCCTAAAGATATCTGGTGGTCAATTGCTAGTTGATGTTATGGAACAAGAAGAGCTTCGGTTCAGCTCAAATTTCGCTTGTCCGATTTGTGGATTCAGTATTGAAGAGCTTTCTCCGCGGATGTTCTCTTTTAACAGTCCATTTGGTGCTTGCCCTGAATGTGATGGTCTGGGTGTGAAGATGATTGTCGATCGAGATTTATTAGTTCCTGATATGGACAAATCGATCGAAGATGGAGCGTTTCTTGCCTGGACAGGAAGTACTTCCAATTATTATCCGCAATTTCTACAATCCGTTTGTGAACATTTCAACATTCCTCAGAATGTACCTGTGAGTCAACTTAGCTCAGAACACATGGACAAGCTGTTACATGGGACAGGAGAACAGAAAATCCGTTTCCGTTATGAGAATGATTTCGGACAGCGGAAAGAAGCTCTTGTCGTTTTTGAAGGAATCATTCCGAATCTGGAACGTCGATATCGGGATACAGCTTCAGACGGTATTCGTGATTTTATTGAAGGATTCATGAGTGCTAAGCCATGTGAAGTATGTAAGGGGCACCGTCTTAAGAAAGAAACGTTAGCAGTGACAATTAATGATCATAACATCGCTCATGTCACTAGCTTATCCATTGGTGAAGCGATGCGGTTATTTGATGGTCTTGAGTTGAGTGAGAAGGAACGTACGATTGCTAATATGATCCTCAAGGAGATTAATAGCCGCTTAGGTTTTCTAGTCAATGTTGGTTTAGACTACCTTTCCTTAAGTCGTGCAGCAGGCACGTTATCCGGTGGAGAAGCTCAACGTATTCGTCTTGCCACGCAGATCGGTTCTAGCTTGATGGGCGTACTATACATTCTAGATGAGCCAAGTATTGGGTTACATCAGCGAGACAATGATCGATTGATCTCTACACTTCAGCATATGCGAGATTTGGGTAATACGCTGATTGTAGTGGAACATGATGAAGACACGATGATGGCAGCGGATTATATTATCGACATTGGTCCAGGGGCGGGGATTCACGGTGGTGAAATTATCGCACAAGGAACACCCCAAGAAATTATAGATAATCCGAATTCTCTAACAGGGCAGTACTTAAGTGGACGTAAGTTCATTCCAGTAAGCTCTAAACGGAGAAAGCCTGATGATCGTTGGTTAGAGATCAGAGGTGCCAAAGAGAATAACCTTAAGAATATTAATGTTAAAATTCCAATAGGTGTGTTTACTGCCGTAACAGGTGTATCCGGTTCAGGGAAATCAACGCTTATTAATGAAATTTTATATAAGAAGCTAGCACGTGAGTTAAATAAAGCCGTTAAATTACGTCCGGGTAAACATAAAGAAATTAAAGGACTGGAGCATTTGGAGAAGGTTATTGATATTGACCAATCCCCGATTGGACGTACACCACGTTCAAATCCAGCCACTTATACAGGTGTGTTTGATGATATTAGAGATATTTATGCTCAGACGAATGAAGCGAAGGTTCGTGGCTATAAGAAGGGGCGCTTCAGTTTTAATGTTAAAGGAGGTCGCTGCGAAGCTTGTCGCGGTGACGGAATTATTAAGATTGAGATGCATTTTCTGCCAGATGTATACGTTCCATGTGAAGTGTGCAAAGGCAAACGCTATAATCGTGAGACGTTAGAAGTGAAATATAAGAATAAAAGTATTGCGGATGTACTGGAGATGACGATTGAAGATGCTACTGAATTTTTCAAGAACATTCCACGTATCCATCGTAAACTAGAAACCTTACTTGATGTGGGGTTGGGGTATGTCCATATGGGTCAACCTGCAACGACACTTTCAGGTGGTGAAGCACAACGTGTGAAGCTAGCTTCAGAGCTTTATCGTCGTAGCACAGGCAAGACAATGTATATATTGGATGAGCCGACCACAGGTCTGCATGTAGACGACATTTCTAGATTGCTTACAGTATTACACCGTTTAGTAGATTCAGGAGAGTCAGTGCTTGTGATCGAGCATAATCTGGATGTCATCAAGACAGCGGATTACGTGATTGATCTAGGTCCTGAAGGCGGTAGTGGTGGAGGTACTATTATTGCTACAGGCACACCAGAGCAGATTATCAAGGTTGAAGAATCTTATACCGGTAAATATCTGAAGCCTGTGCTTGTACGGGATACAGCACGTAGTCAGGCACTTGAAGTGCATAGCTAAAGTATCTAAGAGTTCAACTCGCTATTCGCTATTACACAGAACTGTAATATGCGCGTCGGTAGAATGCGTGCATTACCCAGAGGTGACTTCGCTATCCAGCTACGGATGGTGAAGTCATTTTTTGTGCTTAGAAATTAGGATCTAATTCATAATCAGTGCTTGCTGATAGCGTGTAGCGGCCATTTATCGAAAGTATTACATTTTTTCAAGCACTGTTTCAGCACTGAGATTAACCAAAGCAATGAGTTAAATCACCTCAATACCTCGATTTCAAGTGGTTAAGAAGAATTTTTTGCGACAAATTTGTTTTTTTAGTACAGAAATGCTTGCATAAGACTCTAGTCGAGGATAACATATATATAGATGTGCAATATCACGTAAGGTTATATAGAGGGAGGTTTAATTTATGTTTTTGGCAGAAGCTGCTGCAGGAGCTCCATCCAACTTTAATACGTTTGATATTTTTATGATTGCGTTTACGGTGCTTATTTTGATTGGATTGATTCGTTTATTAGCGGAACCTATCAAGAACAAATTCGCGATTGGATTCACTGTCGTTAGTCTATTAGTATTTCTGTACTCGGATTACGCAATGATATTAGGTTGGCTAAGCTAGAATAAGCGTTCTTCAATGAATAAGGAATACATATAAAGACACCTTACTGCGGGGCAGTTAAAGGGGTCTTTTTTGTTATACTGGAAACAGATTGAAAATTGAAGTGCAGTGTTTCACAGGCGATAGAATTGAAGTAGCATTTTGTGCTATATGAAATAAGACAGGATATCTCGATTATTTTATTAAATATAGGGCTTTCAGCAATTGCCCGAGTCTACGTGGGTGTGATACATTTGGATTAATCCTCATACAACTAAGAGTTAGAGATAGATATATAGTTTATTGATTTTGAGGAGTACATAGAGAGGTTTGGGTGAGGAGAAATGAGCAGGCTGGGGAAGAAAAGTGTCGTTGTGCTAATGAGTAGCATTATGCTAATGAGCGGGGCATCCGCTATAGAGGCGAAGTCTAAAGTAACTAAGGCGACCACAACAGTTAAAAGTACGGAGATGAACATCGTTGATCCAGTACCTCAAATTGTAAAAAATATATCACCATCCGTCGTGGGGATTATAGGAAAAGCCACAGATAGTAGTCAGAATGATAGTGTGGATCGATATAATTTAACGCATGGTACAGGTGTCATTATTAAGTCAAATGGTTGGATTGTAACCAACGCTCATGTGATAGAAGGTTTGTCCAACGCTGTGGTAGTGACCTCGGAGGGAGATACCTACAGAATAACAGATACTCGTGTGGATGTGACCAGTGATATTGCTCTAATCAAAATCAATGCCAAATCGCTTAAAGTAGCTAAGTTCGCCAAATCAGCTAAAGATACGCAGGTTGGGGAGAAGGTGATTGCCATTGGAACGCCGATCTCATTCTCACTGCGCAATTCTGCATCAGTAGGCGTCGTGAGTGGGCTGAATCGTGCGCTGAATGCTTCATATCGGTTGATTCAGACGGATACGGCTATCAATCCCGGTAATAGTGGGGGACCCCTTGTCAATATGAAGGGTGAGGTGCTCGGAATTAATTCTATGAAATTTGCTGCGATTGGTGTTGAGAATATGGGATTCTCCATCCCATCAGAGACTGTTCAATACATTACGAGTCACTTGTTACAATCTGGAGAAGTGAATCGACCAAGTCTTGGGCTGGAACTCGAAGAAAGCTGGTCAGCTATTGTAGGCCTACCTACGGATGATCCTTTAACCATTACGAAGGTACGATCATCGGAAGCTGTAAAAGCAGGAATACAAGAAGGTGATGTGCTTTATAATATCGATGGACATAGGGTAACCTCCGTGGTTGATATTAACGAGCTATTCAAGAAGTATGTATCTGGTCAGACGGTTAAATTAATGATGCAGAGTGATGGGGATATTGTCATTCGCAAGTTGGTATTAAGTAGTAAAGACGTGGTCCTTGATGAAGTAGAGGATGAAGTAATAGACGGAGTAAAAATATGATGGGGATGAGAGGACGTAGAGAGTTGAGAATATTACGTATATGGGTGTGTGGTGTATTAGGTATCTTAGTACTACTGACAAGCATGGCACTTCCCGTGTTTGCAGATCAGAGCCACAAGCAAGAGCTCAAGCTTAGAGTAGGAAGCAGTAAGGCTAGTATTAACGGTGAGCAATTATCTATAGCTAAGCCCTATTCGTCTCGCGGAATTACAATGGTTCCCGTAGGTGTGTTCAAAAAAGCCTTCGGTAGTCAAATTAGATTAGAGAAAGAAAATATCGTAAAGGTGTTATATGGACCTCATACCTTAGTTATGACCATAGATGAGCATATTGCTTGGATAGATGGGAAAAAGTCTAAACTTACAATTGCACCGACTATGATGTCTGGTACATTAATGGTTCCGCTTCGCTTAGTTGCACAGGGAATTGGTGCGAAGGTGAGCAGTAGTGCGGATGGCACGCTGTCGATTAGTCTTGAGACTAAGCAAGATTCAGCTAATCCCGATGTATCATGGATCGATAGTGATGTAGGTAAGACGAAGATCGGAAATAGTTTCTATGAATGGACGATCAATTACCCTGCCGAGCTTATTATCGGCTCAGGGGGAGAATATGAGAATATTGCTACCTTTAGTGATGCTGAGGAAGCTTATTATGTTGAGGTTCATGCTGACAAGCAGGATGTGGAGCTTCAAGCAGATGATTTAATGCAACAATTAGTTGAGGAAGCTAAGAACGCAGGAGAAGTTGTTCTGGATCGTGAATCCTTCCCCAATGCTAAAGTTCCTTACGCTAGTGTTATTCTTAAAGATAGTGATGGCATCCTATGGGAATGTCGAGCCTACTATCATAATGAACGCTTATATGAAGTGTATCTTGCCGATTTGCATGCTAGTAACTATAAAGACTTAAGTAAGTATTCGGCATTTCTTAATTCCTTTAAACCAGAGTTTAACAAGAACGATGTGACGGTTAAGGATCTTTCGAACGTCGTTGATGGAATGCGCAGTGTTTACAACAATGATTATGGTATTACTCTAAACGTACCCGCGGAGTGGAGTATGAACAATTCGAGCATGTACTATACAAGTGAAGAGGGAAGTTATCTGAAGCTAAATGTATCGTCTGTTCCTAAAGGTTCTACTCTAGAGGAATGGAGTACACAGATGAAGAAGTGGATGGAGGAGTCATTTGTCACAGAATCCTATAAGATTGTAGATACGTATCCTATTCAGTTATCGGGCAACAAGGCGCTGGTCAACGAAGTGAAGTACAATTACGGAGATGGCTGGGTGACAGAATATGAAGTGATGCTACAGAAGGATGGGTTCCGCTATTATGTGGAGTATTCGGTACCTGATGATCAGATTGCTGTTCTTAATAAGTTCAAGGACATCATCAAGTCTATCAAGATTGAATATGAGGTCGTATCTGAAACATACGGGCGTATGGAGCAAGACACTTACCTGATAGATAAGTTAAAGACGACTACGAAGAGTTCCAAAGCTTTTCAATATAAGATCAATATTCCACAATATTGGACCGCGTATGAAGATCGATTCGAATATTCACCTGTGGAGTATGAGTTTACGGGTGGACGGTTTATGATTACAGCAGAGAAGGACAGTTCAGTTGAAGCTGCTGTTAATCAGCTGAAGTCCTATTATAATGAAGCGATTAAGACTCAGAAGGATTTGAAAGTCCAAAGTACTGAAAATACGACGTTCGCAGGTGTTCCTGCTACAATGATTAAATTACACCAGATTAAGAATGGCATACCCTATACAGGGAGCCAAATTATTTTTGGTAATCAAGGTGTGACTTATACCATCACAACATCGCTAAATGATTCGAATGCAACGGAACTGCAGAAGAGCATACTCGAATCGACATTGAAGTCTTTTGTATTGAATAAACAGTTCAACTAGCATGCGGGGCAGTCCTAAGGGGCTGCTCTTTGTTGTTGTTCAGAGAGTTGAAATGATTGGGAAAGGTAGAAGCTTGGTGCGATATTTGCTACAATAGATAGAATGGATTAAAGTCCACTGTCCTAAGGGATGGTTTGGGAGGATATAGATGAAGAATCAAGGAATACAAAGAGGAGACGTTGAACTATTAGCGCCAGCCGGAGATTGGGACTGCATGCGTGCAGCGGTGGCGAATGGTGCGGATGCTATCTTCTTCGGTGTGGAAAAATTTAATGCTCGTGCACGTGCGAACAATTTCCGAATGGATGAACTGCCTGAGATTATGGCGTTTCTGCATAGTTATGGTGTTGAGGGTTTCTTAACGTTCAACATTCTTGTGTTTGAGAATGAATTAAGCGATGCGAAAGAACTGGTTGAGGCGTGTATCGATGCTGGAGTAGATGCCATTATCGTACAGGATTTGGGGCTTGTCAAAATGGTGCGTGAAATTTCACCGGATTTCCCGATTCACGGCTCAACACAGATGACAATTACTTCACCAGAAGCCGTGGAGTTCACGAAGCCATGGGATTTTGAACGGGTAGTGCTTGGCCGTGAGAACAACCTGAAGCAGATTAAGAAAATTGGAGATCAAGCAAGACTCCCTATGGAAGTATTTGTTCACGGAGCATTGTGTGTCTCTTACTCGGGACAATGTTTAACCTCTGAAGTGTGGGGCGGACGTTCTGCGAACCGTGGGGAATGTGCGCAGGCTTGTCGTTTGCCTTATGACCTGATGGTTGATGGTGTGCAGAAGCCTATGGGGGATGTGACCTATCTACTATCTCCGAAGGATTTAGCAGCTATTGATATTATGCCAGAGCTGATTGAAGCGGGTGTGATCTCTTTCAAAATTGAAGGACGTTTAAAGACACCTGAATATGTTGCGAATGTGGTTAGTAAGTATCGCAAGGCGATTGATCGATACTTCGAAGGTGATTCTGCAGGCCCAAGTAAGGAAGAAGTAAGAGAGCTTGAGCAAAGTTTCTCTCGTGGTCTTACACATGGTTTCCTTGATGGTACGAACAATAAGAAACTTGTGGATGGGACGTTTCCGAAAAGTCGTGGGGTATATCTAGGCCGCGTAGAGCAGATCCTGCGTGATGGCGTAGTCTGTCGTATAGATGCGCCGTTGAAGAAGGGCGACGGCATTGTGTTCGATGCTGGAGATCCAACGCAGAAGGAAGAAGGCGGTCGCGTCTATGATATTCGTCGTAAAGGCGTGAAGCTGGAAGGTGAAGCAGGTGAGGGCTGGATCATTGATATCATTCCAGGGCGTAATGATGTTAATCTACAAAGACTAAACATTGGTGACCGCGTCTGGAAGACGAATGATCCTGCACTGGATAGACGACTTCGCCAAACCTATGAGACAGAGAAGCCTTATCGGGTATTCCCAGTTCATGTGAAAGCTGTAGGCCATATCGGTGGTTTACTTACGACATGGTGGACCGATGTACAGAAGGGGACGACCGTTCGTGTGGATTCGGAGATGGAGCTTGAAGCTGCCCAGAAGCGGCCGATGGATTATGCTCTGCTGGAAGAACAATTCGGACGCCTAGGCGGAACTGTGTTCCAGCTTGAGCAGCTTGACGTCCAGCTACAAGGGGACGTCATTGTCCCTATGCGCGAGCTGAACAGTATCCGCCGCCGTGCGGTGGAGCAACTTGCCGGCGAGCGTCCGAAGCCGCCGGTATACGTGAAGCGTGCGGTTTCGGTGTACAGCGATGCTACGCGAAGCGCATCGCAGCCAGTTCAGCGCGGCGAAGCGGAGCTTACCGCTCTGTGCCGCAGTCTGCCACAAGTACAGGCTGCTCTCGAAGCAGGCGTAGGAATGATCTATGCTGACTTTGAGTTCATTAAGCAGTTCCCGGCAGCGGTAGAAGCTGTTCGTGCCGCTGGTGCAAAAATTGCATTGGCAACACCACGCATTCATATGCCAGGGGAGAATGGATACCACAACAACATTCTACGCTTACAGCCAGATGCTGTACTAGTTCGTAATACGGGGGCACTATATTTCTATTTGCGGCATCGCCAGGAACAACCAGATGCTTACCATCCAGAGATCATTGGTGATTTCTCATTGAACATTGCTAACCATAAGACGGCAGATCTGTTCATTGAATCGGGATGTGATATGATCACTCCATCCTATGACCTGAACATTCAACAAATGGTAGATATGCTGGGTCGTGCTAACACATCTAAGATGGAGATCGTTATCCATCAGCATATGCCGATGTTTCATACAGAACACTGCGTATATTGTACGTTCCTTAGTGAAGGTACGGACTTTACGAACTGTGGGCGTCCGTGTGAGGAACACCGTGTTTCCTTACAAGACCGTATTGGGATGTCCCATCCCGTTCGTGTAGACGAAGGCTGCCGCAACACCGTTTATAATGCAGTTGAACAGTCTGGTGCCGAATACTTGGCTAACTTCATGGAACTTGGTGTAGCCAAGTACCGTATCGAATTCCTTGAAGAAACCCCTGAGCAGGTGCATGAAGTTATTGATCTTTACAAACGTGCAATGCTTGGAGAGATTAGTGGTACGCAGGTATGGCGGACACTTAAGGCAACGAATCAACTAGGTGTAACGCGAGGGCAGTTAGTGAAATAATAATATTGCAGGCATAGCTTATATCTAATAAAGGTTGATTCATCCTGCATATGGGGATGGATCAACCTTTTTGTTATGTTGAAATAATCGTTGTTAAATTCGTAGTAAATCAATTATCTATTACAAATCTACAGGGCGATCCACATGAGCTTGATCATACGGTATTGGTATCAACAAAAAGACTAAAATCATCTAAGCGCGGAGAATTAGAAATTACAGCTGTAATGATGCATACATTGAACGTAATGAGTTAAATGGAGGTAATATCCTTGTGAAGAGATAGCAAATTTAAATTATAGAAGGAGAACGATAATAATGAAAGTTACTCCATTACAATTAAAAGATGCCTATTTAATCGAAACTATTGTTCATAAGGACAATCGTGGTTTTTTTACGGAGTCCTACCAACAATCCTTATTTCAAAATAAGGGTATTTCAAATGTATTTGTTCAAGATAACCATTCATTGTCAGAAGAAGCTGGAGTTGTTAGAGGGCTTCATTATCAGTTGAATCCAAGAGCTCAAAGTAAGTTAGTTAGAGTTATATCTGGCATCATCTACGACGTTATTGTCGACATTCGCGTTAATTCAGCTACTTTTGGCCATTGGTTGGGTGTTATCTTGAGTGAACATAATTATCGACAACTCCTTGTACCCAAAGGGTTTGCTCATGGTTTCTGTACATTGGTTCCCAATACGGAGGTTCATTATAAAGTGGATGAATATTATTCACCTGAACACGACCGTGGAATATTGTGGAACGATCCATCCCTTGGTATTGATTGGCCAACATCAAGTCCAATTCTTTCAGCAAAGGATGAGTGGCATCCTTTACTGAAAGACGCAGAATTGAATTTTACTTAGGAGGAGGTATTGCTGCTAGTGAAACTTCTTGTTACCGGCGGTGCCGGTTTTATCGGTAGTAATTTCGTGATGTACATGCTTAAGGAGCATCCTGAATATCAGATCGTAAATGTAGATGCTTTAACATATGCGGGTAATTTGGAGAACCTTCAAATGATCGAGAATCACCCGAATTACTCTTTTGAAAAAGTAGATATTACAGATGCTAGGGCAATAGATCAGGTGTTCCAGCAAGGAATCAATGTAGTCGTTAACTTTGCAGCAGAGTCACATGTGGACCGAAGTATTCTGGATCCGGAAGTTTTTGTTAAGACTAATGTCCTCGGTACTCAAGTGTTGCTCGATGCTTCCAAGAAATATGGCATTACTAAGTATGTGCAGGTATCTACGGATGAAGTTTATGGCTCTCTAGGGAGTAAGGGATCCTTTATGGAGGCTACGCCTCTAGAGCCAAATAGCCCTTATTCTGCAAGTAAGGCAGGAGGGGATATGCTCGTACGAGCTTATCATGAGACGTTTGGGCTACCCGTAAATATCACACGCTGCTCCAACAACTATGGACCTTATCAATTCCCAGAGAAGCTTATTCCATTGATCATCTCTCGTGCGCTTCATGATCAGGTAATTCCTATTTATGGGGATGGTTTAAATATTCGTGATTGGCTTTATATAGAAGATCATTGTCGTGCGATTGACCTTGTTATTCATCAAGGACAAATGGGTGAAGTATATAACATTGGAGGCAACAATGAACGGACAAATATTGATATTGTGAGAACTGTTCTGCGGGAGTTAAATAAACCAGAAACTTTAATTACTTATGTCCAGGATCGCCAAGGCCACGATCGACGTTATGCTATTGATCCAACAAAGATTACGCAAGAACTGGGCTGGAAGCCACAATATACTTTTGAATCAGGGATTATAAAGACAATGAAGTGGTATCTAGATCACAAAGGATGGTTGAAGCGTATTCAATCTGGAGAATATCTGCAATATGATCATTCATAAGTGATTGCTTGTTTTACGAAATGGCCTAAATGGCTGTGATCCTAAAGCTCCGTTGGCATATAGCTAACGGAGCTTTATTGGTTTGTGGGGTGATAGGTGGAATTTGCGCAGAGTCATAAATAGAGGATTCTGATCAAGAATTACACATGTTATCTAGGCCTGATACATCCATCATTTATCGTGTTATGCCTGTTAGTATGCGGTTTTTTGGATGAACCAAAATGACATATTTACGAATTCGTCTACTATCGGGTATTCTTTTTGTAAGCGCTACCAACAATTAAATCGTGGCGTCGATAACAGCTAGAGAAATAACTTAATCGGAGGGGGTGAGATACTATGCAGGATACAAACAGTACCCGTATCATAACAAGCAGCGTGATCCCTAAAGTGAAGGGGAAGAAGGACAGGAAGAAGAGACGGAACAAAATAATTCAGAACTGGGAATTGTATATACTCATTGCGCCAGCATTTTTTTACTTCCTTATTTTCCATTATGGGCCGATGTACGGTATACAGATTGCGTTTAAGAACTTTGTTCCTACCAAAGGTATTCTAGGTAGTTCGTGGGTTGGTTTTGACCATTTCATTCGCTTTTTTAACTCGTATTACTTTTGGGATTTGTTATGGAACACACTCAGCATTAGCCTGTATGAATTGGCCGTTGGATTTCCAATCCCAATTATTTTGGCGCTGGCATTCAATGAAGTGAGGAACGGGCCATTTAAAAAGACGGTTCAGACCGTAACGTATGCACCTCACTTTATTTCCGTCGTCGTTATGGGTGGTATGATCATTACATTCTTGTCTCCCTCATCAGGTATTGTGGTTCATATTATTGAATGGCTTGGATTTAACGCACCTCAATTTCTGACAGATCCCAAATGGTTTAAGACAATGTACGTGTTCTCAGGCGTTTGGCAAAGCGCAGGTTGGGGTACGATTATTTATTTGGCAGCTCTATCCGGCGTGGATCCGCAGCAACATGAAGCAGCTATTATTGATGGAGCTACGAGATTTCAACGCATCAGATATATCAACATTCCAATGATCATTCCAACCATGACGATTCTATTGATTCTGAGTGTGGGTAGTTTGTTAGGCGTAGGGTTTGAGAAAATACTACTGTTGCAAAACCAACTAAACATGGGAGCATCGGACGTCATTTCGACATTTGTATATCGTTCGGGGCTAGTAGATGCCCAATACAGTTTCTCTACGGCGGTTGGCTTGTTCAACTCGGTTGTTAACGCGTTCCTGTTAATTGCTGTGAACCAGATTGTGCGCCGAACCAATGAGAACAGTTTGTGGTAGAGGAAGAGGGTGATTCGGATGATTTCCGCCGTTAAAGATACCGGGCGAGACAAGGCATTTGTTATTTGTACCTATATTTATGTGTTTTTGGCCTTTATTATTGTTGCTTATCCTGTAGTGTATATGATTAGTGCTTCCATTAGTGATCCGAAGCTTGTCAGTTCCGGTGAAATGTGGCTTTGGCCAAAAGGCATTACGTTTGATGGTTACAAAAGAGTGTTTGAGAACTCGAGTATATGGACGGGTTATATGAATACCATCCTCTATACCGTGGTGGGCACGATGATCAATCTGATCGTCACGTTGCCAGCGGCATACGCCTTGAGTCGTAAGGACTTTGTTGGACGCAACTTTTTTATGGGTATGTTTATGGTCACCATGTTTTTCGGGGGAGGCCTTGTGCCGAGCTATCTACTTATTAAAAATCTAGGTATGGTCGATACCATGTGGGCGATCGTGATCCCTTCGGCAGCATCGATATGGAATATCATTGTATCCCGGACGTTCTTTCAGTCGACAATTCCGATTGAACTGCAAGAAGCCGCTCAAATCGACGGATGCACCAACATGAGACTGTTCTTCAGAATCGTTCTACCTCTGTCGATGCCGATCATTGCAGTCATGGGATTGTTCTACGGTGTAGGTAACTGGAACAGCTATTTCTCGGCTCTTATTTATTTGAACGACGAATCTAAATTCCCACTGCAGCTGATCTTGCGTCAAATTCTAGTTCTGCAAGAAATGTCCGCACAACCAGGAGGATCTATGGATGCGACAACGGCGTTGGCACTTAACAGCAAAGCAGAAGTCGCAGCTTTGGTTAAATACGCAGTTATCATCGTTGCAACGTTGCCAATTATCGCAATCTATCCGTTCCTTCAACGGTATTTTGTACAAGGGGTCATGATTGGGTCCGTTAAGGGCTGATCTTATCCATAGATGATTAAAAGGGGAGATTGATTTCATGAGAAAGATTCGTAAAGCATCAGCACTTTTATTATGCCTCACATTGTCCATGTCCTTATTATCAGCTTGCGGTTCATCCAATGAGACTTCAGATGAAGCCAGTGCTTCCAAGACGGCTGAAGACGTCCAGAAAGAGGGTTTCCCGATAGTTAGTAAGCCGCTTACCTTGAAGATGATGTCGCAGGACTTAGGGATTCAGGACTGGAACGAGATGCCTGTGCTTCAGGAAATGGAAAAGTTAACAGGCATCAAGATGGCGTACAACAATGCGACACCGGAGAGTTTCCTAACGAAGAAGAACCTCGTATTTGCCAGCGGTGATTTACCAGACATATTCTACGCGGCGGATATTGGGAAATCGGAACAAGTGACATATGGAAGTCAGGGCGTACTTATTCCACTGGATGATTTGATTGCCAATTACGCACCTAACCTCACAAAAATTCTGGATGAGAATCCGGATATCCGCAAATCAATTACGACGCCCGATGGTCATATTTATGCATTGCCGAACATCGACTTGTCTGCCGTCTGGTACCGCGGTCCTATGTGGTATAACGGAAAGTTCTTGAAAACTCTTGGCGTATCAGAACCTAAGACGACGGAAGAACTTTACACCTATCTGAAGCGAGTCAAGGAAGAGGATCCAAACGGTAATGGTAAACAAGATGAGATTCCGCTCTCATCTGTAAAGCTTGACGATTTACGCATGTACTTCTTTGGTTTCTGGGGGATGTACAGTGAGGACATTTATGTCGATAAGGAAGACAAAGTACACTACCCATATGTGGAAGAAGGATACAAAGGTTATCTAACATTCATGAATCGTTTGTGGAACGATAACCTACTCGACCACGAGACGTTCTCGCAGACGAATGATCAGAAGAAGGCTAAGGGGATAAATAACCAACTTGCACTGTTTAGCGAGTGGTTTCCGAACTTCACTTTGGGTGGTGAGCCGGACAACAGTAATCCTATGATGACATTGGTGGAGAGTGAAATCGCGGGTTCTCCTGTGTATGGTAAACATCCTGGTCTTTCTACGGTTGGCACCTTTGCCATTTCAAGTAGCAATCCGGCTCCAGAAGCATCCATGCGCTGGGTAGACTACCAGTATAGTTATGAGGGTGCCTCTCTGTTCGGACAAGGACCTGAGGACATACTCTGGAAATATACAGACAAAGAGAATCACATCAAAGAATGGCTTCCTGTTCCTGACGGTAGTAACCGTGATGAATATAAAGGAAAGCTCACACCTAATAATGGCATCATCCCTCCAGGCATGAACCGAAGCGATCTTAATAACGGATTAAGAAGTGATTTCGACTTATGGCTGGATAAGGAAAATGCAGAGAAATTGCTTCCGATTGCCAAAGCGCCCTTCCCAAGTGTTTATTTAACGAATGAGGAGCAGGCTGAGACTTCCGCTTTACGTTCCGATTTAGATACGTATGTCAAACAGATGGAAGCAAAATTCGTAACGGGCCAGGAACCTCTCTCCAATTGGGATAAATACAAGGCTCAAGTTGAAAAGATGGGTGCTAATCGTATTGTAGAAATTTATCAGGGTGCATACGATCGTTGGAACGTGAGTAACAAATAAATAGACCGTCCATATGTGAGATGCAAGCTAACACGGTCATGCATCATGTGACTGTTTTAGCTTGCATCATGGTTATTCGTTAATGAGGGTCAAGTGTCGATTCAACCCGTTCGTTCTCTGCGTGAAGTTTACGGTATTGGCCGGGCGTCAATCCGGTTTCTTTCTTAAATTTACGGATGAAGTTCGGTGTATCGAGATAACCGACTCGCATAATAATGTCCTTTAATGGGTCGTTCGTCGTTTTTAATTGGTGCATAACCTCTTCCATCCTTTTTTGCCATATATACGGGATGAAGTTTAATCCCATCTTCTCCTTGAATGAACGGCTAACATGTGAAGGAGAGATGGCGAACTCGAAGGATATCGTCTCTAGACTGAGATTGTGGTCCATATAGTGACTGTTAATGTAGGCAATAACCTGATCCATCTGGGAATGTTCTTTCTTCATTTGATTACGCTCGACCTGAGCGCAGATCCGGGAAGCAATATTTAGGAAACTGCGCTCCAATTCATCCAATGAATTGAACATTATATGAGGGGCCATTTCCTGCGTTGCGTTATCGATACCGAGTTCAGATGCGGTCTTCAGCATCGTATTTAGAATATCAAAGCAGATGCAGCGCATAAGCAGTGCGGAAATTTCTGATGTATGCAAATGACGGAACTCCGGCAGGATGATCTGTGCTGCTACATCGTAACTTCCTTGCTTCAAGCTTTGTGAGAGCTTCAGTAACACGTTATCCGGGATCCAGAACGTGTGGTCTGGGGTATAGGACAGCTTCTCGAAAAAAGTGATGGTGCCATGATCGGTAGACGTCCGTAATTCAAACGCGGAACAGGCCTCAATAAAGGATTGATTAAATTGGTTAGGACTCGAATAACAGGTCCCGACGCCAATATATGGCATGAAGTCTACCAATTGAAGTATATGGCCGCGTATGTCTTCGACAATGTGTCGGACATGGTCGAACTCTTGCATGGCGACATCTAGGTTGAAGCTGACAATGAGCGCGAGTTGATCCGGTTGAGGGAGTTCAACGCCGTAGGCATGTGCATCCAGTTCGTGGAATTCCATCCGGGCAAGAAGCTCAATGATCTTCAGTCTATCTTCTTTATTATTGTGCCCGTCTTCTAATTCGCCCCACCCGATCACCATAACGAAGTGGTGAGTTCGGTCGAATTGAAGATTGAACATTTCTAAGAGATCTGGCGTCTGGCTCTGGGCATTGCCGTATTTCAACAGCATGAAGAGAAAGTGATTCCGTGCATAGGGCTCTTGAAGGTCTACTCGTGAGCTGAAATCTAGAAGCGCTGTCCGAATTCGCTCAAGCTCGTTGCCGGGCAGAATAGATTCGCTGGTTGATCGGTTTGGTTTGGCGTTAGAATTAGCGAACTCCGCCAGAATAGATATGGGTTGGTATTGAATTCGGGCGAACATGATCGCGATCACGGCTCCGACGAGCATGACGATGGAGAACAACATGATGATGAAGCTGCGAACATGCAGGACGCTACTAAAAAATTGAGCGCTCGGCATCAATGTCACATATGTCCATCCGTTATTTTCTGATTTAACCGATACGATGGAATGCTGCTTGCCATTTAATGTCTTGCTGTGAATCCCCGGGGGCAGTCCAAATAAGGAATTAGCCTCGGCCTTCATGAGGGATTCACCCTGGCGGTTAGCGGCTAGAATTTGACCGTTGTTGTCAAAAATATAAGACAGCCCTCGATAATTTCCTAGAATTGAATCGATTAAACCGGTAAGTTCAGCTTCATTGATGAAGTACATGACCGTTCCGTGCGGGCTAGGGCTGTTCGGTGTAATCGGAACAAGATAAGCCAAAATCGATTGTTGAAAGGAGTTACGGTTGACGAGATCGGCCGGGCGCATCGTTGGAAATTTGACGTTATTCAAATCATGGTTGAGGTCTTTACGAGTCCAATTGAGGAAGCTGTACTTGTCCGTAAATACGTCCAGACTCGACATTCCTTGTGAAGAGTAAATTTGTTCATCATTGTGGAAATACAAGAACATTTCACTAATGATGGAACTAGGTGCTTTATATTGATCCAATGCTTGAATGGCTTCTCTGCCAAAATAGGGATCATGAACCCGATATGGAGTAAGCCTCTCGTCATAGGACATACGTGAAGCGATGTCACTCATTTCTTTCATCCGGTCGTCAATAATATTTTTGGTTTGTGTTAGTTGATTGAGATGAGAGTGTTCAATTTCAGCCCGAAGATTATTGACAGCGTTCTCATAGATGAACACTGTAATGAAGACTAATGGGATTAGCAATATGAACAAGTAGGACCAGAAATATTTTAAGAATAGTTTGGACTTAAAGTAATTCGGTTTCATATTAGTTGTCCTCCTGCAAATTCTCGATGATGATGAAGATTCTATGTAACATTTGCTTGCCACTCATTGCTTAATGATAACAAGAAAACCAAGCAAATACGAGGAGTATCATTATGAGAATAGGATTGTTAGGGGTTAGCACATGATCTTAAGACTTAAACGACGTATAAACGACAGGAGAGAATGAAGTGAATCAAAGTGGAGTGCCGGAGCCCAATATTGAATATGCTCCGAAACATTATATTTGCAAACGTGCGACTGAACCACTCATTCTGGACGGTCGTGTGGATAAACCGTTCTGGACCGAAGCCGATTGGAGTAACGATTTCGTTGATATTGAAGGTGACCTCCGTCCGAAGCCTGCGAAGCGAACACGGGTGAAAATGATGTGGGACGATGATTATTTTTACTTTGCTGCGGAATTGATGGAAGATCAGATTTGGGCTACGTTGACGGAACGAGATTCGGTTATTTTTTATGATAACGATTTTGAAATATTCATTGATCCTGACGGAGATACGCACCAATATTACGAGTTCGAAATCAATGCGTTGAACACGGTATGGGATCTGCTGCTGGTCAAGCCATATCGTGATGGCGGACCTCCGGTTAATGCCTGGGATATTAACGGACTACAGACGGCAGTGCATATTGACGGTGAGTTGAATTGTCCAAGTGCGGTAAATCGAAAATGGAGTGTTGAGGTGGCTATGCCTTGGACTAGCTTGAGAGAATGCGCGCTCGAAGGTCGCCCTCCGGTAAAAGGTGAATTCTGGCGCGTTAATTTCTCCCGCGTTGATTGGCGCGTAGAGGTTAAGGAAGACGAATACTGCAAGGTTGTGAATCCAGACACAGGGAAGCCTTATCCAGAGGATAACTGGGTGTGGTCTCCGATGGGAATTATTAATATGCATTACCCGGAATTATGGGGTTATGTCGTGTTTGCCGATAAGGACGGCCCTGAATACTTTGAGCCGTCACCGGATGAACGCATGAAGTGGGAGCTACGCAAGCTTTATTATCGTGAGCGCAATTTCTTCGCAAGCAACGGTGAATTTACCACAGATGTGAAAATGTTGATGGGGAACGAGGCGTGGAGTATTACACCAACAATCGAGGCAACCAGCAGACTGTTTCTGATTTCAGCGCCGTCATCCGACGGTAGCGCAACCCTGTATATCAGGGAAGATGGAAAGTTGTGGAAGGAGTAATGACTAATGACTATTCAAACTTCTGTGTTCTCATTGGATGATCGGACCATGGAGCTTATCGAGCGTAAGTTCGGCGAGAAGCAGCTTGTCGCTCAGGCGCGAAATGTTCAGTTGTTCAATATATTTCGGCAGGAACTAACTGAAGAAGAGACATGGGCGCTCAAATTCTTGTATGCGTATATGCCTTTGAATGATTTGGCCGATTACGAAGGTTCATTATTCTTGAGCCATGTCCGCCAAACGTTGGATATCCGCAAGCAGGTTCCATGGGGCGAAAGGGTTCCTGACTCCCTATTTCTAAATTTCGTGTTACCGTACCGGGTGAATAGTGAGAATATCGAAGATTGTCGAGGCATCTTATTCGATGAATTGGCAGATCGTATCGCGAACTTGTCCATGGCGGAGGCCATTCTAGAGACGAATTATTGGTGCCATGAGAAAGCAACATATATTGGAAGTGATTCGCGGACGATCTCGCCGCTGACGATGATTAGGAATGCGCGTGGCCGCTGCGGCGAAGAATCGACACTTGCGGTCGCGGCGCTGCGAAGCTTAGGGATTCCTGCCCGACAGTGTTATACCCCACGCTGGGCTCATTGCGACAATAACCACGCTTGGGTGGAGGCATGGGCCGACGGGCAATGGGTTTACATCGGCGCATGTGAACCGGAGCCGCGCCTGAATCAAGGGTGGTTCAGTCCACCCGCTCGAAGAGCGATGCTTATTAACACACGGATTCCTGCGAACTACCCTGGACCGGAGGACATCACGCTTGCTCACGAGTGGTTTACGGAAATCAATCTACTCGGTAATTATGCACCTACGCGGACAATCACGGTTCTTGTGAAGGATGAGAACGGTCAGGCGGTTGAAGGTGCCAAGGTTTTCTTCGAGTTATACAACACAGCCGAATTATCACCCATTGCCGTGCTGCCGACGAACGAATGGGGCGAGGTCTCATTCAAGACCGGGTTTGGTGATCTTGTCATTCGGGCGGTACATGTAGGCCGGTGGGGTGAAGAGAAAATCACAGTTGCAGATGGTGAACATTTCGAGATCGTTCTTGACCAGACACAGCAGCCAGAAGGAACGGTGGATTTTGATCTGGTCCCGCCGCCGGAACGGGAGGGTGACGCAACAGAACCGGTATCCGAGGAAGAGATACAGCGGCATAACGGCCGTCTCGAGAAAGGAATGTTGATCCGGAAAAGCTACGAGGAGACATTCGTAGATGAAACTCAAGCGAGTGATATCGCCCGGGTACTTGACCTACAGCCTGAGCGGGTATGGGATGTGCTGCACAAAGCGCGTGGGAACAGCCGCGAAATTGCAGCTTTCCTGGAGGAACGTTGTCTTGACTATGGCGAGTGGCCGCTGCGTCTACTAGAAAGCTTGAATGAAAAAGATTTGATAGATACGTTCCGTGATACTTTGGACGATCACCTGATCGGATCCCTCTCTCAACAAGGAGAGTATCCAGAAGATATCTTTGTTCGGTATATCCTTTGTCCGCGCGTACAATATGAAATGCTTGGACCGTATAAGCGCTTTTTCCAAGGCGAATTCACCGAAGCGGAATCGGCTATATTTAGAGCGAGCCCATCTGATCTGGTGCGGCGTCTGAATGAGGAGTGGGAGATCAGGGAAGATTTGTCCCAATTAAAAGGCAAGGGAACACCCCTAGGTACCTTCCAGTTGAAGAAGGGAGACCGTACTTCCCTCGATATTCTGTTCGTAACCGTCTGCCGCAGCCTAGGAATTCCGGCACGACTGCATCCGAGTGAACAGAAGCCGCAATATATGACAGATGATAGCTGGGAAGATGCGGTATTCGGGAAAGAAACAGATCAGGATACGGAGAAGAATAATGGCACACTGCAATGCCTTCGGGATGCCGAATCGGCAACGGAAGCCCCAGTAGCTTCGTATTCTGAGAACTTCACTTTTGCGCGGTTGGAGAATGGAATCTATACAACATTGCTCTATCCGCAAGGTAAATTGGATGTGTACGATGAGCCGTTCGAAGTCGAGCAGGGATCTTACCGAATGATAACGGGCATGCGTCTGAAAGATGGAACAGCACAGATCCGTTGTACTTATTTCACGGTGTATGCTGGTGAACAAACAGAGGTGACCCTGTCATTCCGCAAAGTTCAACTTGACATTCCGGTGCTTGGTTCAGTCAATCGGAACAGCATGTTCGCCCTGTCGGACGGAACAGATAAGACACTAGGGGAACTGGTGGGTACGAAAGGAGCCTTGATCGCTTGGATCGAACCGGAGCGGGAGCCGTCTAAGCATTTGATCCGCGAAATCAGCGAGCTTGCTGAGCCGTTCTCGAAAATCGGCGCCCCTATTATTCTCGTGGTCGGCGATGATAAATGGACCGCATCGTTCGATCCTTTCGGATATTCGAGTCTGCCGTCTGGTAGCTTGATTGTCCGGGATTCCGTATATGATTCACTACAGGGCTTCATGTCACAGCTTGCGGAGAGGGAAGATAGCTTCCCGCATGTCTACGTATTGGACGAACAAGACCGCATTCGATATACGGAGTCGGGGTATAAGCTGGGAATTGGTAAAGAAGCTCTACAGGTCCTTTCTGGAATATGGAAACCATAATATGAACAGGAGTGAACGAGACGAGTGAGACAGAAATATATTGTGGCTGGTTATGTCGTTGATTCCAAGCTTCCCGATTTGACTCAGGAGGACTTGGTGAAATTGACTCATCTAAATGTGGCATTCGGACATGTTCAGAATGATGAGATCCGTACGGACCATATGAAGTATATGGATGTCCTGCGAAGCATAAAAGGTGAACATCCTGAACTAAGCGTAATATTGTCCGTCGGAGGATGGAGTGCTGGCGGATTCTCTGAAGCTGCTTCTTCCGAAGAGGGAAGAAGCGCAATGGCCAATTCGGCAGTCCGTGTATTGACCGACTATCCATTCGACGGAATTGATCTGGATTGGGAATATCCTTGTTATGGAGAAGCTGGCATTCATTCAAGCCCTGATGATAAGAAGAACTTTACGTTACTATTGAGAACGATGCGGGATGCGTTGGATCGTAAAGGGGTGCAGGACGGACGGCATTATTTACTTACGATCGCCGCAGGAGCCGATCAGTATTATGTAGACGGCACGGAGATGGATCAAGTACAGCAGTATTTAGATTTTGTGCAGGTGATGACATACGATATGCGTGGAGGTTTTCAGATTCTGACGGGCCACCATACGAACTTGTATACACCATCAGGGGATCTATTCCGTATTAGCACGGAATCTTCTATCAATATGTTTATCCGGGCAGGCGTTCCTAGGGAGAAAATCGTGATCGGCGTGGCGTTCTACTCCCGCATTTGGCAGCAAGTTCCCGACAATAATCACGGTCTCCATCAAATGGCTGGAAGTACGGGAGGGTATGGACCGGATTTCACGGACCTTGTTGCCAATTACATCCATAATAACGGGTATACCCGTTATTGGGATGAGGAAGCGAAGGCACCATACCTCTTTAATGGCACTAGCTTCATATCTTACGATGACGAAGAATCGCTTCGGCACAAATGTGATTATGTTAAGAATAATAACTTGGGCGGAATGATGTTCTGGGAGTACGGTTGTGATCAGACACATCGACTGCTTGATGCCATTCATAAAGGCCTTTGATACGATAGAGAAGATTAAGGGAGCGTGGAATACACAATGGAAAAGTGGTTTGAAGAGGCGAAGTTGGGGATTTTTATTCACTATGGTATTTATGCAGTAAACGGGATCTCTGAATCATGGTCATTCTTTAATGGAGGAATCTCTCATGAAGATTATATGAAACAATTAGACGGCTTTACAGCCTCGAAATTCAATGCTGACAAATGGGCAGATCTCATTGAAAAGTCTGGCGCGAAATACGCTGTTCTTACAACAAAACATCATGATGGTGTAGCCTTGTGGGATACGCAATATAGCGACTTGAATGTAGTGAAGAAGACCCCTGCTGAACGGGACCTCATTAAAGAATATGCCGAAGCGATGACGAGAAGAGGGATTCATCTTGGCATGTACTACTCTCTGATTGACTGGTCGCATCCAGACTATCCAAGTGTCTATCAAGATGGTATCGTCCCTGAGGATTTAAGCAAAGTTAATAAATTCTCAGAGCCTACAGATGGCGTTCAAGATGAAGAGAGATGGGAGAAATTTCTGGAATTCAACAACAATCAGTTACAAGAGATTCTAACCAACTACGGTAAAGTAGATCTCTTATGGTTCGACGGTGATTGGGAGAGAAGTGCTGAGCAGTGGAATCTACCCGCGTTCAAGCAATACTTACAATCATTCAACTCAGACATTATTATTAACTCACGTCTGCAAGGTCATGGCGATTATAAGACACCCGAGCAAGGCATTCCGATCACAAGACCCGAGGGCCCATGGGAATTCTGCACAACCATCAATAGATCTTGGGGATATGTGCCAACAGACAACAAATATAAGTCATTGAAACAGATCATTCGGATGTTCTGTGATTGTATCACCTTAGGGGGGAACATGTTGCTCGATATTGGGCCTATGGAAGATGGCACCATAGATCCTAGAGAAGAAGATATTCTGTTAGGACTTGGCCAATGGATTGGAACACATGAAGAAGCGGTGTTCGGAACGGATGAAGGGATCTTGACACGATACTACTTAGGCGGTAGCACGATTTCTAAGGACCGAAAGACTTTATACCTTCTCGTATATGACGATCCCAAAGAGTGTGTATGCCTCAAAGGATTATCGAACAAGATCAATAAAATTACAGTGCTTCATACCGGTAAAGAACTTACGCATGAAATTCATGGCGGCGTACCATGGTTCAACATTCCTGGAACCACATGGATTCATATGACACCCGAAGATGCACATGAGCATGTTACCGTTCTTAAGCTAGAGCTTGAGGGTGAATTGGACATGTATGGCGGTTCTGGGGCTGTTGTCACACATAATTAAATCTGAAATTCAACAAAATGTAAGAACAGTAACGAGCCGCCTATGTAAGATGGCTCTTACTGTTCTATTTGAGCTGTCCAAAGGTTGTTGTATTCCTCAGGAGCCATCCTTTTAAAAAATATAAGAAAGTATAAGTTTTCACTATACTTTTGCTTATATTTCTACGAGAAACAGTTAGCGTCCCTTTAAAGACGGCGAAGCGGTTTTTTTCTTGTTTCCATCGCTATAGTATTGAATAAACTCGTTTATTCGTCGATACTAAGTAACCCGGAAAGTGGTTAAGTTGATCAACGGGTTCACATAAAAAACATTAATCGACAATTTGTGACATTATGTGACTTCGAATTACAAATTAACACAAAATAACCTTCTATCTTAAACAAACTAAAAACACTATTATTGGAAGTAGATTGTGAAAATGTAGCGTTACTTTAGACCACTAGCTTGTTAGTAGTTACCTTTCTGCATAAATTAAATATGGGATGTGACAACCTAGTATTCTTTATTATGCCTCTTTATCGTTATGAAACGTAAAGGTGCTAATGCCGTATCAGAAGCATAATGGTGATGAGGAAGGATGGATAATAGTGGACAATGGAATGAGTGTCATCTTGTTTGAGAAAATGCCGGAAGGCGTGCTGCGTGTCATTGAGGAGCGTACGTGGAGCATGAATATGATTGCAGCATTAGAGCATGTCAATTACCTTGTGGTTGGTAGCCGGGAATATGAGACTGTTGAAGGGCGGCTGAATGTGGACGAAGGGAAGCTGGAGCTTCTGCTTGTCCCTATGCGTAGCGAATGATAAATGACAGGGGAGGAGAAGCTTGTGGTGGCTAAAGATGAAAATAATAAAGAATTAGCTGTATCGAAATTGTTTACCCCTGAAGGAAAGCCGATTCGTATATTGTCTACCTCGCTCGGCATAGCCTTGTTGGCCAATGCTCTGTTTGTTCCGAGTGCTACAGGCGCAAGCGGCAGTACCAATACCACTGGGGAAGAGCCTCAACTCGTATCTTGGTCTACAGAAGAAGTCAAAGCGTATTTCGACAAAAATGTAGACTGGAACATTCCGTATCCAGATGAAGGTACGAAGGAGGTCGTGCAGCAGGAACAGGGGGCAGTGACCTCTAATGGAACGACTGTAGTGAACAACTACGGCGGTAATAATTCAGGCTTTGGTTGGGATGATTTGTTATTGTACCACATGTTATTTAACAGTGGTTCGAATTACTCTTCAAGAGGGTGGTACAAAGACCGTCCAACCTATTATGCAGGGACCAAGAATACGTATAAGCCCAGTGCTTATAGTAACGATAAGTTCCAGAATAAGGCCGTTCCTGGCTCTGTGGTCAAACCGAGAACATCGACCTCATCGAGCGGTTCCATTACAAGAAGATCTACTTCTTCGAAGGCCGGAGGTATCGGAGGCAAATCCAGCGGTCTGAGCTCTTCGAGCTCTGGATCTGTATCCTCATCGAGGTCAAGCTCAAGCAAGAGCGGTTTTGGCGGATGATCCATAGTCAGAGTGTATTTGAGTTTCTGGATCAATCCGCTCTTGAACGAGCACCCCGCGTAGAGCAGTTGCATGAGCTAGGATTTACCTGGGCGGACCTTGAGGGTGAGGAATACTGGCTGGATGCAGTGGCAGTTATGAGCAGCGAGACCTACAAGGAGCTTGAAGAGGCATCCTGTAAGCTCTGGCATATACTCGACAAAACTGTCCGTTACGTTCATCACAAGCATGATTTATATGATTTGATGGGTATCCCGCCTGTCTTGTGGGAGATGCTTGACCAATGTCCTCTGCCTGCACAGGGGGTCATCAGCCGTTATGCACGCTTCGATTATGCTGTGGCTGATGACGGTACGATTAAGTTGCTGGAGCTGAATGCAGATACGCCTACTGGTTATGTAGAAGCTTCAATTGCCACCCCTTGGATATGTGAGCAGGCAGGCATATCCAGCCCTAATACCGCGATGAAGGAACTTCTCGCCGCGGCGTGGCAGGAGGAGCATCCGGATACGGTGGCTTGTATTGCTTACGGATCTCATCAAGAGGACTCCGGCACGATTGAAGCGCTTGTAAGGCACAGCGGCCTCCATATTCAATGTGTGGATTGCCTCCACTTATCCATTGATAACGGTGTCGTGAAAGATGGTGAGGGCCGTATAATTAAGCGTCTATTCGCCCTGTACCCTAAGGAATGGATGGCCATTGACGAAGGTGGCGATGCGCTGGCTTATGCGGTTGAGACTGGTAATCTGAAGCTCTTTAATTCACCACACAGTATACTGCTGCAATCAAAGGGACTCATGGCAGCGGTATGGGGGATGTATGAGCTGGGCCTTCTCTTTGATGAAGGAGAGCGCAGGGCTATTGAAAGGTACATTTTACCTACGTATAACAAGCCGGTGTTTTCCGGGAACTTTGTGTCCAAATCAGTATTTGGCCGTGAGGGGGGTTCTGTGCGTCTCTTTGATGACAGCGGTACACTGGAGCTTCAGGATGAGGACGGGTTCGATAGCAGTGTGTTATTTCCCTCTGTTTATCAGAGAAGAGCCGAATTAGCCCGGATAAACACAGCGGAAGGTGAACTTCATCTGTTGACAGGCATGTTCGTTATTAACGGGAAGCCTTGTGGGCTGCTCGGACGGGCAGGTGGACCGATTACAGGCAATACCAGTCATTTTATAGCGTTGGGAGTGAGATAATTGCGTATAAAGACGGAAAGAGGAATGGAAGTCTATGCATTAGCACGAACATCGAGGATCGGAGTAACCGTATGTCTTATGCTTTTTACGGTACTTTTGTTAAGTGGATGCTCGGGCAATCAGGATAGTATATTCCATATGGATTCCTCTGTAGAGACTATTGCAGAAACTACAGAATCACGAGTTCCTTGGGATTACCGGGTTGTAGAGAGCATAGTGGGGGATTTGGTCGGCAGCGATATGACGGTCTTGCCCGATAACGAACTCCTGCCCAATGACGGTAACTATGCAACAGGTGACAAAATTTGGACTTTGCAGTTTATGGATGCCGAGCTTGTAACGGATGCGGATAAGCGTAACGAAATCAGGTTGTCCTCCTGGACCGCTATCAAATCTTATAAAGACCAGAAGACGGCTGTGGAAGATCTGATGAATCTCAAAGTGTCGGTAACAACGGATGTTGATCTTGTGGGTGTGTATAAGACTAAGTTTAAGGGGAAGACGAGAAACTTTGCCGTGATTGAGCTACCTTCTGGGAACCGGATCAAGCAGCCGATTGACGATAAGCGTTACACGGCACTGGAGAAACAGAAAAACACATCTGTGGTGTTGGAAGAAGTGCATGATTTTGCCGATTATGATTCGGCCTATGCGAAATTTCGGGGGTGGGCTAATTGATAATCGTTGTTAATTTAGTAGTAAGTGTACTTGTTATCATTCTTCTTCAATTATTAGGTATGGTCATATTTAGCTGGATGACTCCGTTTAAGGATATGGAGGAACTGAAGAAGGGGAATGTAGCAGTAGCTCTTGCTCTTGGCGGCAAGTTTGTAGCAACAGCCATCATTCTGGGAATAGCGGCTTATACGAATACATCGATATGGTTTATGATGCTCTGGTTTGCTGTAGGTTATCTATGTCTGGTAGCAGCTTACTGGATTTTCGAATTAGCAACCCCTGGGTTTAAAATTTCGGATCACCTACAAAAAGGTAATGTGGCTGTAGGTATCATGCTCTGCATGGTGTTTATCGGGACGGCATTTGCCTTCAGTAGTCTTATTATTTAATTCATTATATAGTATGATCCGCTCTGCAGGAGGGGAACTCTGAGGTTATTACGCAGCTGCTGAGCCGTCAGTATGGAGACGATATCTATGAAATACCACTTAATAGTATGTGGGAGACGTATGGAGATGCCTTTCAGGGTCTGCTTCGTCAGGGGGCCACTCTATTTCTACCGCAGCGACCTTAGCATCAACCGTAAGCTTAACGAGCCTATTCCTAAGGATGCGAGATTGTATATTGTATCCGATGAAGAGACTTACCGAAGGATAAAAGGATAGGGTGTTATTAAAACAGCTACACACTCTTGATACCCGCCGCAACATTATAAATTAAGGGTATCTATTCCTACCGCAGTAAGCAGCGGGTATCCCGCCTATTATAGTTATTTATACAAAGAACCTGAACGAGAGCATTTATCATATTGCTACGTTCGGTTTTTTTATATTGTTCTCGAATGAACTCAAATATCAAGAGATCAGGGAAGACTTTAGTAATATAGAGTAGGTAAGGAAGGGATAATACATAAGAGGATTTATCTAGTATATTATTATGTTCATTTTGTTCGTATTTAAGGCGAACAAAAATTGACACTGCCCCCTTGCTGTCATAGACTAGATTTAGAGCTTTATGATGACACGTGGAGGGTTGAAGATTTGAAACAAATGATGAAATCCTGGAAGCATGTATTTAAGCTTGATCCAGACCGTGAGATCAATGATCAGAATCTGGATGCGGTATGTCTGTCGGGAACGGATGCAATTATGGTGGGCGGATCGACAGGTGTAACTTTTGATAATACAGTAGATCTTTTGTCGCGTATAAGGCGCTACGAACTGCCATGTGTGCAAGAAGTATCGGATATGGAAGCCATCGTCCCTGGATTTGACCTTTATTTGATTCCCATGGTATTGAACAGTTCCGATCCTGCATGGATTGTTGGCCATCAGCAGCAAGCGATTGATCGTTATGGTTATATGATCCCATGGGAGCTTCTTGTAGCGGAAGGTTATATCGTTCTGAATCCAGATTCAGCTGTAGCTCGCCTTACGCAAGCTAATACGTCGCTGGATGTTTCTGGTGCGGTAGCCTATGCGCAAATTGCAGATAAGCTGATGTCGTTGTCTGTCGTTTACTTGGAATATAGTGGTGTTTTTGGGGATATGGAGCTTGTAAGAGCAGTGAAAAATAAGCTCACCCATGCGCAGCTCGTATATGGTGGTGGAATTACAGATGCTACTACGGCCACTCAAGCGGCAGCTGTTAGCGACACGATCGTCGTGGGCAATATTGTTTACGATAACCTAGAGCAGGCTTTACTAACAGTATCTGCAGTACAGTAGCGATCAACAATTCAGGTCACGGCAACTTACTGTTGACGCACTATAAATGCACTTTAATTAATCATAACTTGAACCAATATTGGAAGGAGCATAACCTTTATGCAACCGATTGACATATATGAAGCAATCTCAAGACTCAATCCACCGCAACAACAGGCTGTTGAAGCTACGGACAAGCCTTTATTGATTATGGCAGGAGCGGGAAGTGGTAAGACAAGGGTGTTAACACATCGGATTGCGTACCTGATTGCAACACGTAAAGCCCCACCGTGGGCTATTTTGGCGATTACCTTTACGAACAAAGCAGCAAGAGAAATGCAAGAACGGGTATCTAAGCTAGTGGGAAGAGAAGGAAGAGACATTTGGGTATCAACCTTTCACTCCATGTGTGTGCGGATTCTACGTAAAGATATCGAAAGAATTGGATTCTCTTCCAGCTTCTCCATTCTAGATTCTACAGACCAGCTTTCTGTGATCCGTAATTGTATGAAGGAACTGAATATCGACACTAAGAAATTTGAGCCTAAAGCGATCCAATCTCTCGTTAGCTCAGCCAAGAATGAATTGCTTACTCCTGAGGAGTACGAGCAGAAGGCGGGCGATTATTTCGAGGAATTAGCAGCCAAAGTGTACAGAATGTATCAAAGAAGACTGAAGAACAATAACTCACTCGATTTTGATGACTTGATCATGACCACGATTCAACTATTTAAAGAAGTACCAGAAGTACTCGATTTCTATCAAAAGAAATTCCAATATGTCCATGTGGATGAATATCAGGATACGAACAAAGCGCAATATATGCTATGTCGTATGTTGGCTGAAGGCCACCACCGTATTTGTGTCGTAGGGGATAGTGATCAGTCGATCTATCGCTGGCGTGGAGCGGATATTAGTAATATCCTTAACTTTGAAGAGGATTACCCAGAAGCACGCACGATCTTCTTGGAACAGAACTATCGTTCCACTTCGAATATTCTGAACGCGGCTAATGAAGTAATTAATAAGAACACAGGACGTAAACCGAAGAAACTGTGGACAGATAAAGGCGAAGGCCCGAAGATCAAAATCTATCGTGCAGACTCCGAGCATGATGAAGGGTATTTCGTGACCTCAGAGATTAGTAAAAATGTGAAGAATGGTCTGTCCTATCAGAAACATGCCATTTTGTACCGTACGAATGCTCAGTCCCGGGTGATAGAGGAAATTCTGATCAAATCAGATATCCCCTATCAGATTGTAGGAGGAATTAAGTTCTACGATCGTAAAGAGATCAAGGATTTGCTCGGTTATTTGAAGCTTCTATCTAACCCAGATGATGACATTAGTTTAACAAGAATTATTAACGTCCCCAAAAGAGCTATAGGGGATACGACAGTTGCCAAACTAGCGGCAGCCGCATCCGAGAAAGGAACATCTATCTTTCGTGTGCTACAGTTTGTAGACGATCTCGGTTTTGCCGGACGGACACGTAACGCACTCGTTGGCTTTTACGATATGATTGCTTCTTTACATCAAATGGTGGAATATTTGTCTGTTACCGAATTAACAGAGAAAATACTTGAACTGTCAGAGTATCGCCGTGAACTTGAGAATGAAAAAACACTTGAATCTCGTTCAAGGTTGGAGAATATCGAGGAATTCCTATCTGTAACGCTGGAATTTGAGAAGAACAATGATGATAAATCGCTGGTCTCCTTTTTGACTGATTTAGCGTTAATTGCAGACATAGATAAAGTGAATGATGACCCTGAGGAAGAAAGCGATGCTGTCATTCTAATGACGATGCATAGTGCCAAGGGACTTGAATTTCCTGTCGTATTTATTGTTGGGTTGGAGGAAGGTGTATTCCCACACAGTCGTGCTTTTATGGACAATGAAGAGCTTGAGGAAGAACGCCGCCTTGCCTATGTGGGAATTACACGCGCAGAGCAACAACTCTTCCTCTCCTGTGCTAAGATGCGTACCTTATTTGGACGGACAACAGCGAATGCACCTTCTCGTTTCCTAGAAGAAATTCCAGAAGAGTTGAAGGAAGATACCTTAATGGAAAATGACCGTTATAAACGAGGGACGAGCGGTGGAGGTTCATATGGAGGACGAGGCCTAGGTAGTGGTGGAGGAAGTAACTTTGGACGTAGTGCATCGAATTCCTCTCTAAGCGGATCGACCGCCTCAGCGGCTAAGAGTAGGGTTACAGTCACCACATCTGGACCACAACGAACGGTTGAAGCGGGAAGTGCATCTGATCCAGCCACACTCAAAGCGGGGGATAAGGTATCTCATGGCAAATGGGGGATCGGAGTTATCGTTTCAATTAAAGGAAGTGGCAACGATACGGAGCTGCAGATTGCATTTCCAGCACCTGTAGGTGTGAAACGTCTGTTAGCCGGCTTTGCACCGATTACTAAAGTAGAGTAAATAATGAGGCTCTAATTCATAATCAGTGCTAGCATAAAATAGAAATCTATGATGATGGTAGCGGAGAGGATGGAATTGTCGTGGAGAAGCGTAGCGTTCGCCTTTGCCCCTGAATTTTTACCGCAAAGAGCGGTAGATCCAAAAAAAATTGGGGGCAACAGCGATCGGAAGGACAATCCATCCGCGTAGCGGTCATCTATCAACTTGATACATTTGTCAAGCACTGATTTTGGTATTGAGCCAATAATGATTTAACGATAACGGATTAAATTGAATTGTGGAGGAAGGCTGAATGGATTCTATGCATACCATGGAGCAGCTCGTAGGTGAGCTTAACAAGTATAATTATCATTACTATACGATGGACAAGCCACTAGTGAGCGATAAAGAGTATGATGTGCTGTACGATCAATTGGTTCAGTTGGAGAAGGAAAGTGGTACCATTTTACCTGATTCTCCAACCCAACGTGTAGGAGGCGAATTGCTCAAAGGCTTCGAACCCCATCGTCATCTTGCTCCGCTCTGGAGTCTAGATAAGGCGCAGAATATAGAACAGCTTCGTGTGTGGCATACTCGAGCAGAGAAACTTGTTGCCGACTATAACGTCAAGAATCCGGATACACCTCTTCCGAGTCTACGTTATGCGGTAGAACTGAAATTCGATGGACTGACGCTTAATCTAACTTACAAAGATGGTGCGCTTGTCCAAGCAGCGACACGTGGAAACGGGACTGTAGGCGAAGGTATTCTGGCTCAGGTGAAAACCATTAAGTCTGTACCGCTAACGATTCCATTTAAGGAAGGCACGGTTGAGGTACAGGGTGAGGGCATTATGAACTTGTCGGTACTCCGAGATTACAATTCCAAAGCGGCTGAACCGTTGAAGAATGCGCGTAATGCGGCTGCTGGAGCTCTACGTAACTTGAATCCCAAAGCTACGGCTGAGAGAAGGCTAAGTGCTTTCTTCTATAATGTAGGTTATGCTAATCGCATCGAATTTGCGGATCATCAAGAAATGATGGATTTTTTGCGTGACAATCGCTTTAAGGTCAATCCTTTTATCACATATTTCGATCAGTTTGATGATGTGACAGAGGAATTGGCCAGCATTGTAGAACGCCGTGCAGGTCTGGATTATTTAATTGATGGGGCTGTTATCAAAATTGTTGATATACCTACGCGTGAAGCTCTTGGATATACGGACAAATTTCCGCGTTGGGCAGTAGCCTATAAATTTGAAGCGGAAGAGACAACGACAGTACTTGAGTCGGTATCCTGGGAAGTGGGTCGTACAGGTAAGATTACCCCAGTAGCCAGAGTGGAAGCTGTGGAACTCGCTGGAGTAACCGTACAGAACTGTACCCTGAACAATATTGGCGATATTGAGCGGAAGAATCTGAAGTATGCATTAGGTGCACGTGTATTCATTCGAAGATCTAATGATGTTATCCCTGAAATTCTTGGCAAAGTAACAGAGGAGAATGATGGAGAAGAGATCGTATTTCCTTCAGCATGTCCGTCATGTGGGTTTCCACTAGAGCAAAAAGGGGCCCATCTGTTCTGTAATAATCGACTTGATTGTAAGCCACAATTGATTGGGCGTATTACTCACTTTGCGTCTCGTGATGCGATGGATATTGATACCTTTAGTGTCATGACAGCAGAGCTATTGCATAATGAGCTACAAGTCAAAGAACCCGCTGATCTATATACATTAGCCTTTGATGATCTAGTGCAGCTAGATCGGTTTGGTGAGAAGAAGGCGAAGAACTTACTACAGGCATTGGACAAGAGTAAGGGACGTGACCTAGCATCATTCCTGTTTGCGCTCGGTATTCCGAATACGGGAAAAGCGACAACGCGTATGTTGGCCGATCATTATCGTGATCTACACGCTGTAATGGTAGCGACTGTAGAAGAGTTGGTGGTTCTGCCAGATGTAGGTGGCATTGTAGCCGAAAGTATCGTGAACTTTTTCGCAGATCCGTTCATGCGAACAGGTATTGAGAGAATGTTGGCCTTGGGTGTAGAGGCGAAAGCTCCTGAAGCGCCACGTGTGATCTCCACGGACTCCTTCTTCAGTGGGAAGACGGTCGTCTTAACAGGAACATTACACAAGCTTACTCGTGATGAAGCAGCGGATCGGTTAGAGGTGCTTGGCGCGAAAGTTAGCGGTAGCGTGTCTTCTAAGACCCATCTTGTCGTTGCGGGTGAGAAAGCGGGTAGTAAGCTTACAAAGGCGAAGCAACTCGGTATACAAGTAATTGAGGATGAAGATGAATTCATCCGGTTACTAGAATCTTGATTTACATCTATTGCAAAAGCAGCAGCCCTCATCATCGAGGGCTGCTGCTTTTTTTTGAAATATATTAGTACGTATAAGTTTTCACTATGTGCTTATATTTCTACGAGAAACGTTTAGGGCCCTTTTAAAGACGGTAACCTCCTTCTAGAAGAGGGATGATATAGATCTGAGATAGTGATCACTAGTACCCTTTCACATGTTCCATTTAAAATAGCGAAGGCTCATATATATCAAATTTTAAGTGATATGAATAAAAAGGTTGCATTTTGTATCGTTATACCATAATATTTGCATTAGGGAAACATTATTGCGTATAGCTAAAAATAAGTCTCTAGTAAAACAAAGTTAGTTACATAAAAAATAATGAGGTATAAAGGAGATGTAAAAATGAGTTTAAGAGTTAAGTGTGGTCCATTCATTCGAGGATTGATGACCCTATCTATGCTGTGTATGTTGTTCGTGCTTGTTGCTTGTGGGTCAGAAGACAATGAAGCTGAAGCGAAGGAAGGTAAAATTAAAATCACGGCTACGATTGGAATGATTAGTGATATTGTTCGCGAGATCGGTGGCGAGCATGTAGAAGTGACAGGATTAATGGGCCCTGGTGTAGATCCCCATTTATACAAAGCATCTCAAGGCGATATTCGTAAATTAGATCAAGCGGACATTGTATTCTACAACGGACTGCATTTGGAAGGTAAGATGACGGATATTTTAGATAAAATGGGTGATAAAAAAACAGTAGTCGCTGTCGCAGGGGATATAGATAAATCGAAATTACGTTCAGGTAAGGATACAGGGGGGACAGAATTTGATCCTCATATATGGTTTGATGTGCAATTGTGGATGGAAGCATCTCAGAAAGTGGTAGATACGTTAAAAGAGTCAGATCCAATACATGCAGATGATTACACTTCGAGTGGTGAAGCGTACTTAGCCCAGCTCAAAGCATTGGATCAAGAGGTACGAGAGTCTATTCGTCAGATTCCAGAAGCAACACGTGTACTTGTAACAGCCCATGATGCTTTTGGATATTATGGTGATGCTTACAACATAAAGGTTATGGGCCTTCAAGGAATCAGTACAGCTGCGGAGTACGGATCTAAAGACGTAAGTGTGTTACGTGATTACCTCATTGATAATAAAATCAAAGCCGTCTTTGTAGAATCGAGTGTCCCACCTAAATCGATGGAAGCCATTATTGCTGGAGCTTTAGAGAAAGGACATCAGGTACAGATTGGTGGTGAATTGTACTCTGATGCGATGGGTGAAGAGGGTAGTGAATCTGATAATTACATCGGAATGATTCGGCATAATACAAAAGTCATTACTGAGGCACTGAAATAAGGAAGAGGAGAGATATCACATGGGAAAAGTGTTGAATAAAACAGATACATTTATAGATGCGCCACTTGAAGTCCAAGGATTGACGGTTGCCTACCATAAGAAACCTGTGCTGCAGCAAGTGTCGTTCTCTGTTTCGCAAGGAAGTCTGATTGGCTTGATCGGGCCTAATGGTGCCGGTAAATCTACCTTACTTAAGGCAATACTTGGCCTGGTTCCTACAGTTGCTGGACAAGTCAAAATTTACGGCAAGTCTTATAAGGAACAGCGTAAACGGATTGGTTACGTGCCACAACGTGAATCTGTGGATTGGGATTTTCCGACGAACGCATTGGATGTGGTGATGATGGGGAGATACGGACATCTGGGTTGGATACGCAGACCGGGTAATAAGGAGCGAGAAATGGCACTCGATTGTCTTCATAAAGTAGGTATGGGTGAATACGCCAACCGGCAGATTAGCCAATTATCAGGGGGGCAACAACAACGGGTGTTTCTAGCAAGAGCGCTTGTTCAGGATGCTGATTTATATTTCATGGATGAACCGTTTGCAGGTGTGGATGCAACGACGGAGAAAGCGATAATTGCGCTTTTGGAACAATTGAAACAAGAGGGCAAAACAGTACTCGTCGTCCATCATGATCTTTCGACAGTTCAGGAGTATTTTGACCATGTCCTACTATTGAATGGTGAGTTGGTAGCTGCAGGTCCTGTCCAAGAGGTATTTACGCCAGACTTACTTCAGCAGACGTACGGAGGACGAATCGCTGTCCTACAAGGTAGTGGGGACGCGGTCCTACTTAAGAACGGTGGGTGATCAACCATGATGAATAGTTTAATCGAATTTTGGCAAGATCCAAATAGTCGCTGGATTATGTTTGGTTGTATGCTACTGGGTCTGAGCAATGGTGTCATTGGTTCATTCTCATACCTACGTAAACAAAGCTTGCTTGGTGATACATTGGCTCATGCTGCTTTACCAGGAATATGTATATCATTCTTGCTTACAGGGACTAAATCCGTCGGATTATTTTTGGTGGGGGCATTAATGGCTGGGCTCATTGCTACATTCGGCATACAATGGATTACTAAATATTCACGGATTAAGCAAGATACCGCAATGGGGATTGTTCTCTCTTTCTTTTTCGGTATTGGTATCGTACTGCTGACCAAAATACAACATAGTGGTAGTGGAAGTCAGAGCGGTCTAGACAAATACTTATTTGGTCAGGCAGCCTCCATGGTCATGGAAGATGTGTACTTAATGATGGGCGTGTCTCTATTACTAATCATTATCTGTTATTTCTTATTTAAAGAGTTTAAGCTCATTAGCTTTGATGCCGGTTTCGCTAGGGGAATGGGCTTACCCGTTGGTCTGTTGGAGCAGATGTTATTATTTCTAACCGTTGTTGCTGTTGTTGTAGGTATTCAAGCTGTTGGAGTCGTTCTAGTCGCAGCTTTATTAATTACACCTGCGGTAACTGCCCGCTTTTGGACTGATAATCTAAGTGTGATGGTGGTTCTTTCGGGAATTATAGGAGCTTTGAGCGGTATTATGGGTACTTTCTTCAGCTCTACGGTCTCTAATTTACCGACAGGTCCAGTTGCGGTGTTGGTAGCTTCCTCGTTATTCGTAGTCTCGGCTTTGGCAGCCCCCCGTAGAGGTTGGGTAAGTAAGTGGCTTCGGCAATATAGAATGCGGTCATCCTATAGAGATGTTAAGGCGAGTACAGTCCAGCATAGGGAACTAGAAGTAGAAAAAGGGAGGGGAATGTAATTATGACAGATTTTTGGATTCTCCTAACTGCAATTCTAGTGTCAACCTCCTGTGCGATACTCGGGTGTTTCCTAGTACTTCGTAAAATGGCATTAATCGGTGACGCCATTAGCCATGCTGTTCTTCCGGGAATCGCTATTGCCTTTCTGATCAGTGGTTCCCGGGATTCTGTGTTTATGCTGCTAGGTGCAGCGGCGTTTGGTCTTCTAGCCGTTCTGTTCATTCAGACACTACAAAACAGCGGGTTACAATCAGATGCCTCCATAGGTATTGTGTTTACAGCATTGTTTGCTGTAGGAGTTATCATCATTAGTATGAATGCAAGGAATATCGATCTTGATCTTGACTGTGTCTTATTCGGGGAGATAGCCTACGTGCAGTGGGATACTTTTTCTGTTCATGGTGTCGATATCGGACCCAGAGCGGTGTGGATACTCGGAGGAACATTACTATTAATACTAGTGCTTATGAGTTTGTTCTTTAAACAGTTCAAAATTTGTGCTTTTGATCCGGCATTGGCTGCGGCTTGCGGTATACCGGTCATGCTCTTCCATTATATGCTGATGGGAATGGTATCGTTAACTTCCGTGGCTTCATTTGAAAGTGTGGGTGCTATATTGGTGGTAGGGATGCTCATTATTCCTGCGGCAACAGCTTATCTATTGACCGACCGTTTAAGTTACATGTTATTGTATAGCGTGTTAATTGGCGTGGTATGTTCAGTGCTGGGATACTACACAGCATTCTGGTTAGATGCTTCTATCGCTGGATGTATGGTAACAGTAGCAGGGTGTTTGTTTGTACTTGCCTTTATCTTCTCGCCTTCACATGGACTTCTTAGTCGTAGAATTAGTCGTAAACAGTTAGCGGCGTAATACAATCTGTCCTCTGCTATTGCAGGGGACATTGTTATGTATTTATCAATCTATGTTTCTATTATTGATGGATCTATCACTGTCTTTGAGATTGTTCTATATAAAAACTAGTTTTATTGAAAAAAAAGCTTGCGTACTATATTAAAACCTGATATATTAATTGATGTCGCCTCGGACATTAGATTTTGAAACTAAAATCTTAATTAAAAAAAGAGTTGACATTGATTGCGAAAAAATGATAGAATATGATTCTGGCTCAAACGAAAATGTTTGCTAGACAGAACAATAAGTTCTTTGAAAACTGAACAAATGGATGATGTAATTTTTAAAAAAATAAGAACATTTATGTTCTTGTCAGTTTGTTTCAAAATGAGCATATCGCTCTTTTCATTCGATTTTGAAGGTTGGATATTTTCTTGGAGTAATTCGAGGGAGTGTTCGCTCGAAAAATCCTTATTGGAGAGTTTGATCCTGGCTCAGGACGAACGCTGGCGGCGTGCCTAATACATGCAAGTCGAGCGGAGTTGATGGAGTGCTTGCATTCCTGATACTCAGCGGCGGACGGGTGAGTAACACGTAGGTAACCTGCCTGTGAGACTGGGATAACTACCGGAAACGGTAGCTAATACCGGATAATACATTTTCTCTCCTGAGAGAATGTTGAAAGGCGGAG
>DASXLR010000029.1:0-39650 GCA_036496075.1 Paenibacillus sp. | reverse complement strand
TTCCAATATTACGACTATCATTGTTGCAGGCGTCATGTTCGCATATGGAACGGGTGCTGTAAAAGGATTTGCGTTAGTGCTCATTGTAGAAATCGTATTGAGTATTGCCACGAACGTTTACTTCTCCCATTTCTTGCTTACTCTTCTGGTTAAAGCAGGTTTGCTTAAAAAGCCCAAGCAATTTGGGGTAAAGGAGAGTGAAATTCGTGCGCTTTAAAAAAGAATTTGATTTTGTTGGTGTGAGCAAGTATTTCTATACGATCTCTATTATCCTAACTATTGTTGGTATAATTTGCCTTAGCGTTTTTGGATTGAATTATGGTGTTGATTTTCAAGCTGGTTCCAACGTAGATATATCTACGTCTAAAGCTCTTACAAGTGCTGAAGTACAACCCATTCTTGATAAGATTGGAATTGGCGATGATGCGAGCATCACACCCGGTGACAAGCGGATTAATATTCGATTTACCGAAGTATTAAATGAGGATGATGATCATGCACTCAAGGCAGCTATTCTAAAGCTGGATAAGACGGCTTCCTTTGAGATCAACACAGTCGATACAGAAATGGCAAAAGAGCTTGGTCGTAATGCAATCTATGCTGTTCTGATCTCCTGTATCGGGATTATCATCTATGTGGGTATTCGATTTGAATGGCGCTTTGCTTTGGCAGCCATACTAGCGCTCCTTCATGATGCGTTCATGGTAATCACGATATTCTCCATCTTCCGTCTGGAAGTTGATTTGATATTTATCACAGCGGTACTGACGATCATTGGTTATTCGATCAATGATACAATCGTTATATTTGACCGTATCCGTGAGAATCTGCGATTCAGTAAAACGAAAGCACAAGATGATATCGTAGTACTAGTTAATAAGAGTGTGAATCAGATGATTCTTAGATCTCTTTACACAGCACTTACTGTATTCATTGCAGCATTCTTCCTTTACTTATTTGGAGGAGAGTCGATTAAAATGTTCTCGTTAGCTATGGTGATTGGATTGTTATTCGGTGCTTACTCTTCGATCTTTATTGCAAGCCCATTCTGGGTGTTACTTAAGAGCAAACAAAAGACTCAAAAAGCAAGCAATTCTTCAAAGGCATAAGAAATCACCACTCCAATTCCTCGATTTTAATTTCTCATTTTTATCTTTTATAATAATTCCTCCAGCTAAGTGGAGGTCATGCATTTTGACAAACCGTCAACAATACAAGCAGCACTTAATTAAATGGGGCTGCTGCTTGTATTCTCGTTATGGATTCAATTAATTATTAAGAAATAGCTCACCTTCAAAATCACTTTTCTAACCTTAACTTTCTCCCGTACAATCCCTGTCATATGCCCATCTTGGGAGTAAAAATATATTATATTGGAGAGAAGTGAAAATAATGAAATTTAGTAAAGGGTCAATCGCAGTTATTGCGGGATGTTTAATAGCATTGTCTGGCACAAGCGTTTATGCGAGTGGTGCATTTGATAATCTCTTCCCTGAAATAGAACCCCAATACCAAGCTGAAGTAAAAGTGGTACAAGATAAAATTGAAAAATCCTGGGGAACCGGAAGCGAGAAAATAATAGGTCAATCTTTAAGATCTAAACCTTCTACGCTTAATACAAACGAAGAATCACTTAAAAGTTGGATACTTGTCGATGTTATTAGATTAAATGAAAAACTGTTATCTTCATTTTCATCACTATAAAAGACATCTTTTATGGATGCCTTTTATAGTGATGAAAGAAAGAAGAACCTTGAAGCTGGCGATCTAATGCCCGCTTTATTGATAAGTCCAGACCAATCTGAAGCAAAACAATTTTGGCAAAAGAAAGACGGTTCATATATTGTTATTGACTTAAAGACTAAACTTGATAATGGTCATAATGAATGGTACGTGGATGGAAGTACAACAAAGATTAATTAAAAATGATGAGCATTAGAATTGTACTGTGACCCGTAGGATGACACTTTGAAAAGTGAACTCTTACGGGTCATTTGTGTTCCAATCAACATAACACTCTTTTTAAATACGGGAAATTGGTATATGTTTGTACATTAATTGGTCTAAAACTAAACGGTGTACTATCGTTCGTGACGCTACTATATTTATTTAGCTGTATAGGACAACTACCATTCTTAAGCTCCTTCTTCTTCCTGAAAGGAAAACAACAATTATATGAGTATAGCTTTTTTTAGTAAATTTACCATATAAACAGGATACAATGCTGTTACCTAATGCTTCATACCATGATACAATAATGTTCTAATGAAATATTGACAAACTACTAGGGAGACATCATGGAACCTGAAATCTTATATCCTCTCATTCCAACTAAATTATCCATCCGCTCGCGTATACAACAGCAGATTAAAACTACTTATGCTCTAGATCTTGCCTTTTGGCGAATGGCTATGGGGGGTCTATGGATATTTAGTTGCTATATTTTCTCTCTAACAGCAATCAGTATGCCTACTGGGCTTGGTTCAACACTAGATATTATGCTGACCCTCACGCTCGGCACGGTGTTATTTACCTTGTCGTCCCATCTCATTGCGCTCCTGCTCACGCTCATGTGGCTTCCTATTCCACGTCTGTTCACTGGTGGGGTATTATTTAACTTGGTTTCTTTCTATTTGGTATTTTGGGTTCCTGGGAGTGGTATCCTTGTATCGACTATTTCCTCCGTTGTTGCCACATTACTAAGTATTCTGTTAGGTCTTTTCATAGGAATCATACATAGCAAGAATAGCTCCACACGTACCAAAATAATGATTACCATCGGCTTGTTGTTAAGTCTATTTTCCGTTCAGACTATCCAAGATCCTAATCATGTAGACCTCACGACACAGCCATCACAACCCATAGCACCAACCACACAACCGATCGTCTCTACGATTCCCTATACCAATCCAGCTGAACCTGGACCTTATCCATTTCAATATTTCACCTATGGTAGTGGATTCGATCTGCACCGTTCAGAATTCGACACGGATGTAAATCTCTTATCCTCATCTGTTAACGCTTCTGCTTATATTAAAAAATGGTCTTTCATGCGCACTTTATTCTGGGGATTCAATCAGAATCAGTTACCTATCAACGGGAGAGTCTGGATGCCTGAGGGTGCAGGTCCTTTTCCACTCGCACTCATGGTTCATGGCAATCATTTAATGGAGAATTATTCAGACGAGGGTTATGGTTATCTTGGTGAATTACTTGCCAGTAGGGGCTTTATTACAGTATCTGTGGATGAGAATTTCTTGAATTACTCCGTGTGGTCCAACATCCCAGATAACGATATGAAAATGCGGGCTTGGGTTCTGCTCAAGCACCTTCAGCAGATCCGAACCTTTGCAGATCAAACAGATACTCCCTTCTCCGGTAAGGTTGATCTCGACAATATTGCATTGATTGGACACTCTAGAGGGGGGCAGGCCGCGGCTATGGCTGCTGATTCTACGCTCTGGTTCAATACGGATGCAGACCTTAAAGACGATCTCCATTCTTTCGGAATTCAAGGGATCATTGCCCTAGCACCCACAGATTCAGTCGTCGACAGTAAACAAACAAAACTTAACCATATCAGCTACATGGCGCTTCAAGGAGCAAAAGATGGAGATCTAAATGAATATTTCGGCGAACGCCATTACGCTCGTGCTACTTTCAACCCTACTGATTCTGGATTCAAAACGTATCTTCACATTGCAGATGCGAACCATGCTCAGTTTAATTCAACTTGGGGAGATCTTGATCTGAGTGTACCTAAGGGCCTTTTTCTCAATCAACGACAGTTAATGAAAGGAACGGAGCAGAGACAAATCACTAAAGTTTATGTCTCTGCTTTTCTAGAAACCGTTCTTCACAAGAAAGAGGACTATACGGCGTTGTTCCAAGACTATCGTTCAGGATCGCAGTGGCTACCGAGCTATACCTATTTCAACAAATATGAGGATGGTAAATTTGAAAAACTAGCCCGATACGAAGAGGATGAAGACAAAACGACCTTATTAAATGGGGGAACAGCTGCGGCAATCGGTCTCAACTGGTTTGAGCAAGCTTATCTTCCCAAAAACAACGCTGTCGTGTTGGAATGGAACGAGGCAATCTCCGGAGGTCGCTCTTCAGATGCGTCTTATTCCCTACTGTGGGATAATAGCAGCTTACTAAATCGTCTTGCTGGAGCCGATGGATTATCTTTCTCTATTGCAAACCAAAGGGCAGACATGAAACATAAACAAGGAGAGGCACCTTCTACACCCGACATAAAGGTCGCTCTACAGACGCATAACAACTTAACTGTGATTGTATCTTTATCACAATTCATGACTCTCAAGTCCCCGGATTTGACTTATTTCACGAAAAGTAAATGGCTTGAGAAGCACTTCGACAGTGGTAAATATGACCTTCCAGAGCAACCTATATTTCAGACTGTCCGACTACCTTTTGACGCATTCCAAAAAGTTAATCCTAGCTTTAATCCTGCCAATCTCAAACGAATCACCTTTTATTTCAGTGGAGGACCTGGCAAGATCATGCTGGATGACTTGGGGTTGTATCGTGAGTAAAACTAAAACAAATCTTGAAAACAGTCGTAGGCAGACCGCTACGCTGCCGGATTATTCTTCCGATCGCTGTTGCCCTCAGATTTCTCGATTGATTCTACCGCCTATAGCGTGTAGAAATCCGATGGCAAAGGCGAACGCTATCGCTTCTCCAGAACAATTCCGCCCTCTTCGCTACCATTTTAATAATAGAACGTCAACTCACAGTAGAAAAATACCGTAGCAAAAAAAAAGAACAGACCACGCTCCGCCCAAGGGAAGTCGTGGTCTGTTTTATCGTGTTAGGTCATAGGTTGTAATATTTCTATTGTGCTAGTCCAAAAAACCTCATAATACTTAAAATCAATATTCCAACTACTCCAAAGTCTGAATCACCAAATGTGACGCCTTCAAATCCGATATTCCCCAATAAAACTAATAATATCGCCGGTATGAAACTAATGATCAGTCCATTAGCAAAGGACCCTAACACAGCGCCACGTCGACCCCCCGTACTATTTCCGAATACCCCTGCGGCTGCTCCCGTAAAGAAATGGGGTACTAGACCTGGAACGATGACTTTCAACCCGACTAAAGGAAGAATAAACATCGATAAAAGCCCCGCTATAAAGCTTACTAGAAATCCGATAATTACGGCATTCGGTGCAAATGGGAAGACCGTTGGAACATCTAACGCCGGCTTCGTATTAGGTGCAATTTTCTCAGCAATCCCCTTAAATGCAGGCACAATTTCGGCAATCAACATACGTACACCAGCGAGAATAATATATACCCCTGCGGCAAATGTGATCGCTTGCATTAAAGAGAATACAATATAATTGGAGCCGCCTGAGAGCTCTGATTCAATATATCCTTGGCCCGCAAACAAAGCTACAATAACAAAGAATATGGCCATAGTCAGTGAGACTGCTACAGACGTATCTCGTAAAAACCCAAGAGATTTAGGAACTTTAATCTGTTCTGTTGTTTTTTCCTTATTACCAAACCATTTCCCAACATTTGCAGAAACAAAGTATCCCAGTGTACCAAAGTGCCCAATGGCAAAGTCATCACTTCCTGTGATTTGTCGTACATAAGGTTGTAGCATCGCAGGGAAAATGACCATACATAAACCCAAGATGATAGAACCAACTAGGATAAGGGGAAATCCACTTAATCCTCCCACAGATAATGTAACAGCAATTAAGCAAGCCATAAATAAGGTATGGTGACCCGTTAAAAAGATATATTTAAACCGAGTATATCGAGCAAGTATGATGTTAACAACCATCCCGAACACCATGATAAGTGCCGTCGAGGTTCCAAACTTACTTTGTGCAGCAGCTACAATAGCTTCATTATTGGGAATAACACCTGAAACATGAAAAGCATGATCAAACACTTTACTAAATATGTCGAGTGCGCCAATCAGAACCGTTGCACCGGCGCCGATAATCACAAAGCCCATTATCGTTTTTAATGTACCTGATACAACATCCGTAGTGGATTTACGCTGTAATACTAACCCTATTAGAGCAAAGAGACCCACTAAAATGGAAGGTGTACCTAGAATATCCTTCATAATAAGGTCTAACATAACTTAATCCCCCTTCTCCAATGTACTTTATAGAGGTTGTTCAAAAAGTCATCTATTGATCACGAAGTAACGCTAGAAGAATATTCGACATCGAATCTGAGTTCAACCCTCAAAGTCCGTTGCTCATGTAGGTTTGCCTAGCGTATGCTTACGAAGTCGTTTTCTTCGAAAACGTGTAACTCCGCTACTCCTTCTTCCGTCTATACTCATCTTCTCGGTGCTGAATAGTCGACTTTTTGAACTCACGCTTATACTAGGTGTGGCTCTAATTTAGATGTAATTTCCGGGATACTCATCATATTTTCCAAAGTAACAATAATACGGCTTCCATCATCCAGTTGATTTACAATGTCCGCAGCTCCAATGAAAATATCTGCTTGCACCGTTTTTGCTGATGCTAGATCCGTATGATCTACCTCTGCTGTCTTTCCCATTTGTGTTAGCGCTTTCTTTACATTGATCTCCATAATAAAACTACTTCCTAATCCATTTCCACAAACAACCATGATCTTCATATTGTTTCCTCCTTAGAATATTTATGAATGTAATCTAATATCACTGATTTACCTGAACTCTGTAAAATATCCTCAATGTTTGAGGGTTCACTTAGTATCTCTGATAACTGAACTAACGCACGCAAATGTGATTCACGATCAGCGGCAGCCAATACAATAATAAGTCGAACTGGCTTATCTGGCGAAAATGCTACTGCTTCATCTAGTCTTAAAAGACTCATAGATAAAGAACGAACTCCCTGTTGTGGACGTGCATGAGGAATGGCTACCCCTGGTGTAAGGACAACGTAAGGTCCATTCGTTTCAATCGATTCAATCATGGCCTCTACATATCTTTCTTCTATCGTTCCTAATTCCAATAAGGGCTGCGATGCGACTCGAATAGCTTCTCTCCAATCAGAGACACGGGATTGTAGTTGAATAGTCTGCGATGTTAATAATTGTTCTAACACTGGTTTTTCTGCCCCCTCCAATGAATGTTTGTTAATATTTTGTGTATGAGTATAGATATGTGATTGAAGGGCCTTCTCAAGTTGACCTGGTTCATGAACTGTAGCGTACTGAGCAATAACTTTTAACAAAGACGAAACATCCAAGTTCTGCGTTGAAACTCCATACAACTCTTGCATGACTTGCTGACGTAGCTTTTGCTTATCCTGCATTTCTAGAATGGGTGGCACTACAAATAATGCTGCTTTGCTTCTGAGGTGCACAGTTGAGAACACAAGGTCATAAGATAAGGGATAATTGACCGTATCCCGAACCGATAAAGAATCTAAGAATAAAATGTCTGGAAATAACTCACGTAAGGTATAGACTAAGATACTACTAATACCAATCCCGTTGGGGCAGACAACAATAGCTCTCTTTCGATCATCCAGTCTAGTTCCTTGTCTTCGAAGCCATCCTCCAAAGTGAATGGTGAAATATGCGACCTCATCATCTGGAACAGAATTATTTATCACTTGTTCTAAGGGCCGCAAAGATTTTCTCGTGAGATGGTATAGCTCGGGATACACCCTTTGAATTCGCTCAGCCATTGTATTCTTAAGAGAAATACGATACTTCATGCGGTAATAAGCGGGTCTAAAATGAACATATAGCTGTTGATAAAACAGTACCTTCTCATGCAAAATTATGCATGCTAACCTCTCAAACTCTTCCACAATTTCTCGCAAGAGCTCTTGAATGACATTATCGTCTTGCAAGGGGGATACATCTCTTGTCCGATTCATGCTTAATAGATGTAACGTTGCATACAAACACTCCGTTTGATTCCAATCCGCTTGAAATGCATCGGTTAATGTCATTTGTTCGACCAGCTTGTATTCCTTAGTAGAAGTCAATTCACCCCAGCTATGAATAGAGTGTAAAACTTCTCCCTTTTCAATGAGCTGTTCTGTACATAAAAACAGATAGGTCAATTCTTGTAGTCGTTCATCCGTAAACGTAAAGTCCAGTTGTCTTTCAATCTGTTCCAATTGCAAGTGTATAGATTGAATCTGTTCTTCTCGATCTCCCCATATACATTTAATGATGAGATTATTTGTACTACTATGCAATACATCATGAATGAGCTGCTCTACAACGTATCGCTTTATATTAGTATCACCTTTTATCAAATAACCATTCAGTTTAGAATATTGGATTTGAAGTTGTTGTAATTGCGCCTTTTCCTTAAGTCGTTGCAGATCTTTCAATACCGTATTGCGAGAAACTCCTGTGATATATTGAAAGTGATATACAGACAGAGGTTCCTGATTGAGTAAAAGCATTAGATAAAAGACCTTTTCTCGATCCACCTCGGAAAATACATAAGTACGTTTATTCAGCTTTATCTGCAAATCCTCGTCTCGAATTTTATCAGACAAGTAATATCCAACTTTTCGATCATAGCCTATAGGTTGATATCCATGGGATGTAAGCCAATTATTAGCTTTTTGTGTGCTATATTGCAGTTGTCTTCGAGTTAGACCGGTTAGTGCTTCAAGTTCATCCATCTTCAGAACGGATGATTGTTGTAATAGTTGTAGTAAGCTAGCACTCCGTTCATCTAAAAACATCCGTTTGTCCTCCCCTGTCTATACAATACAGCACAGTTTGTGAGAACAGTATTGTATTTGAGTCCCTATATTGTTGAACCGTCTGCACATCAATATACTCTATATGTTGTCATCATGAATTGTATTCTTTTACTAGTGCCCCAACTAAGGTGAAATTATGACTGCTTCGCACCCAAGAAGAAACGGTTACTGTCCTTAAAGGGGCGGTAACCGTTTCTCGTAAAGATATAAAACTTATGCTTACGTATATTTAAAAAAATAATAGGATCGCCTCACCCTGTATAGGTGGTGGCAACCCTTTTTCACGTTCTTGAAGGAGTTCTATTGTCTTGCAGTGATATTCATCAATAATCATCTTAGCAATGAGAACCGCTGCAAATACTCTAGAACCACATGAATAACACGATCACTACACTGACAATGGCCGCCCCTTTATACTTACATAAGCGATTAATTCCTACATATTCATTCGCAACCCCTGTCGTAAGTAATATCCGATGGGGTACGGTCATTGTCTCTATATTCTGCCAGACCAACAACCTTACCCCAAAACCTTTTTGTGGTTGCAGCTGCCATTTAGTAAATTCACGCTCCTGTACGGGGAGCGACTCGTTATGAGAAACTATCAAATTCCACCAGATATGTTTCAATCCACGCTCCCGCACAGGGAGCGACAGGTAAGCAAAATATCCTTGCTGCGTAAGGGCTCATAGGTCTAAAAATGCGAACCTCTTACATTGTTGAAGATTCTATTGTCTTAAATCAATTATAAAGGTCAAGACCCTTATGTTACAAGGAGTGCGAACCTCCTAGGGATTTCATGTGAGCTTAAGGTTCACACTTTTATTCCTGCTAATCTGTAATCAATCAAGGTACAATATCTTCATTCCAATCCCTCCTCGATGTCTGCCCAGCCATGATCATGTTTTTTAATTGTTCTTTCAACTATTATACGATCGATAATTAACGGTATAAATGAATGAGCTAAGCACCTATCCCACACATAAAAATAGACGCGGATGCAACGATCCACGTCATCGAATAAGCTATTCATAAGCGTTGTTCGCGCATTGATGCTACCACAGATTAAGCGCCTTCTTCAAGAAGCCGCTTCCTCCCTTTATTGACAATAAGAGGCGTAGCCAGAGGAGCAAATTAAAAATCGTCACCTTGCTTTTCAATGACGAGCGGCAATAACCCAGCGCCTTCCCTCTGTCCAATCTATTAATATAGCTTAAGGTGAAATATTTGCTAGCTATACCTATATCAATATTTTGCAGGCTTCTCCTCTTGCTCTTCAAGTTATTCGCATGCTCCACCCTACTTCTTATAAGTGTCCTTACTTGGATAGACTTATGTGCTAACGCCTCCAACTTCTCCATAACCACCCTGTTCGTATGCAGCATATCGGGATCAAGCTGCCATCTGTCGCAGAAAAAATAAAGACTGTCCGGCGATTGATTATATATAGAATGTGGTTTCGTAATTAACGCAATCTTGCAACGATCGAAAAACTGAATCAAAAAGGTAGTGTCCTCCCCGAGATACAACTCCTCATTAAAGAGTCCGAAGGTCTGGAGTAATTCTCTCTTAAATACCATCGTACTTAACTGAAAGAAGTTCCTAGTATGCGACAGAAATTGCTCGAATAACCCCTCTTCAAATAGGATGACGTCAGGATGGGACCTATTAATCTCTCTCATCCTGCTTATGAGCTTCTGCTCCACCTTATTATCAAAATTATGTACAGTCTTAGGACCATGCTTCTCCACCCACAGCGCAAAGCTGATATCAGCTTTGGTTCGATGAAGCACATCTAAGCTATCCTGAAGATGATACTTGTACCATTGGTCATCAGAATCAAGAAAGGATAGCAGCTCTCCCTTCGCATATAACATCCCGAAGTTTCTCGCTCCACCAGGCCCTTTAGATCTATCATTAACTACATAATTGACTCTGTCATCTTGTCGCACAAATTGTTCCACAACTTCTTTTGTGTTATCTGTGCTGCGATCATCAACGACAATTAACTCCCAATGGGTATAGGTTTGCTCGAGGATCGACTGGATCGATGCTGAAATTACGTTCGCTCTGTTGTATGCAGGCATCAGAATACTGATTAAAGGCTGGTTCATTAATTTCTCCTCTCTATTCATAGCCCGCGTAAAGGCGTGTCCACGAAAATTTCGTACATGGGTGGTTGATAGATTCATATGAACGTTCAAAGTTAGTTTAATATTCACCTTTTTACAAGTCAAGGAATTACTGGAAATTAGGTTATTCAATTTCAAAATACGCTTCTACGCACAGATTTCGCCGTACGTAGGTATTCTAGCTACACGGGGGCATCGCCCCTCCCGTGACCGGACTTCACCGGGCTAGAACATAAGTGCTTATCTTTGCAGGCCAACATAATAAAAAAGATGGCTTCTGATAAAGATAAAATCAGAAGCCATCTGCATGATAATTAAGATTAAAGGCTATCTGAAGCTAAGGAATCAATTTCCAAACGTCAGCTCCAGTGGAACCAGGCGTCTCGCCCTGTGTCCACCATTTGGCTTCATAGTTAACTCCATTATGTGTAACCTTGTTGCCACCGACATAGACCGTTGAAGAGTTCCATGCCGTATAAGTTATAGGAGCAGCAGGTGTCGTAACGTTAACTGTATTACTTGCTTCTGACACATTACCCTCGGCATCAACGGCTTTTACAGTAAAGGTATAAGGTGTATTCGCCGTCAGATTACTGACGAGGTATTCCAAAGTCGATCCAGAGACGGTAGCCACGAGTGTAGTCCCGCGGAATACTTGGTACCCCGTCACTGCTACATTATCACTCGATGCATTCCACATCAAAGGCACCGTTGTCGAGGTTGCGCTACCCATTACATGCAAGATTGTTGGAGCTGAGGGAGGATCAATATCCGGTCCTGTGACGGTAAGAGTATTGAAGGAAGCCGAATTGCTCTCTGGGGATACATTGCCAGCCGCATCGACTGCTTTCACAGTAATGTTATACAATGTATTGGATGTTAGACCAGTCAAATTGTAGCTGAGCGCTCCATTGTTGGAAGCAATCTGCGTCGAACCGTTAAAGATTCGGTAGCCGGTTACGCCAACATTGTCCGTTGCAGCCGTCCAGGTAACTGTTGCACTAGTCGTTGCGATATTGGATACCGTCACGCTAGCAGGTGCAGTTGGAGGTACGTTATCAATATTGCCATCAAAGCTTACATCAATAACATTATAGAAAGCGTTGGCTGTATCTGCAATTTCCCATACGGCCAGAATGACCTGGTATCCCGTTCTGGTAGGAACGTTGCAAGTGTCCGAATAAGTGCCTCCTGGCGTCCCCTTATAGGATACGCTGCAGAAAGGCGTCAAATCGAAGGAAGCACGGCTAAGCGGTGCATTTGGATTCCAGTCTTGCTTAGTAATGTAATATTTCCAGCTCGATGTGGAGTGAGGGACTTTAATATTCCAATTGAACGTAGTCGTACCCGGGCTTAAGTTTACCTTAGACCAGCGGGTCGCTGATTGCTCGTCGAGTGGAGCGAACTGACCGTTTGCGCTTGCAATTTTACCGTCCGCCGGACCCGCTGCAGGAAATCCTTTAAGCGCTTCAAGACTGTATGGCTCATAAATGATAAGACCACATTTTTTATTGATTCCACTGGCACATAGAGCTGCACGGCTGGATGGATTATTCACGTAACCGTGTGCGGAGGCTTTCCCCTCGGACACAAAGAACATAGCGATAACCAGCATCAGCATCATGCCACTGACGACTAGTAATTTTATCTTTCCTGGTTTATCTAAACGTAGAGTTGTCAATATTAATATCCTCCTCTTAATCTTCTTAATGGTAAAAATCAGAGCTAAGTTTCCTTCACGAATGAGCAGCAAGTGATCGAGCGCCATCTCCTTTCAACCTCATTGTCAATAACTAGCATGATTTCATGGTGACAGTTATCCTATCCTCCTTAGCAAGAATATGTATATAAACTCTCTGTGAGTTTATAACGATACACAAAAAACAGCATATGAAAACGTTTACAACGAGAGAGCAAGGTTCAAATCAGGATGTACAAGTTCCAACCACACTTCTAACGAAGTAAATTATGATGTGTCATTAATCACATTTTATATTATTCGCAAAATGGATTATTATACAATAATTATTTATTTAAAATTTGATAATATTTATAGATGTATACAAAAAAAGGTCCTGCTCATTATGGCAGAACCTTTGGACGTTTTAACTATGCGGTATGATTACACAATATCCACTCTATCAATATTTCTAAAAGTGAAATAGGCTATACATACTCCTATCACAGCTAGTGTAAGAGGAATCGCGATAATAGAACTAAGTGTGAAACCACCATTGTTAGAGTTGACCACCCCAATAATCAATAGGGATGACACAATCGTTGTAGGGACTGATTTCTTCCGCATTCCAAAATATAAGCAGATGAGACTCATTCCCGTTGCCGCTATTGCCTGAACGACAATATTAATTAACTCTGACGTTATCCGATCGCTAGTTAGATCATACGGGGTAAGGTTAAGGTAATGATTAACTATCATAAAAGACCCTGATACAAACACATTTGATAGCACGATTACGATGAATGTCACCCCAGTGATCAGCAGGATCTTAGCAAGGATGATTTTTTTACGTTGGATCGGGTAGGTAAACAGAACCGATATGGTATTATTCTTATATTCATCAATGATTAATTTGGCAAAGAGTACGGATGCGAAAATAACAAACGTTACTCGAACGAAAGTACCTATGACCGATAGTGCTTCAGACACACCTGAAAAAACGGGATTACCCTCTAGACCTTCCGCATAAGGCATAAAACACATGAATAGAACTATAATCAGGTTGGCTAACACAACCCCTTTAAAGTACCATCCCATTTTATTCTTCTTCATCTCAAGCTTCATCAAGTTAAGCATAATTCTCAACCTCCTCCATTTGTGTTAAGAAGTATTCCTCTAACGACGCCGTTTTTCTATTGATCGATTCGATTTCAACGTCGTTAAGGATCAACGTTTTGGAAATGTCCGATTGAGTTATGCCCGTCTCGTAAATACGAATAACCGAGTTATCCATTACCTTATAGTTTTTGATATGAAGCTTATTCTCTAGAATGAAGGTAGCCTTCTTATAATCAGGCGTCTTGAGCTCCACATAGTCCGTATTCTGTCCTCTCATGGTGTCCATCGGAATCTCTTGGATCAGCCTTCCACTCTTAATGATACCGATCGTATCTGCTATCAATTCAACTTCTCCCAATAAGTGACTTGAGATTAACAATGTCATCCCATACTCTTTACTCAACATACTGAATACATTTCTCATATCTTTCATACCAACAGGATCTAGCCCATTGATAGGTTCATCTAGAATTAATAACTCCGGCTTCGTGATGATAGATCTAGCGATACCAAGCCGCTGTTTCATACCAAGAGAGAAATCTCGGACCGATTTATGATCCACGTTTGTTAGATGTACTAATTCCAACGCTTCTTTAATGGCCTTCTTATTATAGAAACCCATATATGCACAGTGTAATTCTAGATTCTCAAGCGCAGTCATTTTGTCATAAAAGACAGGATACTCAATAATGCTACCTATCCGCTTCAGGTACTCGATAGAAGATTGCGTTAGTGCCTCTCCGAAAATTTCAATGTCTCCACTGGTCGGCTTGACCAGATTCAGCAACATCTTCATCACGGTCGTCTTCCCTGCTCCATTGGGACCTAGGAAGCCGTATATCTGCCCTTGATTGACCTTCATACTCACATCCGTTACGACATCTTTCCCTTGAAACGATTTAGTTAAATGGTTCGTGCTCAGGATAATACTCATTTTATTTGGCTCCTTCAAATGTTCTTATCTATAGATTAGAGCATAACCTTTTCTTTTTTATTTCTTAATTCTTACGAAAACCTTACGAATATAACATCACACTAATAGGTAGCCCGTGAAAGTTGTACGGTAAAGGTCGTCTTTTTAAAAGGTTTACTATGAAGAGTGATTTGCCCTCCTAATTGTTCAACCAATCTTTTCGTTATGGTAAGTCCAAGTCCACTCCCCTGAAATGATTTATTCCTTGAGTCTTCGAGTGTGTACATTCTTTCAAAAACAAGATCATGGTGTTGTTCGGTAATGCCTTTCCCTTGATCCCACACGTCAATATATACATAGGTTTCGTCACTTCTTAACCTAATACCAATGACTTCACCATCAGATCCGTATCGGATCGCGTTATCCATTAGGTTATTTAATATTCGTTCCAAAGCTTCTTCATTAGCATAGGCATATATCAGCGCTTCTGGTATTACAATAGCCGCTTCTAGATTCCTTGAATGGATTAGATCATAGAACGACAGAATACTATTCTTACAAACCGTATTCATATTTACACGTGTTAAAGCAAAGTCCTTATCACCAGATTCTAATTTGGCCAAGTCAAAAAATTTGTTGATTAACTTTACAATCTCTTCCGATTTTTGATGAACAAGTATTAATAAACGTTCCCGCTCCCTATCGTCAAGATTAGGATCATGTAGAATCGTCTCAATCGTTCCAAGAACGACAGTCAACGGTGTTTTTAGATCATGAGATACATTAGCTAACATTCTTCTCATCACTAACTCAGTTCTTGTGAAATGAGCTGTTAATTCCTGATTTGAATCAAGTAATGAATTAATAGCTGTAAGTAATAATTGCATGGCTGGATCATATGTAATTCTTAGCAGCTTCTCAGAAGATTTCTGCTCCAAGATATGGTTGATCGTAGTGTAGCTATATTTCAAATCAGCCATTCTTCTCTTTGCCGATATGTACTGAAAGACAATGATTATAATCAAAAGAATAATAATACCAATCCAAAGAATAGTCACATCAGAACTCTCCTAATCGATAACCGATTCCCCACAGGGTTTTAATATATTTGGGCTCAGAGGGAGTATCTTCAATCTTCTCTCTCAATCTACTCATATGGACATTGATGATATTCTCATCTCCGTGATAGGATTCATCCCATATCGTTTGGTAAATATGCTCTTTGGTGAATACCTTTTTGGGATTCATCATTAATAACTTAAGTATTTGTAGCTCCTTAGCCGTTAACTTTACCTCTTGTCCATTCTTGCTAACAGTTAGATTGTCCATATCCATCGCAATCTCATGAATCGCGACGATGTTCGTTCTAGCAATACCCGACACATTCATGTGATAATTTGCTCTCCGTAGTGCCGCTTTCACTCTAGCAGAAAGTTCTATCATAGAGAATGGTTTAGGAATGTAATCATCGGCTCCAAAACCAAGTCCTAACGCTTTGTCCACTTCACCGTCTTTCGCAGATACGATCAGAATCGGAATCAGACTCTTCTCTCTGATTAGTCTTAAGAAATCCATACCACTTAGCTTCGGAATCATCAGGTCTAGAAGAATCAGATCGAATGGTTCTTGGGCAAATATTCGTAACGCTTCTTCTCCGTCCTTCGCGTGGACGACAGAGAATCCCTCTTTTTCCAAGTAGTTCACTACCATCTCACCTATGGCAGGTTCATCTTCTACGAGTAATATCGTTGTTGACATCTTGTCTCTTCACCCACCCATCGTGTTGTTATATCCATGATTGTATCTTACTTCGTAAACAATATCATCCTCATCAACTAGCTATTCCGTCTACATGGATGAATAATCTATTTACTATGGATAAGCAGCCGTTTATGATTAATCCAATAAGAGTGTGGAGGATCGACATGAAGAAATCGTTCATCATTACTGTAGCTGCAGTCATGACTTTAGTAGCCATTACAATATGTTTCTTCATTAATCAAGAGCAGCCTATCTACACTTTCGAAGCAGAAGACGGTATCCTGCAAGGAGTTACTACAAGTCAAGAGGTCACTGGATTCTCTGGAAGCGGATACGTTACAGGGTTTGATCAATCTGAGGATTCATTATCTGTGACTATAGCAGCACCCAAAGAAGGTATGTATCAATTATGGATTGGATATAACGGACCCCATGGGGATAAAAACAGCGTATTGATGCTCAACGATCAGCCGTTTGGTGAAGTGAAATTCCCTCCTACATCAACCTTCTCCGAGATCAACTACGGTAGAGTGAAATTAAATAAAGGAGCTAACCAGCTCAAATTCGCAATGGGCTGGGGATGGTACGATATTGATTATGTCAAAATTCAAAGCGCTCCCTCCAAAGTGGATCATCAAATAGAGAATACGTTAGTTAACCCTAACGCCTCAGAGGAAGCACTTACTTTACATCGGTTTTTAGTGGATCAATATGGTGAATCCATTCTATCGGGACAGCAAACACTCCTTCATGCGTTAGAGATCCAAGAGAAGTACGGTAAACTTCCTGCTGTCGTTGGATTCGATCTGATTGAATACTCACCCACTCGCGTTCAGCACGGATCGGATTCGAAGGAAGTCGAGAATATATTTCAGTGGCACGATCTTGGGGGGATAACGACACTTGCTTGGCACTGGAATGCACCTACAGATCTGATCGACACCGATGAACAGCCTTGGTATAGAGGCTTCTATACTGAAGGGACCACATTCAATATTGAGAAGGCACTCGCTAGCCCAGATTCGGAACAATATCAGCTTCTTCTTAGTGACATAGATGCTATTGCGAACCAACTTAAGCGTCTACAGGATGCCCATATTCCAGTTCTTTGGAGACCCTTACATGAGGCAGAGGGCGAATGGTTCTGGTGGGGAGCGAAAGGCCCAGAACCTGCCAAGAAACTGTATCGTCTACTATATGACCGTTTGACCAACGTCCATCATATCAATAACTTAATCTGGATCTGGAATTCAGAATCACCTGAATGGTATCCAGGAGATGATGTGGTAGATATTGTGAGTGTTGATTCCTATCCACCTGCTGGTGATTATAGTCCCATCGATAATCGCTACGATAATCTCGTAGAGCTTGTCCAGGATCGTAAGCTTGTGGCCTTAACGGAGAATGGACCCATCCCTAATCCAGATCTCCTTCAGGACTATCAGACTCATTGGAGTTGGTTCTGTACATGGGGAGAACACTTCATCCAAGATGGCTTACAGAACAGCAAAGAGCATATCCAGCAAATCTATGATCATCCTTATGTTCTCACCTTGGATGAACTCCCTGATTGGAAGACTAATAGTACCCCATAACTTGTGATCGTTCACTTCTATAAGAAAAACCGCCAGGATCATCCTGACGGTTTCTTTGCGTTTGCTATGTGAGGAAACTAATCAATCTAATTTCCAGTCGTAGTAACCGTTACAGGTGACCATTCCGCAATGACCGTCTGTCCGTGAACGGACACACTTCCTTGTGGCGATAGATCCTTCTCTGTCATAATACCCAGCGCGATGGTGAATTGATTCAATTTCATCGGTATATTCTGCTCACGTCTGATCTCTACACCATTCAAATAAAATACAGCTTCGTCGCTAGCTCGATTATACGTAATCTTATAGGTGTTAAATTCACGTGGTTTGAAGTTCGTATCTTCTTTAAAAATACAGAAGAATCTTGTCTTATCTGATGGAGGAACTTCAACACCCGGAAAAGGAAGAATGCCAAAGACGCTAGCATACTTGTCATTACCCGCAAAGAAATCGAGCGCGGCTCCGGTTGTGAAATCAAGCAGATTCAATGAGACATAACCATCATATAGATCTCCTGGCGTCGTGTTCTGCGAACGAGCACGGATCTGAAGCTCAAAACTAACTTCCCCTTCCTCAGGAACCTCTACAGAATCAACGGAGTAATACATGTGTTTAGCATTATCTAGGATTTGAATTTGATGATGTTGTCGGCTTAAAGGCGCGCGAACATATAAAATACCGTTGCGCACAATAACCACGGCATCCGGTTCACGATATTCCCAGAACGTTCCATCTGGCAACGGAAATCCACCTATTTTCCAAACCTGCCCTTCCGATAATATCGTATGAAAATCTCCAAATATCCGTTGTTGCTCCATCTCTAATCCCTCTTCTTTCATTATATGTTTAGATGAATCCTTGAATAATCATGATCACGATAAGTACCATTCCGAAACGCAGCGTTGTCTTCACGGAATTGCCCATCAAAGGTAAATAGGCTTGCGAGGGGTTCTGCTCCTTCAGCCTACCATATACCCGATACAGCGGAATGAACGTGAGGAACGCAATAATGGCATAGTAAGGAAGCGCCCCACCGAACATGCAAACCACAAGCGAGATTGCGGCGAGTAATAGTAGAATTCGTGAGAAGCGAAGTGCTTTGGATTCACCCCACACCACGATTAGCGTATTTTTACCAGCCTGACGGTCTAATCTCCAATGTAAAAAATGATGATTGAACAAAATAAGTGTCGTCAGCAGTCCAATGGGTAAAGATAGTAGCAACGCCCGAATATCCATATGTGACGTCTGTACATAATAAGCTCCCATAACAGGTAAGAAACCAAAGGAAAGAAAAATAGCAACCTCACTAAATCCCTTGCCTCGATATCCAAGTCTGAGTGGAGGGGCAACGTAGAAATAAGCGATCATTCCTCCAAGTAAGCCTAGAATTAATGCCCACCAACCACTATAAAGACTAAGAATAATACCTGATAGTAAGGCAATTCCAAATAGGCTCCACGTCACAACTGTAAAAGTACGTAGACTCCATGTCCCATTCGTCAGAAATCCAGAGTGGCTGGTGATCGCATCCACCTCTCCCTCCACTACCTTGTCAGCCCCATTCTTATAGTCCCATAAATCATTTATCATATTAGAAAAAAGATGGGCTACCGCCGATCCAATTAATGTTAAAATAAATAATCCAATGTGAAACACGCCATTCCATACGAATGCCCCTAGCGCTCCTAGTGCAACTGGAATGAGCATGACAAAAATAATTGAAGCTCGTGATGCCTTCATAAACTGTCTAAACTTATCCACTACATAACCCTCCTATTCTCTAAATCTCTTCATTTAAAGAATATCATATTCTGTCGGATAGTGTCACATAGGTGAAGCTGGTTTATTGTTTCGCTTATTTAACATGTCTTTTACAATTGTCTGAGCTTGCGCTAACGGTTGATCAATATAATGAATGAAGTATTACAATTAAAGGAGGCTACGCATTGAAAATTGATTTTCACTTTCATCTAGAAGAAGGAGCCTATTCTCTGTCATGGCTTAATCGTACAGGGTTAGCGCTAGAACAGACCTCTCGAAATCATTCGAGTCATACGGATTGTGAATCCCTTGCTTGGATTGAACATATCACAAGAAGCCTCTCTCGTAGAATGAAGGAAGGTTGTTACTCAGAAGATTGGATTACAAGATATCTAGAACAAGGTCGTAAGAAGGGTATCACCAAATTCGGTGTTGTCGATCATTTATATCGCTTCCACGAGTTTAAAAGCTATTATGAAGAATTCATGCTATTAGATGACAGTCCATTAGGAAAAATGCAACGTCAATGGCTAGATAGGGTATGTACTTACTCCATAGAGGATTACTTGTCTGGTATGCGGAATGCAGCGCGGTTCTATGAGGAACTGTCTATTGGTATTGAAGCAGACTATTTCCCAGGTAGCCAAGAGAAACTTAAAGCTCTTCTTGCCCCTTATCAGCTTGATTATGTCATCGGCTCTGTTCATTTTTACGAGGGTTGGAAATTCGATAATCCTGATACGCAGAGTCAATTTGGAATTTATAATTTTGATTCACTTTACAAGCAACATTATCAAACCGTGATTGAAGCCATACACAGTGGACTTTTTCAATTTATGGCGCATTTGGATCATATAAAAGTGTTAGGTCATCGTCCTACCGTAGATAAACTAGCCGTTCATTATAACGATGTCGCTGCTGCCCTTGCTATTGCCGATGTCGCTACAGAAATAAATACAGGGTTAGCCTATCGCTATCCAGCAAAGGAAATAAGCCCGAGCGCTTCATTTTTATCTATTTTAAAAGATTATGAAGTGCCCATCACGCTCTCATCCGATGCGCATTTCCCAGATGAATTAGGCACTATGCTAGATGATGCCATCCAACTCGCTAAAGAGACTGGTTATGAAGAAATCGTTTATTTCAAAAATAAACAACGACTTGTTATCCCCTTATATTCTTCTACAAACATCCCCGTGTTAGCCTAGCATAACAAATAGATTCTTAACCTTAGCCACTTCCATCCTTTTTCGTTAAATACACACAGTTCCCCTATGCACAATGGTAGGGGATCTTTCATTGGATCATGATTCATGTCATGCTCTTAACCGTAGAAAAAGCCGCCTCAAAGGCGACCTCTGTGAGAGTCATTCAAGTCCTTTTGCATGATCTTGTCTGGATGTATTCTTAACTTTAATGTAGGTAATATTGCACAGATTAAACGTGTAGTCTTCGTAAGTAACCCAGCCCTTCTGCTTTTCCGTAAGTAACTTCATCAACTTGTCTGTATCATTCGTTCTAATGATCACACTGTGTTCATTACCGAAAAATATACTAACCTTTTTCTCATCAGCCACTGCATACCACCTCCATTACTCTCTCATTTCGACGTGCTACTGGTAATTCCTTTTTTTGAATACTTTAGGTTGGGTTCAATCATAAAGTCCGCGCCAATGCTGTCAATCGCTGCATGCCTTCACGCAGTAATGCCTCATTAGCGAAGGAATAACTGAGGCGTATCCATGACTTCAACTCTCCCAGTGGATCACATATCTCTCCAGGAACAAAGGCGATCGATTGCTCCATACTTTTTCTGAAAAGCACTTCCGCTGAGAGCTGATCCGGCAGTTTGACCCACAGATTTAGCCCCCCCTTTGGAGCCGTCCACTCCCAACCTGTCATCGACAGTTCCTCCTCCATGATCTCTTTATGAACCTGAAGCGCAATGCGCAGCTTGCCGAGATGCTGCTGCAGCCGCGGTGAGGTGTAATAATGTAGAAAGATCTTCTGATTGAGTAACGGCGTGCCGTTGTCCGCCAGCGATTTGGAGGTAATCAACCTATCCATGAAAGGAAACCGACAAGCCACTGCACAGATCCGTAAGCCGGGAGCAACATACTTGCTGAAGCTGCTGATGTAAATCACCCAGCCCTCCGTATCATAGGCGAAAAAAGGCAGAGGTGGCTTCTCACCGAAATATATATCTCGGAACGGATCATCCTCCAACAGCAGACAGCGGTAGCGCTCCGCCAGTTCCACCAGCAATTTACGCTGCCACGCTGGAACTGTATATCCGGTTGGATTGTGATGAGTCGGATTCATATAGAACATACGTGGCTTATGCTTCGCCATCAGAGCTTCCACTTCATCTAGGTCATATCCACAGGGAGTAATATTAACTGGAACAAGTCTCGCCCCTTCACGGCGAAAAATTTCCAACGCAACACCGTAAGTCGGCCGCTCCACAAGCACCGAATCCATGGGTCCTAGCATAATTTTGGCAATCAGATTAATGGCTTGCTGTGCTCCTGAAGTGATCAGCAATTCCTCTGCTGATATCTGTAGCCGGTGATGCTCCCTGAAATGCTGGCTCAGCGACTCCCGGAGTTCATCATCGCCTTGTACGGTGGAATAGGTACCCATTACCTTCGGATACATATCGAACACTTTTTTGACATAATCGGATAAATACAGGTTCGGCAGCAGATTGGGATCAATTAACGCCTGTGAGAACTGGTATTTAGCCGGAATACGCTGGATATCGGAGAGAGGGTTGGACAGCAAATAAGAAGAAACTACGGCGTCTCCAGCATCTTCAGGAAGTAAGCCTTCTACCGATACGTAATAACCAGATTTATCCTTCACATAAACTTTACCGTCCTCGGTCAACCGTCTATATGCCTTAAACACCGTCAACCGGTGCACTTTGAGTTCTTCAGCAAGCAGCCGGATGGACGGCAGCTTGTCATGCACTGCCCACTCCCCCCGCTTTATGCGGTTCAAGATGAACTCATATACTTGCCAGAACAAGGGATGACTCTGTTCTACTCCCACCATTTTCTTCATATGACCGCATCTCCTCTCCGTAATAACCTATTTACAGTATTGTACACGATTTCCGTCATCATCTGTTCTGCTATATGCAATCTGTTCTGTCCCCTCCCCTATATGATTAACGAATCTAGTGATCAATCGACGACGGTTGCAACAACATCTAAAGGGGAAATGAACATGATTCTTTTTGCTTACGCTCTTGTATGCCTCATCTTTGGGACGACCTTTCTGGCGATCAAAATCGGCGTAGACGCCGGTGCGCCACCTTTCTTTTCTGCGGGACTGCGGTTTTTTCTAGCGGGCACTATTCTGTTCCTATGGATGGTGTGGAAACGCAAGGCAAGCTTCTCCCTACTGTTACGCAAAGAAATGCTGTTCACCGGGGCTACGCTGACATTCGGAACCTTCTCTGCCCTGTATTGGGCTGAACAATATGTATCTTCGGGACTCGCCGCGGTACTATCGGCTACTGGCCCGATCATGATTTTGCTCATGCAGACCACTTTTCTTCGTCAAAGGGCCTCTCGACATTCGCTATATGGCTGTATCATCGGTTTCATAGGCGTGTTGCTACTGGTTCTACCGAACCTTTCGATGGATGTCTCTCCGCTATGGCTCATCGGCTGCGCCGTCATTCTGATCGGGGAATGCAGCTACGCAGCGGGAGCAATCTATTCTAAAAAAGTAATTACCAGCATGTCCGAGGTCTCACCCATCGCTTTGAATGCAGCACAAATGATGTATGGCGGTGCGTTGATGTTCATTCTATCTTTGTTTACTGAAGATGTGCATCTCAAATTCCTTTTCTCTTTCCAAACAGCCGGGTCGCTGCTCTATCTGACCGTGATAGGTTCCATGGTCGGACACACCTTGTTCTACTGGCTCGTAGCCAAAACGAATCCCGTCTTCCCCTCCACCTGGCTCTATATTTCTCCTCCAATTGCCGTAGGCGTAGGCTTCGTATTTTACAATGAGACTGTCTCTTGGGTAACCATTCTCGGTGTATTTACCATCATTGCCGGGACCGTGCTTGTGAACGCAGGCGCATTGAAGAAATTAATACTAAAGCGACAATTAAGAGGAGCCGATTCACTCAAAAAAAATATGATATAGCACGTGCTAGCCTAGCCCGATCAGGCAATAGTAGTTTCAAAATAATAAATAGCTGCCGAGAAATTCTCGGCAGCTATTTATCCTAATTTTGTTCTTTTACATAAAATTATGTTCTTTTCATTTATTGTAACAACCATAATGCTGGCACGTTTGATGGCTCCCATCCTTGAAGAGAGGTGTGGCTCTGTCTGCAAGAATAAGTTGCGCCCCCGTAGGTCACTAATTTCCCTACAGTATAACTGACGCCCGCTGCCCACGGATCGGTTCCAGTTTGATTGTTATCCGTTGTTGACTGGATTGATATACCCGTGGATACATTGCCAGCCGCGTCTTTAGCCGTTACGGTAAACGTGTACGCTGTACCCGCTGATAATCCTGTAACTGTAGCTGTTGGAGTTGTTACATTCACACTACTTGAACCCCAAGTTACTGTATAGCCAGTAACACCCACGTTGTCCGTTGACGCTAGCCAACTTAAGCTTACACTAGAGTTGGTCTTTCCAGTCACCTGTAGGTTAGTTGGAACCGTCGGAGCCGTTGTATCGACACTCGAAGCGTTCGTCGTTACCGTTACCGCGTTACTTTCTGCCGATTGGTTCCCTGCTGCGTCTTTGGCTTTAACGGTAAACGTATAGGTCGTATTTGCGGCTAAGCCATTCATTGTTGTGCTTGTTCCCGCTACGTTCACACTGGTCGTTCCATACGTTACCGTATAGCCCGCAACACCCACATTGTCTGTAGAGGCGTTCCATGCCAAGCTCACACTGCTGGACGTTTTGCCTGTTGACTGCAGGTTACTCGGTACGGACGGAGGAACAGTATCCTCTCCCCCACCTGTTTCGAATTGATTCAAATAAGTACGATGATTGCGAGAAAACTCGAAATTATTGAATTTATCCCAGTTGATTGACCAAGTCATCAGACCTCTCATACCGGTATGCGCTCCGTTACGGAGCTGGTAACCTCCTCCGTACGAAACACCCTTCATTAAATAGTTCAACGCTTTATGCACTTCCGCTACAGAAGTAAATCCTCCTCCCGAATTTGCGTTAGCAGGAAGTCCTATGACGACCTGATCAGGACGTAGTGCCGGGAAAATATAGTTAGAATTTCTTCCCACTGGGAAACCCGTAAGCAGCATATCCGCCATAGCGACATGGAAATCAGCACTGCCCATGGAATAGTATCGATCATCAAGAGCGGTGATTGAGCCGGAATTATAGTGCTGTACCTGCAGCCAATCTAGAATATCGCGCAGCCCATAGATGACAGGCAGATAGGATCCGGCCCTATTGTCGCATGAAATACAGCTTCCTCCATAGAAGGAATACCCTAGCTGAACGAAGAAAGTTTCCGGCGCCATCGTCAGCATGAAGGTCTCACCATAGAAATCATGCAGCTCTCTTACCGCAGAGATCAGATTAGTAATAACCGGTGTCTTAGGACTGCGGAAATCGCTGTCACCAGCATTGAGATAGAGCGAATGCCCTTCGAAATCAATATCAAAGCCATTAAAGCCGTATTTCGTAATGATCCCCTTCATGGTAGAAACGAAATTGTCACGTGCCTGCGTATTGATTAGCTGTACCTGCCCATTGGCGCCTCCGATTGAGATTATGACTTTCTTTCCTTGACTTTGCAGATATTGAACATCTGCAATGAAATCAGCTTCCGTTGCGTTGTATGGAGTGAAGCCAATCGACCCGCCCTGCACCCCATTGATAGGCTCAGCAAAAGAAACGTTGATAACGTCAAAGTCGGGAGATACGTCCCGAAGTCTTATATATCCTGATCCGTTATCGAAGTTATGCCAATACCCAACGATCAACTTCTTGCTCGCTGGTATGGAAGCATACGCTTGTGGAACATGCCATTGGTACCCTGAGAACAGAAGGGCCATAATTAATGTGAACAGAATTGCACGTGGAAATGGACGAGTCATTCTTAAGTTTTCCCTCATGGCTATTTGTCCCCCTTCTTATTGCACTCTCCATAAAGCCGGTACATTGCTAGGCTCCCAGCCCCCAATAGAGGTATGCGGCTGAATGCATATATAAGTCTTGCCTCCATACGTCACTATATCATTGACTTTGTAGCTGACATTCGTCGCCCATGCGGTCGGACCACCAGTCGCATCAGTCGTCACATCGATGGTTGCTCCGGTCGAAATATTACCCGCTGCATCACGTGCTGTGACTGTGAACGTATAGGTCGTGCTTGCCGAAAGACCGCTTACTACCGCCGTCGTTTCTGCCATATTCACGCTCGTCGTACCATAAGTTACCGTATAGCCCGTCACCCCAACATTATCTGTGGAAGCATCCCAGGACAGATTAACGCTGGAGACACTCTTCCCTGTTACTTGCAGATTCGTAGGTTGCGTCGGAGCTATCGTATCCACCGGTGCTGCTGTCGTTGATGCTTGCACAGGAGTACTCGCGGCAGAGACATTGCCTGCTGCATCTTTGGCCTTCACCGTGAAGGTATACGCCGTATTAGCAGATAGTCCGCTGATCGTTGTACTTGTTCCAGTTACGTTCACATTCGTTGTTCCGTATGTTACTGTATAGCCCACTACACCCACATTATCCGTGGAAGCATTCCACGACAGACTAACGCTGGATGAAGATGTTCCCGTTGTCTGCAGATTTCCCGGCACAGTCGGCGGTGTCGTGTCTACTACAACGGCTTCCGTCGTTACTTGAAGTGGAACACTTGCCTCCGAGTTATTGCCTGCCGCGTCCCTTGCTTTCACAGTAAACGTATAGGCTGTGTTCGCAGACAATCCACTAATCGTTGTCGATGTACCTGCTACGTTTACAGAGTTGGTACCATATGACACGGTATAGCCTGTTACACCTACATTGTCAGTAGATGCATTCCATGTTAAATTCACACTGTTTGAAGTTTTGGATGGAGAACTCAAATTACCTGGTACAGTCGGAGCTTGGTTGTCAATGACCGTTGTACCCTGCAAATCACTCGCTAATTTATTTAGCAATACTTTATTACGATCTCCGCTGAAATCCCAAAACATCGCACCGCCCAAACCGTTAGACTTAATGAAATTTGTTTTGTGACCAAAAGATTCTACATCATCATAGCTGATGAAGTTACCATTGGATGGATTATACAAGTAAGGCACTTTTGCAATATCATTCCAATAACGTGTATATCCATTTTTATTAATGTAACTATTTTGGAGATCCGTGAAATCATACACACCTTTTTCCCATGTTCCCGTTGTTGCAGCACTACAATTCTGATATTGACCATTGCCTGAATTCTGACAACTGCTCCAACCACGACCATAGAATGGCGTACCCAAAACAATTTTGTTTGCCGGTACACCTGCATTCAGATAACCTTGAACGCCTGCTTGAACATTGAAATCTGCTGCATTCGGTACACCTGCCGCCACGGCAGTTGGATCGCTATATAATGGCGAATTGTGAGCGCTTACCGTTTGCCAACCACCGTTAAAATCATATGTCATGATATTAATCCAATCCAGAATATTAACAATACTACTCATTTCGTTATTCGCTACATAAGTAGGACTAGCCCCTGAAGCAATGGTTAGTAAATATTTTTTACCGTCAACTATTTCTGCGGCATTCAGCTTATCTCGAACCGCTTGCAGTAACAGCGTATGATTTTGTTTATCTGCCGGACGATAGCTATTACCTGCTAGACCGCCACCTACCGGGTATTCCCAGTCCAGATCAATACCATCAAATTGATATTTACGTAAAAAGTTAACCGCAGAGTTCGCAAAAACTTCACGAGTCGCTGCAGTTGCTGCGACATCGGAGAAGCGGTTAGACCAAGACCATCCACCAACCGAAATAATCGTTTTAAGATGCGGATTCGCTTTCTTCAAATTGATCAACTGCCCAAAGCTCCCCTTAATGGGTTTATCCCAAGTATCGCCCGCCATGCTCTTCTGAACATCAACCCACGGATCGCCTACGACGATCGTTCCGTTAGGAACATTTATCGTTCCAACTTCATCCTGACAAGTCCATGTTACCGGGTTCGGACCTGTTGGATCCGGGTTACCATGTTTACCGTTCCAGCATATATCTGCAAATGCAAAATTAATATGAGTTACTTTAGAAGCGTCTATATCACCAACCAGATAGTTACGGCCATACGCACCCCAAGATGGGTAGTATCCTACTACTTTATAGCCTTCTGCAGCTTGAACCTTCTCAGCACCAAAAAATTGAAACATGGATAGAATCAACGCTGCAATTAAAACTAAAATAGTAGATTTTCGAAATAATTTCACCTTTACTATCATTTCTAAAAGCCTCCTTGTTTTTTAAAAGATATAATGATAACGCTTACAAAATAACACTAACTTACCTCCTTCAAAAAATTTATTTCATCCTTGTATGACAGAAATATAAATTCCGTTCACGACAAGAAAAGAAACCAATAATAAGAATTCAAACAAAATTTGGAAAGTTCCACCTCACATGTGTATTTTCTATGAATTCTAAGCAAAATAACAGGGGTAATATTACATTATTAGGGATATATTCTTCTTAAATAAAAAATAATCTCAATTGTAACGCAAAAAAGCCAGAGTGAATGCTCTGGCTTTTTTGTCCTAAATTTATCACTAATACTTCGCGTAGTGGAACAAGAAGAAACGGTTACCGTCCTAAATGGGACGGTAACCGTTTCTCCTAGAAATATAAGCAAAGTATAGTGAAAACTTAACCTTTCTTATATTTTCAAAAAGGACTCCAGCGCCTCTCTCCAAGGAGGTAAATCTGTAAACCCATTCCGCTTAATCGCGCTGTGCCCTAATACTGAATTACGTGGCCTTGCTGCTGGTCTTGGAAACTCTTCCGTTGAACAGGGCTCTACGGTCACTTCATTCATTTCCTGTATTTCGAATATAGCCTTCGCCAAATCATACCAAGTACATTGTCCGACGTTGGTGGCATGATATACTCCATATTTATCAGATTCAATTAATTCCAATAGAAAATGTACCAAATCAACCGTATATGTAGGAGATCCTGTTTGATCGTTAACTACTCGAATGCTCTTCCGTTCTTTCCCTAATTGAATCATCGTTTTGACAAAGTTGTTCCCATATTTCCCGTAAACCCATGAAGTGCGAACAATAAAGTGGGATAAGCATAATGAAGCGGCATATTGTTCACCCGCATATTTGGATTTTCCATAAACCCCCAGTGGTGATGGAACATCATGTTCGCTATACGGTTCATCGTTCGTGCCATCGAACACATAGTCCGTGCTAATATAAACCAGCTTTGCCCCTACATCTTCTGCAGCAATAGCGACATTGCGTGTACCATATGCGTTGACTTCGAAAGCATCTTCCGAATTGGATTCCGCTTGATCAACAGCTGTATATGCTGCCGCGTGAATAATAACATCCGGTTTGATTTCCCTAGCTATTCTTTTTACCCCTTCAATATTCGTAATATCCAATGTATCCCTGCCACAAGCGAATACTTGATGAATAGAATTGAAGATATCGACAATATCAGAACCTAGCTGTCCGTTGGCACCGGTGATTAATATCCTCATAATACCCCTCCCCGTTCCTGCTCCATCTTCGAAGGATTCTTGGAACTCGCCCCACCCGTAACTAGAATATTCATATTCATTGTCGAACCTCCTGTATAAAGTTAATCTCAGCACTAGATGTTCTCCGTCTTTGTCTGACAGGGTCAGCATCGATATAACTCTCTTTTACGCAATTAGATACTAATAGTATCACATACCCCGCATTTATATACAATTGGTATCACAACAAATGGTCAATCCAAGGAAAAATCAGCACTTACATAACATGCGAAAGTTCCTTCGAAAGTTTTATAGCTTAAATCTCTTATTAAAAAAACAGAAAGCAAGGATTACCCCAGCTTCCTGTCATTTATAAATCGTTCTATTTCAATTGATACACCCTAGCTTCATAGGGCTTCAGGCTGAATGTTGCAATCTCCTCATCCGGATTAACCTCGTAGTTGGCAATAAGCAATTCCTTGTCTACGAATTTTATATCTTCCGGTAATTCAAACAAGGCTTCTTCTTCAGAGAAGTTGCATATGATCAATAGTTTCTCATCGTTCAGGCTTCTGGTAAAAGCATAGATCTGTTCGTTATCAGCTAAGAGCAGCTCATATTTTCCATAGACGATATTGAGATTTCCCTTACGTAACTTGATCAATTTTTTATAATAATGATATATTGAATCTTTATCCTCAACTGCCGCATCCGCATTAATTACTTTATAATTAGGATTCACAGCTATCCATGGCTGCCCGGTTGTGAAGCCTGCATTAGACTCCTTCGACCATTGAACCGGTGTCCGAGCATTATCTCTTCCCCGCTCATGGATCGCGTGCATGATTTCTTGCGGAGTAAGGTGCTGGCTTTCCGTATAATCCCTATATACATTCAGTGATTCGATGTCTCGGTATTCATCAATGGATTCAAACGTAACATTGGTCATACCAATCTCTTCACCTTGATAAATGTAGGGTGTTCCTTTCAGCATATGAAGACAAGTGGCGAGCATTTTTCCGGATATAACCCGATACTCTTCACTATCATTTCCGAAACGTGAAATAGCCCTAGGCTGGTCATGATTACTCCAGTACAAGCTGTTCCATCCATCTTCTTCAAGCCCAACTTGCCATCTGGAGAAGATCGTCTTCAGGTCCGTCAGCTTCCATGGCCCCGGTGTCCACTTACCGAACCTACCATTACCGATATCCACGTGTTCGAAATGGAAGACCATATCAAGCTCATTACGCGCACTCCCTGTGTAAAGCTTTGCTTCTTCCGAACTTACACCGGGCATTTCACCTACCGTGATAGTATCGTATTTCGATAATACTTCCCTATTCATCTCTTGCATAAATTCATGGATTCGTGGTCCGTTCATGTAATATGGGCCGCCATTACCATATGGGGTACCATTCATTGTTCCATCTAGGAAACGCTGGTCCTTGGATATAAAGTTAACTACATCCATTCGGAAACCATCGACGCCCTTGTCCAGCCAGTACACCATCATGTCGTATACTTCTTGTCTTAGATCAGGGTTCTCCCAATTCAAGTCAGGCTGTTTTTTACTGAACAGGTGCAAATAATACTCGTCCGTAGATGGGTCATACTCCCACGTACTTCCCCCAAAAGCAGCACCCCAATTGGTCGGAGGCTTCCCTTCTTTACCAGGTCTCCAAATGTAATAATCACGATAAGGGCTATCTTTGGACGATCGAGATTCGAAGAACCAATCATGCTCATCCGAGGTATGATTCACGACTAGATCCAACATGATTTTGATATTGTGCTTATGAGCCTCCTTCAGCATTTCATCAAAATCACTCATGGTTCCGAACTCATCCATAATGTCTCGATAATCACTGATATCATAACCATTATCATCATTCGGTGATTTATAGACCGGGGACAACCAGATGACATCAATACCCAAATCCTGTAAATGGGCCAACTTTTGAGTTATTCCCTTGATGTCACCGATGCCATCACCATTACTGTCCTTGAAGCTACGAGGGTATATTTGATACACTACGCTTTCTTTCCACCATTTTCTTTCCATCTCTACTCTCTCCTATCTATACGTAGGGTTCATTATTTAATCGCACCCTGGGTGATACCGTTAATAATCCATTTTTGCGCAAACAGATACACAATGACCATGGGCGTTAAAGCAAGCAGGTAAGAAGCAAAAGCCAGATTGAAATCCGTCCCGAACTGTCCTTGGAATACATATTGCACAAGTGGGAGCGTGTAGGAATCCTGGTCTCCCAGCAAAATGAGCGGCAGCATGAAGTCATTCCAAGTCGACAAGCAAGATAAAATTCCAATCGTTGCGCTGATTGGCGCGAGTAGAGGGAAAATGATTTTCCAATACGTCCCCCACGTCGAAGCCCCATCCATCGTCGCCGCTTCTTCAAGCTCATACGGCACTGAACGGATATAACCAACATACACGAAAATATTAAAAGCGAGGCCATACACGACATAGAGAATGATTAGCCCCGTAGTGTTATTCATATGAAAGTCCGTCGTTACCTTAACCACAGGCAACATAATGATCTGGAAAGGAATGAACATCGCGCTGATGAAATAGAAATAAAGTACTTTGAAGAATTTCTTGTTCATATTTCGCGCGATAGCATAGGCCACCATCGAGTTCGTCAGCAGAATGAGTACCACCGAAGTGATAGTTATAACCACGCTGTTCTTTAAAGCATTGAAAAAATTTGTCGCCTCGATCGCATTGCGAAAATTCTCAAAGTGAAGCCCCGTTGGCAGCGAGAAGATCGAAAGTGCCATTTCTTCTGGGTTTTTCAATGCGATGCTGATTGTCATATAGAGCGGGAACAAAATGAGCAGTGAGCCCAACGCAATAAGTATAGTAATGGTCCAATTCGTTGTTTTTCTCATCACATATCCATCTCCCGTTTCTGTAAAAATTTAAGCTGAAGCACGGAGATTACGACGATAACAATAAAGTAAATGACAGCGTTCGCCGATTGATAGGCAAATTCTCCGCCCTGGAATCCCCCCGTATAAATAAGCAGCGCAATGGATTGTGTGGAGCGTCCTGGACCGCCTCCCGTCAGAGCAATGATCTGATCGAATACCATCAGTCCATTTTTCATGGCAAGTACCATATTGATGGTGAAGAAAGAAGCCAGTAAAGGGAAAGTAATGCTCCAGAATTCTCTGAATTTGCCTGCGCCATCCAGATTAGAAGCCTCGTACAAATCGCGAGGAATCATCTGAAGTCCAGCCAAATACAAAATCGTGTTAAACGCGATACCCTGCCATACTGCAACTATAACAATCCCTATCCACGCCCAATCGGCGTTACCGAGAATATTTTGCGAGAGAAATTCACTACCCAATTTTGCTCCCCAGACAGTGAAAACATTGGAGAACAAGTAGTTGAAGATGAAACCGACAATCAGCACACTGAGAATGTTGGGCAGGAAGTATACACCACGAAAAAAGTTCTTGAATTTGATCTTCGCGTTCAGTCCCAGCGCAATAATCAGGCTGAGTACATTAACGAAGATGGTCATGATAATGGCATATTTGAAAGTGAATAGATAGGAATTAATCACATTCTCATCCTTAAAGATGTTTACAAAGTTCTTGAAACCTACGAAATCGTAGCTCTCGCTAAAGCCATCCCAGTTCGTAAATGCATAAAAGATCCCTTGAAGTGCAGGGTACGTATGAAAAGCAAAGAATAGGAGCAACGCTGGTATTGTCATTAGGTAAAAGGTCTTGCGGCGTTTAGCCATGAGTGGGTCTCCCTTCTGAAAGGCCGTGGCGGAAGGAGCAATGTATGCTCCTTTCCCCACGTTATTCCTTATTATTTACGGTTAGCAACTTTGTCCCACTCTGTGTCGAGTGTTTTCAAATAACTATCAATATCCTTCTTCTGTAAGAAGCCTTGAATAATCGTATCTACCTTCATAGCCGAAGGAATATAATGATCAGCAAAATCAACGAGGTTACCTGTTTCGAATGATTCCTTCAGGTCAGAAACAGTAGCATCGTCCTGTGTAACGCCTGTCACCGCAGAGAATGCCTTTTGTTCAGAGATGTATTGTTTCACGTTGTCCTGCTGAAGCAGGAAGTCCACAAATTTCTTGGCCTCTTCTTTGTGCTCCGAGCTCTTGGCAACGGTTAGCAACGTATCCACACCAGAGACGAGCTTATTCTTGGCTGAATCATTCGTGCCCGGAAAAGGGAATACGCCCAGTTCAATATCCGGATTGGCCTTTTGAATTTCCGGAATAGCCCATACGCCCTGAATGTACATTGCGGACTCACCCTTAGCAAAGGCGATGTTACCATCGTTATAGCCCTTACCGTAAACATCCTTCTGAGCAAAATCCAATAGCTGTAGCTGCTTCTCGGCAACCTCACGATACGTATCCTTGAACGTTACGCTACCTTCCGCGCGCTTAGTGAAGAAATCAAGGCCTATGACGTTGCTCTCCAGAGCATTAAACATAGGAAGTGTAGTCCATGAATCTTTTAGTGTGAGATAAAAAGCGCTCTTGCCGGAATCCTTAACCTTTTGGGCAACTGTTATGAACTCATCCCAGGTTTTCGGAACCGTTAGGTTTAACTCTGTGAAGATGGCTTTGTTATAAATAACACCGTTCGCATTGGTTGAGAAAGGAATGCCGTTCATCTCCGTCAACCCAGTCATACTTTTCAGCATTTCTAGATATGCTGGTTGGATATTATCAATAAGTGGGTCATTCGCGAAATCCTCGAATAGTCCGCTTTTGGCTAGAGTTGAGAATGTATCCGTTGCACCCAGTCCAACCACGTCAGGGATATCCTTTTTCGCTACACGAGTCTTCAGGACCGTTTCCGCATCCGGTGGATTCACTTGGGATACCTTAATGTTCGGGTTAGCTTCATTAAACTTGGCAACTAGCTTGTCGAAGGTGGCTTTAGCTTCAGGTTTGTTCTGGAAGAATTCAATTTTTACCGTGCTGCCAGAAGCGCCTTCGGAATTACCGCTATTGCCACATGCACTAAGTAAAGAGATCGCGAGCACGCCTGCCAAAAGAGGTTTAATTACTTTTTTCATCATCTTATCCCCCTGAGAAAATTAATTTGTGGTTATTCTGGTTTGTAGTTTCACTTCATCATGATAGTAAACGTTTACGTTATATTTATGTGTTAACCACTTCTCCTATTTCAGGTTCCTCCCTCTCTCAAGTAAATTTAAATACCCTAGCAGTAAACGTTTACGCTATATTGAAAAAGGACTTAAGTAAGTCGCCTTACCGTCTGTCTTTCAACAATCCTATGAGGCATAATACTACTGTCGGCCACACAGTGATTCTCAATCATGTCAATCAGCTTCCCGGAAGCCAAATTTCCCATGTCATAAAGTCGTTGATCTACTGTTGTTAATGGTGGCACTGCCATTTCAGCAAGCTTCAGATTATCGTAGCCGATCACAGAAATGTCGTCAGGAACCTTGAGGCCATGTCTGGCAGCAACGGACAGAACTGCAACCGCCATTTCGTCACTTGCCGCAAAGATAGCCGTAGCCTTCGGCGCAGTCTGAATCAGCTTCTCCATAGCTCTACAACCCTCATCAAACCTGAAATTCCCATAGACCAGATAATGCTCTTTAAAAGGAATCCCGTAATCCTGTAATGCCTTCCGGTAGCCTTCTATTCTGGTGGCTCCCGCCATTTTATCAGTCTCAGTTCCGCTAACCATGGCAATTTCTCGGTGGCCATTTAAGATCAAATATTGTACCGCATCATACGCTGCCTGCTTATCGTCCACTTTGATGTAGGGCACGGACGCATAATCCGCTTTGGTGGAGACTAGTACCACAGGAACTTTCATCGCTTGTAGTACTTCATAATACTCTTCCTTCAGCATTTCGCTGGAGAATATGATACCATCCACCTGCTTCTCCCGTAGCACGTCCAGGTATTTCATCGTACGCTTGCCATCCTCATCCGTATTGCAGACAAAGACACTGTAGTTGTGGTCGTTGGCATACTCTTCTATACCGTGAAGAATGTCCGAGGAGAAATAACTCGATACACTCGGAAACATAACCCCAATCGTCTGCGTGCGCTTATTGATAAGGCCGCGGGCGATTGCATTGGGTTGATATCCTATTTCTTTAATAACTTGATTTACCTTTTGCTTCGTTTTGTCCGAGTACCCGGAAAGATTATTAAGCACCCGAGAGACAGTGGCAATAGAGACATTAGCTTCCCTTGCTACATCTTTAATCGTTGGATTGTTTGAAGAGTTTGAATTCATATCGATTCCTCTTTTACCTTTCATGTATAACATGAATGTAAACGTTTACTGTTCGTTTATAAAATATAAGCAATTTCATACGTAAACGCTTACCTAAAATATAAATCTTCATGTTCTTTTTGTCAACTATTAATGATATAGGCCCTTCTGGCTACCTGGAGTATACAAGCTTATTTGAATACATTGGTAAAAAAGGGGCTCCTATATCCAGGAAACCCCCTGAGTTATTTATTTAGTAATTGTGAATTCTTCTTTTACATCTTCAAAACTCATATGCATTGTATGAAATAATTTTCCCTCTTCTGTCTTTGGATCAAAAGGATTGGGGTAATCCAACTAAATATACTAAGTCTCCTTTTTCACCAAGGTATTCACCAATACTTGAACCTTTTTCTTTTTCTGATTCAGCATATACGTTCTTATCCATTACATAGAAAGATAATAAAACTTCTCGGTTTTCATCTTCAGTATCTTTAGGACTAAGTAAGAAGCTGACTTCTCCTTTTATATTTTCTTCGTTCTCAATTTCTTTAACTTGGTAATTCTTTTCCCATATTGATGGAATTTTAAATTCAAACCCTAATTTTTCATTTTTATGCACATTCTCATCTAAGGATTTATCCTTAGTTTCCTTCCCACAGGCAATTAAAGATACGCTAAGAACAAAAATCATAAATAATACTAAAAACTTTTTCATACATACTCATCCCTTTTCTATTAAACTACTATTGAGTATTGAGTATTGAGTATTTACTTTTTATTCTAAGGAAGGTAACGAATAGATTACACCTAAGTAATTAATATAGGGAAGGAGCCTGCTAGCATTTAACTAGTTTAGACACCTTGTGCTACATAATCAGAAATAAACAAATAATGTTTAGAAATTCTGGCTCTAATTCATAATCAGTGCTTGCTGAAAATAGAAATCTATGCTGATCGTAGCTTCGATACTGGAATTGTCGTGGAGAAGCGTAGCGTTCGCCTTTGCCCCTGAATTTTCACCGTAAACAGCGGTATATTCAAAAAAATTTGGGGGCAACAGCGATCGGAAGGACAATCCATCCGCGTAGCGGCCATCTATCAACTCGTTACACTTGGCAAGCACTGATTTTGATGTTGAGCCGAAATTCTTGAATAATAATGATACATACTTATGCGTACGCTTTTGTATGGGCTCTATTAGTAATATACAGGTAGAGCTTTTTTAATGTGAACAAAATCATCATTAATCCTCAATCCAATAATTGGTGTTGGCATTCGATGCTAGAGGAGCTAAAGGTTTGTTCTCCTCTCTCTCCCATCCCTCAATGATCTGGATTGAACTCATTGAAGCTTTGTCTTCCCAAAAAATGTAATTCTGACTTTTCAACCTTATCAGGCTTCCCCATACATCACTCTTATTCCTTCCTGTCAGCCGTTCCAAATTTACCATGGTTGGTATTACATTGTGTTGTCTAGAGTAGTTGTACAATACTCTTAGTAACTTACGCTCTGCATCAGCAAGCATTAGACCGCCTCCCGTGTTGCTGTTCTTGGAGCTTGCCATGCCAATATGTTATCGGTACGGAATGTGCGTGGTGATCCAGTCATTAGACAGGTAGCTCTAATCAATCCGTTAAGGATACTATTCATTTCAATGCGCCGTTGCGTGATCTTTCCTGATTGATCCATATACATGATTTCGATGACTTTCCCTAGGTACTTTGTCGACACTTTATTCACTCCTTATAAGAACGTTTGTTTGTATTATATGCGAACAAACGTTCTTTATTCAAGATAAATGTTTTTCCAAGGAAGAAGAGTTTATTCTTGATTTTGGAGAATATTGACAATTCTTATATGGATAAATTAACTTACTAATCCACAAACTACATATAATTTGAATTGAAGGAGAGTAATTATGCACAAACAACGAGCAATTGAAATTTCCGAATCACCAATAATGGAAAATGTGACTTACCAAGGAACTCCTGTATTTATTCAACATGTTAATGATGATGGCACAGCGAGGATATATCAACTTGATAAATCAGAACAAGAACTGACTGTATCCTTAGAAAATCTGATTGAGAATTAAATGGAACTAGGTAGCTCCGAATACTTATAGTAAATATATTTATTTACATTTTCCAGAGTATATACTTTTATTTAACTAATGAGTCCCTGCTCCTTCCAACAAAACAAAAGCCACCTTACAAGGTGGCTAGTATGCTAAATACAATACTCCACAAATGCGCCGAGCATGGTTTGATAGTTCCTAATGTTCTTTTTTGTTGTATTTTTAATTGTTCCCCTTCGAATGAACTATATTCGGTTTTTCTATGCTCTAATCGAGTTGATTAGAAAGCATGAAATTAATAGACTTATGCCGTATTTGGAATAGCCGCAGTAGCCGCTGGTAGGGTGATAGTAGCTACTGCCTACCAAGGGTATAGCAGTTGGAATACCCTAAATAAAGCAATGGTAAACGCATATTCAATTATTTGATTTGATCTATGAGCATTTTGCATAATTCATTTTTTAAGACAGAGGCAGAGTTAGGCATAATGCTAAATCGTACTTTTGAGAGAATCTAGGTGTAAATGGACAGACGGACAGAATTTTCACAAAACAAAAAATTAAGCGGCGTTTTTGCCCTGCTGTCTTGATACAGCCAGCGCAGAAGTGAGCAGAACAATCGCATTCAAATATTGATGAGTCAAGACTTTTGAATACCCCAAACATGTAATTGGTCTGCGGTTAGATGCGACTTCATTCGGGAGTTACATCGTTCTACACTTGTTCGTTTATTGTAGAGTTCCTTCCAGCCTCGGCTTTCCCGGTGTGGTAACGCATAGCGGCGTAGGTCTTCTCTACTGCTGACCTTAACGACCATACCATAATTGGAGGACGAACAAGCCGTCATTCCTAAAGGGCAATCCACTTTTCCGGTAGCGTGTGGACAGCGGAATTTCAGACGTTCCTTCTCCTGTCCCCAATAAGTCATCGGAAACCCCATCGAACAGCACGGTGTTCCTTTGGTTGTCATGCCTGCAGGCGGTTCTTTTTCATTGCGCGGATTCATTGGAATAATCGCTTGTGCCTTGACGTTCCGGGCAGTCTCGTAGTTTTTTATTTGGTCATAACCCGCATCCAGCATGAAAAAACGGGGCTTGAATCGGTCGACGGTTAGCTTCATGAGTGTAGGTCCCTCATCGCCATCGTTAACATGAGCTGGTGTAACTTTTAGGGCAATCGGAAGTTCACTTTTCGCATCGACGGCCAGATGTAGCTTGTAGCCAAACCATTTAACCTTGTTGCCAAAAGTATCGAGCTTCACTCCCCAGTTGGCATTGCCTGTAAGTTCACTTTTGCGTTTCGGTTCTTTTCTCTCATAGGCATGGATGGCGGCGCTGTCGATGGCGACATGAGTTCCGTCGATGATTCCAGCTTCCTGACACTGAGTCACGAGATCCTCAAACAACCGCTGGGCAATGCCCTTTTGAGTCAAATGGGTAAACACACGGCTTAAGGTAGCAATCGAAGGCGCCGAACGATCCAGTCGAAGTCCACACTGGTAACGGAAACGAAGATCCAAATTGAGCCTTCGATGCAAACCGGTGAAGGTGTCAATATTTTCGAGTGGAGCCGCAAGCAAGGCACGAAGAATGCCTTGACGGCAGTGGCCATCTGCCCCACGGGGTGAAGACTTTCTCAATTCTTTGGCATAAGGCCGTAAATCAAGTGCGCTAAAAAAGATCGGCAGTCGTTCTTTTGATTCAATTTTTTGCAGTTCCTCAAAGGAAAATAGACTTTCTTGGAGAATATACAAAGGGGGCTTCCTCCTCTTGAGTGTTTTGGTGTCGTTACCAAAAAACTTCTCCAAGTTGGGGTGAAGTCCTCTTTTATGCTAAAAATTTTCTTGTACAGCAAGGGCTTAGATTAATGCAAAATGCTC
>DASXLR010000028.1:0-87059 GCA_036496075.1 Paenibacillus sp. | reverse complement strand
CTTTGCCTTCTTGTATCTTCATTCTGATTAGAATCACTCTTGATCCTCTCGCCTGATTCAGATTTGAGATACTTGGATAATTCGATAATCGATGGATAGGCAAACAAATCAGTAACTTTTAATTTTATACAAAATTTCTGTTCTATCCGATCTGCTATCTGAACCAGCTGTAGAGAGTTTGCCCCCATATCAAAATAACTGCCCTGAATGCTGACCGAATTTCTTTCCAGCACTTCACGAAAAATAACTTGTATTTCCCGCTCAAGTTCACTATGGGTGAGCTCTATTTTACTCAGATCGTCCTTCTCCACTTCAGTAGCAAGTGCAAAGTTTCTTAATTGCTGTGAAATATCTGCAAACTCCCCGTCTTCATACTGCTGGCCGAGCTTATACCGCTGTACTTTTCCGCTAGTCGTTTTGGGCATACGCTTAATCGGGATTACGTCAGCAATTTCCCATCCGCCCCTTTGGTTTAGAAGCTTCTTTAACTCCGCAACAGTTGGGATCAGTTTCTCCAGCTTCTTCTTTGAAACGATAAATAAAACAATTTCTTCTTTCTTCAGTTTCGAATTATAAACCCCACATGCGGCTGTTCTGCCGAGTTCTACTCCATCGACTTCCTCTGCGATCCGCTCTATGTCATGGGGGTATATGTTCTGTCCATTAACAAAAATAACATCCTTCTCACGACCGGTTATTACCAACTGAGCGTTACGAAGAAATCCTAAATCTCCCGTCCTCACCCAACCGTCAGAGGTTAATAGATTTCGAGTCGCTTCGGGATTTCTATAATACCCTTGAGTCACGTTATTCCCTTTAATATGTATATGACCAATGATATTATCTTCCACTTCGTTATTCTTCTCATCACAAATCCGAAACTGACAGTAATCAATTGGATAACCAACCTCTACAAAGGACAAGCTCTTAGCAGAATGCGCGTCTACCTCGACAACCTGTTTCCCGATGCCCAATTGTTCACGATTCACGTAAATCGTCACAAACTCATCTTCAACGTTAGGAAAAGAAACTCCGACAGAAGCCTCAGCTAAACCATATACAGTACACATAGAAGTGCGTTTCAATTTATAGGCATCGAGTGTGTCTAAAAAAGTATTGCATAACTCTGTTGATATCGGCTCGGCCCCGTTATATATGACACGAATTCGCGATAAATCCCAATCTACTACCTTTTCTGGTTTGAAAAATTGTAAGAAGTATTTATACCCAAAATTTGGGGATGATATAACAGTGACTTGATGCTCACTTGCTTTCTTAATCCACAGTAATGGCTGTCGAATAAATAGAGAAGTCGACATAATATACTGTTCCAACTCAGCTACAACAGGTGAAATATGGTTGCAAATTAACCCCATATCATGAGTTAGGGGCATCCATTGTAAATATGAATCCTCTGCGGTAACTTTCGAGCTATTGAGTATCCCACTAGTGTTATAGATAAGATTCTTATGTGTAAGCATGACCCCCTTCGGATCACCCGTTGAACCTGAAGAAAATTGGATAAATGCAATTTCTTCCGATTTGGCGGTGTACACTTGTGCCGGATGCTGTTGTAAAAATAGATCATTATCGTCAATTAGCGTAACCTTGTCCCGAATCAAGTCGTATAGATCGTTCTGACCACTCTTTATTGTATATTTATGTAAATCATCCAGTATTTTAGATTCTGTCACCATATAGGGATGAGCTAACACATCCCAAATTTTAAATACCTTGCTCTTGTGTTCATCATTATTTCCAATGCTGACCGGAACGGGTATTATTCCACCTAAGATACAACCCCAAAAAGCAATGATAAAGTAACGGTTATTCTCTATTTGAAACACAACTTCCTGCCCCTGACTTACTCCTGATGCTTGAAGATTACCGAGAAAGGCTAACGCTTGTTCATACAGTTCTTTATATGTGAGACGGTCTTCATGATCATCACTTTCAATAAAGGTTATTCCTCTATTTTCCGATTTCCCTCTTTCTTTAATAACGTCGATTAGTGTTGTAAATTGCTTCGTAAACATGTTCTTCCTCCCCAAACAATGTATTATCGATTCATTCACACATTACCCTTAAAGCACTTATGGTAGTTTTTTTACGATTTTTAACTGTTCATCCGTAGATAGTTGCTTGGTAATACATATAAATTGTAGAAGTTCCCTTACTTGATCCATCGTTTTGGTCATGTTGATATCTCTATCATTATTAATTTGGTCAATGATCTTTTTGACATGATTGATAGGCTCTATAACACCCTTCATATATTGTTCAGTATCCTCATTGCGGTTCCGGGCAATTAAAGTTGCGGTTAAAGCTTCCTGAATACGGGCGCTGATCGCTGTACGACCATATTGCACTGTATCGAACGTTGCGCGTAAATTCTCTAATTCATCCGGGCTCTCAAAATGATGGGTCCGTATTGTGGGAAAGCTTTCTTTCATCAGTTGACTCAGTACCTGCCTGGGCCCGATTTCTACCGTCTGCCTGACTCCATTCCGATACATATATTCCATCGTCTCTAACCAACGGACCGGATGTGTCATTTGACGATATAGAAGCTTAACCAGCTCTTGGCTCTCATACGGAAGAGCAGTCACATTTGAAATAATGGGCCACTGCCAGTTTTTTAACTCGTATTGATTCAATTCATCTACCAATTTGTCTGCCGCTAAGCTCATCATTGGGCTGTGGAAAGGGGCGCTGACATTCAAATATTTAACACTGGCACTAGGGATCACTTTCAACCTGTCACTGATTTCGCTGATGGCCTCTTGATGGCCTGCCACAACATGCTGTTGCAATGAATTGCAGCATGCGACTACAACCTGCTTGGTTTCTGTAGAAATCTCGCTGCACCATTGCTCCAACTGCTCTCTAGCAACATTCATTACTGCTACCATAGCGCCCAGACCCGAGGAAGCCGCGTCCTGCATAAGCATTCCTCTTTTCCTTACTATTCGGAGCCCGTCCTGAAACGACATAACACCTCCACATACAAGAGCAGAGTATTCACCAAGGCTGTGCCCTGCCATAAGAAAAGGTTCCCATCCAAGCTCTTGTCTACCAATTTCAAAAGAGATGACACTTACAGTCAAAATAGCTGGTTGTGTGTTCATAGTCTGCATGAGTTGTAAATGACTGCCCTCGAAGCATAGTTTAGTAAGATCACAGCCTAACGTATCATTTGCTTCTTCAAATAATAGTTTTGCCGTATTGAATTGATCCCGCAATTTTTTCCCCATACCTACATATTGGGAACCTTGTCCTGGGAACAAAAAGGCTATTTTTGTCATCTACAAACCTCATTTCTCTAATTAATTTCTACGAAATTGTCCAATTGAATGAACATAAAAGAGTTGGAAGTGTTAGCGATTGATGTTATTTAGTGGTAAAGCGAGGATGATCATTCTAATAACCCCCTCTTAAAATGGTATTATTAGAATGATTTAATTATTATTATTAAATAAATACATATTAAAGATCATTATCCATAACATAACATATTTAATTTTTTAGTCAATTATTTAATGTAAATTTTTTGTAATAATTATGTTAATCTTGCATTCTGTTGACATTTTATGTAAAAATAAATGACTATCCCTACTAGAAAACGCCGAAATCCCCGATTGTTCTTTAGTTGTCCAAACACACTCTCTGGCTCTGTCATTTGGTGCACGGAAAGGACATACCCTTCTTCATTTCGCAGGGCTTCACGTTTCTTGTAGCGAAGATACTCCATTCCAGTCTCTTAAATATATTAAATACAAAAAAAAGAAGAATCCCCCATAAATTCGGAAGATTCTTCTTTATCTATACTACTTATCTCTTAGCCGATCTATTTCTCAACAAGTGTGAAATCATCAAAATGAAAAGCTGGAGCTACAATACAAGTTACAAATGTAGGTTCATCGCTCAGGGCTTTTGCCGTTTGCCACACTTTAGCGGGTACAAGTGCTTGTGGCTGTTGTCCATTCTCAATGTCCATCCCAATAATAATTTTCTCACCCTCTTCGGGATTCTTTTCACTTCCACCTAATGTGAGTTCCACAGGACCTCCAGAATGATACAACCATAGTTCATCTGATAGCACGACATGCCATTCTGACACTTCACCCGGGTGTAGTAAGAAGTAAGTTGAGCTTGCTGCAGCTCTAGCACCAGAGTATTCAGGTCCTAATACTTCTTTAGGAATTTTATAAGATGCTTTCCATACTTCTTTGTACCATCCGCCTTCCACATGCTTATCCATTCCTAATTGCTTAACTAACGGTGATTGTTGTTGCTCCATAGTGACTTCTCTCCCTATTCTATAAGTAAATAGCTAGATACATTTGTAACCCATTTTACATGATTTTACAAATTTCGTCACGCTCTGTATCCTATATCGTGTTCTTACTGCGGAAATTTTATTGCCTATAATGCATTTCATCATTGACGATCCGCATCAAGTTGTGTTACGTTAAGTTAACTGATATATATTAGTAAGTTAATTTATTAATATTAGCAACATAATTATTAACCACTACAATAAGATATGGAGGCTTAAATCATGACTACTTTTATAGATTTAGTTCAATCTCGCAGATCAGCTATGAATTTTGTGGAGGGTATCAAGATCCCTCAGAATGAGCTGGAGGAAATGTTCTCTTACGCTCGCCTGGCACCATCGGCTTATAATCTTCAACATACACATTATAAAGTTATCGCCGACGAGAATTTAAAAGAAGAGATTCGTAAGGGTGCCTACGGCCAATATAAAATCCACTCAGCCTCAGCAGTCATTGTAGTACTAGGGGATAAGCATGCTTATCTGCAGGCATCAGAAATATATGGAGGACTTAAGATGCTAGGTGCAATGTCGCAGGAGCAATTCGATCAACAAATTGAATCTATTAATAATGCCTACATAGGAAATGATGCTTTTCAACGCGATGAAGCTATCCGTAATGCTTCCCTGTCTGCGATGCAATTCATGTTGATCGCCAAAGATAAAGGCTGGGATACTTGCCCAATGATCGGCTTCGATCCAGAGGCTATCAAGGCCACCTTGAATCTGCCGGACCATCTGGTTCCCGTCATGCTGATCACGATCGGCAAAGACAACCAGCGAAAAATCAGACCGCGCGGCTACCGTAAGCCGATCAATGAATTCGTTGAGTTTATCTGAGTATAAATGCAGAAGCTTGCTGAAGTCTAAACCTGACTTTAGCAAGCTTTTTTTCAAAATAAATCCTAAAGTAAAATAGTTGTTATTCTATTAGCGATTTGTTGATTATATCTATTCCTGTTATTTTTCCTGATAAGCTATCTGCGATGAAGTAAATACTTACCTCTCCATATTCATAACTCATAATATATCCACCCTCAGCATCATCCTCTCCGATATAGCTGGGCTTTCCTAACTGCGCTTTTACTTTAGCAAATGTCTTGTTCGGGAACCCTTCTCTACCGATGGATACTCCATATAATTGGCCAGCGGGAGAGCCAGGAACATTGAAACAAAGTCCTGCATACGGAAGCTTGTTGAATATCCAGAATTGCCCCCCACTCCAATTGTACGACCGTTTCGGATTACCTAATAATTTCACTACTTGAGACTTTTTCATTCCTAACTGAATATCAAAGCCAGGTATCTTCCCAACTTTTAGCGAAGCTACCGTATTCTTATCTAGCTTAAATGTGTAAGATGCAGCACTCGCCTGTGAAATATCTGCACTGCAAAACAACAAAATCAAGACCATTAAACCTAATACTCTCTTCAATTGGATAACCCCTTCCCATTCACTATATTCCCATAACCCTAGCACGCTCTGTGGATTATATTATATCTTTAAGAAAGTTCACAGGAAATGGAATCCAATTAAGTATGACTATCATTCAGTAAAATTTATCTTGCCACCAGATACATATATTGGTATGATATTGCCCTTCTCTCATTTTCACCTTGACTGAAGTCGACGAATCTACTCGTCTACACACTTATCGGAGGTGCTTCATGCTTTATTTAACTTTAGCTTCAAAAGCTTACAACCGTAATTTGCAATATCGCGGCGCACATATGCTGCATAATATTGCGAGCGCACTATTTGGTTACATGTATGCCTCCATCTGGATCGGCATCGGCGAGGGCCGCTCCCTCGGAGAATACGGGATTCAAGGTATAGTCAGCTACATTGCATTTACACAAGCTGCACTCTGGATTTCGGGATTTATGACTACCGGACTAGGTATCCCCCAATCTGTACGAACCGGTCAGATCTCACTTGATCTCATGCGACCCGTTCATCTATTCCCGCATCTTATGAGCAAAGAATGGGGGCAAATTGCTTATCAGTTTTTGTACAAATCTATCCCTATCTACGCCATTTATCTTCTCGTATTCTCACTTCGAGTTCCCAATCACTGGTCTTCCATTCTTTACTGTATCTTAGGTTTAATTAGTGCCGCCTATCTAGCTATTTGTATGAACTATCTCATCGGTGTAACTGCACTGTGGACGACCGAATCCAATTGGCTACATTGGACAAATCATGCCATGATCACGTTGCTTGCTGGCTTCTTCATACCGCTTGAATGGTTACCCTCTTGGCTACAAACCATTAGTTGGCTATCACCATATCCCTTCCTGTTATATGTTCCAACTCGTATTTATCTTGGTTTCGAAGATGGATCTCTCCTGCTTGGATCGTTACTCTGGTGTATATTCCTAACTTTTTTGTGTCTCATTGTCACCAGCATCATGCGCACCAAAGTGGAGGTGCAAGGCGGATGAATGACCGTTTCTTATTTAGAATGTATTCGATTCTTATCTGGTCCAGCTTGAAAAGCCGGATGCAATATAAATTTAATTTTCTGCTATCGTCGTTCCTAGCTGCTCTCATTCAAATTGCTGAATTTCTGATGATCGCCATCGTGCTCAATAAATTTGGAGCCGTTAAAGGCTGGACATTGTATGAAGTTGGCTACCTATTTGGCGTCATGACACTTTCCAAAACCATTTATCGCACTTTTGCTAACGATGTACATCACCTTGAGAATTATTTAGTTAGTGGTGATCTAGACCAGCTTCTCACTAGACCCATCCCTATATTACTAGCACTCATGTCGCAAAACTTCCGACTAATGCTCGGTGAGCTTCTACAAGGTGGAGCTATTCTATGTTGGTCAATGATTGGGCTTATTCATGCTGGACAGATTACTTGGGTAGCCATTCCACTTACACTTTTCATTATTAGTACAGGTGCTGTTATTCTATTCTCTATTGGTCTAGTTACGGCCACGATAGGTTTCTGGCTTACACGTATCACTGAGCTACAGACACTCACAGAAGATGCTTCGCATACCGCAGCAAGATATCCGCTTACCATCTATCCGAGTTGGCTTAAATCCATGCTACTTGTCGTGATTCCTGTAGGCTTTGTTAACTATGTACCTTCACTATTTATTCTGCGAGGTGAACTTGGGGGCTGGGTACTCTTCGGAGTGGCTGGTATCGCTATGATTTGCTTAATTACCTCTTTACGATTCTGGACGTTCGGATTGACGAAATATCAAAGTACAGGAAGTTAACGGCGAAGGAGGATATCATGTCTACTAAATCACCTATTATACAAGTTAAGAATATAAGTAAAAGCTTCCACACCCCTGTTGTGCAAGAAGGCCGTTTCTCAGGGCTCAGAACACTGTTCTCCAAACAATATCATATTAAAGAAGCGGTACGTGGCATTAACTTCTCTATTGATCAAGGAGATTTCATTGGTTATATCGGACCTAATGGTGCTGGTAAATCGACAACCATTAAGATGCTAACTGGCATTCTCCATCCAACGTCTGGAGAAGTTCGTATTCATGGTGTGAGTCCCCATCGTGATCGTCGCCCTGTAGTCCAGCGGCTAGGTGTCGTCTTCGGACAACGTAGCCAGCTCTGGTGGGATCTACCGGTAAAGGACTCCTATGACATCCTAGCACACATGTACAAAGTAGACCCCAAAGATAAAATTAAGAGATTAGGTACATTGGCAGAATTGCTAGATCTAGAAGAGTTCTGGGCGACACCCGTTCGCAAGCTATCACTGGGTCAACGCATGCGAGCTGATATTGCCGCATCTATGATTCATGATCCAGACATCCTATTCCTTGATGAACCTACCATTGGTCTCGATATTTCTGCAAAGCAAAACATTAGAGGTTTCCTGAAGACGCTTAATAAAGAATTTGGCAAGACCGTCCTACTCACCACCCATGACATGGACGATATTGAGCAGCTATGTGAGCGGGTCATGGTCATTAATCACGGTGAATTAACTTATGATGGAACAATCCAATATCTAAGAAAGAAGATGGGTCTCCCCACTTTAATCACAGTAACCTTTAATGGTGAATTTCATGTTCCAGTATCGTCGACACAACCCATAAATATCGTTGAAACCAATGATCGCTATGTCATCGTGGAAATCAACAAAGAGGAAATGAAGGCCATGGACATTCTTCGCGAGCTAAGCACATGGGGTGAGGTTGAAGATATTCATATGGAGGAGCCCGCCTTCGAGGATATTATCCATCGGGTTTATTGAGGACTCGCTCCGAAAGACTTAGCATTTGGTTCTACCAGTGTTGCTACATTAGGGGTAACATTCGATAAGGCTGAACATTCACGAAATGCAAAGTGCTTACAATTCACACATTTATTACGATCTAATTGGTGCAGAGCATGATTAATAGCTTCTCCCGTGTGTTCGAAGAAATGTTCTTCTCCTATCAGCTCACACAATCCCGTCTTTCTCAATACTTCCATAGGTTGGGACTGAATGCCTGATAGGAGCACCTGTCCCTCATTACCCTTAGAATATTTCACAATACTAGCTAATTGTGAGTCACCCGTCGTATCCATGAAAGGGACTTTACCCATTCTCAGTAACACAATTTTAGGGTTCCTATGAATCGTGTCCATGATAGATTTGGCAAATAAACTTGCTGCACCGAAAAATAATGGACCTTCAATCGTATAGATATTGATTTGTGGACAATCGTGATTTTCAGTTACCATATGTCCCTTCAAGTGCTCGTCAGCTGCATCGAGATCAGGTAGTACCTTCGTAACTGTCAGAATTTCACTCATGCGCTTCACGAATATAATGATAGCTAACACTAAGCCTATTTCTACTGCTGTTGTTAAGTCTGTAAATACCGTCAATAAAAAGGTAATCAGTAAAATAAGTGAATCACTTGTTCTTGTTCTTAATACATGCATAAACTCTTTGCGCTCACTCATATTCCACGCCACCAACATTAAGATAGGTGCCATACTGGCTAATGGAATATGAGATGCATAGGGAGCAAATAATATAAGAACTAAGAAAACAACTATTCCGTGTATGATGCCGGATAACGGAGATACTGCCCCGCTTTTAATATTCGTTGCCGTTCGGGCAATAGCCCCTGTCGCTGGAATCCCCCCAAACAATGGCGTCACCATATTAGCGATCCCTTGCCCAATAAGTTCACGGTTACTATTATGACGACTGCCCGACATGCTATCCGCAACGACAGCTGATAACAGTGATTCAATACTTCCCAGCATAGCAATAAGAAAGGCTGGGCCTATGAGGTTCTGTACAGTACCCCACGTTATATTTGGTATATGAAATTGAGGAAGTGAACTCGGAATAGCACCAAAGGAAGATTCAATGGTAGCTACATGTCCTTCAAAAAATATAGCTGCAACTACACTCGATATCACAAGACCAACCAACGAACCTGGAACCTTCGGTAGGAATTTCGAAGTTAGTAAGATAACAGCAAAGCAAAGGGCTGCAGTAATGACACTGTATGAGTTAATAGTCGTGATATTCATAACGATTTCCTTCATATTAGGCAGGAAATGCTCATGGCTCTTTAATCCCCGTAGTCCTAACAATTTGGCTATCTGACCACTGAAGATAATCACAGCAATACCTGCAGTAAACCCGACCGTAACCGGCTTAGGTATAAACTTAATGAGCACCCCTAGTTTAAATAAACCCATGAGTACTAGAATCATCCCTGCCATGAAGCCAGCAATCAATAAATTCTCATATCCATATTGGATAACTATAGCGAAAATAATAGGAATAAATGCACCCGTTGGTCCCCCAATTTGAAATTTGGAGCCGCCCAACAGAGAAATAATAATTCCTGCAATGATCGTTGTATAAATCCCATATTCCGGCTTCACTCCAGCAGCAATAGCAAATGCCATCCCTAGTGGAATGGCGATAATGCCTACGATCAGTCCTGAGATAAGATCTTTCCGTAACATTGATTTATTATAGCCCTCGAACCTTCCTGTCCACTTCATCCCATGTACCTTCTTTTTTCAATATTTGAATATTTGATTATTTGAATATATAGTAAACAATACGCCTACCATTTGATCATGTCAAACACAAAAATCACCAAAAAAGGCGACCCCTAGCCTTGCTTAAGGATCTCCTCGTCCGAAGATTTATGTCTCTTTCCGTATACCTTCTAGTAGTGAGATAGCATCAACAAGGTGATTATCAAAAATTTGCTTAGCAACCGTTAACAAATCTTTAATTAATGGATCTCGCAAAGAATAAATAACAGAGGTTCCATCCTTCAATCCGTACACGACATTTCTATTTCTTAATACAGCCAATTGCTGAGATACAGCAGAACCTTCAGACCCTAGAATAATTTGTAACTCATTAACATTCTTATCCCCTTCACATAGGACTTCAAGGATTCGAATTCTCATGGGATGCGCTAAGGCTTTGAAGAAATCGGCTTTAAATTGTTGTATATCTTGATTCATATTCATTGCTCCTTAGTCGCCTTAGTGACTTATATTATTCATCATGTAAACATTACATTATCATAGCATATTTAATTTTGCCATGAACATAATAATACACCCTTTCAGTACTTCGATATACGAACCAGACCCACCTCTATAAATTTTTTCAAAAAAGACGACGCCTACACTTAGGCGTCGTCTCAATATCCAACTCATAATTTCTAAGCCTATTCTCTTGCAACAGAGCGTCTATAATCCCGCTTTTACGGATTGGCTCTGTCTAGAGATCACGAACAATGCCCCCCATATAAGAACGAATCCGAGGATTTGAGCACTCGTTATAACCTCTTGAAATACAATCCAGTTAATCAGTACACCCACCATAGGGAAGCTTAACTCCGCAAATGTGGCTACCGAAGCCTTAGTCGTTGTTAGTCCCTTATAATATACAAGTAAACTAAGCAATCCGGGTAACAAGGCTTGGCCCAATAAATTGAGTGATACTCCCGCAATCGCTGAGGTTCCCGTAGGTAAATTCCAAACTGCTCCTTCACTCCATGTAATAGCAAGTAACAGAGGTAAAGCCAATATGAAGCGTAATGAAGTCACCGTCTCATATTTCATTTGTCCAACCATTAAACGTCCCATAACCGTTGAACCACCCCATAGAGCCGCTGCACCAAGTGAGAATAAACTACCCACTTGAACAAATTCATTCCAATGACCAAATGGCACTTTAAAACCAAACGTCAGTAAATACGTTCCCACAAGAGCAAAGATGAACAATACGGAAAAGTGCTGTGGCAATCTCTCTTTCAATAACATTCTAGCCAGAATAATGGCAAACAATGGCTGTAATTTCTGAAGTAGCAATACAGCATTGATATTACCATCAACCAATCCCATCGTGAACAATATCGTTGCAAACGCTGAACCACCCCATGATATAAAAAGTAGTGCAGCAACATGCTTCATTCCAAGTCCCCGGAGTTCACTGCGCTGTCTCCACAAAATGGGAGCAACGAATAGCATAATAATAATATGCTCAAGTAATACAATTTGCGTTGAAGTAAGTGACTTCAACAATATAATCCTAAATAAAGGATCAACACCCCAGAGCGCAGCCCCCAGTACAACTAACCAGAAGCCACTACTGCTCCCCTGTTCTTTTGGTAATGATAGCTTCTTTTTTACATTTACACTTACGTTATCCATATCCCTATCCCCTTAGCTTGAATATGGGGTTCTTATGCGGAAAGCCCCCGTTTCATCGACACTAATCGATAGAAGCGGGGGCTGATCAAATAAGCTTGTAGGGAATTTAAATTCCACAACATGCCAATCTCTTGATCTTCTCCCATCCGGACTTTACCGTCGGCCTTGGAATCTCACCAAGTCAGTCGCCATTTCTTATTCAAAATGGCGAGTCGCGGGCTTAAGTTCATTCAAGGATAGAACGAACTTTCACCGCCGGTTAGGAATTTCACCTACCCCGAAGATCCATATTCATAATGTTTAAAATGTGATGTTTCAATTCTAAGCTAATAATACTACGTTTTCGTGCCTTCCACTGTTACAATAGTCACATTCACTTTATAAAATGACGTATTTTAAGCAAATTCATTAATTTGCATTCATTATACAATAGAACTACAATACTTGTCGAAAATTAAATCCAATTAAGAAAACTGAACCCATACTTAGACCCCATCATAAAAATAATCGTCCATAATACCAAGCTTAACGTCATCCAACTCATAACCTTCGCTCTAGAAGATCCAAAAGTCAGTGCCAACACGGCTGCTATGTCCGTTCCGACAAACACAGGAGCTACTAATGCTAGACCAGGAATACCATACTTGTCCCATATTTTCCTTGACTTCGTTTCTGTCTTGGATGGCTGTGTTATTCCTTGCTTTAATCTCCACTGCGTTCTCCATTTCGCATATTGGCGAAAAAAGATACCTAATAACACAAGTAAAAGAAAGTTACCCAAGAAAGATATAATACCTACGCCAAGAGGTGATAACCCCCATAAAACACCTAATGGAACAATTATAGAAACATCTAAAAATGGAGCAAAAGCGAGTAAGAATAAAACAATATATTGCCACATCGCACCCGCTTGATCAGCCCACTCAATCATTGCGTTATCCCCTTCTTAACGGAAACTAGTTCCTCAATTATCATATATAATCATTATTATTCACATCACTTCAGCTTGCTCCCTTTACTCTTGTTCGTATTCATCTTCTTCTCCTCTCTTCTCATAAGCCTCATTATATCAAAACCTTAACATCATATCTTCCAGTTATAACAATAAAAAGACTTAGTACTTGTACTAAGTCTCATTCATTCTTATAATAAGCTCTCAATATCCTGCTCCATATCAATGGTATCTGTCATGGCTTCAAAACGATGAATCACGTTACCATTTCTATCTAATAAGAATTTAGTGAAATTCCATTTAATAGAATCGCCATGCATGTACTCTGGCACTTTCTCATTGATTACTGAAGTTAAAAGCTTTGATACAGGATGAAAAGGATTAAATCCTTTAAACGGCTTTACCGCTGTCAAATAGTTAAACAATGGATGAGCAAGCTCATCTCTCACATTCAACTTTTCAAACATAGGAAACGTTACCCCGTAATTCAGCTTACAAAAAGTTTTGATATCTTCATTGTTACCAGGTTCTTGATCATCAAAATGGTTGGAAGGAAACCCTAATACCACAAGTCCCTTGTCCTTATAACGATCATATAATTTTTGTAAATCTTCATACTGGTAAGTGAAGCCACATTTGCTGGCCGTATTTACAATCAATACAACCTTCCCTTTAAACTCCTCTAATGAAATAATCTGACCATTCATTCCCACAGCTTGAAAATTAAAATCATAAATACTCATCGTATTTCCCTCTTATTCATATACAATAGTTTATAGTTACTATGTTTAGTCTATTCTATCTCATAATTAAAGTCACGATTTCGATTAGATATACTAAGCCTCAAGCCATGGGATGAATGGACTACAGAGTCGCTTCAATCTTCTTATTCTTCTCAACAAAGCGCTCATTATGAGAAGAAACATACGCCACCTTAGAGGCTTCGGGATCCATATATAATTTAGCACTGTTCAAAGCTAGTGCTCCATCGACGAAGGTTCCTGCAATCAGCCGTACTTTGCTAGGATGGCTTACAAAATCACCTGCAGCAAATATTCCAGGAATGTTTGTCTCCATTTTGTCATTTACCACAAGTAAATCATCTTGAATATTCAGTCCCCAATCGAGTATCGGACCGTAATCACACCTCATACCATGATTAATAATGACGTGATCAACATCAAATCGGATGACCTCCTCAGTCTCCATATGCGTAACCGTTACTTGTTCAATTGATGTTCCATTTCCATGTAACTGAGTCAATGCGTAGGGTGTCCGTACGTCTACAGAGGACTGCTTCATCTTAAGCACGTTAAATTCATGCCCCCCGAATTGATCCCGACGATGTACAACGGTAACACTTGCAGCAATCGGTTCCAATTCATTCGCCCAGTCAACTGCTGAATTACCTCCTCCTGAGATGAGGACATGCTTCCCACGGAAACCTTCTAGCTCTTGTACGGTGTAGTGTAAATTGGTTACTTCATAACGATCCGCACCCTCGATATCTAACTTCTGCATGGTCAAAATACCATACCCAACGGTCAGAATAACCGTTCGAGTCAAATGCTTCTCACCCGTTGCGGCAGTCAATAGAAAATTTCCATCAGCTAACTTATTGAGTTCTGTAATCTGCTGGTTTAAGCATACGGTTGGATCAAACGTTCTTGCTTGCTCATCCAGCTGTGAGATTAGCTTCTCTCCCATAATGGGAGTAACCCCCCCAACGTCCCAGATGATTTTCTCAGGATATATAAGAATACGTCCTCCCAGCTCAGGTCCGTACTCAATCAATTTTGTTTTTAGATCACGCATACCGCTATAGAAGGCAGTGTACATTCCTGCGGGGCCTCCACCGATAATAGTAACATCAAACAGTTCCAATCCTTCAGTCATGACAATTCCTCCAATATGATTTATCGATTATTTACAAACGTATCTTCATGAACCTTTCCCGTTATATATCAAAATTGAATTGAGCACGATGTAATCTACTATACATACCACCAGCCGCTAGCAATTCTGTATGATTTCCTTGTTCGGTAATGCCCTCTTCTGTAACGACAACAATGCGATTGGCATTCTTGATCGTTGCTAAGCGATGTGCGATGACTAATGTAGTACGACCTTCTGATAGTTCAGCAAGGGATTCTTGAATGGCTGCTTCTGTCTCCGTATCCAGCGCTGAAGTGGCTTCATCGAGAATAAGAATAGGAGGGTTCTTAAGGAACATTCGTGCAATCGAAAGTCGTTGCTTCTGTCCACCGGATAATTTCACGCCGCGCTCACCAATCAGCGTATCCAGCCCTTCATTCTGTGACAGAATAATTTCTTCCAATTGTGCGCGTTTCGCTGCAGTCCAAATCTCTGCCTCCGTTGCGTCGAGCTTACCATAGGCAATATTCTCTCGAATGGTCCCATCGAATAAGAACACATCTTGCTGCACAATCCCAATTTGCTTACGCAATGATTCAAGCTTCATCTGCCTTATATCCATACCATCCACTGTGATACTTCCAGATTTGACATCATAAAAGCGCGGTAACAAACTACATATCGTGGTCTTACCCGCTCCCGAGGGTCCAACAAATGCTACGGTTTCCCCAGCTCGAATATTTAAGCTAATATCTCTCAATACATCTTCTTTGTTCTCATAACCAAATGTTACATTTTTAAATTGAATGTCACCTTTCAGATGATCAACATAGACTGCATCGGAACGATCAGCTACATCCGGCTCTGTTTCAAGTAAATCGTTGTATCGTTTGAAACCTGCAATCCCTTTGGGATACATCTCAATAACTTGGTTAATCATTCGAATAGGATCTAAGAACACATTGGATAACAATACAAAAGCGATAAATTCACCATGTGTCATATGTCCCTCTATGACAAACCAAGTACCACAACCGAGGACAAATAAAGAAACGGAGCGCATAAGTATGTAACTTAGTGATGAATTCAAAGCCATAATGCGATAAGCAATTGACTTCGTCTGACGGAAACGCTCGTTATTGACAGCGAAGCGACTTTTCTCATGAGTCTCATTCGAGAATGCCTGAACGACACGAATACCACTTACGTTGTTCTCAACACGAGCATTAAAGTCAGCAATGTCCGCAAACATACGGTTAAAAGCACGTGTCATTTTTTTACTGAAATAAATAGACAAATAAATAAGTAATGGAACAATCACAAAAGTAAGCACTGCCAATTGCCAATTGATAGATAACATTAAGCAGAACGCACCCACCAATGTCATTACTGCAATGAATAAATCCTCAGGTCCATGGTGAGCAATCTCTCCAATGTCCATCAAATCATTCGTCATTCTGGATACAAGATGCCCTGTCTTCGTATTATCAAAAAATCGAAAAGAAAGTTTCTGAACATGATCAAACAACTTTTTTCTCATATCTGTTTCAATGTTTATGCCTAACATATGGCCCCAATAGGACACCACATAATGCAGTACAGAACTCACGACATAAATGGCTAACAAGACGACACACGCCCATATAATGATGTTCCAATTCCCACCTGGAAGATAATCGTCTAGCACTCTATTCACAGCAAGTGGGAAGACTAACTCAAGAATAGCCGCTAAGACGGCACAACTGAAATCTAATATGAAAAGCCCTCTATAAGGCCTATAGTATGAAAAAAACTTACGTAGCACGTTGCACCTACTTTCTATATATTTGAAAAAAAGGGTTGAAATAGGCTATCCCTTTGTCCGTGAGAGTAAGTAGAGAAAGTAAGGTGCACCAATGACTGCAACGACAATCCCCGCTGGAACTTCAGACGGACGTATAACCCAACGCCCCAGAGTATCGGCTACAATAACAAGAAAACCACCAATTAAAGCTGATGTAGGAAGTAGTGCCTGATGCCGAGGTCCAACGAGTCTTCTCCCTAGATGAGGAGCAATCAGACCGACAAAACCTATACCCCCACTAACGGATACACAAGAACCGGCAAGACCCACTGCAGCGGCTAGTAGCAATAAACGTTCTTTTTCGACTCTCGTTCCAAGGCCCTGGGCCATTTGGTCCCCCAGACTCAAGACATTAAGTACGCGAGCTTTTGACATAACATAAGGGATTAATATGACGATCCACGGAAGCAAAGCAAGAACATACTTCCAAGTCGATCCCCAGATACTGCCTGCCATCCAAGTAGCCACGGTCTGATATTGATCAGGTCTTAAATTTAGAGTAAGTACAATGGTAACTGCACTAATTCCAGCAGCCACTGCTATTCCAGTTAATAACAACCGTGAAGGAGATATTCCTTCATGACGCTTATAGGAAAGTGTGTATATTAACATGGCTGTCAACCCTGCACCAAGCAAAGCTAGAACTGGCAACAAGAAAGTGGGTGCAGCAGTCGTTGTTGGATAAAAGGAAATGAATAGCATGACTACTAGCCCTGCTCCTGCGTTAATCCCCAGAATACCAGGATCAGCCAGTGCATTACGTGAAATTCCTTGTAAAATACAACCTGAGACAGCAAGTCCTGCTCCGACAAGGACAGAAATAACAATCCGTGGAAGTCTAAATTCAAATAGAATAAGTTCTTGTTTATCTGTACCATATCCAAATAAGGTGCGTAACAATTCCATCGGTGAAAGCCTGATGAACCCTGTATTCATACTGATCATAAATGCAATAATAATGAGTGCACTAAATATCGAGATGACTGTTATATCACGAACTTTCTTTCGGCGATCTGCTGATAATGTTTGCGATTCAATAGATGACATTTATAATGCTCTCCTTTCTTTACGTGCAAGATAAAGGAAGAACGGTACGCCAATTAGAGCAATTAACGCTCCAATAGGTGTCTCATAGGGTGGATTAATAATACGTGCTGTTAAATCTGCTAACATCACAAGCAGACTCCCTAACACAGCTGAACAAGGTATAATCCAGCGATAATCAACACCTACAAGCATACGTGTCAAGTGAGGGATAATCAGTCCTACAAAACCAACCACACCGACAACCGATACAGCCGAACCTGCTAATATTAGAACGATTATCGCTCCAAGTAATTTGACTAATTTGGTTCGTTGACCAAGTCCTGCTGCAATATCGTCCCCGAGGCTAAGGAGTGTAATGGAGGGAGATAGCATAATCGCACCTATAATTGCCCCTCCAACCCAAGGAAACATAATTTTGAGCTGTAACCAAGTCGTTCCAGCTACTCCGCCGGCATACCAAAAGGCCAAATCTTGTCCAATACGGAAATATAACTGAATACCTTCACTTAACGCAGACAATAAAGCACTAACCGCTGCTCCTGCAAGAACAAGACGAATTGGACTCAAACCTGTCTTAGAGAATGAACCTACGCCATAGACAAGCCCTGCTCCAAGTGCTGCCCCGAGAAATGAAAACATAATTAAATACAAAAAGGGTAGACCTGGCGCAAAAGCAAAACAGAGCGCAAGCGCAAATCCTGCTCCTGAGTTTAATCCAAGAAGCCCAGAATCAGCCAATGGATTTCGTGTCATTCCTTGCATAATTGCACCTGCTACTGCAAAACAGGCACCTACCATGGCTCCGCCAAGAACACGTGGAAAACGTAAATCCTGTATAATTTGATGCTGCGTTAATTCAGGATTAAAGTGGAAAATAGCATCCCACACGACTGACAATTTAATATCCGCTGCTCCTAACGAGATACACAGACCTATCCCAAATACTAGCGCGATCATTCCACCAACTAATATTAACGTGGCCGCCCATGGACGAGATCGATATTTTACAGCTGATGGCTCTTCTACTTCTTCGCCTGCTTTTATTGAGTATTGCATTAATTTCTCCCTTTCTAAATCCAATGATATTGATTATCATTCGCATATTTCTCTATGATATATATAATACCGAGATTTGGCAATGGACAAATGTCACTTTTTTCTTGTACAAAATAGTCGAATAACAAAAACGTTAGTCGAAAGATGTTGAAGCATGAGCTCTCTTACCCATATTTTAAAAAGTACCGAAACTCAACTCAATCATAAAAGCCCGTAGGAAGTCACCTGCGGGTTTGATGTCATTGGATGATGGTATTCATAAGATGTTTTGTTATTGTTCAGATCGAGATGTATAATGTTGCTTACATCAAAGCATTATTTGCTACATTAGATATAAGGAGAGATACACATGGAATACTCAGCAGATCAAGTGGCTGAATGGATGCTTAATGAAGTAAAGTCTTCCGGGAGGTTAGACCAGACAGACGCTGTTTCTCATATCATAGCTAACTTCGGTGAAGCATTTATTTATGTTAACGAAAATGGAAACCCATCCATTTCTAAAGATGCCAAAAAGGCATTCAAAAAGTTGCACGGTGGTAAAGCAGCATGGGATCGGGAAGGCTTCTTCTGGTATTGGACTTAACATGACCTTCATGAGATAACCATTTTTAAAGCCGATCCATAGGTTCATTCCTACGGATCGGCTTTATTAGTATATCGTCATTCTAGTTACATCCAGACCTCGTGGAGTGCTGACCGGAATAAGGCGTCCAATTGCTCTTTATGGTCACTTTTTGCGGTAAGCATTCTAGGCGCCAATGTTTCATAGTAGGCTATACGTTCTTCCAAAAATTCATTAATAACTTCTATTCTTGCTTCATAATCCATTTCATCTCCTGCTTTTTTACGAACAAGGAGATTCTCAATAGCTTCACTCAGTTCACTATTCTTGGGAATACAATCCTCAACTAATCGATCAAATTCCATCGGTGGCATAGTATGATGATGCTCGATCCATTGACATCCTAGAATCGGACGCAGCACGTAAAAGTATTTTTTGATTTTGACCTGTTCACCTTGAAGATAATCTCTATAGTTCCCTTTCGCCATATGAAGATAATGTTGCATACTGGTTCGTGAGGAATAAATGAAGTAACACATCTCCCGAATTTGCTCAGCGATCGAGGTCGTCTCCAAATACATAATCGGAGACTGTAGCCACTCCAGCAAGGGCGGGTTCGATTTTTTAAGCAGATAAAGTGCCTTCTTGAGGTCCCAACCGTTAATATCCAGCATATTGCTAATGGGCCGTTCAATAACATCTCTTTTATCAAAAATAGATAAGTACCATTCTAGCGGACGCACATATATGAAACGAACATCGTAATCGCTATCTTTTGATGGAAATCCCCATGCCCGGCTTCCAGACTCACAAGCATATATGATCTTAACGGATTCTTCCTCTTCTATCTTTCTCAATTGTTGCATAATATGTTGCTTCATAATCAGCATGTTCATCTCCTCCATTTAACTTCATTGCATCTATACTTTTCCAGTGTCTTCTCTCTTCTGCACTTATCATCGCTTATTCAAGCGTAAACGAACATGGCAGAAGTATGGCGATAAGTAATAAATGTAGGTACTTACGAAGACAGCCCTGTTACAATGAGAAGATATTATTTATCTGCATTACGATCGGAGGTTCACATGGCTAAAGAAAGCTTTGATAAAGAAATTCAATTTCTACGTATGCTTGTCCTAACAAGTGGGGCTTACAATCGCCAACAGTTCGCGGATCGTCTCGGCATTTCTGTCCATACTTTTGATAAAACAATTCGAAAATTAAAAGAAATCAATCATAGTATGTCTCAACAACTCCCTAATGAACAAAGCCTAGAACTAGCAGAGGCCCTTCGTTTGGATTACTATGATTCTGCCGATCCTATGCTCTTATTTCTATTTCGTGCGAAGTCCCTCAAGGAGTCTGAGAGCCAAAGAATCTCTATGCTTTTAGCTGCCTTACACAATCACAACGCATTAACGGCTATGGAACTTTTAGATCTATGCTGTGGTAGCTTATCCGCTGACTCTGCTCAACCCGATGAGAAAACAATACGTAAAGATCTCAAATATTTAGAAGAAGTTGGCGTGATTGTAAGAGAATCTGGCACACGCCCCCATAGATATCGGATTCAGAATGATCTAATTCAGACACTGTCTGAGGATGAACTGATCGATCTATTCGATTTTGTCGATGTGATGGCTAATACACAGGTTCCCTCCGTACAAGGTTATTTACTCCGTGATAGCCTGAAGAAGAACATGGCACAACTCCATACCGCGAAGCAGGCTATAGAACCTTTTTTATATAAGTACCACTATTATTCACGTATTCTGGATGAGGCTCATCTATTTATACTTTTGGATGCGATCCACAATCATCGTAAAATAAAGTTTCTATACTTCTCCCCTAAATCTGAGGAAAGCTATGCTTCCAAGAATACTAACCCGATCTTCGAACGCGAGACAAAGGGACGTGAAGAGTTAACGCTCCCCCTGAAGGTAGTATACGACCATCAATATGGAAGGTGGTATCTACTCTCCCATCACTCACGTCAGGGAATTAGAAAATATCGCTTAGAGGGCATGACCCAGATTGTAGAAGACATGCAGGTCTCTGAACAATTATTTGATGCTGTGTACAAGAAATTAGAGGAGAGGATTCATTACAGTTGGTTAATTGATACAGGTCACCCGATCTTGGTTCGCGTTCGCTTCTTTAATCCTGGATTATCACAACCGAACTTTGTTAAAGAACGTGTGTTGTTGCAGGGGCAATGGGGACAAATTGTAGAAGAAGATGATCAATCCTTCATCTATGAAATTGTTGTCAATGGCTTCACCGAGATCAAGCCTTGGCTCCGTAGTTTCGGGTCTAGCTGTGAAATATTAGAGCCCCCTTTGCTACGAAATGAAATGATCGCCGAATGGAAGGAGCTTCAATCGTATTATGAATCTATTTGAGAAAATATTTAACTATCAGATTAGCTCTCGTCTAGATGATTCCGGTACCTTCATGATTACCTCACAGGAGAGAGCATGGCTTAAGACTATGCTTGAGCATCCAGCGGCAACGGCAGCTTTTCCTGAAAGCACGTTACATAAGTTGAAGAACGTTCTAGAACAAGACTCCACCCTAGATTTCAAAGAACATTTCATAGAAAAAGGTCGTAGTCTAGAGAAGCAAGTCTATCATCCCCTTCTACGTTCTTGTCGTCGATTCATTCTGAACAAGAGCAGTATCGTCATCACTTATCGTTTGAAGGGCGGGAGTACCGCATCAGAGCAGAACGGAGTTCCCTATAAATTAGAATATTCCATGGTCAAAAAAGAATGGTACCTACTGTGGTACCACCTTAGACATCGTTCACTGATGAACACGAGACTTGACCACATCGTATCGGTATCAGAAGAATCCACTTCACCTGAGGTACTCGTTCAAGCCTTCACGAACATTCATCAGATCATGGAGCACTTTAAAGATCAAGTCATACTTGAGGTCGTCAACACCTACAATCAAGAATTATCCCGTATCTTGTATGCCTTCTCCTGCTTCGAGAAGGAAGTCATTTATGATGCAACTGAACAAATATATAGAATCCGCTTAAGATTTATAGGGAATGAGCGTGAGTATGTTCTATCCAAAATTCGCTTCCTCGGTAAAAGAGTACGTATCGTTGAAGGCGATTATTTGAAGCAACGCATGCTAGAATCTTCGAGAAAGGCACTTGAAAGGTATGGTATCACTTCCCCTCCCATCAAGGATCAGCAAGTGTTGTCCCCAAAGGACGGTAATCGTTTACCCATAGGATACTAGAGATTTACTAAGTTCTCATATTTATAAAAAGGGGTATAGCCATCTTATGGCTATACCCCTTATATGATTATGGTTGATGTTATTTAAAAGCAGGTACTGCTATTTCCCCGTAATTATCCTCAAAGAACTTTTTCACTTCCGGACTTGTCATACGCTTCGCAAGCTTCTGAATAGGTTCAGAGTCTACATTGTCCTTACGCGCTACCAAAGTAATTACGAAATCAGAATCGTCGCCTTCTGTGATTAACGCATCTTTCTTAGGTGTTAAGTTAAGAGGCTTAGCATAAGCTGGAGTCATAGCCACTAGATCCACATCATCTAGTGTACGTGCCAGCATCAACAAATCGACTTCCTTAAATTTGAACTTTTTCACGTTCTCCGTGATGTCAGCTTGTGTCGCATTAATTCCAACGCCTTCTTTTAACTTAATAAGTCCATTCTTCTCGAACATAACAAGTGAACGTCCGATATTGGATGGATCGTTAGCTATAGCAATTGTTGCACCTTCTGGTAAATCTTCAATGTTCTTATATGTTTTAGAATAAGCACCATACACCGCATTGTAAATAGGTTGCACCCCAACCAATTCTGATTTATTAGCCTCGTTATATTGGTTCATATAAGGAACGTGTTGAAAAAAGTTAGCATCCACTTCTTTATTAGCCAAAGCATTGTTAGGCTGCACATTATCAGATAGAACAACGATCTCTAGGTTAATGCCATCTTCCTTCAATAGAGGCTTCACAAGCTCCAATACCTCCGTCATTGGCGGTATGAGGCTAGCTACTTTCAATGTAGTCTCTTCACTGGTTGTTGGAGTATTCTTACTTTCCTCCGCTTGCTTCTCATTATTTCCACAACCCGCTGCAACTAACATAAGTACAACAACTAACATCATCAATATTTTTTTATTCATCTTTATATTCCCCCTAAATTCTAGTTGTAGACTGACCATCTATCTAATGGTCCCTTATCTCTTATCGAGCCTTCTCGCAATATAGCTACCTGCAAACTGAATGACCTGCACCAAAATAATCATGATGATGATAGTAAATACCATAATCTTCGTTTCAAACCGTTGGTACCCATAACGAATGGCGAAATCGCCAATTCCACCACCACCGACAATCCCCAACACCGTTGAGTAAGAGATGAAACTGATAATAGAAGTCGTTAAGCCTAGCATGAGTCCCGAGCGAGCTTCAACATACATAAATTTAACGATAATCTGAAAGGTTGATGCTCCCATTGATGAAGCTGATTCGATCACACCTCTTGGAACCTCTAGCAGTGACTGCTCCACTAACCTCGAATAATAGGCAATCGCCATAATCGACAACGGCACCGAAGCCGCAAGCGTACCAAGCGCTGTTCCAACGACAATTCGCGTAAATGGAATCAAAAAAACGACGAGTAAAAGAAATGGGAATGACCTAACAACGTTGACTATGATATTCAAAATACCATAGAGCAACCCATTCTCGTACAACTGACCCTTTCGCAACAAATATAGAAAAGTGCCTAATGGGAGTCCTATTAAAATAGCTGCAACAATGGATATCCCCACCATAGCAAAAGTCTCTCCAATAGCCTTCCGTATTTCAGCCTGATACTGCATGATATATTCAACCATGGGGTTGATCCACCACTCTAGTCTCGACTAAACGTCCTAATTCCATGACCGATACGTTGTGACACATGTTGCGGACAACCTCCATTTCATGTGTTACGATAACGATGGTGAGCCCGAAATTCTGGTTGAGCTGCTTCAGCACATCCAAAATATCCTCTGTCGTACTAGGGTCCAAAGAGGATGTAGGTTCGTCACATAACAACACTTTAGGACGATTCGCAAGTGCTCTGGCAATCGCCACCCGTTGTTTCTCTCCTCCACTTAATTGTGAAGGATATTGCTTCGCCTTATGCTGTAGGCCGACAAATTCTAAGAACTCATCAACACGCTCCACGCGTTCACGCTTAGGTAATCCAGTTAATTCAAGTGGTATGGAGACATTTCCACTAACCGTCCTATTGCTTACCAAATTAAATCCCTGGAAGATCATCCCGATATTCCTGCGAGCTTCACGAAGCTCCTTCTCAGTCATATTCGTCAAATCCTCATTACCTACTACGACACTACCCGTATCCGGCTTCTCCAATAAATTAATCATCCGTAACAGAGTCGATTTACCCGCACCGCTTGTGCCAATAATCCCATGAATTTCGCCTTCCTTTACTTGAAGAGACACAGAATTAACAGCTTGGAAGTGGCTAGTTGAACTCACGAAAGTTTTACTTACCTGATGCAACGAAATCACGGAGAGTTCCTCCTTTATCTACTGCTGTACTTATGTGGCGTCAGGACAAAAATAATCATACCACAGGTTTAGGCATAATTGTGATACAGATTCGATATTTATTCCCACATGTCGCTTTACATATGGGAATTTTGTGTTATATTCTTTACAGAACTAATTGAATACAGCCTGTTTTTCACTAGGGGAGTCTAACGACTGAGACGAGCTTTAAGCTTCGGACCCTTGGAACCTGATCTGGATTATACCAGCGGAGGGAAGTGGAACGAAATCTTCACATCATGCAATGCATAGGATTGCTTGACTGAACTTTTTGGCCCACTCATTTCCTTGTGGAAATGGCTGGGCCTTTATTTGTTTACAAAGATTGTGTTGCTATTTGGCTATCCTAGCCTATATAACCTACTTCAATTCAGGAGGATGTTAAACATGACATTTCTAACAAAAGTTCGTCAGTGCAATCCGCTTATACACAATATTACGAATATGGTCGTTACCAACTTCACAGCCAATGGACTTCTCGCTTTAGGTGCTTCTCCTTTCATGGCTCACGCTCATGAAGAAGTAGCAGATGTAGCTAAATTAGCGAACGCAGTCGTTCTTAATATTGGAACGCTTGATGAACGTGTTGTGAAATCAATCCTTATCGCAGGGAAATCTGCAAATGAGAATCATGTTCCTGTCGTTTTTGACCCAGTTGGTGCTGGTGCTACAGCTTACCGAACAACCATTGCTCAGAGAATCACTCAGGAGATTAATCTTGCTGTGCTCAGGGGCAATGTTGCAGAAGTAGCGCATGTGGTGGGTGAAGAATGGTCCATTAAAGGTGTAGATGCGGGTGCTGGCGAAGGCAATAGGGTACTCCTAGCACAAAAGGCTGCCCAACAGTTAGGATGTATTGTTGTTATTACAGGAAAAGAAGATGTGATTACGAATGGACACAGGACTTACATAATCCGTAATGGTCATCCCCTTCTCACTAAAGTTACAGGGGCTGGATGCTTACTTAGCTCTATTGTCGGGGCATTCTTAGCTGTAAGCGAAGTTAGCGAACAAGCTTGGTTGGAATCGGTTACCGAGGCAATAGCTTTCTACGGTGTAGCCGCTGAGATTGCTGCTGAAATGACAGAACATCAAGGCCCTGGAAGCTTTCAGATTGAATTATTGAACCAATTGGCTAGCGTATCACCGGAAATTCTACAACAAAGAGCCCACATCCACCAAGTCTAAGAAGTCGTACGTACTACTCACCACTAAGACGACTGGAGGAATGAAGAGATGCATATTTATAAAGCATTGACAATTGCAGGATCAGATAGCGGTGGTGGAGCGGGTATTCAAGCCGATATCAAAACCTTTCAAGAATTAGGTGTATATGGCATGTCAGCCATTACTGCACTCACTGCACAGAATACGTTAGGCGTTCAAGGTGTTTTCCCCATGACCGCCGAGACGATTGCTATGCAACTAGACTCGATAGGTGAAGATCTAGAACCTGATGCATTAAAGACAGGGATGCTATTCAGTGGCGAGATTATTCGGATTGTAGCAGCCAAGATTGAGCAGTATCATTGGCGCAACTTAGTCGTTGATCCAGTGATGGTGGCCAAGGGCGGATCTACACTGCTGCAACAAGAAGCGATTAAATCTGTCATCCAAGTACTTCTCCCACTTGCCTTAGTTACCACTCCCAACATACCAGAAGCAGAGATCCTTACAGAGATGTCCATCGTCAGCTTAAGTGACCGAGAAGAGGCTGCCAAACGTATTCTTCAGATGGGTTCTCGTTATGTCGTCATGAAGGGCGGACATGATACTTATACCGATCAAGTCGTAGACCTTGTGTATGATGGGCATAGTTACATCTATATGGAGAATCAACGGATTGTAACAAGACATACACATGGTACAGGTTGTACTTATTCAGCAGCGCTTACAGCAGAGTTAGCTAAAGGGAATTCGGTACTGAGCGCTGTTCAAACAGCGAAACAATTTATTCAAGCTGCTATTGAGGACCCATTAGGAATCGGTGCAGGACATGGTCCAACGAACCATTTTGCTTATCAGCGGAGAAAGAGAGGTACAGAACATGTTTATTAATCATAATGAATCTGTTCGTTCATTGCTGAAAGTCTATTTCATTATGGGTAGTGTCAATTGTAAGAAAGATCCCCGCGAGGTATTAACTGAGGCGATTGCAGGCGGCATTACTCTATTTCAGTTTCGTGAAAAAAGCGTAGGAGCCTTAGTTGGTGAAGCCAAGTTCACACTCGCCAGAGAGCTTCAACAAATATGCCAAGAACATCATATCCCCTTCATCGTCAATGACGATATCGACCTCGCAATCGCCGTTGACGCAGATGGTGTCCATGTTGGGCAAGAGGATGAACCCGCAAGCTCCATCCGTGAGAGAATAGGTCCCCACAAGATTATCGGTGTCTCTGCCCATACCCTAGAGGAAGCACAGCAGGCAATAAAAGATGGGGCACATTATTTGGGAGTCGGCCCGATCTTCCCAACACGTTCCAAAGACGATGCTAGAGAAGTGTTGGGGACAACTTTACTCCATGAATTACGACAACAAGGGATTTCTATTCCACTTGTCGGCATTGGTGGAATCTCGATAGACAATGCTGCTTCGGTCATTGCTGCTGGCGCAGACGGTGTATCCGTTATATCAGCTATCGCAAGTGCGAATTCTATTAAAGAAGCCGCTGCTGGTTTTGTTTCTTCACTTAACAAATCGTCTCACAGAAACATATGTTCGATTCACCATTGACACCTTCCATAATATAGAGTATATTAATGAAAATTATACATGCTTAGCGAGCGAAGCACCTCGCAAGAACAGGCGTAATGGCCTTTCTTGAGAGGTGTTTTTTTGTGCACTATCATTCTTGAAGATGGGGGTTGAGGTAATTAATGAACGGAGTAAGTAGAAGAAGTGCTTGGAGTAGATTGATTGTGATTCTCTGTGTGTTGACTGTGTTACAAATGAATGCACCACATGTAAGTGCAGCGGATTCTTGGGATACTGCATTGGACCACATCAATCTCGTATACGATGATGTTGCCGCACTGAAAGTAGTCATGCTATCGGAAACTCAGCATATTAAAGATCAACGTACAAAGAATAATGGTGCATTAAAATGGGTAAATGCCAAAATCAAGGTCATAGACCTGGAATGGATACACAGTCTGCAAATAGATTTGGATCAGACTCTACGGAAGCATACTCCTCTATTAGAGCAGTTCACAGCACTAAGCAAACAGGCTACTGCCGCTAAGCAGAATAAGGATAAGAAGCTAGCTGATCTGCTCGATCTAAAGCGCAATAAGCTACTAGCTTCCGTGTTAGCTGCTCGTACCGATGTAAAATCTAAAAAGGAAACGCTCTCTAACGCCAAAAAGCAGCGTGCAAGCAAGGTCAAGATAGTTAAAGATATACTCGCTCCTGCACAAAATCTTAAAAAACAGATTACAACAGAGAATAAAACGATTGCTGCAACAAGACAAATCTGCTCGTCAGTGGAGAAGAGTTATAAAGCTAGTGTAAAGCAGGGTAACGCAATTACCGCCGCTGAAGATATCACGCTGATGTATAATCAAATGCAGATCATTCACACTTCTCAACAAAAGGTATACGCTTGGGAGAAGCAAGTTTCACAAGTCATCATGATGGCAGAGTCCAAGCTGCCGAAATAACGATGAAGGTTAGCTCTACAATGATAAACCTATAAAGTTCTCACCAAAAGTAGAGATCCTCATCGCAGAAAGGCAATAAGGATCTCTATTTTTTGATGATTTACATTCATGCTATATTTGATTCTATACAGCTCTTGTGATCCGGTCATAGAATTCAGGGAGCTGTTATCCTTCCTTAGCTAATCTATCAAAACGACCTCTGTGTCGATTTAAGATGTTAATCAGTTTCTGTCTTAAACCCTGCAACCCATGTGGATTGCTGTCCGATTCTGGAACATCAACTACTTTGAGTAATTTAGTAAATAACAATAGATTATGGATTCTCAAAAATCCAGATAATTCAACCAATAGCGATTCATTCATTGTGTTTTCTTGCTTATACCCTTTTATGAATGCTTGGAACTTACTATTATCAAGATCCACATCTTCATCAAATAAGTCTCTTAACGCATAAGCAATATCAGCAACATACCAATATACCGCAGCATCATCGAAATCCAATATACTAAATGAACGATCACTCCACCGCAAATTATCTAGTTCGAAATCATAATGTATTAAACCGATATCGTCTTCAGAAAACTGTAAGTCCTTCACCCATTTTTCTAATTCCCCCAACTCTTGGGTTGCGGATAATTCATGTGTGGGCAAGTGTTCTTTGATCCAAGTAAAATGCTCTTCCCAGCTACTTCGTTTGTTTATCTGATCTTTCGTTAATTTTTTAGTAGCTTTATGTAATCTTCCTAATGAAGCACCCCATATCATAAACTGTTCATCCGTAAGTTCATCCATTTCAAGATGTTCACCTGGTAATTTTTCAAATACCACTGCATGGTATACTCCTAAATCCGTTTCAATGACTTCAATGATTTTATTATTTCTTGATTTTACAGGTTTAACTACATTCAACCCTTTTTCACAGAGGTATTCAAGAATATTGATTTCAGATTCTATAGCGTGTATATTCCTTTCAGTTGAATCAATACACCTAAGGAAATAATCCTTACCATTTTGCTTGAAGGTAAATAATGAATTTGCACTTGAACGATAGAAAAATACTGTACCTTCCTCATAACCCCAAGCATTTAATAAATCCTCAGCAAACTTACTTCTCCATTGTTCATCAACTGTATTCATAACCCTCTGCATTAAACTTAATTTCATCATTATAATTAATTCCTTTCGATTGGTCTGATCGAAAATGACTATCCATTCAGGGATGACCGTTTATTTGCAATCCATCTTTTTATCTAATTAAGCTCTATACAATATCTTATTTCCTCTTTGATCATATTAAATCCAACGGATCCGTACAGTGACAACGCGGACTTATTCGTAGTTAACACCCTCAATTCAGCAGATTCAGCTCATTAGCTTTTAAATAGTTCAACGCTTGTGTAAGCATATATTTCGCAATTCTACGTTCACGTACGAAGACATTTTCAATAAGCCCTTGATCTCCTTCCCGCCATGCCATTAAGCTGCCCACTATCGTATCTGCTTCGCGAACAACCATCGCTGTCCACAGTGGATTTTGTTTGTATTGAGATAATCTTTCCAATCCTAGCGGATCATCAGGCCAAATATCTGCTTCTAACTCTAAATACTCATTTTCTTCTTGAGAAGATTCCATTGTCCAATGCGTCAGTTGAAGATCTTCACTTAATTGCAAATCTGGAATCGAATCATTAAGATCACGTTGCATGGTATATAAACTTTCTCTATGACAGAAGCCTTTCTGTTGAATGAAAAATTGACTATTGGCAATCTCTGACGAATCGTTACCCACACAAAGTAATGTAGCGTAATCCTTAGACAAGGACTCTTTTAACTCCACGGCACGCGAAAAAAGATAGGGAGATAATTGTCCTAATAGATTTAAATCATATTCTCTGTCCGAGATGGCTTTTAAATTAAGATAGATCGAATGTTTGCTTTCTGAGGAACGACCAGACGGAACAATATTGATAATACTCACTTGTCCCTTAGCCACCATTTTTCCTTTTTCAAAAGCACAAAATACATTGACCCAGTTATCAGGGTCCCCTACCCACCAAAAAACAGCATTCTCCCTTGAGGTTACCGAGTTGTACAATTCACCCAGTAATGGCATGTCTTCCTGTTGAAAATTACGGATTTCGATCCCGTCCAACAACTCAACTAATTTTTCCAATAAAATACCCCTTTCGGTACAGCAATCAATCAAAATAACTGTCTCATTCTACTAATTACTTACCAATAAGGGTATCACGTATAAGAACAATCTCAAATGTAAAATAAAATTATAATCAATTTTGGCTCAACCCCAAAATCAGTGCTTAACAAGTGTAACGAGTTGATAGATGACCGCTACGATCAGCATAGATTTCTATTTTCAGCAAGCACTGATTATGAATTAGAGCCTCAATTCTCACCCTTTATCTATCCTAAAAAATCAAAAACGAACCTGAATAGATTCACTTTATTTGTTGAAATTCATATTGAAGTCTGTTTATAAATACGCGAGAGATGTGCGAAGCATGTTTACCTATCGGTATCACAGACCCAAAGTATTTGGGATCCGTACCCGAAGATTGAAGTTCAATCGTTCTCATAACTTGCTTCTTAACCTCTGATGTTCGTATGAAAGAGTAATCGAGTCCAATCGTAATAGCTATTCCTTCAGCAACTGCATTCTCAATCGCCCTTGTATTATTGCTTACAAAAAGGATATTGACCGGACCATAGTGTGCTAAGCATCGCTCAACATAGTCCTTGATATAATAATCATCGTACAATACTAACGTTTGTCCTACTAACTGCTCAGGTGTAATTACTTTGTGTATCGCAAGCGGTGAATCTTGATGAACACCGACAACAATTTTCCCTTCCATTAGACGTTCAAAGAGGATTCCCTGATGATTATCAGGCATACCCTCAGGTGAGACCACAAGGCCAATATCTATCTCGTTATGAAGTACATTATCCAATATCTCTTTGGGTCCCTTTTCAAAAATCTCAATTTTTACATTTGGGAAATCTCCCTTGAAACTCGATATCACCTTCACCAGCAAATGCATAGGACCCGGAATGGTTGCAATTCTTAAGTGACCACTCAGCGTATTACTGTAGATCTGTGCCTCCTCTTTCAATTCATTCACTTTCACCAATACCTCATTTGCCTTGCTGATAATCGCTTTTCCCTCAACCGTTGGAACAGCTTTAAGTCCACGTGAGCGGGTAAATATTAATACTCCAAGCTCCGCTTCCAACAGGGTGATAGACTGACTAATAGCCGATAGGGTGATATGACGGTTCTGCGCAGCTTTGGTAAGTGAGCCTATCTTTGCAACTTCAACAATATTCTCGTACTGCTCCAAATTCATTGAACACCCTCCATATTCATTGATATTCATTATTACTTAATAAGTATTAAATATAGTTAAATTTCGCTTCATAATCGGCAATGCTACAATGTAAATAAGTTAGTAAATAACCTTTCTTACTATACCAGCTTTCAATAGTAGTATAACTATATTTCACGAGGAGGAAACTCACATGGCAGAAAAAAGAGTTGCTGTAATAACAGGTGGAGCTAGTGGAATCGGTAAAGAAACCGCCATTAAATTTGCAAGCAAAGGTGATCAAGTTGTTGTTGCCGATTTCAACGAACAATTAGGTGGGGAAACGGTAGCACAAATTATTGCAGACGGTGGCGAAGCTATTTTTGTCAAAACCGATGTGTCCAAATATGAAGATGTTGAATTATTAGTTCAGAAGACGGTAGATACCTATGGTAGAATCGACGTCATGTTCAACAATGCAGGAATCGGACGTGTCACGCCTGTATTGGACCAAGACATGAAAGATTATCATAGTGTCATTAATGTCAATCAGCACGGTGTAGCTCATGGTATTATTGCCGCAGGTAAAAAAATGCGTGAACTTGGCATCAAAGGTGTTATCATTAATACCGCTTCCGTATTTGGATTCCTGGCATCGCCAGGTACATTCGCCTATCATGCTTCCAAAGGTGCGGTCATTATGATGACCAAATCCGCAGCACTTGAGCTATCTGTTCATGGAATCCGCGTAGTCGCCGTTGCTCCAGGGGCTGTTGATACGCCGATCATTCAAGGATATAAAGATCAAGGAATGATTGATGATATGAAGAGAAAGGTCATGGGAAACAAACTAACTCAGCCCGAACAAGTTGCAGATACTGTGTACTTGCTCTCCTTACCAGAAGCTAACGCAATTAACGGTAGCGTCGTAATGGCAGATGAAGGATTTGCTTCGTTTAAATAAATATAAACTTTAGATAATAATTAAATGGGCCCACCTTATACTAAGCTTCGCATAAGGTGGGCCTTCTTTGCTGACGTGAATTTTTTCCATCTTCCAACTTTCCAATCTTTACAACACTGTATACCTGAAGTATCCCCGGATCACCGATACGTTCGTATAGACTCTACTATTCTTTCAACAATCGAATAACGGTCAACTCAGGTTTTTGGAATAAGCGTACAGGCAATCGGGTTGTCCCAATTCCTCGATTCACATAAAGCATCAAAGGTCTGTTCTTTCCTTGAAGTGAGTGTAACCCTTCCATATATTTATTGGCTAACGAAGTTGTAATCAGTGGTTGTAGGAAGGGAACACGAACTTGCCCGCCATGACTATGTCCGGAGAGCTGTAGGTCAACCGGATAATCAGTGAATCGATCCGCCACATCCGGCTCATGAACGAGGAGCAGATTGAAATCCTGCGAACGGAGCGATTGAAGCGTATGTTGGACCTGCGGTTTTCCTAACAAGAAGTCGTCAAGCCCTGCTATGGTCATCCTTTCACCTGTTGCGGATATAATGGAATGAACCTCATTCACAAGTACGATAAACCCAGCTTCCTCCATATATCGCTTGTACACCCGACTCCCTCCCCCTCCTCTATCATGATTACCATATACAGCATATTTACCGAGGGGAGCTTCTATCTTTGCTAGTACCTTCTGTGCCAACTCTCTATTCTTAGAACCATATTGCCCGTAATGATCCATTAGATCACCCGTAAATACCACCATGTCTGGCTTCATAAGATTCATGCGGTCGACTAACGATTGAAGCTGATCAACCGTATAATCGGGACCTAAGTGCGTATCTGAGAATTGAACGATTTCAATGCCATTGAATGACTTCTGCACGTACTTGCTTGCCATATCGATTCGAGTCACGGACAGAGATTTGGGTTCAACCTCAACAGCATAGAATCCGATTCCTAAGATTAAAAGTACGCTCGTACACATTACAAGCAGTATCCTTCTGTAAATCACCTTATAAGGCCCTTCTTTATAGCATTCCAAATTGGATTGTCTGATGGGCCACGAATAAGGAGCTCCCCTTTATCCCTCGCTTCCCAGTATTCCTCACCCAACTTCTCGCTGCCAAATTCGTAATCCATCCCATCCCAAGTATCTTCACGAAATGCGTAGAATGACCAGTGCCAGCCATATTCATCGAAAATAGAAATCAGATCCGCCATATACTGATCTGCTCCCTTGATCATTCGGTTCGTTCCGAATTCTGATGCAATAATCCGATTGGCAGGCACATGGTTGGTAGTTGCCCACTTCGTCACCGGTTCCATGAATTGTTTAAGAGCCTGCTCATCAAACTTCATTTCCTTCTCGTCATTTCCGACCTGAACTGTTCCTGGATAAGAATAAGTAAATCCCTTTTTCTTATTTTGACTAGTCAATTCATAAGGCTCATACATATGAAAAGCGTATAGAACGTTAGGGTCATCCATAGGTTTCAAATAATTAAACGCCCAAGGCGTTGCATAAAGTCCAGAATCAATAATAATGGGTGTCGTCGTATCGACCATCCTAATCGCTTTAATCATACCGTCATAGAGAACGTTTAAATCCGCAGCTGTATTCTGTACTTTGGTATACCACTCCGTGTAATCCTGTGTCCAGAAGTCATTAAAACCCGTTGCCGTTTCTGGATGTGGCTCATTAATCAGGTTATAACCAATAATAGCAGGATGATCTTTCAGTCGGGTGGCAAGATCCTTCCAGAACAGGGCCGATTGACTGTGATAGTCACGTTCTTGCCATATACGATCATCGTTCTTCTGCCCGTTAAACTGCCTCCATCGATCTCCGGGTAAGCTAAGCACCGTCAGTATAACTTTCATTCCTTTGTCTTCAGCCGCATCCAGATCCGCTTTGAGTCTTGCAAAATCTTCTTCCACGATACCTTCATATTGATCGGAGCTACCAATCAGGAAATCTTCAGTAGGTTTAGTATCCGGTTTATCGTTAAACAAGTGATCTCGATCTTTGCCCCATTTGTCAGGCGCGAGCCGAATGAACTCGATCCCCTGTTCCTTAGCCGCTTGGTAATTGTCGGGCAACGAAGTGGAGTTCATGAAATTGGACCCTCTTCGCTGTTCATTCCAATAATCCATCTTCCATGAATTGATATCCACCTTCTCTACTTGACTGCTGTTCTGACCTTTGGTTTCTAATGGCACAGACGAGTTTGGACTGCATCCAGCAGTAGCTAGAATGGCCGATATAAGTAAACCATTTCTTACGATTGACCATCCATCTTTCTTTCTTACCTTGTTCATTATGAATCACCTCAAAAGTAAGCATATTCTATCTGTGTTACACCAATATGACAAAACAAGAAAAACGCCTCTCGGCGTCCTTGGTGAAAGAGTTACTATGTTGGGTGGGAAGGAATGGGTATGGGCTACATCCGCTGTTAAAGCCGTGTTCCTTGAATAGTTTTCAAAGGATGGAACACTTTCGGTGATTCATGTCTAAAAAGTCAAAACTATCTTATCGTTCCATTGGTTAATTATTTTGGATTTAGACGTATTTATCTGCAATTCTAGTTTACCGAATACATCTTCGCCCAAAAACACGGGCGCGCTATTTCAAGAAAATATCGCAGCGAAATCGCCACGATGTCTCTTCATTAATCTGACCGCACCGTCAAGGAGAAATAAAATTCAATCTCTTCATCCTTTGTATGAATTCCGTAAGGCGCCTCATGTTTTTCCAAGATGGCTTGCACGATGGACAGCCCCAAACCTGACCCACTAAGCTGTTTATTCCGTGAACTATCTAATACAAAGAAAGGTTGCCATATTTGATTCACATCCTGTCCATCCCAGGTCCGAATGCCATTTCGAATTGTAAATACCAACCGCTCTCCTTCGTTCACTAGTGATACGCATATCTTTGGTTCACTCGAATATTTAAGAGCGTTGCTTATGAAATTATCCAGAACGATCCCGATTTTCTGTTGATCTCCTTGAACGATAGGATAATGAAGTTGACTATCATCTACCTCAACCATCTTCTGCTCTTTCTGTATCGCAACTTGGAAATTATCCAGAACACTCTCAAGTAACACTTTGAAATTAAAATTGACCATCGAATAAGGCTCATTCTGAAGCTTCGCTAAGTGGAGCAACTTGTCCACTAGCTGGGACATTTCATCTGTTTTTTTATCAATAACATGTAAGAATGTGCCGTCGTCTAATTCATCTCTGATGCCTAAGGAATACGCCTTTATTAAAGCAATTGGTGTTTTTAATTCATGCGAAATATCGGAAATAAAGTTCCGTAAGTTTTGATTTTTTTCTTCCAGAGCTAGGTGCGCTTCCTCCAGTTTATTGCTCATCTGATTAATACTCTCCGCCAACAGTTCAATTTCGTCACCCGTCTTTATGTTTGTGGTATGGAATTGAAGATTAGAGATATCTTCGGCGTTTTTGGCCAATTCCTTTAAAGGACGAATGATCTGTCTTGCTATAATCCACGCTAATCCAAGAGTAAAGAACAGCGCGCTGATGGCAATATAAAGATTGAATTTATTAACGGCTCGAATCGACTGATCCGAATGCGCAATCGTATCACCGATGACAAAGAGCGTATCGTCCATTCTGAGAATCGTGACAAGAAAACTGGTGTTAAGTTTCGTCTGACTATACAACTTGTAGACCGGTTTCCCATATTCAAGATCCTGAATACTATCTTCCATAAGCCAAAATTTCGCCAATGTAATACCTTCGCTATTTAGCTTGGTTCGAATAGCATCATTCAAATCATTCGGATTTGTTACGAAATCAGTGCTTACAATCGTTACGTTGTACTGCTGTTCCAGTTCCCTCTTCGTTTGGATTAGAGATTCAACTGTTTCTTTGCTCATGTGGTTGGTCAGTTCCGCTAAATTCACCTTTTGCTGATACAGAATATACTTAGGCAGAAAAAACGTAGTTACCAAGAATGAAACAGCGAATACCAAACAAATCATGCAAGCAATACGCCAAAATAACTTACGACTCAGCTTACTCATGGGGAATTTGAAGACTATATCCACTGCCTCGATATGTCTTAATTAATCCTTCTCCGACTTTCTCCCTGAGTCTCCGAATATGCGTATCGACTGTTCTTTCTTCCCCGATATAATCGAATCCCCACACTTGGTCCAACAGTACTTTTCTACTTAAAATATGCCCTTTGTGTTCAAGTAGGCACTTCATTAACTGGAATTCCTTATTCGTAACTTCTAGATCTAATCCGTCCTTATAGATCTTTCCGCCTCGCATATTTATTCGCAAACCAGCGAATGTTATATCTTCCTCCATGTTAAGTAGTTTCTTGGCTCTCAAAATCAAGATACGAGGTTCGAAAGGTTTACGCACGTAATCATCGGCACCTATCTGTAGCGCCATCAATTCTTCTTCCTGTTCACCTTTCGCGGTTAACATCAATACCTTTGCAAATTGTTGCTTTTTTAATTTCCTGCACACCTCTATACCACTTACTTTGGGCATCATCCAATCGAGTATTGCCAGATCTATTTTGTGATTCATACAAATATCCAGGGCTTGTTCTCCGTCTTGAGCCGTGAATATTTGAAAACCTTCTTTTTTAAAATAAGCGACCACTATTCTGAGCATGTCGGGATCATCATCTGCAATCAGTATGTTCATTGTGTACTCCTTAACTTAACAAGTATTATGGGACATCATTATAGCATCTACATATCATAAAGTGAAAACACACAAATAAGACAGCAAGTCATCGGTGGAATTGTCTTTCTACCGATGGCTTGCTGTCTTAAGTACTTACACTCACCCTTAATCAAATGAACGATCATTCTCTTCATCCGCTATGCTTTGAATATCTTCTGATGTAATGTTTAAATACACATATCCATCCTGAATATTCTTTTTCAAGGCTTTATCCTTCATGAATTTAGGGCTGCCCTCACCTGCATCCTCATCATAGATCAGTAAGATTCCGTCTGTCTTTCTGAATAACAAGTCATCCCTTGCAGTGAATTGCCATGTTCCCTGATATGGTTGCTTACTAACGATACCATAATAATCTACACTCTTTAAAATATCATTGAAATAATCTTTCTTATCTTCTTTCCATTTCTCTTCTGGATTGAGGTAAGCTGACATAATAGACAATTTCAAGCTGGGATATTGTTCTTTCAGAGCGATGACGGCTTCACAGGCCCATAGATCAACACCATACTGTCCAGGCGTAATCACCCACTCTAATCCATCCTCAATAAGGGGGATCAATTTGCCTGTGATCGCTTTTTTGATATATTCAATGCCGACATGTTTCTGATTAAAAATATTGAGCTCATGTGCACGATACCCTGTAACGAGAAGATTCTTCGTCTCCTAACACCCTTTCGTTTATGCCATACCCATGTGTTGTAATTCATCAAGCGTTTGAAGCACATGACCGATCAACTCTGGAATATCATCCATCTGATCCTCATTAATTTTGCGATTAAATCTCAGCTCTATCGTATTTGTGTGCATCTTATTCTCTTCTCCGTACACGTAACTTAATGACTGTATAGGCTTCAGCTCAGGCTTCCAAACATTCTGGAGGATTTCTTCAATCTGTCTGCATTGTGTAGAAACGTTGGCAATCGGCATATAAAAGAATATTCGTAACACACATCCTGGAACTTCACTCGTTAGCTCCAATATCTCATTCGCCAGATCTTGTACAGAGGATTCCAGCCGAATCTCGGCAACGATATCCTCATGGTCCAGCCGAGAGAACTGGAGCGCAAACAACCTAGACATGACAGACAACTCCATGCGGTCGATCCGATTCGTAATCGTAATTTGCTTATCTAGATTGTCCAAATCGTACACATGGTTCTCGAAGGCCACTTTTAAATTCTCATACACGGTAGGATCAAACATGCCTATTCTCCTTACTTTATGAAGCTATATTCAATCAACCCTTGATGTTTATCTGATTCTGCACACTAAAATAAATCCGTCTCATACCGAAGACCGATCTGTTTTCTTGCGTCCTCCATCACCTCTGCCACCATAAGTGAATTCGCCAGCGAATTGATTGAGCTATCCCGTTGATTACTCTGTAACAACCCTATAAACTCCTGAACTTCATAGAACATAGATTCATGTACCTGCGGACGAGACAGATCTTCAACCGTACCATCTCTATAATGGATTTTGACATCATAAGGCTGATTGATCTTATCAATGACCATCGTCCCATTCTCACCCTGAATTTCTGTAGGCAAATAAGAATCAGAAATCTTGGAATGCATAATAATTGCATCCATATCTTTATAACGCATGACCATACTACCTTCGCCATCCACTCCCGAAGACAACATGATACCCACGGCATGAACCATATCTGGCTTACCGAACAGTGTCACCATTGGATATAGACAGTAAATCCCCAAATCCATCAATGAACCATTAGAATAGGTAGGATTGAAAGCATTCAGAACCTTTCCCTGTAAAAAAGCATCATATCGTGATGAATACTGACAGTAACTTGCAAAATAGCGCCGCACCCGACCTATTTTATACAAATTGTCCTTCATAATTCTAAAGTTAGGCATGAGTGTAGATTTCAAAGCTTCCATTAATACAACATTGTTACTTCGTGCTACATCAATCATCTTCTGTAATTCAGCCGAGTTCGAAGCCATTGGCTTCTCACACAGAACATGCTTTCCGTGATTCATACATAGAATTGCTTGCTCTGCATGAAAAGAGTTAGGACTTGCAATATATACCGCATCCACTTCATCACTCGATACCATTTGCTCTAAATCCGTATAGACCTTAGGATCGTTATAATTAGCGGCAAATACTCTGCCCTTCTCTTCTTTACGCGAATAGACCGCAGTCAGGACAAATTGTTCTGTCTCTATTGCCGCTTGAATGAAGCGCTCCGTAATCCAGTTCGTTCCAATCACACCAAATCGTATCATCGTGTTCTCAATTCCTTTCTCTCATCAGTAATCATATAATATGTATTCTCTCACTCTACATTCTTCATGTCCACTTTCTTGTATAAATGTGTAGCTACCCACTCATCTTCCTCCTGCCCATACAACTGAATACTAATTACTAGACCTATGCTAATCATGTTAATCAATAAAGAACTTCCTCCAAAACTGATAAAAGGCAGTGTAATTCCAGTTAAGGGCATTAAACCTATGAACATGCCAATATTCTCAAAGATTTGATACAATAACATGGCTATAATCCCAACGATAAGAATAGGTCCTTCTCGCCTTTTGCACTCTAATGCAATGATAATTAACCGATAAATCAGAATAAAATAGAGTAGTACAAGTACCGATACACCGATAAACCCGAATTCCTCAGCTACTACAACAATGATGGAATCAGAATACGTATACGGTACAAATCCAGATTGAACATAGGGTCCCTTCATATACCCTTCTCCAAGCATCCCCCCAGATGCGATTGCCACAAGGGCATTTCTAGTATGATAAGACGCATCACTGCTAGCCTCATCAGGAAGTAACCAAGGATCTATTCTATTCAGCCAATGTTCTTTATCAGTACTCTCCAAATACGTTACGATCTGATCATGAAAAGCAATATATGATTTAATTCCTACAACGAGAGATGCTGCTAGGATAAGTAATATAATGATGGAATGTGAGTATTTCAATTTTCCGATCCACAAAACTCCTAACAAAATGACAAGATAACTAAGCGCATTCCCTGTATCATTCTGTTTCATAACAATGCCAAAGGGTATCAATGCAAACAAAGAAAGCGGTACAATATCTTGCCAAAAGGCAAGTTTCATTTTATTTCGCTGCCCAAGTAAGGCAGTAAGGGAAATAATAAGCACAAGTTTAAAAAATTCAGCTGGCTGAATATTCAGGCCAACCCCCGGGATTTCAATCCATCCCTTCGCCCCATTCACTGTATCTCCTATAAACAGGACAATAACAAGTAAGAATAGACCCACAGCAAGGACAAACCAATGATATTTAAGGAGAAGTCGAAAATCCAATAGAAACATTCCAAAAAAACAAATAAAGCCCGCAAGATAATAAAACACCATTCGTTTATCGGAGCCTTCGAATTTGGGCCAAGCAGAGATGCCACTATGTACTAAAGCTACACTAATAACCATGAATATCAACAATATGACTACAATCATCCAATCTATTTTTTTCCACTTGCTTAGCAACATTCATGCGTCCTCCAGTTTCTAATGCTTGAAATTTCAAAAAAAAATGTACTCGAGAGCGACAGTATTACTTAAGTATAACACTTACAAAATGAGGAATTAAGTTATCATTAAAACTTATGGAGGAATCGCTGAAGCATCGAGTGAAATTCAAAAAAAAAGAAGAAGAGGGGCAAATACCCTCCTCTTCTTTGCAAATAGATAGATTACTTCTCCAATACCTTTTCTCAGAACAATCAACGATTCGGATACCCATTATGATAATGGCTTTGTGGGTGATAATGATATTGCGGTGCGGCGTTGGGATGACTGTTCCCATTACAAAAAGAAGCATTAGCATGTTGCTGTTGCTGCGGCTGAGCTTGCATCAGACATTCATCCGTAGGCCCAATCACAATGGTTTCGTTATTTAGCGGCTTAAGTACTTTCTTCAATAGTTCGGGATCTAGACAATACGTATGGGAAAGGACTTCTATCGGCGTTTTCGTAAGAATATCTGACCCGAAAATATACTCCGGATATGGAGCATCAAATATGGCGAGCAAGTGCGTTTTATCCTCTAGAGCTACTTCCCAATGCCACCAACCTTGCGGAATATTGGCCACTTGTCCTGGGGTTATCGTAACGTTTGTGATTTCATTATCGAAAGGATTGATGAGAGAAACCATCGCAGATCCTGAAATGGCATAAACAAGTTCTGCTGCATTTTGATGATAGTGCGGTTCAACGACACGTCCTCTGCTTAAATAAATATCAAGCAGTGAAACGTCACCAAGCGTATTTAAATTTTCCCTTCCCAACCGATTAATGAAATTTTCAGCGTTCCTAGTTTTTAATCGATTTTTATTGACATCAAAAAAATATTGAACATCTGGTTTCGTGTAATCCATATAGGATGTTGCCATCGTTTATTCCCACTCCACTCGTTACGTGATAGATACGAATTCATGATATGCGATAGAAATTGAATCGTGACAGGAGTCTAGTTCCGACTTGTGGTCCTTCAGCAAATAAAAGCTCTAGTATTACCGATTCGTAACTCCAATAAAAAAGAGAGCTGCACGCCAAGGCAGCTCCATCACCAATGTTATCTATCTATCAATGTTTCGCCATATCGCGCAATGAGACCAACCCCGCCGGTTCGCCATCCCATGCCGCTCCTTTGCTGCTTTCCAACATCTGAAACAGTTTTCATGGTAGAACAGCAACACGAAAATAACGCGAAACAAGTAGGTACAAGTGAAACTATATAGGAGATATTGGATATCATTTGAACTAGGTATGAACTTTATATCCCACTACGTCAACTGCACCTCTTCTTCCTTTACTTTCAAGGAAAATATCCGTAGCTCACTGATTGGATCAGAGCTGATTGCTTATCCTGTGAGCTGCATTTTCTTAGCCAATTAGCCCAGCCATTTCGGAGCTTGATTCGTTAATCTTGTCAATAAAAAGACATAATAAAGCAAAATTATAAAGAAAATTTATATGCCGACAAATTATGACATATTATACCGTTTGGTTTTGATAGTATATAATTGTACAAAATTTGGAGGATATAATATATTGTGGTAAAATTCAGAGGGGTGTGGAGCAAATTCTTAGTCGCTTTAGTTGTCTTGATTGTGACAGTTCAAGTTCAAGCCGGAACCATTTTTGCTCTCAGTACATGGGACAAAACGATGTCTGTGTACGAAGTCAAAACGTCTGGACTCAATGTACGAAGTGGTGCGGGAACATCTTATCCAATCATTGCTCAGGTAAGTTTGGGAACTGATCTTGTTAATTATTCTCCTACCGGTGTCGGTAGTCCACCTACCAACTCAGATAATCAAGCATGGCTACGAAATTACTATCCTAGTTCAAGTATTGGGTATTATGCGAATGCTGCTCTCGGTTGGTCTGCTTGGTATAATACAGTAGGATCAAGAGTGTTCAATTACAATGACGCATATGTCGCCAAAACAAGCCGAGTTACCTCAATGTACACCTCTGCATGTAACAATTTAAATGGAGCTTTTAAGGTATTCAGTGCTAATTATTACTTGCAAAACTATGACCCAGAATTAAAAGCTTCTACGTGTAATCCAAATGCATGGAGATTGAAAGATTTCCAAGACGGTTTTGATGAAGGCTATGTTAATGGATGGGATTTGAAAGCAGAATAAAAAGGAGGCAACCTTATGAAGAAAAAATCGTTAGTAACTCTTATTACTGTGCCTATCGTTGCAGTTATGGTCACGGGATATTTTTATACTGCTAAACCAGATGTTGTAAGTGCGCAACGTGAAGTCACCACTGCTGCAGATAAAGCCGCCATCAGTGGTAAAATCGAATATATAAAAGAAACCTTATCAGACGGATCTTACACAGTACGAATCCGTGATAAGGAAAACCTCACAGAAGTTACCGAGGAGTATCGGGATAACAAACTCCAAAGTAAAATTATTATCGAGGATAAAGGGAAAAAGATCACTTCAGTTGGTCGAGATCACGAGACTGGAAAACTGGTGGGCAGAACATGGACCATGCCAGAAAACTTAGCTGCTGAGAATGAAAGATTACTTGGTATATCTTTGCTTGAAAAACAAAAAGAAGAATTCCAGAGTCAAGACTGGAGTTTTGTTGAATCCAATGCTCGCCCTTTGTCTTCTGAATCTGGCCTCACACAAGCAGAATCAGAAAATGAGTACCAAAAAGAAGTGGTAACTATTGACGAAAAAACTGGACTCCCTATCAAAAGAGAAATTTTCACAAAAGACAAAAACGGTAATATTACGGGCAGTTTCTCTAAAACAGAAGAGTATAAATATCTCGACTCCATTCCAAACAAAATCCAAGGTTTGACTTCAGAAGAAGAGGTTGATATGAAGGAAGTGCCCGCGCCTGTTATTGAGGACAAAGTTCTTGAAGGTTAATGAAATCACTAAAAACCACACCTGGAGAATTAGTGTGGTTTTTAGATAAACAAAGTACCCTCTTCCCTGAGAACACGAACAAAAAAATAATAAAGCTCACTTTACAGGTAATGGGCAACGGGTCCAGTTAAAGAGTGTAGGAGCATAAAAGCGTTGAGAGAAAAGATGAGAGTTGAACACCTCTATTATTTCTTAAACTCCATCCCTATGTCTGAAGCTTAAACAAAGACCACAACGTGCCCATCGTCTAGATACTTATCACTCCAAATCATCATATTAAAAGTTAAATGAATGTACTTATCGCTTCGCCTTCTTACATATATAATTAATCATAATAAGAAAATCCACTTAAAATCGGCAAGATCAACTATCATTTTATAACATTTTCCAACCCCCAAGCCTCCGAAATAAGTAACCTCGTTTCTTCTACCAACTTGGTTAATTCCTGTTCTAAAACCTCCGCAGCATTCGCGTAGCTTTTTGCAGACTTTCCCTACGCGTTTCTCTCCAATATCGTACGTAATTAAGACGAACATGTCTACCACCACGCCTTAAATGGTTTGTATGTTTCATCGCCGATAACATGCTTTATTAGCTTGTACGCTTCAAGTCGAATCAGATATCGGTAAGTGACATTCCGATTCAATTTTCGATGTTTGAAAGTACTTTTCATTTTTTCATCAAATGCAGCTAAAAATATTTTACGACCTTCCTCACTCAGATAGACCATTCCGTCCATATCATCAAAGTGTTTACTTTGGATGCGACGATTATTGACAAGACTAAAGATAAGAGGATCAATGACTAAAGGTTTAAAAATTTCAGCAATATCTAAACTGAGTGAGAAACGCTTGCTTGAGGGTTCATGCAGATAGCTGATCGCTGGATCAAGCATCATTTTATACAGTTCGGAGTTCCATTTTTTGATAATGTGATTTTATTCCTATATTGTAGATACTCCATAAAAGAAAGAGTTGAATGCTTTGATAGCAATTCAACTCCTTCTTTTTGACTATGAATTCCCACTGTGTTCAGATAAATTTTATAAATATTAAATACAAAACGTTTTTTATATCCCTCTCTGTTCAAATAAAATTTATTCCTGTATTATCCTAGCACAGAAAATTTCAAAATTCTAATTAGCATATATTGTTATCTCGTCAATATAATCCATCAAAAGAAAAACTTTATATCCCACTACGTTCTTAGAAGACAAATTATATAGACTAGAAAACTTATATTATCAACAACCTTAGAGCAATGAACAAATTAGGGTAATGTTTACCGAAGGTATTTATTCGTTTAACGTTAGAAAACAATTAATAGACGTAGCATTAGAAGCATGAGAGCCGGAGATCTTAGCGAGCTGCGCCTGAGTCATTGGGGTGTACTTATTACGCTGCAGCTCGGGCAAATTCTGATATTGCTCCGCTGTTAAAAATTCGATATCACTAGTAACGTCCTGCTGCATGTGTACGTAATAGTGACTTATTAGATCCCGAATGTGGCTCAATCGAAACACATGGATAATTGACGAATATTATTTATAGATTATAAAAAATTAGGGAGGAATTAAAAATATTACTCTTTAGAAAGAGGTGAGAGATTACCGTTTAAAAATAAACTTGATTAACTTCAATAGCCCAATAAATAAAAGAACAAATACTAAAATCATCAACAAAGACCAAAAAAGATTTTCTGGTATAAAAGACATTAAATCACCCTAACTAAATTTATTTGGAGGTAATTATTATGAAAAAAATGTTCTCGATGCTATTATTAATGGCCCTATTTATTGCACTTCCAATTTCTTCATATGCCGATACTGCTTCTCCCGAAGAGTCTTTAACTTCCACCCAGATTAAAGAACATTATGAATATATTATGAATAAATATCAAGTAAATGAACCTTTTTCTTCCGATGATGCCGAATTTGTCCAAAAATATGCTCGCGCAGCTGGTGCTTATATAATTGATGAAAATCAAGGTAGCGCCACTTATACAATTGATGAAAATCAAGGTATTTCCGCCAAGTCATCAAGTAGATCGTCTTTTCAAGGTCAACAAGCTCCCTATGCACTTACCGGATATATAACCCTCGACAGTTCACTAGGAAGGCAAAGTTGGATTTTTTATATGACTGCATGGGATATGACTGGTATCAAAAGAAATATTACTGCATCAGTAAAGTTTGATTGTTATGGTGTAATTGATTTTTCAACAGGTGCAATTGGTAAAATCTATTCCAATACAGTTTCACAGTCTTCGACAGGCACATCATATTTAGATATGACTAAAACCGACTCATACAGTGGGCTTCCGCTAGCCGTTTATTATTACCCTAAAGCATCTTTTAATGGAACAGACGTTAATGGGGTATTTCAATAAACTAGAAAAACATCCCGCAGGGATATCCGCCATTACTTCGGGTATTTCTTGGCCGGGGTCGCTGCTCATACGGACTAATCAAATCGAAGCCGGGGAAAGTCTCCCGGCTTTTTATATTGGATATCGTTATTTCGATATCGCCCGTCTAATTAATAGCGCTATTATGATATTATTGCTTTATTGAGTTATTCGGAAATCATCGGATTGAATAGCAGGAACCGACAGTCATGAAAGTTTTTTTGTCTAAATACTGAAAATAGTTTCACTCTCACTATTGACGTAATAGCGCATCGCACAATTCGAGATATACGCACCTCTTATGGTAGCCTCACCAATCGATTATTTCTGGTACGTTTCGGCTATTTTAATCAATTCCTCTTTATTTATCTCTTTTGCGCTAGATTTGATATTGTATCCATATTTATGTCCACTACCCGGAATCTCATAGATCCATCTGATATCTTTGCTTACGCCTTCTGTATTTTCCGTGTAAAGCATTTCTACTCCCTTTACAACAATCTTTTCCTGTTTAAATTTAAGTTTTTCATCCCAGTATGACGTAGGTATATATTTACCACCACCATAATTGATGATAGTAACAGATATTTCGTTCTCTCCTTGCTTGTATATAGTTTGGATATGAAGAAATTTATCAGACAGATCCACCGGCATCATCGCATATTCCTTTTTCGATTCCTCCGCCTGCTTCCGCAACATTTCCGCCGTAGCCGCCTCTTCTTCTGGGGTAGGACGATTCACAAAAGTGACTGGTTCAAAGAAGACCAAAGCACTTTCGAATTTGTAATTTTCTTTCAAACTGTCTACAATCGTAATCGACTTCCCCGTCATTTTGGTGCGGAGTGCGGACAGATCGGTAAAGACTACTGGCTTGAATCTAGTGTCCGTTTGCTTTGTTGGATTGTGTGGAACGATATAAAAGATAGCTGCTGAACCATCCTGTAACAACTCTTGCCCTAATTTATTGCTCATTCCCATGCGCTTTCCGTCTTCTTCCTGATAATTGGGATCGGGAGCCTCTTTCAATGGTTTTATCTGATGAACTACTTCACCCTGCTTGTTTTCTAATGATAGATATTTAACCATCGCAAAACCTGATGATACCGTCAAAAGCATTCCTACTACTACCAAAAGACTTACTTTATATTTCAAAAAAAATCGCTCCTTTTTTTTCTTCTCAGCATACAGCTTCGTCATAACTTTTCCAGTCAAGTCAACATCGGGAAGCTGCGGGTCATGAAATAGTTTTCTCAAATCCTGATCCTTGTCCAATATCATCCTGTCCCACTCCCTTCACTTGAGCATAGTACTTACGGAATTTTGCAGCCGAACGCTCGTATTTTTTTCGAAGATTGGCGCTGTTTTAATTAAGAATTAGGCTAATTTCCTGATAACTCTTTTCCTCAACACAGCGTAAAATTAACAAGTTCCGCTCTTCTGCTGATAATCTCGACATTGCCTGATGCACGAATTCATCAAAATAACTGGCTTCAATCTGTAGATCTACATGTTTATTCTCCTTCTCATCTCGATAAAAGAAGGGTAGATATTTCGCCAGTTTTCGCTTCCGAATCACATCAATACATTGATTGCAGGCAATCTTATACAACCAAGTGCCAAACGGTAGATCCTGGTTATACTTCTCCAAATAGCGAAATGCCTTCAAAAATACTTCTTGTCCGCTGTCCTCGGCTTCAGAATAATTGCCTAGCATATGATAACAATAGAGAAAAATCGATTTTTGGTATTTTCGCATGATTTTCTCGAATTTTTCGGTATCACCATCCAATACGTCAGCAATAATCTGACGTAGATCAGCATCATCCAAACCACTCACTCCCTTTCACCATATACTACGAATCATCCACACCAAAATGTGACAGTAAAAACGGAATAATTAATAGTATGCCAGCAACGCAACAAAGGACATGCCTAATGCATGTCCTTTGTTGCGTTGCTATGTAGTTGTTTCGCCTCTTTACGGATTAAATCGACTTTTTTCAAGAAATCCTTAGATCTTTTATTTGATAATTTCTGCGATGAAGAACCAACCTGCAAGTTCATTACCAAAATCCCAACATTCTGCGAAATAACTTTATTAAATATGGCTCAACACCAAAATCAGTGCTTGACAAGTGTAACGAGTTAATAGATGACCGCTACGCGGATGGATTGTCCTTCCGATCGCTGTTGCCCCCAAATTTTTTTTGATTATATCGCTGTTTACGGTAAAAATTCAGGGGCAAAGGCGAACGCTACGCTTCTCCACGACAATTCCATCCTCTCCGCTACGATCAGCATAGATTTCTATTTTCAGCAAGCATTGAGAGAATTAAGGAGCACCACAAACCTTGAAGTGCTAAAACAATGGTAGCCTTGGATATGGAAAGACCATGAAAGCAAGTTGCTATTTTTAGAATGACACAAGAAGTTACACACTCTTCTGGTTTTATACGCCCGAATATGGAAAATCAGGTTCTAGACTAGTGTTCAAAGAAGTATGACTGGTTTTCGTTACCTACTTAGAGCTTAAAATATCTAATAATAAAGAAGACAGACTCTCATTAACGAGAATCTGTCTTCTTGACTAAGTTCTTCCCCACTATTATTTCCAAATATAAAAAAATCAGATTTAGTATTACATAATACCAAATGCTAGAAAAATAAGGTACTGCGATTATCACATAACCTAACGTCAATCCAGCGTGTATAAAAAATAGTACACCTAAGAGTCTTCCTGCCTTTTGTTTTCCTAGAAAGAAAAACAAACCTGTGATCAATGTGACAATGGCAAGGATAAAGAATATCAATAATGGAAAACGAATGGATTCATCGCTAGTAATAAGAAGTAACTAAGAAAAAATGATCAATATTCTTAATACGTTTGAAATCAATGGAAATTTTTATAAGCCTGTTGGGAGTAAGAACGAACAACTTGATAAGAGGAATACACTGTCCATCTACCTTTATATCCCACTACGTTCAGATAAAACGTTAGCGTAGGTGCTTCTGGAGTCCAAACGTCTCTGAATAGATCGAACGAAAGAATATCCGATCATTTACAACCATAGCTACCGTGGCGCAGAAACAATTATCTTCGTTATCTAAAACCTCGTACCGAAGACCCGATACAAAGCTAGGCAGTGGGGGAGAGTAAGCTTGAATATAATAAAAGTTCCATAATACTAGTATACCTCCAATCAAAAAGAAGCCCGCTCGCTATGAGCGGACCTCTTGACCTGTTACGCTTTCAAACCAATCGTTAGCATCTTTCATACGTTTATCATAAGCTTCCTGTCCAATGGAGTCACGCAACTCCTGACGAATTAGCTTCATGATTGAATTGTTCTGTTCACGAGATCCTGGCAAGGATGGAACAACCATCACTCCACTATTGATCCTGCTTCGTATATAAGGCCTTGGAATAGATCTAGAAATCGACAATGGAGTCATTGCTTTGGAAGCACTGCTTTTGACTCTAACACGCATTGCTGCTCCGAATTTTCGTTCAGTTCGTGGCATAAAATCAACTCCCTTATTTATAGTATAACCCAATAAGTCGTCTTGCATCAAGGTCGTCAAGATACATGTTAATGCCGATTTCTTTAGCATTGAAACGATGTTTATAATAATCAACCAAGTGTGTTTTAGGCCTAAACATAACAAAACCACCAGCACCAATATATAAGCTACGTAAGCAAGCAGCCCCTAATAAAACATCTACGACATTCTTAAATTCACGATCCAATTTTTTATGACGGTTCATCGGAGAACTTTCTAATAGGTCAACATAGACGTGATCAAATTCGTCTCGATATACAATAGTACCTTGAATAAAGCTATTACCCAAAACCATAAGCTTATACGCATTTGAGTCTGTATTCTCTGAAAAATATATCTACCAGTCAAATTTTCTTCTTTCCCAACCCAATTGCTTAAGGGAGCGAGCATCAGACACACTCATAGATATAACTTCAGAAGGATAGAGTTCTCCGCTTCTGTGCTTCAGCTGCCATTGTGGCATCTAATCCAACTCCTTACCAAGCTTCGATTCATTAAGTCTTGATTCTATTTTATTAATAAGGTACACACCCAAAGGCTCATGTATAGATAAGAGCTCAGGTTCATTCTTATATTGTTCTCTAATTCGCTGGAGATTGCCCTTGGTTCTTTCTAACCTGTAAGAGACCTCTTGAATGTTTCCCATGCTATCATTCACTTTCATATTTATTCGTTCCATTTCACTCATGTCGTTAGTGTATCACGCTGCTCATTAGTAATGATAGAACAATTATATGCTAGATTAATATCGCTAATAATAGACTCTTCTTCATTCATGAAAGCAATAAGACGAGAAGGACTAAACTCATCTAAATAGTGTCTGTCTATCATATCATTAAGGTCATCATAGCTATGAACTAGGCGAGCTATACCAGAGGATATCATATGATGGACGTCCGATGGCTTTATAGGTACAAGGTCAACTATAATTGCGAATCCCTTTTCGTCCATATAAAAAGCCTTCGAGATGTAGGTGAACCTCATCATATCCAAGGTTTAAACTTATAAAACTCTCAAATTATACTAACTAATCTTCCAACCAGAAAATCCTACCTTGGATCCAGCCATCTAAATCCATTTCCATTGTTCATATCCCGCTACATTCAGATAAAACCGTTATAATCGCTACTCATCAAGATGCGGATCACATCTTTATATCCCACTATGTTCAAATAAAACCCCGTTTTCCCATAACCGTAAACCCTTACTGCATCAACGTTTTTGACCAAAGTATTTCTTGATTCTGCATTGAACCTCCAATGCGTAAAATCACGACCTCACGATAATACTCCTCAGCCCTTACTACACAAGGCTTACAGTCGATTCGACAAAATATTCGCTCGATGCAATCCCACTTCATAACTACACTAAAATAATCATTCAATGGACCGTTCCTCAAATACATCTCTCCAATATCGTGCGTAATTATGACGAACATGTCCACTACGTCTTAAATCATTTCTCTGCTCAAATCACCTACAATACTAAAGCGATTCCAAATTCATACCGATATAAAGTTTATTGAAGTCATTATTGGAGGTCATGATATGCGTATTGAATCAGGAAATAGTAATTTTGGATTTTCAGCCCATCATACTAAAAGTAATCCCTCATCATTGGTATTTAAGTTTAATTTAGAAGAACAACAACAGAAAATAAACGAAGAGAAGAAGGAAGAAAAAACGGGTCAGTTGATTACCAGTCGAGAAGGTGGCTATGTAAGACAATATATTGTCAGATCAGATGGCACAAGAATCTTAGTAAGTGAGATTAAACAGGAAAATGATGAAACCACTCCTACAGAGAATTACATGGACACTTTATCTTTTGCTCGACTACAAAATGATAGAATTCACCAAAACACGGAACAGATGATAAGTCTCCTTAACTACCAAGCTGGCATTGTGAGCAAAAATAACAATAAATAAAAAATGTAATGATATGAATTGTGATACACGCAGGACATGACTGGATTGATCGTTCATAGCGATCAATCCAGTCATGTCCTCTTTCTGTACAACAACTATAGAAATGATAGATTTATCCCTACGTCCATCTAGCTTTATGCCCCTCAACACAAAAAAGACACTTTATCTTTACATATAAGTCTACGCAATTGTTGGAAGACTCTCATATATTGTTATCATCTCACAAAAGGAGTGATAGTAATAATGGCAAATAGCGATCTTAGACTTTCCCTTTTCTCGGGCCTTAACTTCACCGGAAGACGTATCATCTTTAGACGCGGCGGTATTGCTGTACGGGATTTAGGCGCATTTCGTTTCGACAATCTCCTCTCTAGTTTCAGAGTCAGAAATGTTGTGAACCGCGCTGAAGTCACACTAGTATTGTTCTCTCGTATTAACTTCCAAGGGTCTTTCCGCGTATTTCGTGGTAATACCAATGTATCCGATCTAAGAAATGAGAGCTTCGACAATGTCACTTCCTCATTCATTCTAGTAAGCCGTAATCTAACCAATTCCCAAATCAGAGAAATTCAGAGAAGCGGAAATGCCCCTAGTGACATTCTGTTCATCAGACAATAATGACAGCTACACGCATCACAAGGCTGCCCAACCGGGCAGCCTTTTACATCACAGATAAGCCAGGTGCAACAAGGCTTCACATATTCCAACACATCTATCATGCAACATACCAAATACCTACACCAGAGATGATCCTTTATTGATCTGTGGCTGTACACCCTTGCTCTTCAAGCTCATAAGTAACCATACACAGTACATAACCAATACCACAATGATGAGAACATCAACACCTAGTACTGTATTGTTTTCATTTTCAATGCTTAAAAACTGAATCAAATTATGTAAAAAGTGAAATAGAATGAGTGGAATAATATTATGATTTTTTACTATAAGTAAGGCTAATGCAACACCCATAACCAGCGCATAGATGATTTGCAGAATCGTCTGATTGGTGTTCTGACCTGACAACAAATTTAGAAGATGAGTCACAGAGAATAGAATACTAGATGTAACCACTGCTGCTGTAACACTTTTAGCCAGCAACGTTCTTAGGATTAAGCCGCGATAAAGTGTCTCCTCCACAAAGCCAACTAACAACGTGAAGAAGATAAAGAATAATACTTCGGACACCGTAACATTCCTAAAGCCATTAAAACTAAGGACAACTAGAATCACAACAAGGGGCAGATAATATAGCCAGTTATTCTTGGGAATTTCACGAAGGGATTGAAACCCCATCTGGCTCCATTTACGCTTCCAAGTTAAATATACAATTAACACAAGTGCGATGGGTATGAATGATATTAGCACGGGTGCCGTGTAATCCAGCTCCTTAATCGTAGCGTAAGCTCCCGCAGCGAAGACTGCCAACAATAATAGGACCTCAATAATGATAACCGTTAAGACAGGGCGTCTCTTTGAGAATGATGGGTTACTGATTTGGATTGACATGATCTAATTCCTTCCTCCCTTTGATATCCTTAATCCATTGCTTTTCCATACTGTAAAATTGCAATCCATTCGCTAAGACTGACACACGATAGTAGTAATTCTCAGGCTGTTCAATTTCTTTGAGTTCTCCGGCAACAATCTGCTGAACGGCTTGAAGATGATGAATCTCATGGTCCAATTTGACTTCATACTCCGTTAAACGTTGCTGGCGAATATCTTCATCTAAATGGTCATAGAAAAATATTCTAATCAAATGATCATTACGGGATAGCTCTATCGGCCCGGATAACCAGATTAAGAAGGATTCTTTGCCCGCCGGTACAAGTGAATATAGCTTTTTGTTCTTGCTATCTTCGATCTCTTCTACAGATACAAGGGCTTTGTCCGTTAACCTTTTTAATGCAGGGTAGATACTTCCAAAGCTTGCTTTATAAAAGAAACCTACAGAGCTATCGATCGTTTTCTTCAGATCATATCCACTCATCTTTCCTTCCATCAATAACCCTAGAATGATGTATTCTAACATTCAACCCCAACTTTCATGTATATCTATTCGATATATCGTTTCGATATATTTATCATAATCTATTTTAGAAATACGTCAAGCGTTTTTTTTCTTTTATCAAGAAGAAACGGCTTCGCCGTCCTTAAAAGGATGGTGAAGCCGCTTCTCGTAGATATATATAAGCAGAGCATAGTGAAAACTTAATTATTCACAAAAAACCAACAAAAACCCTTATCTTTGTTGGTTTTATCCACAAAGATAAGGGCCACATTATTTCATTTACTCTGCTGCAACAGGTTGTTCAGATCCAGCCTTACGATTAGACATTTTACTTGGTAACTGCCATGATGTTACAACGGCAAGCACGATAAAGACGATATCCATACCGGCGAATAAGTCAGTAAAGTTCTCTTGGAAAAACTGAAAATAATAGCTACTAAACATACCATCAAAACCGTCATTCAATATGTAACTGAACATAAAAAACTTACCTAATAGGATCCCTATCAAGCTAGCGATGACCGCTATAATCTGATGAATTGAGCTTGTGTTCCTGCTAGCGAATATAACGACTGCATAACCCGTCAATCCTCCAATTGCCCATGCTACAAGACCTAGTTCGTACTCTGTTACAACTGCGATTGTCGCCCATATAGCGCCTCCAATGATTGCAGCTAACAGCGCTCCCAATACAGGTAATACTACTTTATTATTATTTGTTTCCAATTTCCATTCCCTCCCCTCTGACCATAATCTCAAAATACATTATTGCCCAACCTATCTAAGATGCCACAAAATATGACTTTTTTCAACAAAATTCTACTTAAATATTTTTAATTAGGTGATTAAACTTGAAAATTACAATAATCAGCAGGCAGATGACCATGTAATATCAAGTTTAATCTTATTTCTAATTTATCATTTTACAAATAATCCCTAAACAACTAAGTTCCTTTAACTGTAGCCAGAGGCTTACATTTAGCCACGACTTGAGCTAATCCTGCTCCCACAACGCTCTCAATGATCTGATCCACATCTTTATACGCCTGTGGGGATTCATCAATCATAGATTCTAACGATCTCTGGTTCACAACAATCTCATCCTCCATCCCTACACGCATCGAAGAAGAGAATTCGTCAACTGTAATGAGTCTCTTGGTAGCACTACGTGACCGAATGCGCCCCGCCCCATGACAGATGGAATGAAAATTAGCCTTCCCACCTTCACTGCCGACCATAATGTACGAAGCTGTTCCCATAGATCCAGGAATAAGTGCTGGATGACCACTGACCCGGTAGGGTTCTGGATTATCTGGATGGTTAGGAGGGAGCGCTCGGGTTGCTCCTTTACGATGAACAAAATAAGACTTCCCATCATGCTCCTCATCCCAAGCATAATTGTGCATCAGATCATATAACGTTCTCATCTCAAATTTCGATCCGAAGACATCCTTCCCCGCTTCTCTAATCGCATAGGCAATGAGATGACGGTTCACAACGGCGTAATTCAGTGCTGAATACATCAAATCTACATACGATTGAGCCAAAGGGTGGGATAACGGTGCGAATAATAGCTTAGGATCTGCCGTCCCCATTCCTTCTGCTTTCATCATCTTGGCCATATTACTGCCACAATATTGACTCACTGAACCGCCCCAAGCGCGGGAACCTGAATGAATCATCACAACGACTTGCCCTTCGAATAATCCCCAAGCCTCTGCTATTTCACGGTTCTCTTCTGGGATCTCAATAGCCTGAATCTCTGCAAAATGATTCCCCCCACCAAGGGTTCCCAGTTGCCGATGCGAGCGATGCCAGACCCGTTCAGGAAATAAATTCAACGCTTCCTCGTCGAAATTAAATTTACTACTCTCCACATGTGTCAAGGAAGACGCTTTACGCGGCGTGTACCCATCTGGGATATACTTCTTAGGAAGGCCATGCAGTCCCTTTTGTACAATATGTTCTAATCGGATGTCAGAAAAATGTCCCCGAGCATGCTCCTCGACAGGCAAATATTTCTCAATCGTCTTTACCAACTTGCGGCGCAATTTAACATCCTTCAATTCATCCTTATGCAGATTCGTTAAATGAACCCTCATCCCACAGCCAATGTCACTCCCCACAATGGAAGGTGATACATAACCGTCGTGAGTATTCCATACCGCCGTAGTTCCAATACAGGTACCTACACCCACGTGCACATCTGGTGTATAACCCATGTAGACCTGATTCGGTATTTGTAAATTGTTGTTCGCCATTTCGAACACTTTATAATCCAAGGCTGCAAACAGCGAGGGTCCTGCATAGACATGCACTTGCCCTGAAGGCAACTGGACCTGCTGATAATAAGTTTCTTTCATATCGTGTTTAATTCCTCTCATTTAAAAATCTTGTATAAACCCGTAAATCTTACATCGTAATCACTGTCCCTCTCTAACAAGATCCTTATCTTGGTTATATGTGTGAATACAAAAAAGCCACGGACAGCATACAGCGTCCATGGCTTCTTTAATACACCTTCAATAATCTAAGTAAACTTTAGAAAAACGGTACATAAACTTAATTATTGATCAAGCAATCCCGTTTGAGACCGATGATATGGACTTCCCTTTGTAATTGTAAGTGTGGATCGTTAGCTTGAATTGCAACATATTCATCGGCCTCCTTTCTGTTATTTCAATCATTTTAATAGGCACTCCAACATTTGTCAACCATTCATGATTATTTGTCCAATCCCTTTACACTCAGTAACGAATTAAGCTGTTCTAGTAAGTTCCCACCACCCGTGAGTGAAATCGTGCCAATCTTCTCACAGATTTTCTCCAAGAACTCTAGCTCTTTAAGACGATAGAGCGTCACATTCTCATCCATAAGCTTCGCTGTATTTAGCAAGCTACGGGTAGAGGCTGTCTCCTCACGACGTGTAATGATGTTGGCTTGTGCTTTCTTCTCTGCCAGTAATACCGTGTTCAGGATATCCTTAATATCCCCAGGTAATATGATGTCCTTCAGCCCTGCAGATAGAAACTGAACTCCGTAATGATCACTTTGCTCGTTCAAGCGAGAGAGAACAAAATTCGCGATTTCCTGTTTCATTTTCAACAGATCATCCAGCTTCAACGTCCCCACATATTCACGTAGAATAAGCTGAAGGACAATGTAGACCTGCTCCTCAAATGACTTGATTTCCAAAGCCTTAATCGGATTCACAACCTTATACTGACACACAAAGTTCAGCCGCAGTGTTACCTTATCTTCTGTCATAATCTCCTGGCCTGTCATGTCCAATTGCTGTTGACGTAAATCCGTTGTTTTCACAAGTACTGATACAGGTCCTTTCCAGAAGTAATACTTTCCTGGACGTAACTCTCTCTGCAAGACATGATTATAGAACAGTAGCGCTGACTCATGGCTTGCCACTTCGAATATCTGATAGTAACCATGCAACCTCGGAATCACCGCAAGATCCACTTCTGCTCCCATTTCTGGGTTTCTTATATCTATCCTCACAAAGGTATGTTTCTTCATTACGTTCCAGAAGGCGTACATTCCTGCGGTCAGCATCGAGACGAATTTACCATCTTCATAATGCAGTACATACTCATAATCCTGCACATCTACAATGGTTAGCTCTTCAAGTAGCTGCGTATCTTGCACAAATAGGTGTAACTCTTTATTCGGTACAGCAAACGGTTTCGTCACATTTTGCACGATAATCGTCTCATCAGAGAATGACAAGTTACGGTATGTTCCTGGTTGTAGATGCTTCACGTAGCTACCCTTTTTAAAAAGTAAACCTCGTTCATCGTTCTTTATAATCACTTTAGTAAACATGGTTATACCCCCAATAAATAATATAAATATATGTAAAAGCTGCTAACATTCATAAGTAGTAAAATTGTGACCCTCTAATCAGGAATTCTCCTATAAGTCAGAACGGAATCAGGTTTAAGAATCAAGATCATGAGTTGTTGTACTTAGAAACCAATAGTCGAACCCGAACTCCACTTCAGCCCAGAGACGCTCCATGTCGTTCACCGTACACACTACCTCATTGTCTCTCATCGGTATCCACCGATTGCATAGTCCTGACCTACAGTGCTCCGCACGGATGCTTGCCTGAGAATCCCTGTAAAAGGTCTACACCATTTCGCTTTTTTTTGTTCTACCAGAAAATTCGCGTGGAAGGCGAGTAGGGAATCGAACCCTAATAAGGAGTTAATGACAGCATGAGCATTACAGCATACAGGCATATAGAATATGCGAGCACTGCGGGACCGATGAAATCCCAACCAAGGTAAGCCATCACTTCATTAACTTGAGATCTTCATAAGATCTATATGTATCATCGCTTATTTAGACGCAAACGAACATGGCGTAAGTATTACGACAGAAATAAATTCTACAATTTAAGCTACTCTCCCATAAAAAACACAAATAAAGCTGGTCCTTCTCTTTATAGAGATCGGAACCAGCTTTATCATGATATATATTATAGTTAACTCATGGTTATCGCTAACCCATTCATTTATAGTGCGCTTCCCCCATACAGAAAACGTTTCTCCCAGTGCGTACCCGCAATCTTACTGGTCGTAACGCCACCCGATTCCTTAGAATACGTATGAAGAATTTGTCCATTTCCTAAATAAATACCCGTATGCGTAATAGTAGCTGTGGATTTATTCACACCAGAATAAGCGGAAGCGCTCGATCCTTTATAAGACATAAAATACATAAGATCACCACGTTTCAGCTTCTTCCAATCGCTAACTGTCTTCCCTTTATTCTTCACATAAGAACCTTGGCCCCTTGAATCTGCGGGAAGTTTAATCCCTAGACCATCAATGAAGGCCTGGCGGACAAAGGCTGAGCAATCAAACGTCGATGTATTCGAACGACTTGAACCGTACTCATAAGGGGTGCCTAGATACTTCATGCCCGCTGCTATCATTTTCTCAACGGAACTACTGTTATTACTTATCGGTGGATTGCTGTTACTAATGGCCTTCGTATATTTAGATGAGGAGGAGATATAGCCGACTGTTCCTCTAGAATCTCGAACCTTAAACCAAGAGCCTCCAGATGTATCAAGTACGGATATTTTTTCCCCTTTAGGAAGTGCTCTTAGTATAGTTGATGAAGTGGATGGGGCTGAACGTAAATTTACCCCCCAAGTTACTTGTGATGTAGATGTAGCAGCATTCACTTGATTTACTAGGGTTGTAGCGGATAGACTTCCGCACAACATTACGGCTGTGAGTGAAGCCGTTATTACTTTGTTTCTAATCTTCATGTTGTCATTACCTCCTAAGATGCTTTTGCTTGTGCTTGTCCCATTGTAAATCGCACTATCTCATAGGTTAATCAGTCTTAGGTCTTAATTTATTTATCACATTCAGGAATGAAAATCGTCTATTTCTATCGTTTTCAGGTAATTAAATCCAAAGTTATATTATTAATTTTTTGTAACTATTTAATTAAAATATTGTAACCACTGTTGAATTAGGCACTCTAGCGGTTAAATAAAGATAAATTAAGATTTCAGCAGCGTTAGTTCTTTAGGCCTATCAAAATATATATTTATTTATTGTTACCAATAATTACTATCTAGTTACTCTACTATAAAATGGATATATTATTCCATATATTAGGTATATTATTTCTTGTGTACTCAAGAAAAGCCGATTCCTATACGCTAAGGAATCGGCTTTTCTTATTTGAGCTATAGAATAAAAGATACTATCCTCATATTTTATTGTTTCTATTAGAAGATGAATGGATCTTATTTCAGGGGTATCCAGATTTCAGAATATAGATCGGGGCTGGAAGGATCTTCGTCTGAATACACCTCTAATTCAAGGGTAGACGCATACTCATAATGATTTGAAGGAAACCATTCTGAGAATATCTGTTTCCATGCCTTTTGCATGGCATCCGGCATAGGTCCGTGAACTTCAAATACCCCCCATTTGGATGCGGGTACTTCAAGCATCAATAACCCTTCCGGTAATTCACCTTCGTATTCTGTAGCTACCCAATAATCCATGGTTTGCTTAGGTTGCGTATCCCTATTATCGACACATACACCAAGTACCCCTTTTATTTCCCCCTTGTTCAGCTTAAATAGTAAATCGCTTGTACCATCAAGATTAACATCATTCCAAAATTCAGGAATATCCTTAAGGTTCTCATTGTTGACTAATGAAAATTCCCGCTTAACCCCTACTACTTCGAAACTTTCTCTTTCAACAATTCTGTACTTCATGGGTTCTGCCCCTTTCAGACTCACCTGTATAACCAGGCGGTTATAAGATTTCAGCTTTCCCATATTGTTTCGTGCTTCACTAGGTGTTACGCCATGTTGCCTACGAAATGCTTTGGAAAAAGCCTCGGGAGTGTCGTAGCCATATTTGTAGGCAAGGTCAATTATTTTGGTATTTGTATCGGATAACTCCTGTGCAACAATCGTTAAACGTCTCCGTCGAAGGTATTCACCGACAGACATGTCGGTTAATATCGCAAATGTTCTTTGAAAATGAAATACCGATGCATTCGCTTGTTCGGCGATACTTTCAATCGTAATATGATCCAGTAAATGCTCTTCCATATAGTCGATTGCCTTCTGTAAAGATTCAACCCAGCCCATATTGCTCACTCCCTTAATTGAATAATAATAGCTTGACTGAGTTCAATCCTGTCATTGTGTGCTTTGTTGGGACTATATCCAATCTGGTATTAACTTACCTCTCGTTGTTGATTTGCATAACACGCAAATCCGGTGTGAATAAGCGCCGATAGATTAACGCACTCAGAAGCATGCTAGTTATCGCAGCTGAACCCGTGAAAGAGAACACAATAAGAATCTGATAACGCACAGCTTCAACGGGGTCTGCCCCTGCGATGATCATGCCTGTCATCATACCAGGTAATTGTACAAGACCCACGGTCTTCATCCCATCGATGGTTGGAATCATACTGAATTTCACAGCTCTTTTCCTAACATCATGAATAGCCTGTTGAGCTGTCGCACCAAGAGACAATAATGTTTCGATTTCTCCTTTGGATGCTCGGAATTCCTGTTTGATATGATTAATGAACAATCCTGATACAATCATGGCGTTTCCGATGGTCATACCACTGATAGGGACAATATATTGTGGCGTCGCTTGTATCACATTCAGACCTAACAATATTCCCATCATTAGCAGTTCCGAAGTCGTAATGGCTAGCGCGATTCGCCATACCATTCCAGGAATTCCTTTTCCCCGCTTGCCTGCATTCCATGATGCAATACAGATCATAAAAATAATAATTAATATCAAATAAATCATCTGATCAGATTGAAAAATAAACTGCAATACGTAACCCACCAGAAGTAATTGTACCGCAGATCTAATGGTTCCAATGGCGATATCCTTCTCAAGATCGAGCTTCTTCCAAACTGAAATAAACATCGTTAGCATGATGAACAGTAGCGTACAACTCAAAGCCGTTAGTGTCATACCAACACCTTACCTTCAGGAACCTGGATGAATTTCCGCGCTAATTCTGTTGCCGGTTCAACGTAAAAAGAAGCGCTCAAACTATCCTCCAGTAAAGTGCCATTCCCCATAAACCATGTTCTTCTACTTATTCTACGTGCTTGCTCAAGATCGTGCGTAACCCATAACAGGCTAGTCCCTTCTTCTAAATGCCACTGAAGTAGTACATCTTCTACTTTCTGGGCCATATTATTATCGAGAGAAGCCGTAATTTCATCCAATAAAAGGACACTGGGTCGCAACATTAAAGACCGAATTAATGAAATCCGTTGCTTTTCACCACCTGATAAATCAGTAGCTGTCTTACTTATATCCAAATAATCAAGGCCCATCTCGTTTAACAATCGATTTGCGAGTTCTTGGTCATATGGAATACCATGCAAACTACTCACCGCCTTTAAATTATCTTCTACTGTTGTGGGAAGCATAACGGCTTGTTGGGCCACATAACATACTTGCATTCTCCAAATCCGAGAGTCCATTTCGGTATACGAAGTTTTATTTAAGAGGATGTCCCCTTGATCTGGAGCCTCCAACAAGGCCAACATTCGTAATAACGTACTCTTCCCCTGTCCTGAGGTACCTATGATCGCAATTCGATCGGGTTGCAATATTTCTGCTGAAATATTAGAAAATAAGTATTTGGAAGTCGGGGACTCTTCATTCCAATCATTTTTCGTTATATTGTGTATTTCAAATGTAGCGCTCAACTTCTCTCCTCCATCTAATCAAAAGCTAGTAATCATTATCCACAAATTATAACATTCCCTTGCCTTACTGACATGTCACTATTCATGATATTATAGATGCACTTTTCTAAGATTTCGACATATTAATTCTACTTTCAACAAAACACTTGCATATTAGTACATTGTAGTATATACTTAATATCTGGTTGAGAATGATATTGCTTTTAATGACGCGGGGTGGAGCAGCCCGGTAGCTCGTCGGGCTCATAACCCGAAGGCCGCAGGTTCAAATCCTGCCCCCGCAACCAATTTAAAATTTAAATGATGATATATAATACTCGGTGGAGACGCCGGGTATTTTTTGTATTTTATAGTCTTAAAAAAAGAAGTGTCCGAGTACCTATTCAGGTCTTCGGACACTCCTTTTAATATCGTTATCTAATTCTTCTTCGCATGCTGTAGTGCACTTTCTACAGCTTGGATAACAGCCTCACTGGATTTGGATGCTCCTGATACGGCATCAACTTCTGCAGTGGATTGCTTCTCAATAATTTCAGGAATAGTTTGTATCGATTGCAGCATCTATCATATTTTGTGTTTCTCCATGCTCTACAATCGCTATCTTTTCGATTTTCTCACCCTTCACTTCCATTGTGGTACTGGCTATCCTATCGTTTCGACAGCTTGTCGCGCTATGAATTATGTACTTTTAAGAACAAAAGGCATTAAAAAAAGGGCTGCCTCTAGGTCTGGTGTGACCTTTAGAGACTAGCCCATATTGTTCGTATAAACTTTTCTTTATTTACTAAGTCGGGATACATTCACCAACTGGACTTATTTCGTAGGAATAAATAATCCAGATGCCTGAAGCCCACTCCATAGATCATTAAATTGTGGAATATCCAGCTGTTGGTTAGCATCAGATAGAGCCGTTTGCGGATCTGGATGCACCTCGACCATAATCCCATCAGCTCCAGCAGCTAGAGCCGCTTTCGCGCAAGGAAGTAGAATATCTTTACGTCCTGTAGAATGAGTCACATCGACTAGTACTGGTAGATGAGTCTCTTGCTTCAATAGTGGTACTGCTGAAATATCCAGTGTGTTACGTGTCCATTTCTCATACGTACGAATTCCGCGTTCGATTAGCATCACTTGAGAGTTACCATGGTATAAAATATATTCAGCGGCATGAATGAATTCCTCAAGTGTTGCAGCAATACCTCGTTTGAGCAGTACAGGAATTTTCGCTTCGCCCGCCGCTTTCAATAGCTCATAGTTCTGCATATTACGTGCGCCAATTTGGATGACATCAATCGTTTCAGCTGCAATCTCCATATGTGCAGGATGGACAATTTCACTGATGATGGAAAGTCCAAATTCATCGCCTACTTCCTTGAGCATTCTCAAGCCTTCGATTCCAAGTCCTTGGAAATCATACGGAGAGGTGCGAGGTTTAAACGCTCCACCTCGCATGACCTGAACCCCTGCCTTCTTAAGAGCAGCAGCCACAGTACGTAATTGCTCCATCGATTCAACGGAACATGGGCCAGCCACCATCACAGGTGAACCACCACCGACCCAAGTCTGTTCTTTTAGAGGAATAACGGTGTCCTTCGCATGTTGTCTACGACTTACGAGCAACTGGCGCTTATGATCTTCTTCTTGTATACCTAGCGAGGCTTTGAATATTTCTTTGAACAAGTGCTTAATCGTACTATCCTCGAAAGGTCCCTGATTGCTAGCTGTAATTTGCTCCAACATCTCTTTTTCACGAATGGGATCAAATTTAGGTACACCTTGCTTCTCCTTGATGACACCAATCTCATAACTGAGACGCGCACGTTCATTCAACAACCCTAATAGTTTGCTATTCACTTCATTAAGCTCAACTCTTAATTGATCTAAATCTTTATTCATCCCTCATCATCCTCCATATAAAATAATAAAAAGCTGTCTCGCAAGGGACGGATATATCCGCGGTACCACCCTTGTTAGACAGCCAAATGTTTTGGTTTCTCACTTAACACAATTAACGGCGTGTGCCGGACTTCCTTACTGCACCCGGGTGCGGTTCAGGAAATCAACTCCGGAGTGAATTTCATCAGTGCAACTCCCGCGGTGCGCTCTCAATCGGTGGCGTACCGTCCCTGTTAGGGTGCATCAGATTACTTATCTCCATCATGGTAGATATTACATTCAATTGAATTGTGATCATTATAAGCATAAAGACTTGGATGATGCAAGTATTTACGTTAAAGCGTTAGTTCCAGATAGTAACTGGACCATGCTCATCATTCTCCTGGATCATTCGAACCCTTCACATGAGATGGGGAATTGTTCAAAAAAAGGAAGCCTGCGGATATCCGGCAGGCTTCCTTCGACACTATGCTATTTCCTACCCAACATCCTCTGTTCCTCTTATATGGCTGTTATATTTTCAACCGATAAATGGCCTTATTCTCGAGTCCTCTAATATATGTTGTCCATTCATCCGTTTCAGGTGTCGTATCTAGCGCATCCTCTACCATTTGGAGCTTCGCATCCATGGTATCGATATGATGTAGTGCTACAGCTTCAGGCGTCTGAGGTTGAACAGGACTCCCCCATTCACCTAAATTGTGATGAGACAATACTAAATGCTGTAACCCAAGGACCTTATTGCTATTGAGATCTATATTTAACCGAATAGCTGCCTCGGTAATCCAGTTAGAAGCCATCGAAATATGCCCAATCAGCTTACCCTGCACACTATATTCCGAGACAATACCTAACTGTGATACCATCTCCTCAGGCTTAGCAATATCATGCAGAATAATACCCGCCTTCATGAAATCTGCATTCAGGAATGGTCGCTGTTTACATAGAAACTCCCCGATCTCGAGCATCCTAACCATGTGATAAGCAAGTCCTGCAAAATACGCATGGTGATGCATCTTAGCTGCCGGAGAATGTAGCAATTTATCTTCTACTTTCGTAATACAGTAAGATACAATCGCTTTAATCTCTTCATCAACAATGCTTTCATGAGCCCGCTTGATAGTATGAACTAGATCAATAGGTGTGATCGGAGCTGAACGAATGAAATCTGTCACGGATACCCCATCGTCTGGAGTTGCTTTACGCATCTTCGTTACTTTGATTTGAAGTCTCTCACGGTACAGATGAGCGATTCCCTGCACTTTCACCAGATCCATTGGAAAAAATGTTTCTTTATCTGTTATCGACACATCCCAGAACTTCGCGGATAGTTGTCCACTAGAATCGCATAGAGTGAGGTCAAAATAATCTTTAGGCGGTGTTCCATTTGTTTGTTTAACTTCGAGTTCTTTCAATAAATAAAATCCAACAAACTCATCTTGATGAGTTAATTGTGTAATTAGTGTCATGTCATTCCCTCCCATTGATAAGTACATTATACAATAATACCATCATTCCAAGGGCCATCTTCGGAGCTAAAATAGAAAAAGAAGTGAAATCGCTCCATGAATGAGTTGATAACCTATTATCTTATACATCAAAGATCTTCTCCATATCTTATCTATTGACATTGACGCTACGTAAAGATATACGCTTATCTTGTTAGGAGGATTAAACATGGAATATACCATACAGAAGTTAGCTCATATGGCAGGAGTAAGTACAAGAACCCTACGTTATTATGATCAGATTGATATCCTTAGACCCGCAAGAACGAATTCTTCAGGGTATCGTATTTATGGTCAATCTGAGATTGATCGGTTACAGCAGATCTTATTCTACAGAGAACTTGGCGTTAACTTAGATAAGATTAAGCAGATCATAACTTCTCCAACTTTTGACGGAGAGTATGCACTAAGAGAACATCGTGAGAAACTTCTTGAGAAAAGAGAACAATTAGACCAATTAATCGCTAATGTAGATAAAACATTGGCCTTAACGAAAGGGAGTATGACAATGACCAATGAAGAAAAATTCGAAGGCTTTAAACAAACGATCATTGATGAGAACGAAGCGAAATACGGGCAGGAGATTAGAGCTAAGTATTCGGACGAATCAATCAATGCATCCAATCAAAAAATAAAAGCAATGACAGAGTCCCAATTTGCTGAGATTGAGCAGTTGGATATCTCTATTCACGAAGTCCTTGCTCAAGCTTTTGCCACAGGTGATCCTTCAAGCGAGTTAGCTCAACAAGTAGCCGATTTACATCGACAATGGTTAAGTTACTACTGGAGTACTTACAGCAAGGAGGCTCATGCAAGCGTCGCGCAGATGTATGTTGACGATGAAAGATTCACTTCATACTATGATAAGAAGCAGCAAGGACAAGCAAAGTTCCTCCGAGATGCTATTCTGATTTACACGGGGTCGAACATATAACACTGTTGTGCATAGCAAATTTCCTCCTACGAATTTTTCAATGTATATGGTAAACTGTGGATGGATAATCAGCAGTAATAAACTATACCATAGAATATTTATCGGGGAGGAAATACATAGCGTGGAACCGAAGAACAAAAAATTAGTTTGGAACATCGTACAATCATGGTGGATTTTATTAAACTTTGTTTTTTTCATGAACTGGTCAGCCTTCGTCTATATTGCTATAAGAGTAAAAAGTAAACGTTGGGCGGTTTGGGCTGTTATTTATACCGTTTCATGTTTTGTGGGCATCAGTATGGTTGCCTCATTTCCCCATCCTAGCTGGCAGACTAACTCGGGAATGTCTCTGTTCCTTATTAGCTGGATGGTTTGTTTGCTTCATTCAATCATCGTTAGAAAGGAATTTCTATTACGTCTAGAAGCTCGTAATTTACTCTCTCAAAAAGAAGATTATAATCTAAAGCGTCAGCTTGAAGATGAGTATGGTATAGACTTTGATAGTCCTGATCCTGTTCAGTCCAATCAGCCTGTACCCCATACCGTTGCAGCACAAGATCGTCTCATACGGCAATCATCGGAGATGCCCCCTTCTAACCATTGAATCCCGATGTCCATACCCATCGTTATTCAAAAACATTAGATAAGCTGCCAAGGTTTCCTTGACAGCTTATTTGTATTGCCACCCTACTTCGATTTAGTTCCTGTTTTCACTCCGTCATTAACTAATACAGCCAGTTCATTAGCACATCTTTCATCATTACAGAAATAACCTTACCCATCATATCAAGCCAGAAATTCTGGTCATTATTTAAGTATATACTATATCTTATGTCAAGCTATGGATAGTAACCACTACATGTTGATTTATGTCAAGCGTATTCTTCTTGAATTTTAATCTCTAAAAAACAATGAAAACTATGTGACAAAAATAACTAAGTCCTCGTAATATGATATACTCACGAAACAATAACTGGAGAAAAGGGTGATTGTTACGTTAGTCATTAAACGAGATGGATCTGAAGTTGCCTTTAATCAACAGAAAATTATCGATGCCATATGTAAAGCTATGGATAGAACAGACAAACAAATAGATATTGATGTCGCACAACGCGTTGCGGACAAAGTAACAGCTAAAATTTCTAAATATGAAAAAATTGATATTGAACATATTCAAGATGAAGTCCAGTCTGCCCTTATGAACAGCTCAAGAAAAGACGCGGCCGAGGAGTATATTGGATACCGTGAGATAAGAACGCTGAAGAGGCGTGAACGAGGCAGTCTTGATAAAAAAGTACAAGGTCTTCTTGACCTGACCAACGAAGAAGTGTTGAAAGAGAATTCGAATAAAGATGGCGCAACGATTCCGACACAAAGAGATTTACTTGCAGGCATTATGGCTAAAGACTTTGCTCAGACCTACATGATTCCCAAAAGAGTTGTCGAAGCGCATAACAATGGGAATCTTCATTTTCACGATCAGGATTATAGCCCTTATTTCCCCATTTATAATTGTATGTTGATTGATCTTAAGGGGATGTTAGAGAATGGGTTCAAGCTTGGTAATGCTCAGATTGAGACACCCAAATCCATTACAACAGCAACGGCCATTACTGCACAGATTATTGCCCAAGTCGCCAGCCATATTTATGGCGGGAATACGATAAACGAGATCGATATCATATTAGCTCCCTATGTGTCGCAATCTTTCAAGAAGCATTTCAAGAATGGCCTAGAATGGCTCTATATGGTCGATGTTAGTGTAATCGATGGATTAGATATTTCATATACCAATAGTACGCTGAACAGTGAATATCCAAGATGCTTTGAGTATGCCAAGAAACTCACTGAAAAAGAGACTTTTGATGCCTTCCAATCCTTAGAATATGAAATCAACACACTCGTAAGTGCCAACGGCCAGACCCCCTTCAGCACCTTCGGATTTGGTCGAGGTCTATCATGGGAAGAACGCCAGATTCAAATTGCTATTCTGAAGAATAGAATTAGAGGTTTGGGTAAGGACGGTAAGACTCCAGTGTTTCCTAAACTGATCTTCGGTATGGAAGCAGGCGTGAATGTAATGCCAACCGACCCTAACTATGATATTAAAAAACTAGCTCTAAAATGTAGCACACTACGTATGTATCCTGATATCATCTCTGTACCTAAAGTGAAAGAAATTACAGGGTCATTCAAATTCCCTATGGGATGTAGATCCTTTCTTGGTGTATATGAAGAAAATGGACAAGAACTTCACGATGGCAGATTTAACATGGGTGTCGTAACTGCTAACCTTCCTCGTATCGCCATACAGGCTGAAGGTTCGGAGCAACAATTTTACCTGCTGCTAGATGAATTGTTAGATACCTGCAAAGAAGGCTTAATGTACCGTATTCAACGCTTGAAAGGTGTCAAAGCTAAGGTAGCCCCTATTCTATATATGGAAGGTGCCGCTGGGAGTCGACTTCAACCCGAAGATAGCATTGACCATCTATTAGTAAACGGTAGAGCTAGTATCTCTCTTGGTTACATAGGCGTTCATGAAACTATTCTTGCATTATATGGTAGACATATGTTTGACGATCACACCCTTCGCCAAAAAGGCCTAGACATTGTGAAGTATATGAGTGCAAAGACCGAACAATGGAAGAATGAAACAGGATACGGATTCAGTCTGTATTCGACCCCAGCGGAATCTCTATGCTATCGCTTCTGTAAATTAGATGAGGAGCAATTCGGAGTTATCGATGGAGTGACGGACAAAGGATACTATACCAATTCTTTCCATCTGGATGTCAATAAGAAAGTAACACCATTCGAGAAAATCGCGTTCGAGAAAGAGTATCCCTATCATGCCAGCGGTGGATTTATTACCTACTGCGAATTTGACTCTCTGGTTAAGAATCCTGAAGCACTAGAAGCAGTATGGGATTACGCTTATGAGAATGTACCTTACTTTGGGACGAATACTCCAACTGATAAGTGCCTAGTATGTGGATTTGAAGGTGAATTTGAAGCTACCAACACAGGATTCGAATGCCCCAACTGTGGTAATCGCAATCCCAAAACGTCCTCCGTCATCAGACGCTGTTGTGGATATTTATCTGAGCCTAGTCAAAGACCATTCAATGCAGGTAAACAAAAAGAAGTCCTCTCTCGCGTAAAGCACATGTGATACATGAATATAGCAGATTATAAGAAATTCGATGTCATCAATGGAAAAGGGTTACGTCATGCCATTTTCACATCAGGCTGTGAGCATCACTGTAAAGGCTGCTTCAATGCAGCCACCTGGAATTTCGATTACGGGACACCCTATACGCAACAATTTGAGGATCAGGTCATTCGAGACTTAAATATTGATTATATATTCATATCAGGACTCTCCATTCTAGGTGGTGAGCCCTTTCAAAATGTAGATGGACTACTGAGCCTAGTCAAAAGAGTCAAGTACGAATGTATCGATAAGAATATCTGGATCTGGTCAGGATATACATTCGAGGAGATCATCGTAGATGAATCTCGGTTAGAGTTACTCACGTATTGTGACGTCCTCATTGATGGGAAATTCATATTAGAACAAAGGAATCTAAAGCTACAATGGCGAGGTTCTGAGAATCAACGCGTAATCGATGTGAAGCAAAGTTTGAGTCAAGGGCAGGCAGTTTGGTTAGGATTGGACTAGAATTGCAAGTTACACCTTTTTAAAGGTATCATAAGAAAAAGGAACATTGGACCCGTAAAAACCCTTGTAAAACCAAGGATTTTTACGGGTTCATTCATTGAAAAAACGAATAAAAAAAAGGAAAATGCCGAAGTATGTCGAATTTACTTCATCTATGATAACAAAAACAACTTCATCTAATCTAAAAAACATTATAGTCTTTCTTTTCTTCGTTGCAGTACTCTTCAGCTTACGGTTATCTTGGCAATCGATGCATTCTCCTCCTGAACACCCTCAGATAGTTCAAGGTGTTCTAGACATGCGGGGATGGGATTTTGAACACTCCAGTTCCATTCCATTGGATGGCGAATGGGAGTTTTATCCTAGTAAATTCTTGTCCCATGACAAATCGCAGGCTACCCCTTCACAAAGTCATATTCAGGTTCCAGGTGATTGGAGCAGTGCTTTCTCTACTGATAACAACTCTTCCTATGGCTATGGAACCTATAAGCTCCGTATACTGATCGACAAGCCCCTCGAGCAGCCCTATGGCTTCTGGATTCAGAAAGTTCAGGCTGCTTCCATGATCATCATCAACGGAGAGAAATTAGGAGCGTTTGGGGAGCTTGCCGAACAGTCAGAGGGCTACAAGCCCAATGCCGTCTCCTACACCGCCTCCTATACCGCAGGCAACCAAACAGAAATCGAGTTGCTCATACAGGCATCCAACTTTGACAATCCTAAGTATGGAGGCATTGTCCAGTCAATTAAATTCGGATCCCAGGCAACGATCGACACCGAACGCTGGTATTCCATTGGATTTCAGTTGTTTACCTTTGTCATTATGCTGCTGCATACCTTATATGCTGTCATCTTGTACTTGTTTAACCGGCGGCACAAGGAATTTGTTGTTTTTGCTCTGCTGCTGCTATCTGTCGGCATATCGATTGCAATCGATAATGACTCCCTGTTGTTACTCTGGCTACCAATCAATTACACCTGGGCATTAAAAATCAAGTTACTTTCTTATATACTTCTCACTTTTTTCATGCTCATACTGACTCAAGGATTTTTTTCAAATGGCAAGGGGGGAAGGCTGTTCCAACTGCTGTCTATCGCGCTCGCCCTGTACTCTGCATTTATTCTCCTGTCCCCTGTACAGAACGTGTATTATTCAGTCCCTATTTTCACCTTGTTATATGTACTACCTCTAATACAAGTGATTTATTTAGTCGTAAAAATGCTTATCCAAAAGCATCGTAATGCCCTGTTCCTGCTTCTAGCAGTTACCAGCATCGCCTCCGGCGTAGGCTGGGGGGTTCTTCAAAATAGAGGGCTCATTACAAGCACTACCTTTTATCCGGTTGATATGATCGCAGCCATCGTCGCGTTCTCTTCCTATTGGTTCAAACAGTATTTCAACAATGCCGAGGAGAATGCCAAGCTTACCGAGCAGCTCAAACGGATGGACAAACTGAAAGATGAGTTTTTGGCCAATACCTCTCATGAGCTGAGGACGCCACTACATGGCATTATCAATATCGCCCAAACGGTCATTACTAATGAGAAAGACTCCCTGAACGAAAAGAGCTTCAAGGATATGAACTTACTTATTACGATCAGCCGCCGCATGTCGCATCTTCTGAATGATTTGCTTGATATTACAAGGCTCCAGGACAAACAAATAACCTTGCACAAGGAACAACTGCATCTTCAGTCTGCTGCTTCGGGTGTCATCGACATGCTTGATTTCATGACGGCAGGAAAACCACTAGAGCTGCGGATAGATATCCCCGAGTCGTTTCCTCTAGTTTTTGCGGATGAGAAAAGACTGGTGCAAATTTTAATTAACCTGCTTCACAATGCCATTAAATATACCCATGAGGGTATAATCTCTATTACTGCTGAATCCAAAGGCAAAGAGGCTGTCATTCATGTGACGGATACAGGTTCAGGAATAGAGAGGGAAATCCAAGCCCGTGTGCTACAGCGTTATGAGCAAGGTGCGAGCGGTATCAGCAACGCCGGAGGCATCGGACTTGGGTTAAGTATTTGCAAAGAGCTTGTGGAGTTGCATGGAGGACAACTGACGCTGCAATCCGAACCCGGGGCTGGCTCTGTGTTCACCTTTACGCTTCCACTCTATACCCAAGACCAAGGTTTCCACGAAACTATCTCGGTTCATTCGCAGGACGACGGGATTTCTAATGAGGTTAACGCCAACAATGTCACCACTATGGCCATTAATTGGGCTGATATTCAGGATACGAAGCTAACGCCGCCTCCAACAGAGGGAGCCATGAACATATTGGCCGTCGATGATGACCCAGTAAATCTAGAGGTACTTAGAAGTATTTTATCAGCCGAGCCCTATCACATTGTTCCGGCTTTATCTGGCAAGGAGGCCCTGAACTTGCTCAATACCGGGCAGTGGGATCTGGTAATCTCCGATGTGATGATGCCCCATATGTCCGGTTATGAATTAACCCGAATTATTCGGGAACGATTCACGATTTCGGAGCTTCCGATTCTTTTGCTCACAGCCCGTAGTCAACCTGAAGACATCTACAGTGGTTTTCTGTCTGGTGCCAACGATTATGTGACCAAACCAGTTGATTCTCTGGAACTGAAATACCGTGTCTGGTCGTTGACAACGTTAAAACAGTCCTTCAATGAAAGGCTGAGCATGGAGGCCGCCTATCTTCAGGCACAAATTCAACCGCATTTCTTGTTCAACACCCTGAACTCGCTTATGGCCTTGAGCTATATTGATACGGAGAGAATGCGTGAACTGGGTGACGCCTTCTCGTCTTATTTACGAATCAGCTTTAATTTCATCAATCTAGAACGGCTTGTCCCGCTTTCCAACGAGTTGGAACTCATTGAAGCCTACCTCTTTATTGAGAAAGAACGGTTTAACGACAGGCTGGATATTTTATGGGAGATTGAGCCAGACATAGACCTTCGCCTGCGGCTGCCACCACTCACCATTCAGCCACTGGTTGAGAATGCGGTCCGGCACGGCCTGCTAAGCCAGTCCAAGGGCGGAACGCTTCAAATCCGAATTCATCGCCAACACGGAGGAACCTTCTTCGAGGTAATAGACAACGGTAAGGGAATGAATGAAGAAAAAATAAATATGCTTCTAGAACATTCAAGCAAGGAAAACAGAGGAATCGGACTTATCAACACGAATCGAAGACTGGAACAGTTGTATGGTAAAGGATTGGATATCCAGAGCCAACCGGGGCAAGGGACTACCGTCTCATTCGTTCTTCCCGATCAGGGAAATGAAGTCGTATAGTGAATGTGGACCTGCAGCGTATTGCTGTCGGCCACGTCTTATTTCATTGAGTGTAATAAGCATTGTAAAAACAAACAAAAAGAGGTTGACAAAATGACTTGGATAAGTCATTTTATCAATCTCTTTTACCTATACCGCTCTATTCATTCGCGCTTCTTCTTTGTCATACTGACATGACTTTAGCGAGCAAGGATACCTTCAATCGCATTACTGAATATTCAGGTTTAACACTTTCACCATAGCTGTGATCATACCCAAATGTAAATTCTCATGAGACATATTCAACTGTACTAGATCACCAATCGTTTCTGCCTTTGCAAAGTTATCCTTTACGGCTACGGGTTCACCTAGTTTGTCATGAACTGTTTCTTGTAGAGCATGAAATTGCTCCCGCAGCTGAAGAATAAGAGTATCCCAATGGGGTGGTTCGTCCTGCCAATCTGCTGGTTTAGTTCCATACCCAAATAACTTGGCATATGAGTCTGGAATCTTAGATTCCATACCCGCAAAACCAAGTATGATTCTATCAGCAGCCGTAATAATATGTCCAAGCTGCCAACGGAGACTGTTGTTAAATCCCGTAGGTACAAGATCTCTTTGGAATTCCGGGACATTTTCTACTTGCTTCATTGTGCTTTCTCTCACTTTTTCGATTAGACTGAACAAAAATGCTTCACTCATTCATTCTCCTCCTCTTTATAAACCATCCATTAAGTTATTGTATTATTACTAAATATGTCTTCTATAGTATACTATTTCCTTGCCTATTTCCCTAATCCTCTTCTCGTCATCTTTTAGAAGATTAAATCATACTAAAAAGTTCCGGATCAATCTCTCCGAAACTTCTTATATTCAATAACTTATTTAGATTTTATCCGAGTAGAGCTCCACATAAGAAACAACAAGTAGGGCGCCCCAATCAGTGCAGTAACAATACCCGCAGGCAGCTCTTTGGGAGTCAAGACAATTCTACCTATCCAATCCGCTCCGGCAAGTAGTATGCCACCAAGTAGTGCAGAAATAACCATAGCCTTGCGATGATTCGATCCAACAAGCATCCGTGCTGCATGAGGTGCCAACAATCCTATAAAACCAACTGCTCCCACATTTGCAGCAGCGATCGAAGCCAGTAATACAGCAATTATGGCTACATGTAATCTTGTATTTCGAACATTTAGACCAAGTCCTTCTGAACTCTGGTCTCCAAAAGATAGAAGATCTACCTTACGTCCCAACAACCAGGCTAGTGGTAATAGAATTAGAACGGTAGGCAAAATGATTGACACCTCTTTCCAACCTCGTCCATACGTACTTCCTGCCATCCAGGCTAGAGCAGGTGCAACAGCTAATTGGGCATGGACAACCATAAGATTGATTACGGCAGAACCTACAGCAGCTACTGCAATGCCTACGAGGGTCAGAATCGTAGGATTCAGTCCTCTTCTCCAAGATACTGCATATACAATGGTCGCAGCTACCATACCTCCAAGTATTGCGCCAACAGGTAGCCAAACCATGGATAATTGGGGGAGCGCAACGATGATCAACAATGCTCCCGCTCCAGCACCACTCGTGACACCTATGATCTGCGGGTCACCCAGCGGGTTACGCACTGCATTCTGTAACAGGCTTCCGCTTACTGCTAGCGCCATTCCGGACAGACCCGCTGTTAATAAACGTGGTAAACGGAAATCTATTAAGATTTGCCGATACATATCCTCACCATGACCTGTTAATACCGCTAGTACTTGTGTTAAAGGAATAGGTAAACTTCCGCTCATAAGACTGAACGTCCAAACGGCAAGCAAGAGAATACTTAATACAATGACCCATAGTCTATAAGACCCGAATCTCAAATTATGGCCGATATTCATAGATGTGCCAGCGTTTTCTCCACTGCCTATATTACGTGATACCCGCATCGCAAGCCAAATGAGCCAAGGAGCACCAATAGCAGCAGTTACTGCCCCAACGGGTAGTTCCCCATAAGCATCCACAAAAATTCGGGCCACCGTATCTGCGCCTACAAGAATAACCGCTCCCCACATAGCTGTAATCGGAATCAGCCATCTATGTTTAGTCACACCAGATAAACGCACTAAGTGCGGTGCTATCAAACCAATAAAACCTATCGGTCCAACGATACTCACGCTCACACAGGCTATAAGAATAGCCGCACCCATCGTATAGAACCTTGTAAAGACAACCTTTTGTCCTAAAGAACGTGCTGCATCCTCGCTAAGTGTAAGGATATCCAGATTTCGAGATGCTAGGTACATCGCCGTCAATCCAGCAACAATCCAAGGCCAAGAGAAGAGTACGCCATCCCAATCGTTCTGAATAAGCGATCCTGATCCCCACAGAAAAATACCTTGGGTAGTCTGTTGATTTAACAATATCAGCGCACTCGTCACCGATGAAATAACTAGTGAAACAATCATTCCAGAAAGTGCGATCCGAATAGGCGTGCTCTTGCCCCATCCAGCCAAGGCATAGACAGCCATCGCCGCCATGGCTCCACCCATGACGGCTAGTGGAAGCGCATATTGATGATGCATCGCCGGCCAGAAAATCATACCTGCCACGACGGCAAGATAAGCCCCTGCATTTACCCCGAGAGTGGTCTCAGAAGCTAATGGATTACGTGTAACCGTCTGCATCAAGGCACCAGATACTGCTAATGCCGCTCCTGATAGAAGTCCCATCACGGTACGAGGCATCCGAACACTACGTATCAAATGGTGGTCTGCGATATCCTGTGGTGAGAAGATAGATTGCACAACCGTATTTAGGGATATATTCGCTAACCCTTGAGTAAGACTGACGAACATAATGATCAACAAAGTTACAATACCGCCGATCAACATCCATAACGGCTTCCAGCCCGCACCTGAATTAGCGTGCTGGGCTGGATGGATGTTCATTGGGTCTGAACCCGAGGCGAACCCCCTCTTGAGCGAACTCATTGAGTCAGTAGGTCAGCCGTTTTCTGTGCCATAATTTGTGCGGACAGTGGACCGCCGTATGGCCACATGTCACCTCCAAGAGCATAAACTCTATTCTCTTTCACAGAATTTAACCCTTTCCACACAGGATTATCCTTCAACTGATTCTCAATCACATTGTCATCGTCCTGAATCATGTGTAGGAGATTTGCATCTTGTAGAGCTGGTAATGCTTCAACATCCGCAGTTGTAAATCCGTATATTTCAAACTTATCTGATTTGTGAGCATTCGTCAGGCCGATATGCTCCAGAATTTTCACAGCCATAGAATTATCTGTAGATATCCGGAATGTCACTGCATTCTGATTGCTATAAGCCATCACGAGTGTAAAAGGGACTTTGTCTTTTCCAGCAGCTACTATTTTGGCCTTAGCATCTTCATAAGTTTTATCTAGATCCTTAAGAACCGTCTCAGCCTCCGCCTTTTTACCCAATACATCAGCTATCGTATTAAAGGTTCTTTCCATCTCTACATATTGATCATCTTGTCCTTCAGCAGGATAAGGTTCGAAAGTGAGCGTTGGCGCGATGTTGCTTAATTCTTTATATGTGCTCTCAAGACTTGTCTTGAGCCCAATAATCAAGTCCGGCTTAAGAGAAGCAATAATCTCCATATTCGGCGCCCCGCGATCACCTACATCTGTCACATCAGGACCAATCTTAACGGGAATATTAACCCACTGATTCATACCCTTGATATCCGCAATGCCAACGGGTTGAACACCAAGTGCAAGAACATCCTCTGCATAAGACCATTCCAATACGACAACACGCTTCGGGACACCTGTGATTATTGAATCACCCAATGCATGTGTTATGGTTCTTGTCTCTGTAGAACCACTCGTTGTCTCCCCATTTGAAGAGATATCACCATCCTTGGTGGTTGTCTCTGTAGCCGAAGCGTTACCTTTCGTGTTTGAGCCTTGATTTCCACAAGCAGAAACCACTAAGACCAATAATAATAACAATATGAATGCTGAAGATTTAACAGTACGCAATGAAACCTTCCCCCTCTATTATATCTATCTGTTTCAATAGGTGATTCATAACAGCGTTTATATCATTATTGATAATAATTATCATTATCACTAAGTGCTTATCATAATATCTTCTTTTCATAGTGTCAATTCTTTTTTGCGATTATTTCCGTTTCATCCATTGGACAAAGATCGTAAATAGGATAAGCGAATATATAAAGGGTACAGCTAGCAACCAGATCATTTCTCCACCAGAATACGTTTCATAGTTCATTAACAGATTCATCGAATGAAATGTAGGTGGGAGAATCCAAGTGATCCATTCCAAAGAAGGACCCAATTGGCTCGTGATGCTCCCTTGGCAAAAAGACAGAATAATAACGAATAAAATACCTCCTATAGCGACACTGGACCGACTGACAAATTTGTTATTAAAAAAGATCGCTATCGCCGCTCCAAGAAACGATAATCCCAAATGGGAAAGAAATCCGACAATGATGTCCTCACTTCCAATGGGCCTGTCAAATCTATCGCCAATAATCGGATACGCCATTGCAACAATTAGCAGCAACAGACTCATTAGAAGTATCGACGAAATTAAACCTATGTAATATTTTGCTGGACTTCTCAAGTGTAATAGCGTTATTTCTTCTTGGATCGGACTTTCAGACTGCATAAAGCTGTAGCAAATCCACGCCGTGACAATGAAAGATAACACAGCAGTAACCGCGAAACTTCCCATCACTGGGTTCGGTCTATAGGTATAGAACAGCCCTACAAAAATTAAATAAGTGAATAACGGTGGAATAAATCTATAAGATCGGTTGTAGTTGCGAAGCAAATAAATCAATAAATTCTTATACAATTTACTTCTCCCTCCTATCCATGGATAGTGAATCGCTGGCTATCCATTCTTTGTGTTCTGTTGGAGTAACCGACAATACCGATCCACTGCTATTTAGTATCGTTAATAAGACCTGATCTGAAGCTTCACTTTCAACATATACATGATAGCCTCCTTCAACCTTCTCCAATTTCACCACTCCCCTTAATTGCTCCAGATCAGAGATAGAAGTATGTGAGAGGAGCTTGAAATGAATCATGGCATAAGATTTCTGAACCTGTATCGTACTCAATACAACTCTTCCCTTCTGTAGGGAGATGACACGATCTGCCAACTCGTCCAATAGAACAGACTCATGGCACGTCAGAATCATGGAGATATTCTGTCGTTTCAGCTCTTGTAATAAGCGCCGTAAATCTTGCTGCGATGCAGCATCTAAACCAGATAGAGGTTCATCCAATACTAACAGGTCGGGTCGAGCCAGAAGCGACTGCATAATGTTAATTTTTTGAAGCATCCCTTTTGAGAAAAAATTCATTCGGTTGCCCCTAGCTTCCGTTAACCCAAACTGTCCAAGCAATTCCTCTATTCGGCGGTTCAAAAAATCCTTATTCAATCCTTGGATTTTGCCCATAGACAACAAATATTCCTGAGGGGTTAGCCGTAATTTAGGGAATCGCTCCGGTACATAACTGATTCTCGTCTCTTTGGCAAAGTTACTATGAATCTTACCGCTAGAAGGTCTTATTAGACCACAAATGATGCGTAATAGGGTGCTTTTCCCAGATCCATTCGCACCGATCAGGGCTATTGTCTCCTTTTGGCCAATAGAAAAAGTCACATCTCGCAGCACCGGCCTTTGATCGAAATCCTTCGAGATATGTTCTAACTTCATCAAGTCCTCCATGCTATGCTCCTCCATACTTAACGAGATATGTTTCGGGTGATCACTGACCGCTACGATCAGCATAGAACTCTGTTTTCGGCAAGCAATGATTATGGATTATAGCCATAATTTCAGAGTATATTTTTAGTAACTTTATGTCAATCCCTCCTACTGTACAGGATTAGAACACCTCATTATCGAAGTTATACAGACACTGAAATTCATTTAGGAGCGTGGTACCCAGTGATTGAAGAGGTACGAAAAAACAATGTTGAACGTTTTGCCGGTTTTGGTGCACTGTATGATCAGAATCGTCCAAGCGCACCTCAGGAAGTTGTTGAAATCCTCACAACCTATTTACGTAGCAATCCCCAAACGGTTGTGGATGTCGGATGTGGCACAGGTCTATCCTCACTTATATGGCTGAATAAAGCAGAACACATCATCGGCTTTGAGCCTAGCGATGATATGCGTGAGGTTGCATTATCCAAGTGGGAAGCCGTCAAACCTTCAATTCGAGCATAAATTATCTCATGAATTGGGACTACTATCCGAGAGTGTAGACATCGTGACCTGTTCGCAATCCTTCCACTGGATGGAGCCGCACAGCACGTTGCGCGAATTCGCCCGTATTCTTCGTCCTGGAGGTATTTTCGCCGCTTATGACTGCGACTGGCCGCCCATCTTCGACTGGACGGTTGAAGAACGGTATAAGAAACTGATCGCCCAGGCCGATGCCCGCGTAGCACAATTGGCTCCGCAGGAACAGCATTCGTATAAGTGGAACAAGGATGATCATTTACAGCACATTCAGGAATCCGGATTGTTCCGCTTCGCCAGAGAAGTCGTCTTCCACCATTGGGAACTCTGCGATGCAGACCGATACGTGAACATTGCTTTCAGCCAAGGCGGGCTGCAAACCGCCCTCAAATGGGGTGCGGAAGAGCTCCACACTGAAGTACAGGAGTTTCGTGAATATGTATCACAGGTATTTGCTGGGGAATCCCGTGACATTTTATTCAGCTACCGGATGCGACTCGGAATCGTATAATCCATTTCTTCCTTCTCCTATACCGTCCTCGGTACCTTCGCACAAAGGAATAGCCTACTGACATGTGATCCTGTCAGTAGGCTATTCCTTTTGTTTCTCGACATTATTTCTGTCGTTATGTTATCTATCTCTATTTCTCGTAAAATGCTTCAAGCTGTCTTACGATTTCTTCCTTGTTATGATCGATAACGGACTGGTGTTGTGACATGGAGAACAACTGTTCAATTTCTGCTGGGAACTCCTGCTTGATGTCACATTGTGTGATCGCTTCATCAAATTTAGCAGGGTGTGCCGTAGCGAATGAGATACAAATCTCATCTTCACCATTATATTCTTCATAAGCCGCAATACCGCAAGCTGTGTGTGGATCTAGCAAGTAGCCATAATCAGCTTTATACTTACTAATCAATTCTAAGCATTGCTCGTTGTTAGCACCATAAGCCTCGAAGTCGGATTTCACGCGATCTAGATCCTCTGGACTAATCACAATTTCCCCTTCTTCTTGGAACTTCTTCATGTAATCGGATACTTTCTCTGCATCTTGATCCAAGAAATAATAGAGATATCTCTCAAAATTACTTGCCACCTGAATATCCATCGAAGGACTATGCGTGCTCTTGAAGTCACCTGGCTTATATTCGCCTGTTTGAACAAACCGCTCAAGAATATTATTCTCATTTGTCGCAATAATCAATTTATGAATAGGTAAACCCATCTTTTTCGCTAAGAAACCAGAGAAGATATTACCGAAGTTCCCTGATGGGACGCTAAAGTTAACTTTCTTCGACTTCTCTCCTTGGTCGATTTGAAAGTATGCATAGAAATAATAGACTGTTTGAGCCAAAATGCGAACAAAATTAATCGAATTAATCGCTCGGAGATGATGTTTACTTTTGAAATCTAAGTCTGCAAACAACTCTTTAATTATCTTCTGGCAATCATCGAAATTCCCTTTTACTGAAAGGTTCAATACATTCTCATCATCGACTGTTGTCATTTGCAGCTCTTGCACCTTGCTTACTTTCTGGTGAGGATGCAAGATACAGATGCGAATGCCTTCCTTCCCTCGTACGCCTTGGATTGCTGCCGCTCCCGTATCTCCCGAGGTAGCTCCAAGAATATGAATGATCTTACCTTGCTTCTGGGATACGTAAGAATAGAATTCACCCATAAATTGTAACGCTACATCCTTAAATGCAAACGTAGGTCCATGAAATAATTCTAGAATATAGAGCGAATCATTTATTTTCTTAACAGGTGTTACCTCAGAATCACGAAAATTAGCGTAGCTCTTATTCACCATTTCCTTCAGATCTTCATAAGGAATCTCTTCATTCGTGTAGTGCGAGAAGATTTGTAGAAATAGCTCATTGTAGCTTAATTTACTCCATTCTTTCAGAGTAACTGGTGAAATGACCGGGATCTCCGCCGGAATCATCAGTCCGCCATCATCAGCCAAACCCATGAGCACCGTATCAATAAACCCTTGGGACTCTACATGACCTCTTGTGCTTATAAATTTCATACCCTGCCTCCAATAATACGTATTTAGAATAAATGATTCCTATATCTTTAGTCTAATTATATCTATAATACCTTTACTCGGAGCTTTAACCCAACAATTTTTTTTAGAAAAATGATCTAATCAAGTAAATAAACATGTCTTGCAGTATAATTATAATAAATATTACCAATAGGAGGATTCTAATGAGATTATTCACTCCCCATATTCATGCTATACGTATATCGATTCTGTCTGCCATTTTATTCATTGGAGCGAGTACTGTAATACCATTACAACAGACTGCTCTGGCGGAAGACGTTAAATCTCCTTTAACGGGTGCTTATGATGTCTCTGCAAGTCAAATCGTATATGTGACCTCCACAGGTAAGATAAACTCCCTGAATCTCTATGATCCAAAGCAAAACAAACAAGAAATACTCGTTAACTCAAATGAACGACTGCTTGACCCAGACTTTTCTCCAGACGGCTCCAGTCTTGCATTCATTGAAGCTAACGCATATGGCTCCTCTAAGCCTAAAAGCTCGATCAAGATCGTCAATCTTCTCACGGGCGCGACCACCGTACTGCTTGAAAAAGACGGTAATATCACAGAGATTGAATGGGCTCCTGATGGAGATTCCGTCTTTTTCCTACAAGCGGATAGTTTCAAAAACTACTCCCCCATCGCGTCCAAACGTGCCCATGATTTCGATGTGTATGAGCAAAATTTAACCAAAGAAGAACCTATCAGGCATACATATCTCGAGAAATACGAATTAGACTCCCTTCAAATAGCCAAAGATGGGCAATCCATCTACGTCGCGATGATGGATGACGCACATGCTAAGACTGCTAAGGATATATCCAACGCGAAGCAAAAGATTTTTCAATTCCCACTTAACGATACAAAATCTGAAGGCAAAGTCATCTCACCTACACGCGAGAGAGATATTTACGATTTCACTTGGAACGAAAAGTCAGATCTCCTCTACTACCAATCCGTTGCTGGAACGAACGACAAAGGCATATTCGAGTATGAGTTATATTCTTATGAACCGTCAACTTCTAAAGAGAAGCAGCTGACATCGCTTGGCGAATTTACGAATCGCCCCGTCTCCATAGGAGATACACTATATTTTATGGTAGACAAGGCATTTGGCACATCTACTTCTGATTATTCATTGTATATGATCCATTCTCCTAACAGTGGACCTAAACAAATTGAACTGTCCATTCAAGCACCAGCTGTGAAAGATTCAATCAACAACAAAAATAACCGTTCAGTGCTAGAAGTTTTCTTTAAGATGCTCTTCTAACTGCATTAAATGAAGTCTACTTCTGAAAAAATAATAATATTCACTTGTTTAATTCTGTCGAGCTTTTTATTTCTACATAAAGGTTTTCGTTAAATGAGTATCACAATTAAATAACTCGAAATTATCTCACAAAAAAGAGCCGTGAAGTACGTTTATTTCGTACCTCACGGCTCTTTTGTTAACTCACTATTTATCCTATAATTCTCATCAATAATTCTTAGTGGTCAGTTGATCCAAGCCTTTAAACTCATATCCCTGTTTAAGGGTGTCATCGATAATTTGTCCCAAAGCGTCTGCGTTATCCTTAGAAACAGAGTGAAGTAATATTACGGCGCCTGGATGAAGCTGCTTCATGACATGATCATACGCATATTTCCAACCTTTTTGATCCTTAGGATCCCAGTCTTTATAAGCAATAGACCAGAATACATTCGTATACCCAAGTTCCTTACTCACTTCAAGCATTCGTTTACTAAAAATACCTTGGGGTGGGCGCATAAAACGCATTTCTTTCTGCCCTGTTGTTTCTAAGACTTGATTCTTCAGTTTTTCAAGTTCGTCTGTCACACGGCTATTAGAAATTTGGCTCATATCTGGGTGCCCCCAAGAATGATTTCCAACAATATGACCCTCATTCGCCATTCGCTTTAATAACTCGGGTTGGTCTTTCGCATAGTGTCCTGTTACAAAAAAGGCGGCCGGTATTTTCTTCTCCTTCAAAATATCTAGAACCTTTACTGTATATCCATTCTCATAACCATTGTCAAACGTCAGATAGATTTCTTTCTTCGTTGTATCCCCTAAGAATATAGCGCCATTTTCCTTCAGTATCCCCTTAAAGGCTTCATTATCAATGGAGGGTAGAGCACCATTTTTACTCTTTATGAAACCGTAGTGATGTGGGACATCTGTAGCTACTACCGTATTCGATGGAAATAATGTAGCAAATAATCCTAACACCATCAACAACAGGAACAATCGTTTCACTAATGTAACACTCCTTGTATAGAAATTTTTATTATACCCTGGCTGGCTTTAATTTTGTCCTATATGATATCTATAATTACAAGTGTGCCACAACGTCACCTTTGGGAGACGATCTAAATTAAATCAGCCCCTTATCCTATTAAGATGTGTATACAGCGCGTTCTTTATGCGTGTACAAAAGAAGCCACATCCCTCTCTTAAAGAAACTGGCTTCTTTCGATTGTAATAACGTGATTCACGTTATTCGATTGAATAATAAGCAAAAAAAATCCTTCCGCAGAAAGGGAAAACTTTTATTTGCTATAACTTAAGAATAAATTGCTTCTTTTCGTATTATTATTCTCATTCCCTCTTCCCAAGTGGCCCACAATGCCTTATGGTTATATAGGAAAAAAAACCATATAGACTATAATAGGGGTGTATATCCATGTCCAATGTATCTGCGACACACGCGTCGCCCATGAGTGGTAATTTATTCAGGAACCGGTTTTACCAAACCATACTCATTTCAAATTTATTCCTGCAAATCGGAATCTGGGTTAGAAATTTCGCCATTCTCATGTTTGTCACCGATCAAACAAACAACGATCCTATGGCTATTTCGCTCATTTCGGTAGTCGAATTCGCGCCCATCTTTGTCTTCTCCTTCATCGGAGGTGCATTTGCCGATCGTTGGAGACCTAAACGAACCATGATTTGGTGTGACTTCCTCTCCTCTGCTTCCGTGCTAATCGTCCTCTTGACACTACTGTACGGTTCGTGGGAGATGATCTACTTCGCTACTTTCGTCTCCGCCATTTTATCGCAGTTTTCTCAGCCATCTGTCATGAAGTTATTCAAGCAACATGTACATCCCGACCAGCTTCAACAAGGCATGGCATTGTTCCAATCGCTTGTCGCGATCTTTATGATCATGGGACCTGCTCTCGGTATTTTCTCATATAATCAATTTGGTATTCATATCTCCATAGCCGTGATGGGTGTTGCCTTCTTATTGTCCGCCGTCGTGCTCTTCCGTCTTCCACCCGATGAAGTGCAGGCAGAAACTAGTGAACTCAAGACCCTGAATTTACGTAAAGAACTGGCTGATGGTTTTCGTTACGTATGGCAGAGTCCCGTGTTGAGAGTACTCGCTGGTGCATTCGCTATTGCTGGATTTTCCGTTGGGATCATTCAGACTCTGGGCCTGTTTGTGGTCACAGAGCGACTAGGTCAACCGAAAGAGTTCCTGCAGTATTTCTTAATGGTTAATGGTGCTGCTATGCTAATTGGTGGGGCAATCATCATGACCCTTGCCAAAAAGGTGTCTCCACAAATTCTGCTTGCATTTGGTATGAGCGTTAGTGCCCTATGTATCGTAGGTATGGGATTGTCCACAAGCGTTCCTCTAACGTTAGTGTTACAATTTATAAATGGACTCACTATGCCATGCATTCAAATCGGTATCAATACCCTAATCTTACAATGGACAGAACAATCCTACGTTGGGCGTGTAAACGGCGTACTTAGTCCTATGTTTATGGGAATGATGGTCATCATGATGTCGTTTGCAGGAATCCTTAAAAAGCACTTCCCACTCGTGGAAATTTATTGTGTATCCGGTATTGTCTTATTGGTGGGCGCTATGATCCTGATTCCCATCTTCAAATATAAACCTGAGCCTTCCTTAGTCACGGCATCAACAGAGACATCTAATTAGAATGATATGTATCCTTAGAGTTCTAAGCAACCAATAAAGGAATGACAGGATGATCACGAACTTAAACTGATTAATAAGCAAAAAAAGTTTTTCCGCAAAAGGGGAGAAACTTTTTTTGTTATTTAATGCCTGTTGTTTCCTATCCTTAAATAAATCCACCATTCACTCTAATCGTCTGCCCCGTCACCGAGGTAGAGAAATTAACGATTCGCACCTTCGACTCCATATGCTTCAAAGCTTGCTGACAAGCAAATTACGTCCCTTTCACGTTTAACTGCAAATTGCTTATCGAAAACTTCTTCGGTTGCTTCAACAAGAGGTTCACTTACTTCATCTGTCTCATCTTATTGGAAAGTAAACTTTTCTCCAGTCTAATGTGAAACAGTTCATTATATAATTCTTGCTCTATCACATGAATACTGCGTGTTACCTTCTTGATCGTTTCTAGATGCAACATCCCGGCTTTCATTGAGATTACCGCTAAAGTATCCATCATCAACTCACGGCAGGTCTGAAGTTTAACTATGTATTGGTCTTCTTGTTCTACCATGTCTTCGTCAACAAAATGAGATTCAGAGCCTTTAATTTTGTGCTATGATGAAAATTAAACTGCTACACCTCTGATCCAATCCTTCATGTTCATAAGAGATTGCTGTTTCCTCTGACTATCCCTAGAATAACTACTCAAACAGGCAGTCGACTAATTAGTCGACTGCCTGTTTGAGTATCTCTGTAACAATTCATCCTATTTCATTCAACAATACTAATGAAGCCACATCCTTACTATTTCTTCGAATGGGTAAATCCTTCTTCCCGCAAATATTCCTTTGCTTCTTTCAGTGTCTCAAATACCATTTCCACATTCTGACCCGTGTAGATATACCATAAATCATCATCATGAATGAGAGAAAGCAATTGCTCATCATCATTGGTCCACACTTCTGCCTCATGAAAGTTACTTTCCGCCATAATGCGGTCACCTACGGAATGGACCTCTTCTCGACTAGAAGAAAGTGAATGAATGGAAGCCTCTACGAGCGTCTTCAATTCGTCAGCAGCGAATTCTCGGATATTTACAAACCCTTTCTCGTCAGAGTCATACCCCTGTAGAAGGCCCGCATAGACGAATCCATTTCCATTCGGATGAAGGTGAAGCGCAATCGTCTTTTTATCCTGCTGGCTCTCTTCAAAGTGGAAGTTCACTCGACCGAGAGATACATTCTTTCGTTG
>DASXLR010000027.1:0-23170 GCA_036496075.1 Paenibacillus sp. | reverse complement strand
AGGGTGAGCATCAGGTCGCTAATGCTGCGGGGGCTATGATGGTGCTTGAGTTGTTACGTCAATATAGTGCCTATGTCATGGATGATGAAGATATACTCAAAGGTTTCAGAGATACATTCTGGGCAGGGCGTCTAGAAGAGATAGGGAGTTCTCCGAGAATTGTTGTAGATGGTGCACACAATCCTGAAGGAGCAATAACTCTGGCGAAGAGCCTTCCGCAACATTATAAATATCGATCATTAAATTTGATGATGGGGATGCTTTCTAATAAGCATCATGAATCCTATATGAAGCATATACTGCCTATAGTAGATACCTTGATTCTAACTGAACCTAACTTCCGTAAAAAAATGGATGTACATTTATTATTGGACATTGTGGAACGGCTTAAGCCTGATTATGCTAAACCGAACTTGCAAATTATTGTTGAACCAGATTGGAAACAAGCACTAGAAATATTGAAGTTACGGACGGAAGAGGAGGATCTTGGGGTGATATCCGGTACATTGTACTTAATTGCCGACGTGCGGGGATCTCTCTTAAATCAATCCGATTCTGAAAAAGGTTGGTGAATAACTGTTGAATACTTCAGAACATGTTCATTTTATCGGTATTGGTGGCTACGGGATGAGCGCCATTGCACGAGTCATGTTAGAAATGGGTTGTACAGTCACGGGTTCTGACGTGGCTTCACAAGAATTGACAGAGAAATTGGCTGCCAAAGGAGCCAAAGTATATATCGGACATAAAGCAGAGCAAGTACATGGTGCTGATCTGGTTGTATATTCAACTGCATTGTCTAAAGATAATGTAGAAATAGTGGAGGCAGAGAATCTTAGCATTCCAGTCTTGCATCGTTCTCAAATGCTTGCCAGACTACTAAATGAACGTAAAGGTGTAGCCGTTGCAGGAGCTCATGGAAAAACAACAACGTCCTCTATGATTGCACTCGTAATGGAGAAGTGTGGTGTTGAACCGACCTACATTATTGGCGGGGAAATTATGAACATGGGTACAAACGCCAAAGCAGGTCAAGGAGAACATGTGGTAGCTGAAGCAGATGAGAGCGATGGATCTTTCCTTCAATATCACCCATGGCTTGGTGTTGTAACTAATATCGAAGCAGATCATTTGGAGAATTATAACAGTGACTTTGAACAGCTCAAAGGGGCATACGTCCAATTTTTGAACCAAATTAGGAAGGAAGGAACGGCTATTTTATGTGGTGATGATCATAATATTCAGTCTATTCTTCCAAGTCTGGATTGCAACATAACGACGTATGGTATCAAGTCAGAAGCTGATTATATGGCGAGCGACATCGTTCTTGGAGACCGTTGTGCTTCTTTTACTATGAGTTATTCAGGGAATGTGCTGGGTAGGGTAGAATTATCTGTACCAGGTCTTTATAATATTTACAATGCTATGGCTGCTGTAGTTGTTTGTCTAAAGGCAGGTATTCCCTTCGCTTCTATTGTGGAAGCCATTTCTGAATTTCATGGAGCGAAGCGGCGGTTTCAAGTATTAGGTGAACAGAATGGTATTCTAATTATTGATGATTATGCGCATCATCCAACTGAAATTGAGGCTACGATTAGTGCTGCTAAGGCTACAGGTAAGCGAATTATAGCTGTATTTCAGCCTCAACGATATAGTCGAACTTTCTTTTTGCTTGATGCTTTCAGCCGGGCTTTTAATGAAGCGGATGAAGTCATTATCACAGATATCTACTCACCAGCTGGTGAGTTGCAAATCGAAGGTGTACACTCAGCTAGATTAGTTGAGCTCATTGTACAGAATAGTAACGCAGGCGCTAGATACCTTCCTACTAAGGAAGAAGTACTTGAAGATCTGAAGAAACGTGTAACATCTGGAGACTTGGTGCTAACGATGGGAGCAGGCGACATCTGGAAAGTTGGCGCTGAGCTAGCTAAAGACATGTAAACATAAGTTCAAAGAGGCAAGTTAAGGATAACACCCTTGACTTGCCTCTTTGAATTTATAACAGTCAGTGAACATATCTTCTTGGAATCTATCATATATCTAATACTAGAAGATAAGACAAGGTGAGGTGTTCACGGTGAATAAAGCAAAAATGACATTTCGGTTTGATGAAGGAAAACGGCTACCGGATCTAGAGGAGGATAGGGATGTAGAGCTGCTGAGGAGAGAAGAACAATTCCCTATAGAAGCTCCTAAGAAGCGTACACCTTCCCATATTGCGGTATTACCTGAATCGTTAGAAGGTTGGGGAGATCCATTTAGTAAGAGGGATAATTGGGAAGAGAAGCTTACACACGATAACTTTGAGCAGTTATATGATCCTAAAGAGGAAGAAATGGATACCTTATACGAATCTAATTCTTTATACGAATCTAATTTTCAGCCGAGCGAGATAGAGAAAGAAAGTTCTAATAAGGAATATTACGGAATACATCGACCTCATCGTCCTACTTCTCTATGGAAGGTTTTTGGTACAGTAACAGCTGCAGTAGTAACAGGGGGGTTGTTTGGATTTGTGGTGCTCTCATTTTTTGATATGGGTAATATAATGGGACAGGATGCACTGCCTGTGTCAACACAACAATCTGAAACGATCAGTAGTCCTGATCAAGCTGGAACAAGAGAACAGATGAAGGTGGTTAAGGCGGATGTCGAACCTCAGACTTACTATATGTTACAGTACGGTGTCTTTAGTAGTGTTGACAGGGTGGAGCAGGCTAAGAAAGAACTACTGGGAATAGGCCTTGCGGCAGGGAATGATCCAGATCAAGAGAATCGTGTCTATGCAGGGGTATCTCTTGACCGGGAGCAGGCCAAATTGTTAAGTAATCAATTGAAGGCACAAGGTGTGGAGCTATATGTAAGAGAGATTCAATTACCTTCAGCTACTGAGCTTGCCTTCAGTGGAGACTCAGGAAGTGTAAGCCGATACTATAGTGTCAGTAGTGCATTGATTTCCTCATTAAGTCATATTTCTGCTACACGACTTGGAATTGAACGGCCCACTGCCTTAAGTAGTGACGAGACGAATGAATTAACGAAATTACATCAGCAATGGATAGAGTCTATGAAAACTATGCAAAGTGGAATTACACCAGATGGAAACGTAATAGGTAAACAAATGGAACAATCCATGAACAGCGCACTATCATCGGTGACAGAGTATAATAAAAATACATCTAAAGGGCATTTATGGGAGATACAATCCAATATGATGCAATACATTATGGGTCAGAAGCAATTGATAGATATGATAAAAACAAGTTAGAGAGATATAAAGAAAGGATATTTATTGCATTTCAAGTGAAAATATAGCGTGTTCAATCCGGTAGGGAATATGGAAATACTTCCCCCTATCGGATTTATGTTTGTATTGAAGTTGAATTAACCGTATAATAATGTGAGTGTCAAAAAATGGCGAGGGAAGAGAAGAATGAAGAAAAACATAGGTTTACTATTATTGTTTCTTCTGCTTGGCTGGCTAGTAGGGGCATGGATTGCCAAAGCGCTTGAACCTGTCCAAAGTCTTTCTTTTCTTACTGCATCCACTATGATTAAATGGTCACCTCAAGCAAATTTAGACATTATTAGCTATGATTTTACCATCCAAATGAAACTCAGCCTGCTTAGTTTGATCGGCATCATTGTCTCCGTGTGGCTGTATCGCAGACTGTAACTAGGACGAAAAAGGAGAACTCCATTGATATCACAACAATCACGTCGAATTATTCTAGCGTCAACTTCACCGCGTAGGCAGGAGATTATTGCTTCCCTACGCATTCCATATGAAATACAGCCTAGTCATGTGAATGAAGATACTCCTGCAGACTGGACCCCTCGGCAAATCGTTGAGGGATTAGCTTTACGCAAAGCGGAAACGGTGTATAATAAGTTTTCACCCTATAAGGAACCTTGCATTATAGTAGGCAGTGATACGATTGTGCTATTGGACAATCAGGTCATGGGTAAACCTAATGATGATAACGAAGCATATGAGATGTTGTTATTACTTCAGGGTCGAACTCATGAGGTATATTCCGGTGTAGCATGTATTGATGCAATGACTGGAAGAACAGTGGTGAATCACCGAGTAACCTCAGTGACAATGAAATCTTTGTCTGCAGAGACCATTCAATCCTATGTAAACAGCGGGGAACCATCGGACAAGGCCGGTGCTTATGCCATTCAAGGTCTTGGTGCAACGCTGATCGATGGAATAGATGGCTGTTATTTCAATGTGGTGGGATTGTCGGTATCTCTTCTTTCAGATATGTTATCGGAATTAGGGCTAGACGTATTATAATTCCACTTTGTGTTGTGTGAGATCAATGGAAAAGAGGGAAAAGAAGTGGAGTCGCAATCTATATTATTACGCGACATCCCCCATGAAGAACGACCTAGAGAGCGCATGATGCATTATGGGGTAGATGCGTTAAGCCATGCTGAATTGCTGGCTATATTGCTTCGGACCGGATCTTACCAAGAATCTGCTATTCACTTGGCTCAGCGTATTTTGAATCAGGTGGGCAGTATTAGGAATCTAGTAGACCTCAGCATCGAAGAATTAACACAGATCAAGGGAATTGGAAATGCAAAAGCTGTTCAGATAAAGGCAGCTATTGAATTGGGACAGAGACTGGTCAAAGCACGTATGGCCGATCCAGTGACCATTCGTAGTCCTCGTGATGCAGCAGATGTACTGAGAGAGCAATTGAGGTATTTGCAAAAGGAACATTTTATTTGTTTGTTTCTAAACACAAAAAATCACATCATTGCCCAAGAAACGCTTTCTATTGGGAGTCTCAATGCCTCCATTGTGCATCCACGTGAGGTGTTTCGGGCTGCTATCAAATGTAGCAGTGCATCCATTGTATGTGCACACAACCATCCGAGTGGAGATCCTACACCAAGTCCTGAAGATATCGCTCTGACTTCCAGATTAGTGGAGGCAGGAAGTATTGTGGGAATTGACGTTCTGGATCATATTATTATTGGTGATGGAGAATATGTGAGTTTGAAGGAAAAGGGCATGATGTAATATAAAGTTAGATCGATGAGGAAAGGGAGATTACAACATGTTTGGTAGCTTCACGAAAGATTTAGGAATTGACTTGGGGACAGCGAATACACTCGTTTACGTCCGTGGTAAGGGCATTGTTGTGAGAGAACCCTCTGTGGTTGCTATTAGAATAGATACGAAGAGTATTGAGGCTGTAGGTGAATCAGCTAAAAAAATGATTGGGCGTACACCTGGTAACATTCAGGCTATCAGACCGATGAAAGATGGCGTTATTGCTGATTTCGATATTACAGCAACGATGATTAAATATTTTATCAAACAAGCTCAGAAGCAACGTTCGTTATTTCAACGTCATCCTAATGTCATGGTATGTGTACCTTCAGGCATTACGGCTGTGGAACAACGTGCTGTAGAGGATGCTACGAAGCAGGCAGGGGCACGTGAAGCCTATATTATCGAAGAGCCATTCGCAGCAGCTATTGGCGCAGATCTTCCGGTATGGGAGCCCACAGGAAGTATGGTGGTTGATATTGGTGGAGGAACGACTGAAGTAGCCGTTATCTCACTTGGAGGTATCGTAACAAGTCGTTCTGTTCGAGTAGCAGGCGATGAGATGGATGTGTCTATTATCCAGTACATTAAACGTCAGTATAATTTGATGATCGGAGAACGTACTTCTGAGCAATTGAAAATGGAAGTAGGTTCTGCGTTACCGTTAGAGCAAGTGGAGACGATGGAAATTCGCGGTCGTGATCTTGTGTCAGGTTTACCTAAGACGATTACAATTACTTCGGATGAGATTAGTGAAGCACTTGGAGATACAGTGAATGCTATTATTGAGGCTGTTAAAGTAACTCTTGAGAAATGCCCTCCTGAACTTGCGGCAGATATTATGGACCGTGGTATTGTATTAACAGGTGGCGGTGCACTCTTACGTAATTTAGATAAATTGTTAGCTGAAGAAACAGGAATGCCAGTTATTGTAGCGGAGAACCCATTGGATTGTGTAGCGATTGGTACGGGTAAGGCGCTGGAGAATATTCATTTGTTTAAGTCTTCTGCTAGATCAAGACGGTAAAATGAATGTATGTGTCAACCCCTAATATGGGAGAGAAATCAGTAATGTTAGAGGGTGCTGAAACTTGTTTAAGATGCTTGGAAACAAGAGACTGTTTGTCATATTAATTAGTTTAGTTATGTTTATTGCCTTAATGGGATTCACCATTGGACCTAGAGTATCGTTGACTTGGCCCGAGAAGTTTGTCAGGGATACGGTAGGATTCGTACAAAATATCTTTTATAAGCCCGCTGGCTATATAGCGGGCTTGTTTGAAGATGTTGGTAACATGAGAGATATTTACACGGAAAATGAGAAGTTGAAGATAGCGCTAGCACAGTATGCGCGTGAGAAAACCCACTTCAACATTCTGGAGACAGAGAATGAACAGCTTAAAGAGGATCTTAAATTCACTACTGCACAGAGTACCAAAAATAATTATGAATGGAATATTGCACAAGTCATAAGTGTGAATTCTGATCCTAATAACCGATCTTTAGTGATTGATATTGGTTCTCGTGAGGGTGTGAAACCCAATATGTTTGTTACCTCTGTAGAGGGTCTTGTCGGTGTAATTAGTCAGGTGAGTAACTTTTCTTCAACGGTTAAGCTAATCACTACTATGGATGCGAATGATCCTAACACCAATTCTATTTCTGTCACAGCACTTGATAATAAGAACAAAACATTTGGAATTATTGAGAGTTACAATGAGCAGACCAAGAAGTTATTAATGACAAGTATCAAAGCCGATGACCCATTGAAAGAAGGAGATACCATTGTATCCTCAGGAAGTGGCGGTCTTTTTCCGAAGGGGATTGTGGTTGGAACTGTCGATAGTGTTCAAGTAGGCTCGATGGGATTGTTGAGAACAGCAACGGTTACTCCATCTGCAAGCTTCGTGGACTGGAAGCAATTATTTGTGGTGTTTACACCAGAGGTTGAAGAGTAGTGATGATGCGTAGACCGATTCTTATCCTTTTGTTATTTGTTCTGTTCATCTTAGAAGGTGCTGTTGTTCCTTGGCTTGTACCTGATTCTTGGCAAACTAGAGTTGTGCCTAATTTGGTCTATATCGTCATTTTATTTGTTACTGTATATAACCATCGGCATACAGCATTGGTTCTAGGGCTATCATTTGGGATGTTGCACGACATCGTTTATTACGGCCAAATTATGGGTACATATTCTTTTGCGATGGGTTTTTCTGCGTACTTAATGGGATTCATATTTCAAGCTCCGCGGGCTCCTATGCCGATTATGATGACTGTTATTGTTCTGGGAAGTTTGGTTTTAGATAGTACTTTGTATGGTATTTATACTATATTTCAGTTGAGTCACATGACGTACGATTGGGCTTTAGTAAATCATATACTCCCCAATTTATTTCTTCATTTTGTCTTTGGATTAGTCATCTATGTTCCTCTACGATCACAATTGGAAAAGGTTTATAAACGCAGCAGCAATGAGAAGACAGCTTAGACCAATTTCGACATTTTAGAGGTCAAAGCAGGAACTTAGGACTCCATGCACGAAATGAAAGAAGTATGGGAGGGACAGGCCTATGACTGTAAAATCCAATCACGTTACGATTAAGGGCATCAAAGATGGCCTGGTTTTCTTACTTAATGACGAGTGCGAATTCGAGAAAGTGTTGACTGAGCTTCGTTATAAGTTAGAGCATAGCCACCAAAATATTTTGACAGGCCCCATTATTCACGTGGATGTGAAATTGGGGTTACGGCAAATAACAGAAGATCAAAGACAGAGTATATTAGATATTCTGAAGCAAAAAGGTAATCTACTGGTACGCTCCGTTGAATCAGCGGAAATACTACCCCCAGAAAAAAGTGAGAGTGGTATCACTGTAATGAGTGGTATGGTGCGCTCAGGACAAATTTTACATCATGATGGCCAACTTCTTTTTCTAGGGGATGTAAATCCGGGTGGTACAATAACTTGTACAGGAGATATTTATATTTTGGGTGCTCTGCGTGGTATGGCACATGCAGGTGTAGAAGGTAACAATGACTCCATTATTGCAGCATCTCATTTCGCACCAACACAGCTCAGAATTTCCGGAATCATTAGCCGCCCGCCTGATGAGTGGGAGACCAGAGAGACGAGTATGGAATTTGCGTACTTGCAGGATGGTATGATGCAGATTGACAAGATGAATAATATTATTCGGTTACGGCGGGATTTTAACATGTTTAAGGGGGTGTAGCACATGGGAGAGGCAATCGTCATCACTTCAGGTAAAGGTGGTGTTGGCAAAACAACGACTTCAGCTAATATCGGAACAGCACTTGCGCTGCTTGGCAAAAAGGTGTGTTTGGTGGATACCGATATTGGATTGCGTAATTTGGATGTTGTCATGGGATTGGAGAATCGCATTATATATGATTTATGTGATGTTGCCGAAGGAAGATGTCGCCTGAATCAAGCACTTGTGAAAGATAAGCGATTCGACGAATTATATATGCTGCCTGCAGCGCAGACTAAAGACAAGAATTCCATTTCCCCAGAACAGGTTAGGGATATTATTCTTGAATTGAAGAAAGAGTATGAATATGTCATTATTGACTGCCCAGCAGGGATCGAGCAAGGTTTCAAGAATGCCATTGCAGGAGCCGATAAAGCCATCGTAGTTACGACACCTGAGAATGCGGCTGTAAGAGACGCTGATCGAATTATTGGATTGCTCGAAAGCTCCAACATAGAGTCACCGAAGTTAGTTGTGAATCGAATACGTCCTACTATGGTGAAATCAGGAGACATGTTAGATATTGAGGATATTCTTCAAGTACTAAACATTGATCTCATTGGAATTGTTCCTGATGATGAATATGTCATTAAAGCAGCTAATAACGGAGAACCGACCGTTATGAATCCAGACTCAAAAGCTGCTATTGCTTACCGTAACATTGCGCGACGTATATTGGGAGATACTGTACCTTTGATGCAGTTGGACAATAAAAAGGGTGCGTTCAAACGATTTAAGAAGTTATTTGGAATGTGATAATACAAGCTATATGTTGTTAAACCAGTGCCTACGCACTGGTCTTTCTTTATTTCTACGAGAAATGGTTACCGTCTCCTTAAGGATGGGGATGACGAAGCCGTTTCTTCTTGTGGATAGCTCAAGCATTTGAACACCTGAGGAGTTGACCTACATGCTAACCACATTAGCGACCATATTAATTATACAAATTATTTATGTGTCTTTTTTTACTTTACGTATGATATTCACATTAAAGGGCCAACGATATCTAGCGGCTGCTCTTAGTACTGTTGAAATTACCGTATATGTTCTGGGATTAAATATGGTACTGAAGTATGTGAACCAGCCATTGAGTCTTGCTGTGTATGCTATAGGTTATGGACTTGGTGTACTTACAGGTTCATGGCTTGAGGGGAAAATTGCACTTGGTTATATTACGATGAAAGTCATTCTAAATGATCCAGAGAGCGATATGGCTAACCGTCTTCGTGACTTAGGCTATGGTGTAACAGCGTGGGTAGGAAGTGGTAGAGACGGTGATAGGTTGGTGTTCGAGGTGCTAGCTAAACGTAAAAATCAAAAGAAACTATATCGTTCAATTCTGGAGATGGACCCTAAGGCATTTATAGTTATTACTGAACCTATTCAATTACATGGTGGGTTCTGGGCCAAAGGTTCTAAAAGATAATTTGTAAACCATAAATTCTCACTCACATAACAAGCGATAAGAATACGCAGCTAGGAGGCGTATTCTTATCGCTTGTTATGTTTATAGGGAATAGCTTGTTCTAAATAACCGGACAACCTACATAAAATGAGAGTAAAATGAGCCTCCAAAGAGGGAGTGACGAGATGATAAAAAATTCATCGATGAAGCAACGTAGACAGGAACGCATACAAGAACTCCTCGATGTTAGCCCACAATTCATGAACCTGCCGGTCTCACCTACTCCTACGACTAGATTGCATGATCATCAAGATCAGTTACCACCAACCTACTCTGAACAGCCTGAATATCTAGAAAGGGATCCTGAAACATTATGGAAAAAGGAACGTGGACGATGGGGAGAGTTAGAAGGAGGGCGCAATAAACATTCATTTGTGTCAGGCTTTGTTTGGCGATTGATAGTTAGTTCTCTGTTGTTCGGAATGATTTGGGGCGTATTTCGTATTCAACAGTCGTGGGCATTGCCCATTCGACATTATATTAGCCAATCATTGAATCGAGAAATGAATTTTCAGGCAGCGGAAGCTTGGTATGTGGCTCATTTTGGTGAGGCGCCCTCATTCATACCCATTTTTAATAGCCAAGATGAAGAGCCACAGAAAATGAACGCGTCACTATCATTCATACGGCCTATTGAAGGGAATGTTGTTCAATCTTATGCGTTAAGTTTAAAAGGAATAGAAATTGCTCCATTAGGAGATTCAAATATGGCGCTTCAGGTTAAAAGCGTAGCAACGGGTCATGTACTTGAGGTATCAGACGATTCCTTAACAGGGAAGACAGTTACCATTCGGCATGGTGGTGGGATGGTGGCAATCTACGGTCATTTATCCAACACTGAGCTTCAAGTAAATGACTGGTTACAAGCAGGAGATATTGTGGGACAGTTGACCCATACTCCAACTGAGTTGTCTAACCTATATTTTGCTGTGAAGCAGGACAATACGTATATTGATCCAGCGGAAGTGATTCATCTTGATTAATATTAGGGGGATAACATGTTCCTTACATCCTCTTTTTGTGATCGTGATGCTAACCTCCGTATTGACGGGTCACTTCATAGAATTAATTACGTTGTTTACGATCGTGTTGATTCATGAAATGGGACATATGAGTGCAGCTATGATATTCGGTATTCGTGTACGTTCAGTTCAACTGTTACCTTTTGGGGGAGTCGTTACGATTGAAGATGGGGGGAAGATGACTGTTTGGAAGGAAATTGTTATCGCTCTAGCAGGCCCCCTACAGAACGGAATTATGATTGCTATCGCAATGATCTTCAAGGAGTTAGGTTCAGGAGATGGCGCATTTCTATCTTATGTAATTCATGGTAACGCAGTTATTGCTTTATTTAATTTACTACCTATTCTTCCACTTGATGGGGGCAAAATTACGCAAGCCTTCGTTAGTCGTTATATTGCCTACCACTCCACATTACTGTGGTCCTCTAGAATTAGCATTGTTGCAAGCAGTTTTGTCATCGTGTATTCTTTGTTGCCGTTGGTTCAAGGTGAAAAATCTATTCAACTCAATCTCCTAATGATCGGTGCATTTTTATTCTATTCCAATTTCGTAGACTATAAGAATTTACCCTACCGATTTATGAGGTTTTTAATGAATCGAGAACCATTATATCTAAAATATTCTATTAATGGTAATTATGGGCATCCAATTATCGCTGACTCAGCGAAACATTTAGGTAGTATTCTACGTCTATTTAAAAGAGATAAGTATCATTTGATCTATGTTATGAATAAACAAGGTATAATTGAAGGTGTATTGCCAGAGCAAAGTGTTATTTCAGCTTATTTTGCCCAAGACCGTCGTCTACCCTGACGTTTAACATGGAATAGAATAATATTAATATTTGAGATCTCATATCCAATATGAGATTTCTTCTAGCAGAGGTGAATCCATGAAATGAAACAGATGATTGTTCACTGTGAACCGAAGTTCACACAGATGGCTCTCATGGAGGAAGGGAAGCTTGTGGAGTTCGCAGCTGAGCGTAGCCAAAGCCAGAGTCAAAGTCTGGTAGGCAGTTTTTACAAAGGCCGTGTCGTCAATGTTCTACCAGGGATGCAGGCAGCTTTTGTTGATATCGGCCATAAGAAGAATGCCTTTCTGTATGTTGATGACGTGTTACACCCCCATCTTGAGAAGCAGCCGAAGGATAAACCTTCGATAGAAGAATTACTGAAAATTGGACAAGAGATTGTTGTTCAAGTGATGAAAGAGCCATTACGAGGTAAAGGCCCTCGTGTAACAACTCATTATTCTCTTCCAGGACGTTGGATTGTTTATATGCCCATTGCGGATTATGTAGCCGTATCCAAAAAAATTCAAAGAGAAAGTGAACGGAATCGTCTCAAAATGTTAAGTGAACAAATGAGAGCGAGTGGTGAAGGGATCATTATAAGAACTGTTTCTCAGGACGAAAATCCGGACGCCATTCATGGTGATCTGGATTTCTTACGCTCACAATGGAAATTGATACAAGAGCGTGCAGAGGTATCATCAGCACCTTGTTTGCTACATAAAGACCTTAGTATTGTTCAGCGTCTTATTCGTGATGTGTTGGATCCGTTTCAGGATGAACTTATCATTAATAGTGAGCGGGAAGCACGGGATGCGGAAGCCTTCTTAGAGGAAATTGCAGGTGTTGGATATAACCCGGTGAGGGTATACCGCGACTCTGAATGGATATTTAATGCCTATGGTGTGCAAGAACAATTGGAAAAAGATATTGCCCGTAAGGTCACACTTTCCAGTGGTGGAAGTATTGTGTGGGACCATACGGAGGCTTTGACTGTAGTCGATGTTAATACTGGAAAATACACGGGCGGGGATAGTCTAGAGGATACGGTAACGTTGACGAATCTACAGGCAGCTGAGGAAATTGCTAGATTGATTAGATTACGTGATGTAGGCGGTATTATAGTGATTGATTTCATTGATATGGAGCAAGAAGAGAACCGACAGAGTGTAATTGAAGTTCTTGAAGCGGGGATGAAGGAAGATCGAACCAAGAGTCAGGTCGTTGGATGGACGAAGTTAGGTTTGCTTGAGCTTACACGTAAAAAGGTTAGGGATGATACATCCATGATGTTCTATTGCCCATGCGATACTTGTGGTGGAACAGGTAGGATAAATCTTTTACATGTTTATTGACTCATGCACTTGATTGTGCTATCATCTATTAGTATGTGTTTGGTGAAAATTTCTCCTACACATGCTGTAACCGCTCCGATCGGGTTGTGAAGTGCAGTGTTGTATATAGTGCTGCCACCTAGACTAGGCGAGTCTGAGACATGAAGGAGGTGCAAGAATATGTACGCAATTATTGAAACAGGTGGTAAACAATACAAAGTTCAAGAGGGCGATGTATTGTTCATTGAGAAATTGAGCGTAGAAGACGGTGAAGATATAACTTTCAACCGTGTACTAGCGGTTTCTGGTGACAATGGTTTGGTAGTAGGCACACCATTACTTTCTGGTGCAACTGTAACTGCTAAAGCTGAGAAGCATGGTAAAGGTCATAAGGTTGTTGTATACAAATACAAACCTAAGAAGAACTATCATGTGAAACAAGGTCATCGTCAACCATACACTAAAGTAACAATTGGAAAAATCCAGGCATAAGAAGGTGCGATGAATTGATAATCGTACGTATTTTTAGAAATAGTCACGGAGTTATCCAAAGCTTTAAGGTGAAGGGACATGCTGGTTACGCGAAGGCCGGAGAAGACATTGTGTGTGCTGGAGTATCGGTAGTCACAGTTGGAACGGTTAACTCGATCGAGTCATTAACGGGTATCTTATTGGATGCTACAATGCATGATGGTTTCTTGAGTGGAGTAGTACCTCATATTGAGGATGAGTTCACGGCAAGCAAAGTGCAGCTATTACTGGAGTCAATGGTAGTTATGTTGAATGATGTTGCTGAATCATACGGTGAGTATATTCAAATAGAGGACGTTATTATTTAAAGAAGGAGGTAGAAACCATGTTAAAGTTGAATCTTCAGTTATTCGCTTCGAAAAAGGGTGTAGGTTCCACAAAGAACGGTCGCGACAGTAAGTCGAAACGTCTTGGTGTGAAACGTGCAGACGGTCAAGTGGTTACTGGTGGAAGTATCTTGGTTCGCCAACGCGGAACAAAAATTCATCCAGGAACAAATGTTGGCATCGGTAAAGACGATACTTTGTTTGCAAAAGTGGAAGGCGTTGTGAAATTCGAACGTTGGGGCCGCGATCGCAAGAAAGTGAGCGTCTACCCGGTAGATCTCGCTCCTGTAGCGGCAGCAATGGAAGCTTAAATTGCTATCGTAACGGTAGAGTTAGAACAAGAAGCCTCCGGCCAATAAGTGCCGGGGGCTTTTTTGTAGGTTTTAGGATGATTTGGAGAGTGGGACTGTGGTATACTTGGAATTGGTTAAATCAACCAATTGTATAAAGAAGAACGGGGAGAAGCCGTGAAATGCTGGAAAAGTTTATTGGCTTTAGCTGTTATATCCATATGGTTTCCTTTGTTTTTCTTACTCAGGTACGAGTCCCTACTGTGGGGTATTCTGCTAACTCTGTGGGTGGCTACAGTGCTCTGGATCGGAATGAGATTTATTCAAAGAGATAGTGAAATAAGACAGCGTGCGGTGATTCAAAGTATTGAACGGACAGCTATTAAGACTTTGAATCACCACCGACATGACTGGATGAATGATCTACAAATTTTGTATGGTTACATTCAGCTCGGAAAGCATGATAAAACGGTAGGATGTGTGGGTAGAATAAAGGAGAGGATGGAAGTTGAGAGTAAGATTGCAACGCTCGGAATTCCTTCCTTGGTATTTTACTTACAGTCCTTTCGCACAATAGGAAGCAACATTGAACTTGAGGTTGTTGTCTTGAATGACCTTCAACTGGCAGATAGAATGAGACAAGAGGACAGTGAAACTTGGGTCTCTGCTATTATGCAGACCATACGAGCGTATCAATATAGTAACCTTGCACCCTCTGGGGAGAGTCGGAAGCTCATCCTTACTTTGTATGAGGAGCACGGTGAAGTTGTTGCTCATTTTGAAGGTGAAGGATCTCAGGTTGATTCTGAAGTGTTGCAGAAGCAAATTCATAATGTGGTACAGAGCGATAGAATAACAACGAAGCAGCTACAATCTTCACAAGCTTCGATTCAACTGCGAGTACCGTGTGATACATGAGGAAGGTGAAGTTATGTTTGTAGATAAAGCGAAGGTGTATGTGAAGGGTGGCGACGGTGGCGACGGTCTTGTTGCTTTCCGACGTGAAAAGTATGTGCCAGAAGGCGGACCAGCTGGAGGTGACGGAGGTAAAGGTGGCGATGTAATCTTTCGAGTAGACGAAGGTCTTCGTACGCTCATGGATTTTCGTTATCAACGTCATTTCAAGGCAAAACCCGGTATAAAAGGTCGCAATAAAAGCCAACATGGTGCCAATGCGGAGCATATGGTTGTTCGCATTCCACCAGGAACAACATTGATAGATGATGATACAGGTGAAGTTATTGCGGATTTAACTCGGCATGGCCAACAAATTGTCATTGCCAAAGGTGGTCGAGGCGGAAGAGGGAATACACGATTCGCTACCATAAGTAACACAGCACCTGAAATTGCTGAGAATGGTGAAGAAGGCCAAGAACGGTATGTCGTATTGGAAATGAAAGTTATGGCTGATGTTGGATTGGTCGGATTTCCTAGTGTAGGTAAATCTACGCTCTTGTCCGTGGTTTCTGGAGCTACTCCTAAAATTGGTGCATACCATTTCACAACCATAACACCTAACCTCGGAGTGGTAGATGTTGGAGATGGTCGTAGCTTCGTTATGGCAGATCTACCAGGACTCATTGAAGGTGCACATGAGGGTATAGGACTTGGACATGAGTTTTTGCGTCATGTAGAGCGGACAAGAGTTATTATCCATGTTGTGGATATGTCAGGTTCTGAAGGAAGAGATCCTTTTGAAGACTGGATCAAGATTAATGAAGAACTTGAACTATATAATCCGGGTCTGATGAAGCGTCCACAGATTGTAGCAGCTAACAAAATGGATATGCCAGAATCGGAAGAAAATTTGGCTTCGTTCCGTGAGAAAGTACAGGAACTCAGACCAGAAATGATGATTATGCCAATTTCATCAGTCACACGTCAAGGCGTTCAGGAATTGTTGTATCGTGCCACGGACATCCTTGATCAGATTTCCGAGGAGCCTGTGATTGAAGAAGTTTCAGAAGTGACTGAAAGAAAAGTATACAAATTAGACAAGAAAGAAGAAGAATCATTCACTATTGTTCGTGAGAATGAGGCCTTTGTTGTTCATAGTGCCAAGATCGAGCATATGATGAAAAGAATGCAGCTGAATTCACATGAAGCGATTCTAAAGCTAGCTCGTATTCTCCGTAGTATGGGTGTCGATCACGAGCTCCGTGAGCGTGGAGCTGTTGATGGAACGATCGTTCGTATTGCTGATTTTGAGTTCGAATTTGTCGAAGGAAGTAGTTATTATTAAGCGAGATAGCCGTATGTGGTACTTTCAAAGTACTGTATGCGGCTTTTTTTTATGTAAAAAGATTGGAGTCTATTGACCTCTAAAGGTAATATCTATTATAATGTCCACAATACGCAAACAGCAGTCTTTGAGGAGAGGACGTTCGTGAAAGAACGCTATTACCTAGTTCGGGGAGATATTTTGCCAGAAGCTGTCATCAAGACGATGCAAGTAAAGCAATTGCTTGCTGCCGGAGAAGTAAAAACGGTACATGAAGCCGTCGAACAAGTTGGTTTAAGTCGCAGTGCCTTTTATAAATATAAAGATGGGATTCATCTCATTAACCAATTAGAACGTGAAAGGATTGTTACCATATCGATTGACCTAGAACATCGCTCAGGGATGTTATCTAAGGTGCTCAGTCTTGTAGCTGGTTTTGGAGGTAACGTTCTAACGATGCATCAGAGCATCCCGTTACAAGGGATGGCGAATGTGGTCATATCGGTGGAAATTTCACGAATGAGTGAGGAACTTGGTGATATGATTATAGGTATGAAGGCAGTCCCTGGAGTTAAACGTGTTCATATGATCGGTCAAGGTTAGAAATGTACTATTGTATAAATACAGTCTGTTAAGGATGAGTAGCATGGGAGGGTATGTTAAATGAAACCAGTAAAAGTAGGTTTGTTAGGTTTAGGGACAGTAGGTACAGGTGTTGTTCGAATTGTAGAAGGTAACCAAGAGGATTTAAGTAGTCAAGTGGGGTCCCCCATCATTATTGAGAGAATAGCAGTGAGAAGTAGCGATAAAATTCGAGATATTCAGATCGATTCAAATAAACTTACTGAAGATCCATGGGATGTTATTCGTGATCCTGAGATTGATGTCATTGTAGAAGTCATGGGGGGGATTGAGCAGACTAAGGCTTATATTTTAGAAGCTCTAGAACGTGGCAAACATATTATTACAGCTAATAAAGATCTTATGGCTCTCCATGGTTCTGAAATTCTAGCCAAGGCTCAAGAGAAACAATGCGATGTATTCTATGAAGCTAGCGTTGCAGGTGGGATACCGATTATTCGTACATTAATTGAAGGATTCTCTTCAGATCGAATATTGAAAGTGATGGGCATTGTGAACGGAACAACGAATTTTATTCTGACGAAGATGAGCCAAGAAGGTGCCTCTTATGATGATGTACTACAAGAAGCTCAACAGCTTGGATATGCCGAGTCAGACCCTACATCTGATGTTGAAGGCTTAGACGCTGCCCGTAAAATGGCGATTCTAGGAACGCTTAGTTTTCGAACAAATGTGGAACTTCAGGATGTAAGTGTGCGGGGGATTTCTCAGGTTAGCAAAGAGGATATTGCCTATGCCAAGCGTCTTGGCTATGAAATGAAGCTTCTTGGAATTGCAGAACGTGAAGAAGAAGAGTTCAGCATTAGTGTACAACCAACGATGGTGCGCCGCAGTCATCCGATAGCTTCTGTTAATGGCGTTTTTAATGCGGTATATGTATACGGAGAAGCTGTTGGAGAAACGATGTTCTACGGGGCTGGAGCAGGGGCGATGCCTACAGCAACATCAGTAGTAGCAGATCTCGTATCCGTGATTAAGAATTTGAAGCTTGGTGTGAATGGTCTCAAGGCAATCGTTCCTTATAAACAAAAAAAGCTGAAAAGTGATGAACAAATTAAATGCAAGAACTTCATTCTGTTACATGTAGATGATAAAGCGGGTGTGCTTGCGCAAATTACACAGGTATTTGCTGACTTTGATGTTAGTCTTGAATCCGTGGTGCAGCAGCCTAATGCACATAATCCTGAAGCTGAGATTATTATTGTCACACATGATGCGAGTAAGGCAAGTATGAACAAAGTGCTACATCATTTTGAAGGGCTTGAAGTTATTCGGAGAATCAAAAGTGTGTATCGTGTTGAAGGCTAACCGTATATTCTAAATTTCCAGAAAGAGGTACGAGTATGATTAGGTCGGAAGGTGTTCGGGTCAGGCTTCCAGCGAGTACAGCCAATTTGGGGCCAGGATTTGATACGTTAGGCATGGCATTATCGCTTTATGCGTGGATCGAAATGAAAGTCTCTGAACAGACCAAATTCCATTTCTATGGAGATGAAATGAAGGATATCTCTGAGGATAAGACGAATCTCGTATATCAAGTTGCTCAAATGGTGTTTGATGAAGCGGGTGTGCAGATTCCGGAGATTGAAATTTCTATGTATTCTGAAATACCGCTAACCAGAGGATTGGGAAGCAGTGCATCGGCCATTGTAGGTGGGATGGCAGCTGCTAATGCTCTCATTGGGTCCCCCTTAAGTAATGATAAACTCTTTGATATGGCGGCAGGTCTTGAGAAGCACCCTGATAATGTAGGGGCATCATTGTTCGGCGGTATTATTACAGCTATTTGGGACGGTACACATGCAGATTATATAAGAATGGAACCACATGAAGAACTAGAAGTACTTGTTGTTATTCCTGAATTCCAGCTGTCTACGTCTGCAGCTCGGGAGGTACTTCCTGAACAGATAAGCAGGGAGGATGCCGTATATAATATTAGTCGGTCATCCTTACTAGTAGCGGCGCTCTCAAACGGTAGGTTTGATCTTCTAGGACCCTCAATGAGTGATCGGTTGCATCAACCTTATCGAGCTAGTCTAGTCCCGGGAATGTCAATGATCTTAAGGGATGCACACCTTTATGGGGCATTGGGTATTGCACTGAGTGGCGCAGGACCAACTTTGCTCGCTTTAGTGGATCGAAGAAGTCAGCGGAAACAAGAGTTAGAAACCTATTTGCTTCATACGATGAATGAACATGGTATTCAAGCAACTGTAAGATGGCTTGAGCCATCCAAAGACGGAGTTGTTATTTATTCAGATGTTCAGTCAGAAACGTTCATAGATATGATAAAAGGGGAAATTAAGGCGTGAAACGAATAGCGTTACTGCCAGAAGGCTCGGTCTCTCATGAAGCTGTGGTTCACTTATTTGGAAATGAACCCGTGGAATTTGTTCACTATAAGCTAATTTCAGATGTGTTTCTTTCTACAGTTCAAGGAAAGAGTGATTATAGTGTGATCCCGATTGAGAACACAATTGAAGGTTCAGTAAGCTTGCATATGGATTGGCTCGTGAACGAGGTAGATATCCCCATGCAACTGGAGTGGGTATATCCTTCAATACAGAACTTAATTGGTAATCAGGAAGAATTTCTTTCCGATAAGGATGAGGTAGATCTAGGTAAGATCACTAAAATACTATCTCACCCGGTAGCGACTTCACAATGTCAGCAGTTTATACGTAAGTATGCTCCACAAGCTATATTGGAGAACGTTGGGAGTACTTCAGAGGCAGTGGAAATCGTCAAATCTCATTCAGGACAAGGGTGGGCTGCTATCGGAACGTTACTTGGGGCGACAACTCATGGTTTGGATGTCATAGCACCACGTGTAACAGATCATGATAACAACTTCACAAGATTTGTACTCATTGGAGCGGATTCCGTTGAGCTTCAGCGTCCGAGCAGCCAAATGAAAACAAGTATTACTGTGACACTTCCAGAAGATTTTCCAGGAGCGCTTCATCAGGTATTGTCAGCCTTCGCATGGAGGAAATTGAATTTATCGCGTATTGAATCGCGTCCTACGAAGAAGAGGCTTGGAAGTTATTATTTTTATATTGATATACTTGAAGATATGAATGCAGTATTGCTACAGGCTTCTATCGCAGAGATTGAAGCGTTGGGATGTCAGGTACGTATTTTGGGTGTTTACCCTATTTATACTTATGCTAAATAAAAATTGGAGGTACTATAATTCATGTCAGAACAATGGATTTATTTAGATGGGCAATATGTAACGAAGGAAAATGCCAAGGTGTCTGTGTTTGATCATGGTTTTTTGTATGGGGACGGTATTTTTGAAGGAATCCGAATCTACAACGGTAACATATTTAAATGCGAAGAGCATTTGAGTCGACTTTATGATTCAGCCAAATCCATTGGACTTGTTATTCCACTCTCCCAAGACGAAATACGTGAAGCTATGGCTGAAACGATTCGCCGCAATGATATGCGTAATGGTTATATTCGTTTGGTTGTATCTCGTGGTGTCGGTAATCTGGGTCTAGATCCTCGTCGTTGTGCGAATCCAACGATACTTATCATCGTAGAGCAACTTGCTATTTATCCTGAGGAAGCTTATATTAACGGGCTTAGAGCCGTGTCGGTATCACAACGTCGAAATATTCCAGACGCGCTTAATCCTAAGATTAAGTCGTTAAACTATTTGAATAATATTCTAGTGAAAATGCAATCTAACTTTGCAGATGCTGATGAGGCAATTATGATGAATGCTCAAGGATATGTGACAGAAGGATCGGGCGATAATATTTTTATAGTGAAGAATAACGTCATCTTTACCCCTCCTTGCTATCTAGGAGCACTTGAAGGTATTACCAGATTGGCGATTATCGAATTGTGTGAACAATTAGGCTATAAGCTTAAAGAGGAACCTTTTACAATGCATGATGTGTATATTGCCGATGAAGTCTTTTTCACAGGAACAGCTGCTGAAGTTATTGCGGCTAGAGAAATTGATGGAAGAGTAATCGGATCGGGTCAAGCTGGACCTATGACCTTGAAGCTACTCGAAGAGTTCCGCAACATAGTGAGTTTAGATGGATATAAGGTGTGGGAAGCGTAGATAAAATAGGTATGACTATTTAACAATACAATAGAATCCTTTCGTGCTTAAGCGCGGAAGGATTTTTTTTTTTTTTGTGATCAATGATGTCATCCGCCCAACACTTGCATAAGATGAAAGTAACGAAGGCGGGCCATATTCTGCCTATAAGAAGTTTAGGAGGTTTTTGTCGCGTGAAAATACACATGGTTAAGAAAGGTGAAACCTTATACACATTATCTAAGAAGTATGGGGTTTCTTTGGAAAAGTTAATTGAGGCCAACCCTCAACTTTCTAATCCAAATGAATTGAGCGTGGGCGATAAGGTTAAAATTCCATCACAAGCTACTCCAGTTCCAGCACCTGAGCAGATTATCCATAAACACGCTGTGAAGCAGGGAGACAGTCTGTGGAAGCTATCGAAGGCTTGGGGCATTTCGCTAAAAGAAATGATCGATGCTAATCCGCAACTGAAGAATCCTAATGCTCTGCTATTGGGTGAAATTGTGAATATCCCCAAATCAGGAGTGACAGAGCAGCCCCAGAATAATAATCAGATGGTGGATAAGACAATCCCAGGTAGTAAAACTCACACAGGACCTAAGGAGAACATGACTGCTCCTAAGGAGAACATGACTGCTCCTGAGGAGAATATGACTACTCCTGAGGAGAATATTACCGCACCTAAGCCTACTCAACCCGTTATACCTCAATTGCCCCAACTCCCAGAAATGCCAGTGCCTCAACCTGAGAAAATAGCCACTCAACCTCTACCTAATCCTAATCCACCCATGCCAGCACCAGTTCCAGTTCCAGTTCCAGTTCCAGTTCCAGTTCCAGTCTATGAGAAGCCGGTAGCGCCAGTCCAACCTTTACCTAATTGTGAATGTCCAGAGGTTGAACATATAGAGCTGCAACAGCACGTATACATTCAATTTCCGGTTCCAGCTCCAGTTCAAGAGGTTATATGTGAGAAACCGCTTGAAGTGAAACCTATGCCTTATGGAGAAATGAAATCTCCAGGTTTTGAGAATATTTCATATTATCCAGGTTTAATGGACAATAGCTCATTTACTCAGCCTACACAGTACAACTGTCCGCCATATTACGAACAACCGAACAATTGGGCTCATGCTCAGGTTGAGCAGCTTTGTTGTCCTGAAGTATACCCAATGAGTTATGCGATACCAGAATGCTATACTCCATATAACATGCCGACATATATACCGCAATCAGTAGGAGGGGAGAATTCTCAATATCTGAACTGTGCTCCTACGCCTATGCCAGTGGCACCGGTATCCGTAAATTTTGCTCCATATTATTCATGCACATCACCTTATGAATGGACTTACCCACAGACCGAGGTACAGGGTGCATATCAAACACTTCCTAATGCAGGATTTGAATCAGGTCATTCAATGCCAGAGAATAATGCTCCTAAAGACTGTGGTTGCCGACCACCTGATGAGTTACTACAAGCTGGAGTATCTGCGTCTGATCCAGTAGAGGAAGCTATTGTGAACTCTGATGAGTTGTTGGTTTCAAGAGAAGAAGTGAAAAGTAAAGAAACAGTTGATGATAACAAAGTGACAATTAAGTCTGCCAAAAAAAATAATGCAACACCACGTAAAAAACAAGTCAAGGCTAAAAGTACCAGACATAGACGTTATAATCCTTGGATTAATGGATAAGTGAAGGATGGGTAACGATAAAAGGGAATCTAAGGGCTTTAATTTTAGAGGAATCTCCAAATTCACTAGTATAGTGTTTTTGGAGGTTTTCTTTGGCTTTTAGGGTCGTGAAAGAATTTTAAATTAATAGTTGCAATGCCAGTTCGTTCTGTGTTATATTATTTATCCAGTCGTTATTCAGATTAATGACTGACAGATTGTTTTAATAGAATAATATAATTTCTTTTAAAACTTCTGAAAAAAAGTTCTTGCATTAAATAAGTTAACATGATATGATATAAAAGTTGTCAGAGAGAAACGCTGCTGATGACGAAAGAGAAATTGATCTTTGAAAACTGAACAACGAGTGAGTAAAGATTTCACGAAAGTGAAGTCAAAACAAATGAGAAATCATTTGGTAGAGAATGCAAATTCTCGCCAGTTTGTTTCAAAATGAGCATATCGC